>CACZXH010000004.1 GCA_902785065.1 uncultured Bacteroidia bacterium
GAGCTTGTTCGTCTCGTTCATGTCAGAGGCACTCGGAGCGGGATTCCCGCTCGGGTGGTTGTGGAAGAGGATGATCGCGGTTGCGTTGCAGAGGAGCGCCTCCTTGATGATGCGCCGGTGGTCGATCTGTGTCGACTTGATGGTTCCGACGGTAATCATCTTCTTGGCCAGCGGAAGGTGGGCTCCATTCAGGAGGAGGATCCAGGACTCCTCGTGATCGAGATCACGGAAGTCTTCGCGCAGGTAACCTGCTGCCTGAGCTGAGGCTTTGATCGGGGTGTCGGGTGTGTAGTGTGCTTGCTTCTTCATAATGCTACGGTTTGATGGTGAAACATCTTTTTTACGCAGTTGGTCATACGTCACCCTTCAGGACATCGGCAAGGCAAGGTGGAGAGAGAAGCGGACCTTGCCGGGATGTCCGGGTGACAGAACTTTGCGAAGTGAAAGGAGATGTCACCATACCGGAGTTGAAGAGGCAAAAGCACGGAGCACACCCCCTCACCGACGAACAGAATTTGCAGAAGATCTGATGGAGTACTTCAAAAGGTGTAATGGGTCCGTAATGGCGACAAGAAGCCATGGATAAAAGGAATCGTCGAACTTCTCAGTTAAAACTCGATGAATGCCATAATCGGTCATAGAAATGTATAGAACGACCGAAAAGCGATGTTCACATTGACTCGAGTCAAAAGAAAACGAACTTGTTTAGTAGTCCTCTGTATTAGATATACTGGACAAGTAAACAAGTATGAAACAAGGATAATAAAAGGATTGGGATGCGGTTTCTATTTCAAAGTCCTTTTCAAGGAAATAAATCCTTTCTCTTTTGACCAGAAAACGCACTTGTCGAAAAATAAAAACCTCTCCGTAATTCGGAATATGTTGATATAAAACGAGTTACGATAAATTCAATTTAGAATTAATTCAAATTGACATATTTGGACAAAAAACTGCGTTTAAGACCGTATTTCTCCCGTAATTACGGTTTCGAAAGATATCGCTAAAAAACGCCATCTGAGATATTTCAGAGGACTTTTTTGGCGGTTTTTATTGCATTTCCAGAGTTCGGAAAAGTTTGGGAAAAAGTGAACCGTATATGAACCAAACTCTTGTAACTATTTGATAATCAATTTGTCTTACTTAATGCATCGGGAAGTAGCCTCCGGAACCGATTTCATCCTCATTTAGGCCCTTATTTGCGGACGAAACGGGCAAAAAGACCATCTCGTCCGCAAAACAACGCGTTTTTGAGGACGAGATGCTCTATTAATCTAGATAAAGCCGAATATAACTAAAGGGGGTTACTGCGTTATTAAAACAACAACGGCTCCCGATTGAGCAGGCTCACTTGCTTCAGTGGCTGAATCTTGTCCGTCGGTCGCAGGTGTCCCAGCAGCAGCGGAGATTTTGGATCGTGGGTCAGATAGTTCTGCATGGCCTTTGCGTGGTCTTTGTTGGCGTAGCAGTAGCGGCAACCGTTGGGGCAGGAGTTGTAGTCCCCCAATCCCCTGCTCTCCATGCAAAGACATCCTGCGCGGTTTCCTTGATGGGGCGTTTTCTTGAAATGGATACCCAGCGCATTGGAGAAGATTTCCGCCGTCATGCAGCCGCTCCGGTGGATGCCGAACGGCTCGTAGTCCTCCTTCGTCGCGCAGATTTGGAGATATAGGCCGTATTTTCGGGCTATGGTCCCCATCCCCTGGGCAAGCGTCATCTTATCTTGCTCCGATACGGGCCGCAGTTCCGGCATATTGACCTCCAGTTTCTTGTACATCTCCACAAAAGAAAAGATGCAGCGGTCCACATAGGGAGTCAGTTCACGGGCCATCCGGTCAAAAGTCTCCAGATGTCGCTCAATTGTGTATTTCTCCGTCAGGAGCATCGGGTCATAGCGCCAGGCAATCTTCTCCGGCCCCACCTGGGCGGCCAATGCTTTCAGCGTCCGAATACTGTCCTCAATGGACGGCACGCGCGGCTCTATATCTGTTCCGTAGGCCGTAATCGTATAGTGGTAGTAGCAGTTGAACCGGTCGGAAATCTCATGGAGGCGCGGCAGGATGGGACTGTAATCCTTGGAGCAGAAGACCACCACGTCCAACGTCTCCGGATTCAGTTCAATCCGGTTCACGATCTCCGGGAACAGCGGATTCCGGGACAGGACATAGCCCTCCCGGAAGCGGTTCAACAGCCACTCGCTGTAGTATTGGACGGTATCCGTCCGTCCGCCGGTGTTCAAAATCATCTCTTCCTCTTTTTTTGACCATCCGGTCATAGTGGTTCCACATCTCCCAGATGAGGATTTCCTGGGCATCTTCATCAATCTGATAAACCAGCCTTTGCTGTTACATGTCGTCCATCGAGAGGCTTGAGAGCACTATCTTGTTCTTTCTGGCCTGCTTTTCCTTGGAAGAGAAGTACGCAGTTTTTTCTTCAAGAAGCCTCTTATCGAACTTCTCCGGATTGCGCTTCACCTCTATCACATCGAGTACATTCTCTTTCAAACGAAGGGCAACAATATCCAGTTCAGCCTGCTGGTGATTCCCATCTTTGTCAATGTAACCTTTAGGGTCCCACCATCCTCCGATATCGCGGTATTCCATGCTCTCCACGAGTTTCAACCTGAAGTATCTCTCGAGAACGTCGCCAGAATAGGTCTCATAATCATCTTCCATTATTCTGCGCAGCGCCGGGTACTGACCGATTTCGATAAGTCGCTGGTTCTTCTCCACATAGCGGAACCAGAAACGGAGGAAGATGTCGCTAATCTCGTACCTGACAGTCTGGGTTTTGGGCTTTGCCCAAATAGGCCGGACTTTCCGGATAAGGTCATACGTATCTTCCAGTTTTAATAGTTGCCCGCCAAGACTCTTTCCGCCCAAGTAATCTTCAATAGAAGCTTGGGTATTATACCCCAAAGATATTGCCTGAAGGATCGAAAAGTACGTTGCATACTTCTTTCCAAATTCCTGGACAAGGAGTTTCCTCCCCTCTTCTATCAACGGGGAATCCTCCTTGCAGATTTTGGCAATCATCTTTCCGCAAGTCGTGGCTTTCACATCAACGAACAACTCCACATATTTTGGGATACCACCAGTGAATGTATATAGTGCGAGAAGGTCATCATTGGAATAGCCAGGAGCGTTGTCTTCCATGATTTGTTTGAGGATTGAAGTGGGGAAAGCCTGCAGTTTGATGGTGGAATCCTGTCTCCCGTAAAGTGGTTCTTTCCTGTCTTTGAAAAGTTTCTCCATCAGGGAATAAACAGAACCGCTGACAACCATATTCACATGACTCTCCTTCTGGTACTTGTCCCACCAGTTCTGAATATCGCTGTATATGGATGGATTGACCTCCAGGAAATTCTGGAATTCATCAAAGACAAGCGTGTATTTCCGGCGTGTTCCTTCCTCCATCAAGAAACGGAAGACGTCGCGGAAAGCACTCATCGGAGGGACGAATCC
Organism: uncultured Bacteroidia bacterium; assembly: GCA_902785065.1. GTDB lineage: Bacteria > Bacteroidota > Bacteroidia > Bacteroidales > UBA932 > Cryptobacteroides. The sequence continues at coordinate 3,462 of CACZXH010000004.1, forward strand.
CCCGGTCTTCTCCTGGAACTCTTCGCAGAATTCTCCGCACAGGACTGATTCACTTTTCTTACCAACGAATAGATATACATAGGGTTCATCCTGATAGGCTTCCTTGATGAGAGTCGTCTTCCCTATACGTCTCCTTCCAGTGACAACCGTAAGTCGAGAATAACCATTGTACGATAGTTCCCTCATTTCGCGCAGTGTCTTCAACTGCTCTTCTCTGTCATAAAACTTCATTTCATCAAAATTTTACGGCCGTAAATTTTACGACTGTTGCAAAGTTAATAAAAAGAATCGGATGAACAAGAGTGAGAGCAAAAAGAGATGGACAAGAAGAGCTTCCAAAAGACGTCATGGGAGCAATGTATATTCAGATTTATACAGTCTTTAGCAGTATTTTATGGATTTTGTGTACCACATTTCTACCACACTTTCTGTACTAATCGATAATCAATGGATTTAACATTCTGCATCGGCAAATAGCCTTCCGGCACTGATCTCATCCTCATTTAGGCCCTAATTTGAGGATGAAAAGGGCAAAATGACCATCTTGTCCTCAAAACAAGGCGTTTCTGAGGACGAGATGTTAAATGGAGTTCTGTACGATCTATAACCCGATGTGGTTTCCGAAAGAATGCGTATTTTTGTGTCATAGATTGAGACGCCGCTTAAACGGAAATGGCAACAGGTAGTATTCTACGCTTCAACGGGACATGGAGAAGTTACCAGAAAAGGATTCTGGATGACTTGGACTTTCACCTGCGTGATGACAAGCTTCACGTGGTGGCGGCTCCGGGCGCGGGAAAAACCACGCTGGGCATCGAGGTCATTTCGCGCTTGAACAGGCCTTCACTGATCCTTTGCCCGACGAATACCATCAAGAACCAATGGAAGGAGCGGATCCGAACCTCTTTCCTCCAGGAGAAGGATTACGGGATTGTCTCAACCGATATCCGTAAACCGGGTTACATCACCGTCATTACCTATCAGGCCTTGCTGGCCGCGTTTTGCGGGTTTGACGAGGAACCTGAAGACAATCGCCCGGAAGATGACGAGGGGACGGAAAAAGAATACACCATCACCGCTTCCAGTCGGTTCCGGATGGACAAGGCCGAAGATATCATCGGCATTCTCAAATCGGCCGAAGTATCTCTCCTTTGTTTTGACGAGGCGCACCATCTGCGAAAAGAATGGTGGAAAGCGTTGACCTATCTCAACGAGCATCTGAAACCGGAGCAGACGCTTGCCTTGACCGCTACCCCGCCCTATGATGCGGATTTCAATGAATGGAAGCGGTATCAAACGCTTTGCGGCGACATCGACGAGGTGATTTCCATCCCGGAACTGGTGAAGAACGGGGATTTGTGCCCGCATCAGGATTTCATCCATTTTTCTCAGCTTCATCAGCGAGAGCGGGAATTGCTGGAGAATCATCGGCAGCACGTGAACATCATGCTGGAGAAGCTCCGGGAAGACAAGCGGCTCCAGGACCTTCTGGCCGGGATGCGCTTCCTTCGGGCGGAAGATGAAGATACTGAGGCTATCCTGGACGATCCGGAGTTCTATGTTTCCATCGCTTCCTTGCTGAACGAGAATGGATACACGATCCCCTCTCGGTTCCTTGGCCTGTTCGATGCGTCTCCTTCAGAGATCCCCCGGTTCGATATCAAACAAGCCACGGTTTTCCTGAATGGATTCCTCTATGTCGAGAAGGAGGAATGGAAGGATCTGGAGGCTATTCGGGACGAATACTTCAACCAGGCCAAGAGAACAGGGCTGACGGACGGGAAAAAGTTTGTACTGGACGGGAATGAGAAGTTCTGCCGGCAAATCGCGGGCAGCATCGGGAAGCTGGATTCCATCGTCAGCATCGTCGATTTGGAAAGCCGCCTGTTGAAGGAGGACCTGCGGATGGTGATCCTGGCCGATTTCATCCGGATGAATGACCAGGACTGCTCCACGCTGGGAGTCGTGCCCATCTGGCGGAAATTGAAGGATAAGTTTCAGGGAAGCATCTCTTTGGGCGTCCTTTGCGGCTCGCTGATTCTATTGCCGAAAAACATCGTAGAGAGGCTTCAGAGGTTGATTTCGGAGAACGGGATTGCCGATGATGCCATCACCCTGGATCATTTCGGGGGCGACGGAAACTACGTACGGATTGTCCCGAAAGAGGGCATCCGCAACCACATTGTCCGCCTGGTTACGGATATGTTCAATGCTGGAAACCTGACCGTGCTCGTGGGTACACAGGCGTTGCTGGGAGAAGGATGGGATGCCCCCTCCATCAATTCATTGATCCTCTCCAGTACGGTAAGCTCCTATATGCTGTCCAACCAGATGCGGGGACGGGCTATCCGTATCGACAGAAATCACCCGGACAAAGTGTCAAACATCTGGCATCTGGCGACCTACGACCCTAAGTTCGGGAACTATTCGTACGATCTGACGCAGCTAGCCACCCGGTTCGAAGGGTATGAGGCTCCTTCCTATTCTGGCAATCATGAAATCGTCTCGGGGATCGAAAGGGTTTTGATGCCAAATCCGCTAGGTGTTCCGGAAACCAACATCGCCCTTGCCAAGAACAGGAATCTGACCCGTCGATGGTGGAAAGATGCTTTGTTCACAGGTTATGGGAACACCCCGCCCATCGGGCTCTCCACTGGGGTGCAGGCCGAGGCGCTGACAGTGAGGTCTCTACGGTATACCGGATACATGTATTACATCTGGCTCCTGCTTCCTTTGGCCGTGTTCCTGTTTTACCTCCCTAATCCGGTCCGAGGTATCGTATTGGCGGTCGTTGTCCTCCTCATCGGCATCATCGCATGGCACTTCTGCAGGACAGGGACGGTGGAAGGTGTCATGAAACAGATTGCCATCGTCATTTTGGAAACCCTTTCCGATCAGGGGCTCATCAAGACTTCCATCAAGCAAGTTGGACTGAAGGTCCATGACGAGAAAGGTGAGCTGTTTGTCTCATGCGCAAATCTCCCCTCCGATGAGAATAATCTGTTCATCCAGTCCCTGCAAGAGTTCCTCGACCCGGTGGAAAACCCCAGATACTTGCTGGTCAGGCATACCCGTTTCCTGAAAAAGATCAGGCAGACGGATTATTTCGCCATCCCTTCCGCGATTTCTCCCAACAAAAAAGGCGTAGAGATATTCAAGGGGCTCTGGAAGCTTTATATCGGCGATTGCGATATCATATACACAAGGAGCGCAGAGGGCCGAAGGGTATTGCTGAAAGCCCGCAAATACGCTTTCTCCGCCATCAATAAGAGAGCATCCAAGCGCCTGTCCAAGTGGCAATAGTTTTTTCCCGGAGACTTCACCACTGACCATAGATCCTTCACTTCGTTCAGGATGACAAATCAATTCCGATTCACCTTAGGTTTGAGCCCCTCGGTACGACCCTGATGTTTTACTTTTTCACGAAGTGCCGGTAGTCGCCCCCCCAGCCGCCAACGGAGTACGTGGTCCCCTCCCTCTGCCATTCCATCTCGTCGGATGTCAGCTTCACGAGCTTGTAGGTGACATTGCTGAAGTCCGACATCGCCGGGTTGATGGTGATGGTTCCTTTGTCGATCAGGTCGATGGCATACGTGCCGGTGTAGTCGCGCGATTCGCCACTCAGGACATCATACACGTGCATCTGATAATGATTGCTTCCGTCGAAGGTGTACTCCACGGAACCGTCCATCGCAAAGACCGTGGGGTCGTATTGCTCGGACCAGGTCCCTTCCAACTTGTTCACGTCGATCTTCTTGCAACCACACAGCCCCGCCACCAGCAGCGCCGCGCAAATCAGAGTCTTCAGATTCTTCATCGTTTTCGTTTTGCCATAAAACCCACGAACGTACGAAATCTTGCATCCGGATGCATTTCGCAGAAAAATGCGTAAATTTGAGCCATGGAATACCTGTCTAAGCAACGATACGACGAGATAGCCGCGGAGTTGAAGCATCTGATCAACGAGGTCTATCCCAAGGTGACGGACGACCTCGCGGAGGCCAGCGCCCAAGGGGACCGGAGCGACAATGCGGGATACCGTGAAGCGCGGCGGATGCAAGGGAAGACCATCAGCCGGATCCGTTTCCTGCAGAAGATCCTGGAGCATTCCCGCGTGATCGATCCCGACGCCCTTCCCAAGGACAGGGTCTGTCTGCTGAGCCGGGTGGAATTCACGAACCTTGCGACAAACACCCGGATGACATTCGAGATCGTCAGTCCCCACGAGATGGACCTCGAGGCCGGCAAGATATCGTTGAAATCCCCGATCGGCGCCACCCTGATGGGCAAGAAGGTCGGTGACATCGCCGAGGCCCAGGTTCCCTCCGGAACCCTGCGCCTGAGAATCGACAGCATCACGTTCGACTTCCCAAATAACGGATGATGAGAGATTTCGCAGCCATCGATTTCGAGACGGCCAACGAGTATCCCAGCAGCGTCTGCAGCGTGGGAATCGTGGTCGTACGCGGCGGGGAGATCATGGACAGGTTCTACAGCCTGATCCATCCGGAGCCGGAGTATTACCAATGGTTCTGCCGGCAGGTCCATGGCCTGGGCCCGGAGGATACGGAGGATGCGCCCGTCTTTCCCGATGTCTGGGAGAAGATTGAACCGCTGATCGAGGGACTCCCCCTCGTCGCCCACAACGCCCGCTTCGATGAAGGCTGCCTCCGGCAGGTGTTCCGCGTGTACCGGATGGACTATCCGGACTATACGTTCTACGACACCCTGTCCGCATCCAGGCGGCACTTTGGCCGCTTGCTCCCCAACCACCAGCTCCAAACCGTCGCCTCCGCCTGCGGCTACGACCTCATGAACCACCACCACGCCCTCGCCGACGCCGAGGCCTGCGCATACATTGCGATGAAACTGCTCTGAACGTGGATCATCTTTGCGATATGAACTTGAAAAACATCACCCTCGCCCTGGCCGCTACGCTGTTTGTGGCCGCCTGCGCCCCCAAGTCCGACATGGACAAGTACATCGACGACCTGATGTCCCGGATGACCCTGGAACAGAAGATCGGCCAACTGAACCTGCATTCCGCACCGGGATTCATCTCGGCCATCCGCGTGACGGAGGAGGACGAGAACGTCAAACTCCTGCGGGCGGGTCAGCTCGGCGGCCTGTATGGGACCGGTAACACCGAGTACATCCGCGACATCCAGCAGATCGCCCTGGAGTCCGGGGCGGGCATTCCGCTCATCATCGGCATGGACGTCATCCACGGTTTCCAGACCGTGTTCCCGGTGCCGTTGGCCTTGTCCACGTCCTGGAACATGGACCTGGTGGAGCAGACGGCCCGGATTGCCGCGACGGAGGCGTCTGCGGCCGGCATCAACTGGGTGTTCAGCCCGATGGTGGACATCTGCCGCGACGCCCGCTGGGGACGGATCGTGGAAGGTGGCGGTGAAGACCCGTATCTAGGCGGAGAATTGGCAAAGGCCTATGTCCGAGGCTATCAGGGAACTGACGGAGTCTATGACGACCACGACGTGATGGTGTGTGTCAAGCACTACGCGCTGTATGGCGGCGCCGAGGCCGGCCGAGACTATAATTCCGTGTTCCTGAGCCGCCAGGAGGCTTTGAACGGCTATATGCGGCCGTATCAGCAGGCGGCTTACGCAGGTGCAGCGAGCTATATGTCCTCCTTCAATGAGTTCGAGGGGATTCCGGCGTCGATGAACAAGTACCTGATGGACGACTTGCTGCGGAAGGAATGGGGGTTCAACGGTTTCATCGTCTCCGACGCTACGGCCATCGCCGAGGAAGTGAACCACGGCATCGGCGACCTGCAGGAAGTATCGGCCCGCTCCCTCCAGGCCGGACTGGATATGGACATGAATTCCGACGGCTATGTGGGGACGCTTCAGAAGTCACTGGCGGAAGGCCGCGTGACGGAGGCCGATATCGACACGGCCTGCCGCCGCATCCTGGAAGCGAAATACAAGCTGGGTCTCTTCGAGAATCCGTTCAAGTACTTGGACGCAACTCGCTCAGTAAAAGAAATCTACACGCCCGAGCACCTCGCCTTCGCCCGCAAGGCGGCGCAGGAGTCGATGGTGCTCCTCAAGAACAACGGCGTCCTGCCGCTGTCCAAGAACCAGCGCGTCGCCGTGGTGGGCCCGTTGGCCCAGAATGCCGCCGCCATGGCCGGTGCCTGGTCCATGTCCGCCCACAATGACGCGTGCGTCACCCCGTATCAAGGCATCGCCGAGGTAGCCAAGGCTTCCTATGCCGAAGGCAGCTGGCTATTCAAGGACAAAGAGCTGGAAGAGTCTGTCCGATACGGTCTCTACAAGATCTTCATGCCGGGTTACAAGGCCCCGGCCATCCATACCGTTCCGCAGGAAAGGCTCATCGCCGAGGCGGTCGCCAAGGCCCGGCAGGCCGATGTGGTCGTCGCCTGTGTGGGCGAAATCGAGACCCTGAACGGCGAGGGCGCCTCCCGCACGGACATCTCCATTCCCGATGCCCAGAAAGAGCTCCTGAAGGCCTTGAAAGCCACCGGAAAGCCGGTCGTGATGGTCCTTGTGACCGGCCGTCCGCTCACGCTCACCTGGGAAGATGACGAGATGGACGCCATCCTGAATGTCTGGAGCCCCGGCTCCGAAGGCGGTCACGCCATTGCCGACGTCCTCTTCGGCGACGTGAACCCGTCGGCGAAACTCACGACATCCTTCCCGCGCAACGTGGGCCAGCTGCCGCTCTATTACAATCACAAGAACACCGGCCGCCCGCATCCGGATGACAAGCCGTACCAGAAGTTCGTCAGCTGCTACATCGACGAGGTCAACGGTCCGCTTTATCCGTTCGGATACGGCCTCAGCTACACCACTTACGCCTACTCCCCCGTCACGTTAAGTGCTTCCGAAATGCCCATGGACGGCTCTGTAACGGCCTCGGTAACCATCACCAACACAGGATCCCGCGCCGGCGACGAAATCGTCCAGCTTTATATCCACGACGTTTACGCCACGTCCACCCGCCCGGTCAAGGAACTCAAAGGCTTCCGGAAAGTGCACCTGGAACCCGGCGCATCGGCCCAGGTCGATTTCACGCTCACCCAGGAGGACCTTTCCTACTACAACCACGACCTCCAGTGGGTCTGCGAGCCCGGCGATTTCGAGATCATGATCGGCCCGAACAGCCGGGACACGGAAGGAGCGACCCTCCGGGTCTCAGCGCAGAAATAACTCTTTGGCAATTCCACCGATTATTTCGTAACTTCGATGTCCCGTGCGACTTGCAGGTGTGCGACATCGACATGGGCAGCTTCTCATCCGGGTCAATGGTCGAATCGGGCGAAGAATTCGTCACGGGCCTGGTTCCAGCCGGGTTCGCGCTCGACATGGTGGCCACTTAACGGGAAGCAGATCCAGGATTTGTCCGTGTCCGCAGGAATGTTGTTGTAGCCGGCGAAATTGGTGTGCGGCGGGCAGGTGTCGTCCTGCAGGCCGAATCCCATCAGCACCGGACAATGGATCCGGTCGGTGAAATTCTTGACATCGACATAGGAAAGCGTGCGATACAGAGCCTCATCAGGGATACCGAGCCGTTTTGCAGCTGCGAGGATTTCATTGCCGGGCCAACCCGCCACCTGGAAGTAGTCCGGGTAATCGCTAAGGAAAGGCACAAACGTAGCGATGGCCTTGACGCGCTGGTCGAGGGCGGCAGCAATCAGCGTGAAGGCTCCGCCTTGGCTGCCGCCTTCGGCAAAGATCCGAGAGAGGTCGGCTTTGGGCCGTGAACAGGCCAGATCGATTCCGCGAACGACATCCAGGAAAGCTCCGTGGTAATAGTAGGTTTCCGGACTATCGAGCCCTCGCGTCGTGAAATTGGCTGGTTCCGAGAGGTCGCGGTTGAATCCCTGCCTGCGTGTGCAGAGCCAGATCTTGATGGTTTCGGGATTGTCGGAAGGATCTTCGTACCAAGGGTCGCAGTTATAGCCGAGATAATTGACATACACCGGGAACTTCCCGTCCTTGACGGGTTCCAGGAGGAGAGCCGAGATCGGCTCCCCTCCCCAGGACATCATATCCACCCGGTATGCCTTCCGTACATCGTTGGAATGCTCCGGCAGTTCCGTCAGTTTGTATTGGGGATCCACCTCAGCCAGTTCCTGTAAGCTGCGTTCCCAGAAAGCATCGAAATCATCGGCCTTGTCAGGCGGCGAAACCACCTTTTCAGGGTCGCCGATGCCGACCACGAAGCGCTTGACCGGGCTCCTGCCCAGCGTCGCATCCACCCGGTAAAAACCGTCCGGAAGGTCGAAGGTGAAAGGCACGATGCCGTCCTTCGATACCGTCTTTTTCCATTCACCTACCGGCTCACCTTTGTCCGTGGCGAGCTTGACGGACAGTTCCACCGCCTTCTGGCCGAGGTCCTTCACTTCGAAACGCAGGGGCTTGTCCTTGCCGAGAATCCAGTCATTTTCGACCAGCGCCTGGGCATACGGGGCGGCCCAGGCCGCATTTTTCCGGGGCCGTCCGGTCAAAGCCGTTTCGGGGACATTGAAACCCCGCAGGGTGATGTAAGGTTTTCCGGCACAGTCCTCCTTCCTCACCTTGACGGTAACGGTCTTGGATTCGCCCGGCATCAGGAAGAAGTAATTGTCGGAATACAGGACCGGGAGCACAAGGTCGCCGGTCGCAGGATCGACCGCCTTGAGGCGGAGCATCATGGCGGGAACCTTGTCGTCATTGGTCAGGGATACCGTAAACTCGTATCCGTCAGCCGTGGCCTTGCGGGAGACCCTGGTCTTCGGCGTAGTCTGGGCGACGGTTCTCAAGGCCTGCAGATTGCCTTCCTCGCGGCCTCGCCAGTAGAAGTTTTCCGAAAGTACGCTGCCGTCGGCTCCGGTCAGGCACAGCTTGATGAAATATGCGTCAGACAGGTTTTCCGGGAATTCCAGCGGGAAGCAGGCGACGGTCTGGTCTTCCCGGATGTCAAAGGTGGCGTCCCGGGTCCAGACGACCGTGCCGTCCAGATTGACAAGCTGGGCGCTGGCCTTCACTCCCTTCCGGTCGAAAGCATGGTAGTTCACGACTTCGATATCCTCCCGGATTGGGTTCCATTGGATATGGAGCGGCTCGCAGGCCTTCTTGCTGCCGAAGTAGGCGCCGGTCGGCTCAAAGTAGTAGTCGTACGTCTGCCAGACCATGGACGGCCACGCGGGATGGCTCATCCAGAGGATCATTCCGCGGCGATGTTCGCTGCGTCCCTCGAAGATGGCGCGGTATCCGTCATAGTTGACCCACTGGGCCAGTTCGCTGAATTCCTTGGCATTGACCGGCTCGCCGAACGCCTGGGCGATAATCTGGTTGAAGCTTTCGGCCGCCTGCGCCGAAGATGCGTTCGGCACGCCTCCGAGCGTGTAGTCGTGCAAGCCATACATCGCATTAGGATGGGCCAGGGTATTGACCGGTTCGATGTGGTCTTCGCCGAAGGCGCGCAGGAGGTTCTCGTAGTTCATCACGTTGGGCATGCCGCGCTCGCTGTGCATCTTGTCATGCCCATGGAGGTTGAAGTAGTCCCTGACGGGAAGTGCCCGGTAAGGACCGCCGCCGCTGACCAGGCCGGCAGCCGAATGCGGGATATAGTACAGTCCGGGGTGCTCGCGCGGCACCATTTCGGTCAGGTAGTCATTGATCTCGGCCGGCGGATTCCCCTCATTGCGTCCGACATAAATAGCGATCGAGGGATGGTTGCGCACGCGGCGCACATACTCCGTGGCAATCTCGTTGAACCGGTCGGGGTGGTAAGGATTCGGGCCATCGACCGGGTTGGCGAGCCAGAAGTCCTGCCAGACCATGACGCCATGACGGTCGCAGGCCTCGTAGAACTCCTTGTCGCCGGTCATGCCGACCCAGTTGCGGATCATCGTGAAATGCATGTCGGCATGGTAGCCCACCGCGATATCATATTCGCGGCCCCGGTAGTTGAGCAACTGTTCGGGGAAGCCCCAATTGCCGCCGAAGCCGATGAAGCGGCGTCCGTTGACATAAAGGCTCAGGCGCTCGCCGGTACTCCCATAATTCTGCCCCCCGTGCGGAAGATACTTCTCCACGGCGAAATCCATCTGACGCACGCCCGTCTGGAAGGACACCTCGTCAGAAGTCTTCCCATCACTCTCGAAGGAGAACCTGACGTCGTAGAGGTTCTGCTCGCCATATCCTGCCGGCCACCAGAGTTTGGGATGGTTCAGGTGAAGGGCCGGGACCTCGGCCGGAGAGACTTTCACGAGCTTGCTTTCGCCCGGGGTCAGGTCTTGGGCAAGTTCGAATGCGATATCACCGAAAGTGCCCTTGAGCAAGCCGGAAACGGGTTTGTCGGCGTGATTGACCAACGTGACTTCGGCCAGGACATCGGCGGATGTGGTGTCCGGAAGAGGGAGGACGGTCCGGACGAAAGGATCGGCAATGCTTACCGCACCCTTGTAACACAGGTACACGTCGTCCCAAATGCCGATGTCGCGGCCGCGGACGGTTGGAATCCAGTCCCAGCCGATGGTCGCGTGCATGGTCGGGTTGTCCGCTCCGACGTATCCACCGTTCTGGTCGGTGCTGTAGGCCGTCTGCTCCTTGACCGCCCCGTAATGCTCGTTCTCATGGATGAGGACCGCCAGGTCGTTGCGGCCGTCCTTCAGGATGCCGGTCACATCGAATTCGGCCTCCCGGAATGCCCCCTCGATGCGTCCGAGGGAAGTGCCGTTGAGATACACGTCGGCCATCCAGTTGATGCCATCGAAATGCAGATACTGGCGTTCGGAGTCAATGTGGGCATCGAAGGTGTCGCGGTACCAGAACGGGGAACGGAAGTATGAATCCGAAGCGACGAACTGATTGTCCGCATAGTTGGGATCGGGAACGGCGCCGGCATTGACATAGCTTGCCAGGACGGTGCCGGGAACGGTCGCGACCATCCAGGCGGCATCGTCGAACGCGGTGCCGGACAGCGTCTTTCCATCGGCCTGTACCAGCGAAGCACGTTGAAGCTTCCAGGCGCCGCCGGAAAGGTCCTGACGGGCTCCCGTTCGTGCGGATGCCTTCTTAGGCACCACCGCTGCGCCGCCTTGGCCGAATACCTCGAGTTCAGCGAGCTCGAGCGGCTGTCCATTGGCAGAGCCATCGAACGTCACCTTGACATAACGTCCTTCTGCGGCCTGGGCCAGTTTGATTTCGCTGAAATCGCTCCCGCCGGCCACCTTCGCCACGGACTTCCAGTCCTCAGCGTTATCGGAAACGAATATTTCGCCGGAAGTCGCGGGGTTGAGCCAATGAAAAACCAGTTTGTCAAAAGTAGATTCGAAGCCGAAGTCCACGCTCACCCACTCCCCGTCGGTGCCGGCACTGCGCCAGGCGCTGACGAACTTTGTGCTCGGCAGGACGTCGAGCAGTCTGCCGTCCTTGTAATAATTGACCGTATGCAGCGTCAGGCCGACTCCCTCGGGGAGGTCGAAGTCGAAGCAATACGACCCATAGGCCGCAGGTGCCTTGACATCGATGACGCAGGAAATCGTCCGGTTCACCGTCCTCGGTCCGGCATTTGGCCAGCGGTATGGCAGGGCCGCAGGGGCTTGCACCACCGGCTCCTTGTAGTCATAGAGAAACACCACCGGCGACGGGCCTTCCTGGACAGGTGTACGTCCCATATTGTAACGGTAGCCACCGGCCGCCTGGGGCGTGAACAGTTTGGCGGCTCCGGCTTTTCCCAGTTCTGTCCAGGCGGAACCATCGGCGGAACCCAGCAGGGTCAGAGACGCTCCTCCATCCTTTCCCGCAGGAAATGATGCGCTTCCCAGGATTTCAATCCGGTCGGCTTCCACGGACAAACCGTGAAAGTCCACCCGTACCTTCGGATCGGCCACGTCGAATGCAATCCGCGAGTCCGGCTTGCCGTCGAACAGCTTCTCGTGGTTGGGCTTGTCGACTGGTTTGCCTCCGTCCGTCAGGTCCACGAACGCGACCGGACCGTTCCCGACAATCCCGTCGGTGATGAGCTGCGACGTGAGGTTGTAGTCGTAGCTCGAGGATTGGCAGGTCACCCTCCCCAACGCGATGTTGCGGTAGGTACCGTCCCCCTTCACCAGGGAAGGAGCCGCGGATTCATCGGGATTGCCCGGATAGATGCCTATCCCCCGTGTCACGGCGGTTTGTTCGCGGGAGCACGCCGCCAGGACGAAGAGGACGGCCGCTCCGATAAGAATCGAGAAACGCTTCATGGTCAGATCAATTCAATGCGTTTAACACTTTATTTCCTGGGTTCCCGCGTATAGAGCTTGATGCGCAGGACGGTGGGACGCTCTCCCACATACGGGCCGGTCCAATCGGTCTCGTCGCCGTTGAGAACGCGACGCATCACCCAATGGCCATCCGGGTCGAAAGAGCCTTCCTCCACCTTGATGAAATGCCAGGCCTTGCCCTTGTCCTTGCGCTGGGGCAGGAAGGAATAGCGCACATTCTTGCCGAAGGCATAATACTCGTCCGGTCCCAGCTTGACCAGCATGGCATGGCCGGTGGCAGGCAACGGTTCGCCCGTGTCCGGCGCGCCCTGCACATTGCTGCGACGGGCGCGGCCGAAGGTCAGGATGGCCTGCCACTCGCCGAGGTCCAGATACTGCACGGCATGGTCCTCGGGCTCGAAAGCCGTGTAAATCTGTCCGCCGAGCCTCCACTCCATCAGTTTGTCGGCAATCGGGCGGAGCATGGCGTACTCGTCGGCCAAAGGGCCCACGCGCCGGCCGCCGTCCACCCCGAAGGGCGAGAATCCGATGCCGCGGGCGACCACCTCATAGAGGTATTTGGGGTCGGACATGGTCTCGGGCACCATCAGGGCATTGTCCGGACGGGTGTAAAGGTCGATGACCTTCATGTAATTGGCGTCCCCCCGCTGGTAGATGTCCGGAGCGCAGAAGTCTATGCTCGGCGCAGCGGCCTTGTAGATGCAGATGACGTTGTCGGTGGCGCCGCCGCTTTCATACTGGGTGGCGGGTGGATTGCCGAACGGGTCGCGGAGCGCGACATTGACATACATCGGCAGCGGATTGACCTTCTTGCCGGCGGCGGCGACATAGTCGATGTAACGGGCTACGCTCCAGGCGTGGAAGTACTCGTCGGCGCGGTCGCCGAAGACCTGGGCCCAGGTACCCTTGTCAGACTTGGCGCCGAGTTCCTCGAGGATTTCCTTCTTCAGGAGAGCGTCGGGAACCTGGGCGTTGAAGAGCTTGTCGACGGACTTGGAGTAGTCGCGGACGCTGCCCCAGGTGCCGGGCTCGTTCTGGACCTGGACCAGGATGACGGTGTGGCAGGGATCGTATTCCTTGAGATACTCCATGAATTTCGTGAAAGCCCTGGCGTCCTTCTCCATCAGGGCCGTGCAGTGCGGCGAAGGGGAATCGACCGGCTTTCCGTCCTTGCCGACCATGTTGAAATACTTCCTGGAGTCGAGCTTGACCCATTCGGGCACATAATGCGGGCTCCCGTTCTTCCAGGTGGCGAACCAGAGGAGGACCAGGCGGACATCATGCGCGCGGGCTTCGTCGATGATGGTCTTGACGGAACTGAAATCGAACTGCCCTTCGACCGGCTCGACCGCTTCCCAATAGATGGGCGTTTCCAGCGTATTGGCATGCATTTCCGCCAGGGTGTCGAACAGTTGTGGATGCATGGCCGGCCAGTTGTTTGAGTTGCCGGACTGGCCGCCGAGCATGAAGAAAGGCTTCCCGTCGACATAGAAGGCATACTGGCCGTCGGCCTGTTTGACAAACTGCGGGATGGGGGTCGCCGGCTGGGCCTGGGCCGTCGCGGCAAGAAGGAGCGCGGCCGCTCCGAGAAGAATCGGGAAATGCTTCATGTTCCAGTCCTATTTGATATTCTTGATATCTTCGAAGAAGAGATAGTGCTTGTCGGCTTTCATGGTCTTGAGCAGCTCGTTCGGGCGGGGCTTGAAGCCTCCCGGGCGCGGGCGGCGCGGCGGCGCATTGCGCCAGGTCAGCACGTAGGAGCACTTGTAGGCGGGAAGGATCTTCTGGAGGTCGAGGCTGAGCGGGCCGCACTCGCTGAGCGCGAAAAGCTTGCCCTTCTCGTCCGCGGTCTCGGAGACGAAGTCCATCGCCTTCTTGATGTTGCGGTTGAATTCTTCGCCCTGGCCGTACCAGTCGATGGAGAGCATGTCGCAGTAGGCATCCCCGGGATAACCGCGCAGATATTCCTCCTTGGAGTACACTTTATCCGTGTTGTACATGAAAAGGATGTTGTGCAGGCCCCTGCCGCGCAGGTAATCCACCGTATAACGGAACAGGGCGGCATACTCCTCGTCATAGCAGCGCTCCCTCCCCCACCAGAAGAAGTTCCCGGAGTGCTCGTGATACGGACGGAAGAGGAACGGGATGAGCTTCCCTTCATCGTCGCGCCAGCTCAGGAAGAAGTTGGCGAGCCGGTCCAGCCAGGTGTTGAACATCGCGTTGTTCGCGCCGCCGGGCAGGACGCTTCGCACGGCATTCAGGCCGTCCGCCGAAAGCATTTTCACTTCCCAAGCCGAGCCGGCACCGTTGGGCTCCTTGATGCCCGGCCACTGGGACGTAATGGGATTCACCAGATGCCAGCTGACGGTCAGGAAGCCGCCTTTCTCGTGGAACCATTTGGCCATCTTGCGGATGTGCGCGAAAGAGACGGAGTCGAGGCTGCGGTTGTGCCCCAGCTCCAGTTCGCCCAGTTCGCAGCCGGCCATGGCCGGATAGTCCCCGGTTTCGGTCTTGGTATCGGAATTCCCTTCCACCTCCCACCAGGTGTAGCCGGTGAGCAGGTCGTCCTGGTGTCCATACATGATGCCTTTCTCCCGGATCTTGGCGAGCCGTTCAAGAAGTTGCCGCGCTTCCGGGGTCGCTTCCGGGTCCGCGCACTGGAAGGCCTGCGCGGAAAGGGTCAGCGCAGCGCCCAAGGCGAAAACTGTCAATAGAATACGTTTCATAGCAGGCTGTAACAGGGTTATCGGTTATGCGGGACAGGGTCCCTGTAGTTGATGACTTCAGGCAGGGTGAAGATCGCCTTCAGATCATCCATCGTGTTGTATCGGTCGTTGGTGAAGCCCGTCCAGATCATGAACCAGGCGAACTTGTCCATCTGCCGGAGCATTTCGGGCGTGGGCAGACTGCCCAGTTCTCCGAGGGCGATCAGCTTCCCTTTGCCCAGTTCGACGAGCTGGTCGTGGTGCGACAGCTTCCAGTCCCGGTTGTATACGTCTGTGGCCAGGACATCGACATATTCGTTTCCGGGGTAATACAAGGCATAGGCCCGGGCCGTGTCGTTGGGGATCTCACGCGGCGCATTGGCGTTCCATACCCAGATCAGGTTGTCCAGGTGATGGACGTCCACCAGGCGGTGATAGAGCATTTTCCAAAGTTTGGTAAACCCGTCAGGGCCTTCTCTCCATCCCCACCAGAACCATTCGCCGTTCATCTCGTGGTACGGTCTCCAAAGCACGGGAATGTGCCGGTCCTTGAGCACCTGGAGGAATGTGGCGATGGAGTCCACCTGTTCCTTCCACATCCGGTTCATCTCTGAACCTTCTGTGACGAGTTCTTTCCACTGCGCCTCCGTGAACTTGCCCTGGGTCTGCGTGCGGAAGTCCACCCGCGGCGTGCGGTCAAAGGGCCGGTTCACGTGCCACATCAGCGTGATAATGTGGCCGCGCCGGTACTCGTGCTCGGCGATGCGGACGACCTGCGCCGCATCCCAGGCGAGGTCTCCTCCCCAGATCATCGGTACCTTCCCGGAAGCATCCTCGATGCGGTCCAGGTCGAACAGATAGTTGGGCAGCTGCAGCTGGTTGTGGTGAAGGGCGGAGATGATCTTTCCTTCCGCAACCGTCTGGTAGAGGTCCGCCAGAAGCGCTTTCGCTTCGGGCGTGGCGTTGGGATTGACAGGCTCATAAGGTTGCGCCGCCAGGACGACGCCCAGCAGCCCTGCCACGATCAAAGTGAGGGTTCGTTTCATGGTGCGGTTATTCTGCGAAAACACTGACAAAGCTTTCGGCCGGCATGAAGACCTCCACCTTTCCGTCGACGACCGGCAGGCACTGCGACTCGGCGTTGGAGCCGGCGTTCGTTACCTGCACGAGCGCGCGGGTGGACGAGGCAGGCAGGCCGGAGATGACAGCCGGACAAGACGCCGCATTGTTTACGATGTGGACGGCGCTCTTCCCACGGGCCGTATTGATGAAGGAGGCGACGTTGATGTTGTCCTTGTCGACGGTCGTCGGAATGGCGAAGGAATTCACCGGCGTCGAGGCCAGCTGCTTGAGGTTGAAGAAGCGCTGGGTGGGACGGAGCGGTCCTTCGGAACCATAGATGCCGTCACCCCAGAGGATGGAGTAATCCGAGGTCAACTGCCACTGCAGGATGCTGAGCGGCTGGCTGATCGCGCAGATACGGGTGTACAGGTTGATTTCGTACAGCGCAAAGGTCGATTCGTTGAAGATGCCCGGGTACTGGTGCGCCGCAGCATCGGTGCTCCCCTCGCCCACGATGAGCGGTACGTTGATCCGCCGGGAAGCCGCCGCCCATTTGCGCAGGGTCTCGTCGTCACACCCCCGCCAGGAATGGAAGGAGATCGCGCCGACATAGCGGAGTGCCGCCGGGTCTTCCAGGGTCGGGACGATGAAGTCGAAGGTGGTGGCGTCGGAATTGTCGCCGAGCAGCATCAGGGTCTTCAAGCCCTGGTCGGCCATGTACTTGCCGAAGTCCTTGATGAAGTCCCGGTGCTCTTCGGGCGTATGGACGACATTGATGCCCAGGTCGGACTCGTTGAAGGAGAAATAGTCGGGCTCGCAACCGTACTCTTTCTTCAGGTAGAGCAGGTAGGAGGCGATGGATTCGAAGATTCGGTCCTGCTCCTCGTGCTTGAGCGAATAGGCGCGGGAGGTTCCGTCGGAGCGGGTTGTCAGGTTTCCGGCCCACATCGGCGGGAACCACGCACTGACGATGACAGGCATCCCCACCTGCTTGAGGCGGCGGGCCATCTCGGCGCTCCGTCGGACATGGTCGCCGGGGTTACCCCCGCCAAAACCGCCGCCGAAGCCCTGACGCTGCCCCTCATAGCGCTCGGGATGCGTGAACATATCCCATTGGCCCCAGGGGAATTCCACGCGGCCGAAGGCGACGCGCAGGTTCTCCAGGCAATAGTCGATCACCTCGGGATCCTTCTGGACGTTCTGGATGCGGAAATTGCCCCCGAAACCGGTGAAAAGACGGCCGGGGTTGGCGGCATCCAGGTCTATGTGCGCCGTCTCGTGGTGCTGGACGCCGGAGACCTTCATCACAGCCGCGAAATCGGCCTTGTCCCCCTTCTTGAGTTTGGGCAGGAAGGTGACATAGAGCACCTTGTCGCCGTTTTCGGTGCGGACGAAGGACTTGACGGGCTTGTCGAAGGTCAATACGATGTTTCGCTCGGGCGCGGTCACGGTGATCTTCTTGCCGGAAGCCTTGATGGTGGCGTCGGCATAGTATTTCGGCGCGAAACTCATGCAGAAATACGCACCGCCTTCCCGGGTTTCGTCCGCCGCGACGCTCCATTTCAAGTTCACCGTGTTCAGGTCCACATCGGTGACCGACTGGGTGAAGGTGACGCCTTTCCGCATGGGCGTGACGGTCGTCTGCGTGAAACCGTCGCGTCTGTACTGGATGCGGCTCTGCTTCTCGCGGCCGGAGGATTCGATATCTCCCCCGGGAATCCCCACCCGGAGCGTCGACTCGAAGTCAATCAACTCACCCTCGCTGCGCACGCCTGTGATATTGCTCCATGCCATTACCTCGGTATGGACGGCCGGATGCGCCAGGCGGGCGACGGCTTCATAGCCCATCCGGGCATTGTGGTAGGGGCAGTTCCAGGTGCTGGCCTTGGGTGACCGCGGGCTGGGCTGATAGGCCCCGTCCAACTCCTTGAACCATCCGCCGTTCTCCGTATCGATGAAGTGCTTGCGGGTGAAATCCCAGTTCTTCGCGGCCGCATCGAAATACTTCTTCTGCCCGGTGATCTGCCAGGCGTTGATGCATCCGATCACGGTCTCGCATTCGGGCCACCACTGGAAAACCGGGCGGGGTCCCTCCAACTTCATCGCCCCATCGGCATTCAGGCCTTCGGCCAGGGCGACATCGACCATCTCGACGGCCTGCTTGCGGACCTTTTCCACGAGCGCCTCGTCGCCGACGGCCTCGGCCGATTCGCACATCAGCCAGGAGGTCTCGATGTCGTGCCCATAAGAATCGTCGGTGTCGACGACGTTCCAGTCGTCATCACAGTAAAGGATCAAGTGCTTGGTAACCGGGTTGTACAGTTTCGTCTGCAGGATGTCGAGGAGTTCGAGGATCGCGGCTTTCAACTCGGGATCCGGCCAGGCGAAATACAGGTTGGTGAAGCCCTCCATCACGTGGATGTGGGTGTTCATCGTCTTGGTCGCCGAGGCCCGTCCATCGATGCCCTTGGCGTCGGTACGGCTCCAGTCCCGGTTGAAGACCTCGATATAGCCCTTCTTCGCCGCGTCATGGGAATGCTCTTGCAGCACCCGGAAAATGCCCTGGGCGGCTTCCAGGCTGCCGAGGTCTCCAGTCGCCCGGAAATGCTCGGAGAGGCCGTAGATGCCGAAAGCGTTGGCGTAGGTCTGCTTGGTGCCGTCTTTTATCGCGCCTTCGCTGTCGACGGTCCAGAATACGCCGCCATACTTCCGGTCGATGAAATGCTGCTTGAAGTAGTCCGCCGCCCGGTCGGCCATTTCCTTGTAGGCAGGAAGGCCGTACTGGCGGTAAGCGCGGGAGAATGTCCAGAGGATGCGCGCATTCAGGATGGCGCCTTTGTCGGTCGGGACAGCCTTTCCGTCGTTCATCACCGTCCCGTAGAAACCGCCATCAGGGTCTACGGTGTATTTCATCCAGAACGGAAGGATGCCTTCGACGAGATCTTTTTCGATGCTGGCGGAAAGGTCCTCGATCTGGTCCCGCGGCTGGGAATGGGCCAGGGCCGGGACCAGCAGTAGAAGCATGGAAATGAAAAGGAGACGATAGCGTTTCATGGGCCGGGCGTATTATTGTTTGGGCGTCAGGCGGAATGCGACGACGTCGTGCGGATCCACGACAACCTGGGTGTTGACGGGAACCATCTGCCCGCGCTGCTTACCCCTGCCCTTGGCGAGCGTCGTGAAGGGTTTCGCGGCCGGATTCCAGATATTCCGGACAGTATAGTTCACGATGCCGAAAGAGGTGGCCCGGCCGCTGAGCGTGTCATTCACTTCCAATGCGGTCCAGTCGACAGGCACCATCACCGCTGCATCTCCGGTATTGAGGATGCAGAAGGCCCAGTCGCCGTCCGAAAGCGGCTTGAACCAGTACTGCAGGTCTCCGTCCTTCTTCAGGCGCAGGCCCTGGATACCGAGGGGGTCCTGGTCCACGGCAATCATCTCGCGGTTGGTGATGATGGCCAGGGTCTCCGGCGTCATATTGGTGATGTCGTTGCCGAGGATGAGCGGAGCCGCCATCATGCACCAGAGGGTGAAATGGGCGCGGTCCTCGCTGACGCTCATGCCGTTACCGACTTCGAGCATGTCCGGATCGTTCCAGTGCCCGGGCCCGGCATACTGGCGCAGGGGTTCGTTCATTTCGACGATCTCCATCACGCCCAAAGCTTTCCAAAGGGGCCGGCCGTCCGGACCGCGACGCAAAGGGATAGGCATGAAACTGATGCCGATGTCACCCGTGGTCCGCCAGGAGTGGCCGACGTCGGCGGCCCATTCCCAGGGCTTGGAACTCCCCCATTCGCACATGCTGAAGAGGATGGGGCGTCCGGCTGCCCGGAGGGCGTTCCGCATCAGGGCATAGGCTCCCTTGGGATTGATATTATTGGTATAGCACCAGTCGTACTTCAGGTAATCGACGCCCCAATGGGCATACATGAAAGCGTCCTGGTACTCGTGTCCCAGGCTTCCGGCATAACAGGCGCAGGTATTGGTGCCGGCATCGCTGTAGATGCCAAGCTTGAGTCCCCTGGCATGGAGATAGTCGGCCAGGGCCTTCATCCCGGAAGGGAACTTCTCCGGATCTTCGTGGATGAAACCCTGCGCGTCGCGCTCCCCGTGCCATCCGTCGTCGAGGTTGAGATAAACATAGCCGGCATCGACGAGGCCGTACTCGACCATCTTGTCGGCGATGTCCTTGATCAGGTCTTCGTGGATGTTTGTCTGGAACTTGTTCCAGGAACTCCAGCCCATTTGCGGTGTATCGGCCAGGCCCTCCCATTTCGGGAGCGGCTTGTCCGGGGTACGCTGAGAAAAGCAGACCTGAACGGCCATCAGCAGCAGGGATACAGTCAGAAGGGTTTTGATGCGTTTCATGATATCGATGATCTGGTTACTTATTCAAAAAGGTCGTAGGCAGCCTTGAGGAATACGGGATAGGTTCCGGTATCCCCCCTCATGCTGATGTAATACAGGATGACAAGGTCGTTTTCCGGATCCATCAGGTATTCCGTACCGGCCGCTCCGCCCCAACGGAAGCAACTGTCGCTCATCTGCGGGGCTATCTTCTTCTTGTCCGGGTGGGTGAAAAGTTCGAAACCGAGTCCGAAGCGGAAGCCTTCACCGCCGCTGTTCACTTCCGGAAGCCTGTTCTGGAGCATAAGCTGGACAGTCTCCTGCTTCAGGATGCGGTGATGGTTGAATTCTCCCCCATTTACCAGCATCTGGCAGAACTTGGCATAGTCCTGGATGGGACCGTAGAGCCCGAAGGTCCCGCCGGCATAGGTCTTGGGACCGTTGAAGAGACGGTCGATGCCAGACATCGGGGATTTGACGAACTTGCCGTCCTGTTTGGAATAGGTGCATACGATGCGGTCCTTGAGCGAAGGGTCGTCGAAATAGTACGCCGTAAAGTCCATTCCCAATGGAATGAACAAAGTCTCCTTGAGGTACTCCTGAAGGGACTTGCCGGAGAGGATCTCCACCAGGTAGGCTATGACGTCCATGTCGAAGTTGTAATTCCACTCAGTCCCCGGCTGGAATCCGAGCGGAAGGGTCTTGTTGGATTCGACGGATTCACCTACGGTGTTCCTGGGGACAAACGGCCTTTGTCCGGATGCGGTCATGATCCGGTTCAATTTGTTAGTAAGGGGGGCCAGGTATCCGGATGAGTGGCACATCAGGTCTCCGACGGTCACCGGCCTTTCAGCTGGAACGGAGGTATAGGTCCCATCGTCTGCGACGGAAGTCAAGACTTCATCGGAGAATCCCGGAATATACTTCGAGATCGGATCGTCCAGATCGAACTTTCCCTGTTCATACAGGGTCATGAGCGCTACGGCGACGATGGCCTTGGTCTGGGAAAAAAGGACGTAGATGTCGTCAGGACGTGCCGGCACCTTGTTTTCCAGGTCCTTGTACCCGAACGACTTCTCATAGACCACATTACCGCCCTTGGCGATGAAAGCGGTTGCGCACGACACCTTCTCCTCGTCAACGAAGCCCTGAAGGATCTCATCGAGCGCGGATATCTTCTCACGGGTGACTCCCAGTTTCTCGGGTTTGACCTTGTAATTGAACTCCTCGGGGATTCCTTGCCGGTTGCAGGACAGGGTGACCAGGGCGGCAAGGAGCGTGGTTGCAAAAATGACTCTATGCATGGCAATACATCTATTTGATGAAACCGGTCTTCTTCATGAATGCGTAAAGGAGGTCGATCCACACGTAGGATGGACGCTCGCGGTCCGGATAATAGCCGAAACCATGGCTGTCACAGGCGAAATAGTGGGCCTCGGCCGGAATCCCCGCATCGCGCCAGGCCTTGACCATGTCGATGCCGGTCAACCCCCGGAACAGGTCGAACTCCGGTGCGGCCACGAAAAGCGGCGCGGCGTCTTCGGGGAGTTTCTCGGGCAGCATGAATGCGGCGCCGTAGATCGGTGCTACGAGGTTGGGGCTGCTCTCCGGCGTATGGTGCAGAGCGACGTCCGAAACGAGCATTCCCCCGGCGGAAAAGCCCAGAAGACCGATCCGGTCCGGGTCAATCCCCCATTCCGCAGCATGGCTGCGTACGTAGGCGACAGCCGCGCGACCGTCATCGTTGTACAACCCCAACGCCGCATTCCGGTAGGCATCGAACTGCTTTTGCTCTTCCGGCGTGTACACCGGGGCAGGTTCGCCTTTGGGCTCATAGAAGGCCTCTTCCTCGTTACGCGCGAAATGGATGAGCCGGTACTTGAGCACGAAGGCAGTCACCCCGTGCTCGGCCAGCCACCGGGCCTCGTTGGCCCCTTCCTTGGTGAAATAATTGACCCGGAAACTCCCCCCGGGACAGACAATCATCGCCGCCCCGGTCGCGATTTCCTTCGGCGGGAAAAACGCGACAATCTCCGGATCCTTGATGTTGGTGTAGTACTCCTCGCCGTTCTCGTCCACATACTTGTACTCCTCCCAGTCCCAGTCTTCGCTTCCAGGTGCGGGACCGTCATAGAGCCGGTAAACGGCCGGGGTAATCTCCGGAGCGGCTTTCTCGCCGCTCTGAGGCCCTGCGCAAGCCACTGCGAGCAGGGCTACGGCTGACGCGATCCTTTTCATTCCGACACCTATTTGAAGAGAAGCTGCGAGAATTCATACAGGGCAAGCCGCCAGGTCTTCCATTCGTGCGCGGAATCCGGCGTTACCAGATAATGGGCATTGAGCCCGGACTCCTTGAGCTCGCGGGTCAGTTTGGCCGGATCAGGACGCCCTTCGCGGAGATTCTCGACTTCCTTGCTTCCGTAGTTGATGAAGATCAGCTTGTTGGCCTCGCGGAAACCCTTCATCGCCTTGGATTCCTCCACGGAAACGGTTCCTCCGCTGAAAATGCCGACATAACAGTAGTCCGTGGGATGGGCGGTAATCGTCGCCTTAGTCTCCATGCCACCCATCGACAGGCCGGCCAAAGCGGTATTTGCCGGACCTTTCTTGATCAGGTAGTTCTTCTCGATGAAAGGCCGGATGTCGTTGGTGAGCTCATCGGGGAACTGGTCGACGCGCATGGCGCCGTCAGGCATGACCACGATCATCGGAACGATCTTCCCATCGGCCAGGAGGTTGTCCAGGATGTCGCCCGCGCAGCCGATCTGCGTCCAGTCGGCGTCCGAATCACCGGCGCCGTGCACGAGATACAGGACGGGCAGCGCCTTGCCGGAAGCGGCATAGCCGGCCGGGGTCCATACATGGAGCTGGCGTTCCTGTCCCGTCGTGGAAGATGGATAGCGGACTGTCGCGACAGCTCCATGGGGAACAGCCTTGTGCGCCCAGAACAGGTCTTCACCCTTGGTGAGCTGCAGGACAGGACGCCGGTCGTTGATGCGAGCGGAGCGGGGGTCATAGACCTGGACGCCGTCCACCACGAAATGATAACGGTATGCGATGGCCTGGAGATCCGGGATTGTGGCGCTCCAGACGCCTTGTTCATCTTTCGTAAAGGTCCCCTTGCCTGCCAGGTCGCTGCCGAGCGCGACCGAATGCGCCTCGGGAGCGTAGATGCTGAAGGTTACCGAACCGTCGGGGTGTGTGACGACGGATTTCAGGGTGTCGCCCGGAGTAAGGGGACGGCGCTGCCATTGGGCGAAAGCCGGCAGGATCATCAACAGGCAGACAATGACGAGGAAGATTCTTTTCATGGTTCACAAATATATAATCGTTATCATTCTATTCAAAGCGGGGAGACCCGGAGATTGTCGAAATAAGGAGTACTTACCTTCTTTTCCTGGAGAGGAGCCAACAGCCCGGCCATGCCGTGCGTATAATGGTCTGATTGTGCTTTCACCACTTCCCTGCCGTCCACGCAGCCGGTAATCCAGTCACCTTCGAAACGGAGACGGAGGTTGTGCCATTGACACGCAGACAATCCTGCCACCGTGGCCGTGGCGAGCGTGTACTCGCCGCCGATCTCCACGTCTTTTCGCGCCAGGATGGCCGCTTGCTGCTCGGCATCGCCGATGAGTTCCTTCGGATTGGGTTTACCGCGGGTAAGCACCAGGGTGCACTTTCCCTGGTCATCGAGTTTGAGATAGTAGCCTTTCGCCCAGATACCGTAACCGCTGCCGACATCGCAGAGGCGGCCCATCAAGCCGGCTTCGTCCCCAGGATTCAGATACACGTCGGCGCTGACTTCATAATCCTTCCAGGCCACGTCCCCGAGGATGGAGTAGTGATGCCATTCCGGCGCCCAGCTGAGGGTATGTTCGCTGACGGTCTGCCGGATGCACCGGCCTTGATGGTCGGGCCTTTCCGTGAGCTCGAAGCAGCCGATGAGGTCGGCCAGGTAATGAGGCAGGTATCCATATTCCGCAGGGTGGGTGTACTGCTCGAAAGCGTCCTCGTAAGGGAACGGGAACGGTTTGGACGCTGGAATGTCGTCGAACGATCCCTTGACCTGTCCCCGGGTGGTCGAGAAGGAATAAACGCTTCCGGGCTCCAGGTTCAGGACCAGGGTCCGGCCGCGGGGAGACAGGTCGGCCTGACGGACAAACTGCGCGCGTTCGTTGCTGAGCCATACGCAGAGTTTGTCAGCGGAAAGTCCTTTTGGAATCTGGATGCGGACGGTCTGCGGCGCTTTCGCATCCTTGGTTTCCACGATGATGCTGTAATCGCCCGATGCAGGATCGCGGAGCATGCACATGGAACCGCCGCCGTCCAGTTTCGTGCATGCGTCATCGACATATTGCCAGCCGAGGCGCGTAAACTGACCATAGTGCGCATAGCCCCAAAGGGCCTCCCGTACGACATAATGGCCGCTCCAGGGCTCATGGGCAAGGATCATCGGCGGATCCTGGCTGTAAGGCTCCAGCGGATAGACAGCGCCGATATCGTACCAGTTGACGACCTTCGTGGCTCCGCTGACGATATAGTTCTCATTGAAGCACTTGACAATGGTGATCAGGCAGTCGAAGCCTTTCCGGTAGATATGCTCTTCACTGTTCCAAAGCGGTTTGCCGAGCTTTTCGACCATTTCGCGCTGTTCCTTGTACAAGGGTATTTCGCTGAAAGTATGGGCGCATACGATATCCAGCGCATCCGCAAACTCGGGGTCCTCCAGCATCCGGGGCAGGAACTCGAGTTTGGTCCTCCCCCAGTTGCCGAAACCATGGAGCTTGACGTCGCGGAAGCCGCGCTCGTCCAACGCGCGACGCATGTGCTTGGCGAAATCTGCGTCCCAGCCCTTTTCATTGTGGCAGCCCAGGGCGTCCAGTTCCAGGCCGTGCACTTCGCGCAGCCCCCGCATCCAGGCGATGTAGTAATCCACCATCCCGTCTGTCCAGAAACCGCCCACCCAGGCCGGCGCACTCCAGGCCGTGGCATCCAGGGTCAGTTTCGGATTGCGTTTGACGGCTTCCTCCAGCACCCACCACATGTATCCCCGCTCGAAGTTGGCGTCGCCCTGGAAATGGCTGTGGGAAGGCATGCTCCCCTGCGTGGAATTACCGTCACCAGGGATTTCCACGAGGATGGTGCTGACAGAAGCCCCGAACATCGGCTTGAAAACCAGGTCCATGATCTGGGATTTCTGGGGTTCGGGATAATCTTTCAGGAGGACGGAAGTGGCTCCACCTCCGTTGACGGCTCCGATTCCATCGAAGCGCTTGCCTGCCAGGGCATTGCCGATACGGATTTCCTGAGGCTTCCCGGGGTTCCGGGAAGCGGCGGAAACGCATAGGCAGCAAAGCAGGGATACCGTGACGATACTCTTTTTCATGGATAAATATAAGGATTATTTACGAAGTATTGCAGTCCATCCGCCACCCGGGGCCAGGTGGACCCGGACCTTGTCCCCCGACACCACCTGCAGGGAAGAATGCCTGTAGTCTTCGGCGGCCCGGTCGGCATTGATGCCGTCCGCAAAGACATCTGCCTGGTAGGTGCCTTCGTCCAGGAAGGAGAAGTCGATTTCCAGATCCCGCGGAGTCCAGTCCGTCATGGCACCCACATACCAGACCCCGTCTTTCTCACGGGCGACGACGATGTATTCGCCCACTTTCCCGTCCACGCCGACTGTCCTGTCGAAAACGGTCGGGACCTTCGCGATGAAGTCGGTGCATTCCTGCTCGCGCTTATACTTGGACGGGCTGTCCGCCAGCATCTGGTAGGGAGCATCGAAAATGGAGTACATCGCCATCTGATGGACGCGCGTGCCCATGCTCATCGGACTGGAGCTGTCCGCGTGATAGCTCCGTGCAATGGCATTGTCCATGGCACCCGGGGTGTAGTCCATCGGGCCGATCAGCATACGGGCATAGGGCGCCGTGACATCATACCGGGGGATGTCATCCACCGGGCGACCGTTCACAACGGCGGTCCACTGGCAGTTCTCGAGTCCCTTCACCCCTTCGAAATTCAGCACATTCGGGTACGGACGCTGGATGCCGAAGGCCTTCATTCCGTGCAGGTCCAGGATCAGGTGATTCTCGGCGGCCAGGGCCGCGAGCTTGTACATCACGCCGTTCATCCGTTGGTCGTCCGCATCGAAAAAGTCCACCTTGAATCCCTTGACACCCATCTGGGCATAGTGCGGGAATGCCTGGGCGGCTTCCGCCTCCGCGGAGGAAGCGTGACACCAAAGGACTACGCCCACATTCTTGGACGCCGCGTAGTCGACAATGGCCTTCAGGTCGAGACCCGGGCGCACATTCATCAGTGAACCGGCGCTCCAGCCCGCATCGATGAGGATGTACTCCAGGCCGTTGTCCGCCGAGAAATCGACGAAGTAGCGGTAGGTTTCCGTATTGATCCCGGCCCGGAAATCGACGCCGGTTACGTGGATGCCGCTCCACCATTCCCAGGAAGTCTTCCCCGGCTTGATCCAGGACACATCTTCCAGCCGGCATTCGGGAGCCAGGCACTGGGCCAGGTCGTTCTCCAGAAGGTCGATATCGCGGTCGGCGACAGCCAGGACGCGCCAGGGGAAGGTCCTGGTTCCCTCTGTCCTGGCGATATAGTCGGCCCGCCGAACCGGGACGGTATAGCGGCCTCTTAGACCATATTCGAGCGGATACGGAGCAAACTCGCCGGCCAGGCTCTGGCGGTCGGCCGTATTGATCTTGAGGAACATGCCGGGATAATCCTCCGCTCCGGCTTCCATGACGGCGACTTTCTTCCCGCTGCCGAGATCAACGATATACGGGACGATGGACAGGGAGTCATCGACCATCCGGGACATCGGGACCTCGGTGTAATAGGACTCGAAGGAATAGCAGTAACGCTCCCCTCCCCGGTTGTCGTTCACATAGGGGATGAAGGCGGCGTAGTCCTTGTCGAAACGGAAGTTCACGCATTCGTCCTTCACCGTCATCCCGCCTTTGCGGGACGTGATGAAACGGTAGGCTGCACCGGTGTCGTACGCGCGGTATTCCACGCTGAAGTCGCCGGCCATTTTCAGGACCAGCTGATTATAGCAGTCACGGATTTCCGACTTGTGGTAGACCGGGGTCGGGAAGGCCTTGTCGACCGAAGCCGTCTTCGCAGACTTCACCCGCGGAGACACTCCGAGTACCGTTCCGTCGTCCAGGACGAGCGCCATTTCCGAAGGCAGTATCACGGTCTGCCCGTCCCTGCTGACCTTCCAGCGGATGTCCCGGTCCACAGAGACGACGACCTCCGTCCTACCGTCCGGAGAAAGGATCCGATAGTCCTTGGCATCTGCCGCCCAGCCCAGCAGGGAAAAGGACGCCACGAGGGTCAACCATCTTTTCATTGTTTCGTTCTCTTTAAAAATCCCGCGAAGGAGCCTCGCGGCTTCTTCGCGGGAACCACACATTTTAAAAACCAAAAACCAACCAACTATTCATAACCTGCATTCTGGGTGCAGAGCGGGTTCGCGGTAAGTTCCGACGTGGGAATCGGGAACACCAGATGGATTTCGTTCCAGTCCCAGTTACGGTGCGTGACCGGAATCATGTACCGGCGTTCCTCATCGGAGGCCTTGTCCCAAGGCTCGTTGAAATCGGTTCCTGTGGGAACATAGTATTTGCCGGTCTTCGTATTGTAGAAGGTCGCATCGCCGTTCTTGGGGTATTCGCAGTCGAGCCACTCCTCGATGATCTTCATACGGCTCAGGTCGTAATAGAGGTTGAACTCGTACATGAACTCCTTGCGGCGTTCCTGGATCAGGGCGACGACCCATACGTCGCTCTTGTAGCCCTTTTCCGCCTTGTACTGCGTATAATGCTGCTTGGCGTCCGGAACCTCGACCACCTCAGTATTCAGCAGTTCGATGGGGAACTGGAAAGCCGACTTCGTATGGTCATTGGGGTTGTAACCGACCTCGAGGTTGCCCCAGGCACGGTTGCGGATCAGGTTGATCTGCTTCCAGCCTTCGGCCTCGTCGCCGGTACGGAAACAGCATTCGGCGTAGTTGAGAAGGACCTCGGAATAGCGGTAGAGCTGCACGGAGTGTGCACTGTACACGTCGTTGGTCTTCCACCACTTCAGGCTGTGGTTATTGGGAATGCCCTCGCGGTCCTGGAAGAACTTCTGGTAGTTGGACGTCTTGCCGATCGCATCACCGGTGTAAGGATTGGTGTCGCCGTAGCAGACCACCTTTCCGGTCGCCTCGTCATACTTGGAATGCCATCCGACGATGTTGTACAGGAGCCGCTTGTCGCCGGGCTCGAAGGAACGGACCAGCTCGTATGACATCGGGGAGTCGCCCCAGCCGCCATACTCGGCCGCCTTGGTCTGCATGCCGAAGTAACGGTTGTCGTTGTTCTTGGCGAAGGACCAGACATCCCAACCCATCTTGGGGAAGTTCGGGAAGGAAACCTCCCAGATGGTCTCGTAGCTCTGCGGGTTATCCAGCCAGGAAATCATGCCCTGGACCGGGTTCAACTCGCGGCCACTGTGATCGATGATATCCTTCAGCTGGGACTTGGCCTTCGCATAGTCGCCGATGTACATGTTGGCCTTGGCGGCATACGCCAGGGCGCCGGCCTTGGTGAAACGGCCGATCATCCCGTCAGCAGGCCACCAGTCCAGGTACTGGGCCGCATACTCGAAGTCTTCCTTGATCGTCTTCCAGGCCTCTTCATCGGATTCCGGACGGGCTTTCTCCGGAGAGTTGGCATAGGTCTCGCCCGTCATCAGCATCGGCACGCGGCTGAAATTCACAGTCAGGTAGTAGTAGGCGGCGGCGCGGAGGCAGCGCGCTTCGGATTCGTAGATCCGGCGGGTCGCCTCAGGGACGACCTCGTCCTTCACATTCTCCAGGTCGGCCAGATAAAGGTTGGCCCGGGACACCATGCGGTAGGAGTATTTCCAGGCATTCTCGAAGAAGTTGGACTTGGACTCGACGGTCCAGGAGTGGGTGCACATCTCCTTGTCCCAGCCATCGGCCTGCAGGTCGAGGGTCGGCATGTTCGCCAGGGCAGGATGGGGCTTGATATAATAGTCTCCCGTCGCATACAGGTTGCTGTACACACCCGTCAGGCCCATGAAGACATTGTCGGCATCCTCATAGACGCCATCCGGATTGACGATGCTGTAGTAATCGACTTTGAGGAATTCATCGGTACAGGAGAGGGACAGGGTGGCCACGCCCGATGCAATCAGCAGATATAATGCAATCTTTTTCATGATCAATTCAGATTTAGCAATTTACAACCCAAGTTTGATTCCGATCATATAGGTGCGCGGGAACGGATAGCGTCCGCCGTCGTAACCGGTCGAAGTCACACCGGCAGAAACCTCGGGATCGCCGAACTTGTTGTACGGGGAGATGGTGAGGAGATTCTGGATGCTGAGCGAGATACGCAGGCTGCTGATGGCGTTCTTGAGCAGGGAACTGCCCAGGACACCGCTTCCGAAACTGTAGCCGATCTGGAAATTGGAGATCTTCAGGTAGTCGCCCTTCTCCACGAAGAAATCGGAAACACGCATGTTGTCACCGACATCGGTACGGGTGACGCGCGGATACTTGGCGTTGGGATTGGTGGGTGTCCAGGAATCCTTCACGGCCTCTTCCAGGAAGTTGTAGTAACCGTTGTTCTCGTTGCGGATGGTGGTCAGATAGCACTTGGACCAGGAAAGGAGGGTCTGGCCGAGCGCGCCGTACATATAGATCGAGGCATCCCAGTTCCGGTAATTGGCGGAGAGGTTGAGACCATAATTCAGCTTCGCAAAACCGTTGCCGAGGTACTCCTTGTCTTCGTTGGTGATGTGACCGTCGCCATTGAGATCCTTGAAGAGGAAGTCGCCCGGGGCGGTTCCCTGCCTGTCATAATAGGAGCCTTGTCCGTGTTTTTCGACGGCTTTGGCATTGAGTGCGTCGATTTCGGCCTGGTCCTTGATGATGTGGTCCACGCGGAAGCCCTGGTAGGTACCGAGCGGGAGGCCGTTGTAGCAGACCTGGTAGTTCTCCCAACCTGCGCCGGTGGCGCCGGAATTGGTGGTACCTGCACCGATGTCGACCGCCTTGTTCTTGTTCGTGGATGCCGTGGCGCTGGCGGCGAAGAACCAGTCACGGGTGAGCTGTTTCTTGTAGCCGAGGGCGAATTCCCAACCGCTGTTGCGGATGGAGCCGAAGTTCGTGGTGATATTGTCGAAACCCGCAGAAGGTCGGATCGTCTTGGACAGGATCAGGTCGCGGGTGTCACGGATATAGTAGTCTGCGCTGAAGGTCAGGCTGTTGTGGAGGACAGCCAGGTCGATACCGAAGTTCGTCTGGACGGAGGTCTCCCAGTGCAGGCCGGTGTCGATCTCGCGGGACTGCATGATACCGACGAGGCGGTTATAGTCTTCGGACGTGAAGTAGTCGAACGTCGATCCGGTGGAAAGCTGCGGTACGGAAGCCGTGGCGCTGACATTGGCGTTACCGGTAGTACCCCAGCCGGCGCGGAGTTTCAGCACGTCGAAGATGCCGAGGTTCTTCATGAAAGGCTCACGGCCCAGGTTCCAGGCGGCGGCGAAGGAAGGGAAAGTACCCCAGCGGTGGTCACGGCCGAAATTGGAGGAACCGTCCCGGCGGATCGTCGCGGTCACGGAATAGCGGCTGTCGTAGGAGTAGTTCAAGCGGGCGAAGTAGGAAGCGTTGCGGGACTGGATGCTCGGACCGCCGCTGCCCTTGTCGTAATCGTTGCTGTTCGTGGAGAAGAAGCCGCGGAGGAACGGGAACGTGAGGTCCTTGGTGGAGGAGCCGTTGCTGGAAGCGTGATACTTGCCGGCGGACTGACCGATCATGGCTGTGACGTGGTGCTTCGCGAACTCACGGTCGAAGGTGAGGTAGTTCTCAGCGGCCAGCGATGTGCTGGCGGAACCGCCGGTGCTGAAGCCGTCGACCGCCTTGTCGCCGTTCAGCTGCTGCCAGTCATAATAGGTGGCGACCCAGCTCGGGGAATAGCTCCAGCTGTTGGACCCCGAGAAATCGTACTTGAGGTTCGTGCGGAAAACCAGGCCCGGGAAAAGGGTGACTTCGGCATAGAAGGAGTTGCGGATGGAACCGTTGTCGTTGTCCCAGTCCTTCCCGTAAGTGGTCTTATACTGCTCGGCGTACGGATTGGTCTGGTACATGCCCGCGGACATTTCGACGTCCTGGTGGAAGACGAAGTGGCCGAAATCGCCATTGTCATATTGTACGGGCACATGGACGAGCTGGTTCGTCTCGCGGTCCAGATAGTCCATCGTCGGAACGATACGGGCGTAGTTGATCATGTTGCCGCCGCCCTTGTTCTTCCCGGTGTTGAAGTTGACGGACAGACCGGCCTTGAGCCACTTCGTAATGTTGACATCGGAGGACAGACGGAGGAACAGACGCTTACTCCAGGAATTCACGATGATACCCTGGTTATCCTGATAGCCTACGGAGAAACTGGTCCGGGCCGTGTCGGAACCGCCGGAAAC
Source organism: uncultured Bacteroidia bacterium (assembly GCA_902785065.1). GTDB lineage: Bacteria > Bacteroidota > Bacteroidia > Bacteroidales > UBA932 > Cryptobacteroides. Next base: position 35,340 of record CACZXH010000004.1, read on the forward strand.
CTGGACATTATACTGCTGGCGGTAGGAAGTCTGGGTCATCACGTCCTGCCAGTCGATCTCGTGCAGCTGGTTGTCATGCGTGCCGTCGAAGGCGGGGAAAGCCGTACGGCCGTCGTTCTCGACCGACTGACGGTAAGCGACGAGCCAGTCGGACAGGGAGGCCATCTTCAGCCGGGTGGCATAAGTGGAAATACCAAACGTTGAGTTGAAGTCCACGCGGGGCTTCCCGGACTTACCCTTGCGGGTGGTCACGAGGATGACACCGTTCGCACCATTGGATCCGTAGATAGCCGTTGCGGAAGCATCCTTGAGGATCTCGATGCTGGCCACTTCCTGGGGATCGAGCCAGCTGAGATTGGAAGAAGTGCCATGGTCGACACCGTCGACTATCCAGAGGGGGTTGGTATTGCCCTGCATGGTGGCGACACCGCGGATGCGGATGTTGTAACCGCCGTTCGGGTCGCCGCCGGACTGGGTGACCACGACGCCGGCCGCGGCGCCCTGGAGTCCCTGGGCGATGGTAAGCGGGGATCTCTGCAGCATCGACTCGGAGTCGACCGATGCGACGGAACCGGTTACGTCGCTCTTCTTCTGCGTACCGTAACCGATGACCACGGTCTCATCGAGGAACTCGGTGTCCTCGCTTAAGACGAAGTTCGCTTCGCGCTGTCCCCGGCTAAGGGCGATTTCCTGTCCGGAATAACCGATGCAGGAAGCGACAAGCACGGCATTGTCCGGAACAGACAGCGAGAATGCGCCGGTAGCGTCAGTGACCGTTCCAACCGAAGTCGATCCCTTCAAGAGGACGCTGGCTCCGATGATGGGTTCACCGTTGGCATCCTTGACCGAACCGGTGACCCGGTTCTGGGCAAGCAGGACACCTCCGGTGGCAAGCAGGAGAATAGCGGCAAGCGCAATCCTGAGCAGTTTTTTCATCATAAGACTTGTTGATTTAGTGGTTGATTGATAACTGGGAGAAAACAGTGATATAATTATGAATTGATGATATCAAATTGTTTGATGTTATTGTATTTCTGATACTCTTTTGTTATATGACCAAATATGATATAAATAATTAATAGTGCGCTCGGATGCATTATAGTATTGATTTGGCCATTTTAGTGTTTTAATGGGGTCCTGCAAAATCTCACTGTTGCAAAATTAGCCAATGCAATCCCGCTTACCGAAACAAAAACGGACGAATTCGGACATTTTTCGGACAAATGTTAGGAATCGTACACGGAAATGTCTATTTTCATATCGAAAAACTGCGCGCCCATGAAGAACACAGCCGGATTGATTTTCAGTCTTTGCCTTGTCCTGTCATCCGTCCCCTCCTGGGGCGGTGTCATCCCCAGCGTACCCGAAGTCATACGCGGTACCGAGTCCCTGTCCATCCGCTCCATCGCGCAGGATGCCAAGAAACAGATCTGGTTCGGGACGGACAAGAACCTGTACTGTTATGACGGGTATGCCCCCGTTCTGTGCCTGGACCGCGACGGCAATAACGACCACTTCCAGGTCAATGACCTGTTCTGTCTGGATAATAAGGTCCTTCTCGGATGCGTGAACGGTCTCGTGGTATACGACTGCCTCCAGGGGACGTTCCAATCCCTTGATCCGCTCCTGGGAATCGAGGTTTTTGACCTGTATGGCGACGGAGGAACCGTGTGGGTGGGATCCAGGGCCGGACTGCTGCGGTACGACATTTCCACCGGCGAACTGTCGGAAGTCGCCTTGGACACCGTGCTGAACATACGCTCGATCTGTATTGAGGGAGACAACCTGGTACTGGGCACATTCCTCCCGGCTGAAGTGCGGGTCTATGACAAGGAAGGTTTCAGGCTGAAAATGGCTTTCAGCAGGGATGACTTCGGGGAGAAGATGGGCTCTGTCGATGCCGTCGTCGCCTATGGACGGGACCGTTTTCTGGTCGGATCATCGAGTGCGCTTTTCGAGGTTGGACTCCATGACAGGAGCGTCCGGTTGATAGCACCTTTCGCCTGGGTCAAAACCCTATGCGAAGACAATGGCCGTTACCTGATCGGTACGGACAATGGAATGTATTCCTGCCTCCCCGAGCGGCCGGAGGATACCGTAATGAGCCTGGATCATGTCGTCTGGCGGATCATCCGCGATGCCGATGGAAACCTCTGGTTCGGCAGCGATACCGGGTTGATGCGGTATCGTGAAAAACGCCTGATCCAGACACTCGATGTAACCTCGGTTGCTACGAACAATCTTTACAGCAGCATCTGCAGCGATGCGCAGGGCCATGTCTTTGCCGGAGGAAGCTACGGTCTCCTGCTGTTCGACGAGCGGCAGGATGGAGGCGATTCACCCGTCTGGTACAGGATGAGGGACCCGCAGCATCCTTTCTCCCACAATAAGATCCGCCGGATCAAAGAGAATCCCTATACCGGGGAAGTCTGGTTCGAAACCGCTGCAGGCATCGTTAAATACGGGGAACACGAGAAATCTTTCATTCCCGTCTCCGATATGCGGAGGTCCAACGCTTTCGATCTGCTGTTCGAGCCGGACCGCTATTGGATTGCTTCCTTCTCCGGGCTTGCCTGCATCATGAATGACAGGATCGTAGACGAGGTCTCGATGGCCGACGGCCTTTCCAACAATCTCGTCTTGCAGGCTGCCAAGGACACCTTGGGCAGGATTTGGATCAGGACGGAGGACCAGAATCTTTTCCTGTATAATCCACAGTCGCTGTCCCTCGAACAGTTCAGAATGGACGGACGTGAGTCCGATACAGGATGGGACTATCTACTGGAAGACTCCGAGGGAAGTATCTGGCTGGCCTCCGGGAACCGTATCTACAAGATAGAACCCGCGAAATCCAGGACATCTCCGGTCCGGAGTTACGACCTGCACGGTCGGCAGACGTCCGAGGTGAGCGCCCTCGTCGAAGTGGAGAATTCCATCTGGGCCGCTTACTCCAACAACCTGTTCATCTTGGACAAGGAATCCAACAGGATCCATGCGATCACGGCGGATGTGGCCTATTCCGGGCTGTATTATGACAAGCGGTCCGGAAAGGTCTACCTCGGGGCTCTGGACCGGATCGACGTTATCGACCACCGCGACGCCTTCGACCAGATCGGTCAGCAGGGATCAGGGCTTTATATCACCCGGATCTCCGTCAACAACGTCGAGACCATCCCTCCTGCCAGGTATGCGGACGGCGTACTGACACTCCCCTACAACCACAATAACATCGACCTCTACTTCTCGGACTTCTCCTATGGAAATGTCGTCCATTACTTATTCAATCTGGACGGGAAGGAGGGCTGGTTCGAGGCTGACGGCAACCACATCTTCCTGCCCGACCTCTCCCCGGGAATTTACCGGCTGAACATTTCCGGGGCGCATGAGGAGGATGCAAGCCGGATTCTTTCCATCCGGATCAAACGACCCTGGTATGCGTCCATCCTGGCCTTTCTGGTATATACCCTGCTGGCCGGCTGGCTGCTGTACATGTCTATCCGGCACGTGTATACCCGGAAGAAACTCAAGCTGGAGCGTTTGCAGAGAGCGCGGGAAATCGCCCAGGCCAAGTCCAAGATCGACTTCTTCGCCGATATGTCCCACGAGTTCAAGAGCCCCTTGAGCATGATCATCGCGCCGGTCAGCATGCTGCTCAACGACAGCACCGACGAGAAAGAGCGGAAGTCCCTGCAGATGATCCACGACAACGCCATGAAAATCAACTCGCTGGTCCGGATGTCGCTGGACTATTATAACGACCAGGCCTCGCAGTCCGACGATATCGTCAAGTCGCCTTTGGAAGTCATCGGATTCGCCAGGCAGATTTTCCAGGCATTCGAAGACAGTTTCCCCAAGCTGGATTTCCATTTCCACGCGGACGAAGAAAAGCTGCTGCTGGACTTGGACGTCATCAAGATGGAGGCCATTCTCACCAATATTATCTCCAATGCCTGCAAATACACACCGGACGGGGGGTCGGTTGTCCTTTCGCTGTCGGAAGACCGGCAGAAAGGGTTGCTGTCCATCCGGATCAGCGACACGGGTGTCGGCATTCCCCAAGAGGAACTCTCCTATATTTTCCAGCGGTATTATCAGTCGTCCAGAACGAAAGGGAGCAAACAGGGAACGGGCCTTGGTCTTACCATCGTAAAGAAATACGTCGATATCCTGGGAGGAGATATCTCGGTCAGTTCGGAAGGAAACGGGACAACCTTCCGGATCCTGCTTCCTGTCGGACGATCCGAAAAGATGGCCGCACTCCCGAACTCCGTCCAGAGCGGCTCCGACCGCCGGCAGACCATCGTCATCGTGGACGACAATACGACTATCTGCGATTTCCTGACCGGCATGCTGCAGGAAAAATACCATTGCATGTGCGCCCACGACGGTCAGAAGGGCATTCTGCTTTGCAAGGACATCCTTCCCGACCTGATTATCGCCGACGTGATGATGCCCGGCATGGACGGCCTGGAAATGTGCCGCCAGATCCGGGAGATTCCGAGTCTCTCCATCGTCCCGATCATCCTGCTGACCGCGAAGGATGACAAGGAGACGGAAAGGCAGAGCATCGACCTGAACATCGACGCGTTCATCGGGAAGCCGTTTGACGTCGATACGCTGGCCGCACGCATCGACCAGCTCATCGACAAGAACCGGCATGTCATGGACAAGATGCGGATCGAAATGATCTCTTCCCCATCCGAGCCCGTCCAAATGTCTCCGGACGAAAAGATTCTCGAGAAGATTACCGGCATTATCGAGGAGAATCTGGAGGATTCCGGCTTCTCGGTGTTCCGACTGTGCGAAATCAGCGGATACAACGAAAAGTTCCTCTACCGGAAGATCAAGAGTCTCACCAACCTGTCCACGGTCGAATACATCCGGTCCATCCGGCTGAAAAAAGCCGCCCTGCTCTTGCAGAACGGGAATTTCACCGTCTCAGAGACGATGTACATGGTTGGTTTCACCAATTCCTCCTATTTTTCCAAAGCTTTCACTTCCCAGTTCGGGATGACGCCGCGGGAGTATCGCCAATCCTATCGCTCAACAGAGGGCTAGCCCCTAAATACCACGATTATGAAAAAGACAATCTTGCTTGCTATGTTACTGCTGACCGTCTCGGTCTTGCATGCCAAACTTGCTCTCAGGCATCCTACTGGAGACCACATGGTCCTTCAGCAGAATGCAGAAGCTGCGGTCTGGGGCTATGCTTCGCCCGGATCCACCATCACGGTCACCCCCTCGTGGGACGGAAAGGCTTATCTGGTGAAGGCCGACACCCGCGGGCATTGGACCGCATACCTGAAGACTCCGCCGGCAGGTTATGACGTTTACAGCATTGCCGTGAAAGGAGATGGAGACCATATCGTGATCTCGGATGTGCTCGTGGGCGAGGTGTGGCTGGCTTCCGGCCAGTCCAACATGGAGATTCCAATTAAGGGCTTTGACAATTGTCCGATCGAGGGCTATGGTGAAATCGTCACCCAGGCGCCCGCGCGGAACCGCATCCGGATGTTCTATGCCCATGCCGACCAGACCGACGAGCCGCTCGAAGAGGTGCGCAACACGGAAGGATGGTGGGGAGCTGACCCGAATACCATCCCCGACATGAGCGCCGTCGGCTACTTTTTCGCCCGTAAACTCAACCAAGTGCTTGACATTCCCGTCGGAATCGTCGCTTTCCCCCGGGGTGGGGCACGTGTCGAGAGCTGGCTTCCCCGGGAGACTGTCGCATCGTATGGCACGGAAGACCTCAGCCCGGAAGGAATTGCCAAGCTGGTCGGATACACCCGCCCTTTCCAGATGTACAATGCCATGGAAGTACCTCTCCAGGGCTATACGGCCCGTGGTTTCATCTGGTATCAAGGATGCTCTAACGTGGGGAAGGAAGACGAGTTCGTGCCCCGTATGACGGACCTGGTGAACCAGTGGAGAAAGGACTGGGGGGATACGGATGCATCCATGCCCTTCTACATGGTGGAGATCGCCCCGTATCTCTATTCCCGTGACAACGGGGACAGCGGCGCCCGGCTCCGCAAGGCGCAGCACGATGCCGCCAAGGCTATCCCGAATTCAGCGATTGTCTGCACCAACGACCTGGTCGCTTCTTTCGAGGCGGACAACATCCATCCCTGCCGCAAGGAACCGATCGGCAACCGGCTGGCCTATATCGCGCTGAACAGGGATTATGGCTTCAAACAGGTGGCGTACGAATCGCCCGAGGCCGTGGCTTTGTTCAAACGCCAGCCTCCGACCGGGGACTCCGCCGGCCGGATGGGCCCGTGGGGAAGGATCCCGGCCAATGAGATCAATGTTCGGATAGCAAACTGCCCGCACGGAATCGACCGGGTGAATGAAATCGAAGGGCTCGAGGTCTGCGGCGCTGACGGCGTGTGGTATCCGGTGTCCCGCATCCGCTTTAATTTTGGCGCGATCAGCATCGCCGTGGACGAAGTCCAGGAGCCCAAGGCCGTGCGCTATGGATGGGCGGACTTCCGTCCGGGCAATATCCACAGCGTCGAGGGACTGCCGCTCGTTCCTTTCTGTCTGACCCTCGAATGAATCTGAAACAATCTGTTATATATTTAACAGGGAAAGGGCTGCGCCGACAACACGTCAGCGCAGCCCTCTATGCAAACCGAATCGGCTGATTATCAGTTCTCAAGCAGGTCCTTGGCCGCGAGGACAAGGAACATGTAGTGCGAGGAGCCGCCGCCCATCACATACTCGACCTGCTGCCACAGGAACGGGAACACCAGCAGCTCGGGGAAGTCGGGACGGATCAGCGCGGTGCCGGACACGGTGCCGCCCGGGACATAGGTCCAGTCGGCCCGGTTGAAGCCGTAGCCGACGGTCGTGGACTGGGCGCCGACGCCACCGGCGAAGGAAGCCTGGTTCAGGCCGGGGTGACGTCCCAGGATGAAGTTGAGCGCGTCCAGGACCTGGTCGGGCGCGAAGATGTCCGGATAGGCCTTGGCCAGGAAGAAGTGGCGGTAGCCGAAGGACTGGATGTCCCAGCCGGCGCCCCAGATACTCGGGCTGTACGGCACACCGTAAGGAGTCGCGGCGCTCTGCCGGTCGAGCTGGTCACGATACTTCAAAAGGGCCTCGCGGAAGGCGGCGCACTGCTTCTTGTACTTCTTGTTCCCCTCCATCTGTTTCTCGATGCGGGCCATGTACCAGGCGCAGTTGGAGGCGGAGGCCACGACGGCGTCCCAGTTGTTGACGATGAAGTCCCAATACTGCTGCTCGCCGGTCGTGATGTAGAGCTCGACGGCCAGTTGCATCTTGATCATCGGGCCACCGCTCACGCGGCCACCCCATCCGACGACCGGGGCAGGTACCTCGGTCTCGGCAAAAACCTTCCTGGCGACTTCGACACAGCGGTCCGCGAGCGCGTCGTTCAGGCCGCGCAGCGCGCGGGCGGAAGCGGCGGCATTGGCGGCGATGGTGACGCCGTTACCGGTGTCGGGATAGATCCAGCGGTCGTCCTCGTTGCCAAAGACCCCGTCCGTAGCATAGGAAGGATCGCCGAGGGTGGCGTACTGACGGAGCGTGTTGGTGATGATACCGCGGGAGAAATGGCCGCCCAGCGCGTCATAACAGGCGATGACGTGCAGCATGCCGTGCTCGATCTGCTGCTGGATGTCGTTCTTGCCGTCCGGCTCGTGGATCTCGACCACATGCTTCTCCTGGTCGATGGCGGTCGCGTCGATCTCCGGGTGGAAATGCTCGAAGGCCATCGTCAGGATGTAGCACTCGCCGGGGGTGGTATGGCGGACGTCGTCATCGCCGGCGTCGTGCCAGCCGCCGATGTTCACGCCCGGAACCGGCTCGTGCGCCTTGATGGAAGTCGGGTTGCTCGCCAGGGCATACCCGTCGATATGGTTTCCGAGCGGGGCCATCTGGGCGTCGTCCATGTGGCAGAAGTTGTGCCAGACCTTGTATTTGTCGGCAACCCGCATATGGCACATCTGATAAGGCAGGAAGTACTCGATGACAGGCTGCCATACGCCCCTGTCGTACACGTCGGGAGCGATGCGGAAGATCGGGGATGTGCTGGAACCGTACTTGACGGCATAGAGACCTTCCTGCTTGATTTCGGTGAAATCCACTTTGAGATAACTATAGCGGAGGAACTCACCCTCCCAAGGCACGGCGGGATAGTTCTTGACGAAATGCTCGCCATCGGCGTCATAGCGGACGAGGGTGGCGCCCACGAGCGGCGCGTCGCGGCGGTCGGTCTCGATGATGGCGACCTTGGCCTGGTTCGGCAGATAACCGACCTGGGAAGTCTGGACGACGGCGGGATAGGTCCAGCCGGGGACGACGTTCGGCTCGATATACCACTGGACGGCGCCCTTGGTCGCGCCGGCGGGAATCTCGGAACGAACGACGAACCAACCGTTGGTGTGGTTCATCCGGCCGTCATAGAGCTTGAGGTCGGCGCCGTTGAGGCTCTTGATCGTCAGGCGGCTGTACGGATCGTCGGGACGGGAGGTGAAGGACTTGCCCACGGCATAGGGCTCGGCGATGACCGCATCGGCGGTGTAAGGGCTGTAACCCTTGTCGATCAGGTGCTTGATATCGGCCCCAAGGGCACGCGCCGGCTTGAAATCCCCCACGCTGAGGTCCACGTAGCTCTTCTGCTCGATGACCGGGGAGTTGGGCTGCTGGGGATAGATACCTTGCTTGTTGTCCATGATCCACGGTTTCCCGAAGAGGTCGCCGGGGAAGAACTCGATATTGAACCCGGCGCGGCCGAGCAGTTCCTGCGGAACCGGCTTGTCGAGGTCGACAGTCACGAGGAAACCTTTGCCCTGCGGTTCGAGCGTGATGGTGTAGGTCACCCGATAATCCGGATAGATCATCGGATTGAAGCCGGTGTAGTGGCGGCTGGAATCCGGGAAGCAGAGGGTGGTGACGATCTTGTCGCCGTCGATCTTGCGGCCCAGCTGCTTCGGGACGGGCTGCCACTGACCTGGGGTCGCATCGAAACGGATGTCGCCGTTGCTGGCGACGCGGTGCCCGTTCATCAGCACGGAAATACCCCCCTGGTGGCCTTCGGGATAGAAGTCGTCGAATGCCATTACGTCCACTCCGTCCTTGTTGAAATAACCGGAGGAGTTGATGTGGAAGTCCTGGGCTCCCAGCCCCGCAGCGCACAACAGCGTGACGAACGCGAGCGATAGTCTTTTCAGCGTCATGATTTCATCGATGATTGGTGTACCAAAGCAAATATAGATAAAAATTGGCAATTCTGCCGATTATTCCTAACTTCGTGACTATAAAGAGAATAATTTGCTTCCTGGCTGAATATGGCAAAGACCGACGTCTACCTGGCATCCAAGCCCCGTTACGAGATCCTGGACGGGCTCCGTGGCGTAGCCGCCCTCATGGTGGTCATCTTCCACCTTTTCGAGACCTATTCCAAGGGTCCGGCTTTTCAGATCGTGAACCACGGCTACCTGGCGGTGGATTTCTTCTTCGTGCTGAGCGGCTTCGTCGTGGGCTACGCCTATGACGACCGCTGGGACCGGATGTCCACCTGGGGTTTCTTCAAGCGGCGTCTCACGCGGCTGCACCCGATGGTGATCGCGGGTACGCTCGTGGGGGCGGCGCTGTTTTTCTTCGCGGGTACCGCTTTCCCGAAGACCTTGCAAGTGGAAGGATGGAAGTTCGCCCTGTGCCTTGTGATGGGGCTGTTCGTGATTCCTTGCGGGAACGGGCTGGACATCCGCGGATGGGGCGAGTTGAACTCCTTCAACGGCCCGCAGTGGACATTGACGCTCGAGTATATCGGCAATATCCTGTATGCGTTCATTTTCCGGCATCTGCCCAAGGCTGCCCTTGCCGTCCTCTGCGTAGTGTGCGCCTTCTTCACGCTTGATCTGACGATGGGTTGGAACGTGTTCGGCCTGCTGGAAGCGCCGCATTACAATGTGATCGGCGGTTGGGCGCTGACGCCAGACCAGATCTACATCGCCTTCACGCGGCTGCTCTATCCGTTCCTGTGCGGCCTGCTCATCTCCCGGATCCTGCCCGCCCATCGGACCGAATCCAATCCCAGCGGCTCCCCGATCCACCTGAAGGGCGGTTTCTGGTGGTGCAGCCTGGTCATCATCGTGTTGCTTGCCATGCCGTGCATCGGCGGGAAGCAAGGTGTCCCGGACGGCCTGTACCAGGCGCTCTGTATTTTGGTGTTGTTCCCGCTCATCGTCCTGACGGGGGCCGGTTCAGTCACCAAGGGTGCCCGAAGCACCGCCGTCTGCCGCTGGCTCGGCCATATCTCCTATCCCATATACATCACGCATTACCCGCTGATGTATATGCAGATGAACTGGGTCGCCGAACATCAGGACGCTCCCCTGTGGCAGCACGTTGCCGTGTCTGCCGGCATCGTCCTCATGTCCATCATCGTGGCCTACGGCCTCTTCAAGGCCTATGACGAGCCTGTCCGCGAGTGGCTCAAGGATCACTGGCTGCACCGGAAGAAGGCTGCCTGAGACACTCGAAGAGCTATTCTACCGTAACAGACTTAGCGAGGTTGCGCGGCTGGTCCACGTCGCGTCCCTTGGCGATGGCGATGTGATAGGCCAGCAGCTGGAGCGGGATAATGGAGAGGATGGGCTCGAAGCACTCCTCCGTATCCGGAATCTCGAAATACCAGTCGGACAGGGCCTTGACATCCGTGTCACCTTCGGTGATTACGCTGATGATCCGACCCTTGCGGGCCTTGACTTCCTGGATATTGCTCAAGATTTTTTCGTAGTTGCCGCGACGGGGGGCAATCACGACGACCGGCATTTCCTCATCGATCAGGGCGATCGGGCCATGTTTCATTTCCGCTGCGGGATAGCCTTCCGCATGGATGTAGGAGATTTCCTTCAGCTTCAGCGCGCCTTCCAGGGCCACGGGATAATTGTAGCCGCGTCCCAGATAGAGGAAGTTGTGCGAATAGGTGAACACCTTCGCGAGGGCGGCTATCTGCGCGTCGTGTTCCAGGATCTTGGCTATCTTGTCGGGGATATCCTGCAGTTCCCGGACAAGGGCGGCCTGGCGTTCGCCTGAGACGGTGCCGAGTTGTTCTGCCAGGCTCAGGGCAAGCAGGAAGAGCGTCGTCACCTGCGCGGTAAATGCCTTCGTGGAAGCGACACCGATTTCCGGGCCGATGTGCGTATAGCAGCCGGTATCCGTGGCGCGGGCTATCGAGGAACCGACCACATTGCAAATGCCGAACAGGAACGCGCCCGCCTTCCGGGCCAGGTTCACGGCAGCCAGGGTGTCGGCCGTCTCGCCGGACTGGGAAATGGCAATCACCACATCCGACGGGAAAATGACTGGACGGCGGTAGCGGAATTCAGAAGCGTATTCGACTTCGACCGGCTTGCGCGTCAACTCTTCAATCATGTATTTTCCGATCAGGCCGGCATGCCAGGATGTGCCGCACGCGCAGATGACGATGCGCTTGGCATTCAACAGCCGTTCGCGATTGTCAATGACACCGGAAAGCTTGACCTCGCCGAGTTCCGGATGCAGGCGGCCCTGCATGGAGGCACGCAGGGTGCGCGGCTGCTCGAAGATTTCCTTCAGCATGAAGTGCGGAAAACCGCCTTTCTCTATCTCGCTCAGGCTCATCTCCAACTCGCGCACCTGGGGCGCCTGCTCGACGCTCTTGAGGTCCGTGATGCGAAGCTCATGACCGCGCTGGATGTAGGCGATCTGCTCCTCGCCCAGATAGACCACTTTGTTCGTGTACTCGATACTCGGGGACGCGTCCGATCCCACGAAGTATTCGTTCTCCCCCACGCCGATCAGCAGCGGACTTCCCTTGCGGGCGGCGATAATCTTGTCCGGCTCACGCTTGTCCATAATCACCAACGCATAGGCGCCGACGACGTTATTCAACGCCAGAGGCACGGCTTCGTCGAAGGAAACACCCAAGGAATCCATCATATACTGGATCAACTGAATCACGACCTCCGTGTCCGTCTGGCTCCGGAAATGATATCCTTTCCGGGTGAGCTCGGTTTTCAAGGCCTGGTAGTTCTCGATGATGCCGTTGTGGATCAGCGCAAGTTCGTGGTTCTCGGAATAATGAGGATGCGAGTTCACATCGCTCGGCTCGCCGTGTGTAGCCCAACGGGTGTGGGCGATGCCCACGGTACCGGATACGTCCTTGCCTTCAGCCGCTCTCTCCAGGTCCTTGACCTTTCCCTTGGTTTTGTAGACGACCAAATCGCCATTGTCGTTCACCAGCGCCACGCCGGCGCTGTCATACCCCCGGTATTCGAGCCGGGTCAGGCCCTTGACCAGGATCGGATAGGCCTGACGCCCTCCGACATATCCCACGATTCCACACATAATGAATAAGATACACTATTTTTGAGGTACAAAGATAGCAAAAAGTTTTATCCTCGATAGGCTTGTTCGTGAACGCCGGCCACGGCCCTGCCGCTGGGGTCGTTCATATCCTTGAACGCCGCATCCCATTCGAGGGCTATTGCCGTGGAACAGGCCACGCTGGCCTCGCTGGGAACAGCGCGGGCGGCACTCTCGCTCGGGAACAGTTCCGCGAATATCGAACGGTAGTAATACTCCTCCTTGCACTGCGGCGGATGGACGGGAAAACGTTCCGCAGCATGTGCCATCTGCTCGTCGGAAACCGTCTCGGATGTAATCCGTTTCAGCGTGTCGATCCAGGAATAGCCCACTCCGTCACTGAACTGCTCTTTCTGCCGCCAGACAATTTCCTCCGGCAACAAATCAGCGAAGGCCTCGCGCACGAGCCGTTTTTCGATCGTTTTGCCAGGGCACATCTTCGCCTCGGGGTTCAGCCGCATCGCCACATCCAGGAACTCTTTGTCCAGGAAAGGAACACGGCCTTCCACGCCCCATGCGGCCAGGCTCTTGTTGGCCCGCAGACAGTCGTAGAGGTGAAGCTTCGAGAGCTTGCGGACCGTCTCTTCGTGGAAAGCGCGCGCAGCCGGCGCCTTATGGAAATAAAGATATCCCCCGAAGATCTCGTCCGCTCCCTCCCCCGACAGGACCATCTTGATGCCCATCGACTTGATGACCCGCGCGAGCAGGTACATCGGCGTAGAGGCGCGGACCGTCGTGACATCATAGGTCTCGGTGTAGTAAATCACGTCCCGGAGCGCATCCAGCCCCTCCTGGATGGTGTAGTTGATCTCGTGATGGACCGTGCCGATGTGCTCGGCCACCAGCCGCGCTTTCGCCAAGTCCGGAGCCCCCTTCAAGCCGACGGCGAATGAGTGCAAGCGGGGCCACCAGGCCCGTGTACGGGAGTCATCCTCGATACGCATCGCGCTGTATTTCTCGGCGATGGCCGAGATGACGGAGGAATCCAGCCCGCCGGAAAGCAGCACCCCGTAGGGCACGTCAGACATCAGTTGGCGTTTCACGGCGTCCATCAGTGACTCCCGTAATTCCAGGACTGATGCGGGGCCGTCCTTGACGGCGTCGTACTCCATCCAGTTGCGTGTGTACCAGCGCTTCATGACGGGAGATTCCCGATCGAGCCGGGAATGACGGGCACTCCAATACAAATGCCCGGGCAGGAACGGTTCGTAACGCTCGCACTGCCCTTCCAGCGCCTTCAACTCGCTGGCGACATACACCTTCCCGTCGGCGTCGTCAAACCCGATATACAGCGGAATCACACCGATAGGGTCGCGGGCGATCAAGAAGGCATCCTTTTCTGCATCGTAGAGCGCGAAGGCGAAAATACCGTTGAGTTCTTCCAGGAAATCCGGTCCTTTGTCCCGGTAAAGAGCCAGAATGACCTCGCAGTCGCTTCCTGTCTGGAAATCATACTTCCCGGCATATCGCCGACGGATCTCCTGGTGGTTGTAGATTTCGCCATTCACGGCCAGTACCAGTTTCCCATCCGGAGAAACCAGAGGCTGCCCGCCCGATTCCGGATCGACGATGCTCAAGCGCTCATGGGCCAGGATCGCGCTTCCGCCGCACCAGATGCCGCTCCAGTCCGGACCGCGATGACGAATCCTGCGGCTCATTTCCAGGGCCTTCCGACGCAGGGCGTCAGACTGCTCCTTCACATTGAAAATGCCAACTATTCCACACATGGCCTTATCCGTTTATGCGTTGTAGCAACTTTCACCATGCTCGTAAATGTCGAGGCCTTCCTCTTCCACGCGCTTGCCTACGCGCAGGCCATGGAGTTTCTTGATACCGAAAAAGAGCAGGACGCCGGTCGCGACCGCCCAAAGGTCAATGACAAGAATACCCAGGCACTGCACGCCGAAAAAGTGCCAGCCACCGCCATAGAAGACGCCACCGTCCGTTGCCAGCAAGCCCGTCAGGAGCGTGCCCAAGATACCGCAGACACCATGGACACTGGAGGCGCCGACCGGATCGTCGATATGCAGCTTGCGGTCAATGAACTCGATGGAGAAGACCAGCACGACGCCGCAGATCAGGCCGATGATGACCGCGCCGAGCGGAGAGACGAGATCGCAGCCAGCCGTAATGCCGACGAGACCGGCGAGGACTCCGTTGAGGGTCAGGGAGAGCGAGGGTTTTCCGTATTTCCACCAGGTGATGAACATCGTCGCCACTCCCCCGGCCGCAGCCGCGAGGTTCGTGGTCAGGAAAACGTGGGAAATCGCCGTGCGGTTCACCGCGCCTGAGGCAGCCAGTTGCGAGCCTGGATTGAAGCCAAACCACCCCATCCAGAGGATGAAAACACCCAGCGCGGCCATCGTCAGGTTGTGGCCGGGAATGGCCCGGCTCTTGCCGTCGGCGGTGTACTTGCCGATCCGCGGACCGAGCGCAACCGCACCGATCAGCGCCAGCACGCCACCCACGCTGTGGACGATCGCCGAACCGGCGAAATCGTGGAAACCGAGGTCTGCGAGCCAGCCGCCGCCCCAGGTCCAGTGTCCTTCGATGGGATAGATGAACAGGGAGATGATGGCACTGTAAACCAGGTACATGGAAAACTTCGTCCGTTCTGCCATCGCGCCGCTCACAATCGTGGCCGAGGTGGCACAGAAAACCGTTTCGAAGATCAGGAAACCCTCCACGGGCAAGTCACTCTTGTAGAAAGACAGGTCGCCCCAGTTGGGCATGCCGATGAAACCGGCACCGTCGCTGCCGAACATGAAGCCGAAGCCGACGAACCAGAAAAGCAGGGAACCGAACATGAAGTCCACGAAGTTCTTCATCAGAATGTTCGCCGTGTTCTTGCTGCGGGTGAAGCCCGCTTCGCACAGCGCAAAGCCCGGTTGCATGAAGAAAACCAGCATCGCGGCCAGCAGCATCCAGACCGTATCGAGGGAAATGGCTATATCGTTCATTTTACATACGTTTCAAAGGGTTCTACTTTTTGTCCCGGAGCACCGTGTCGCCGTGCTCTCCCGTGCGGATGGACCAGGTGTCGATGACATCACTGATGAAAATGCGTCCGTCGCCAATCTCTCCGGTCGAGGCGGTCTTGAGGATTACCTCGACGGTCGGATCGACAAACTGGTTGCGGCAGACGATGGTCAGCGCGACGCGCTCGATCACGTCCGTGGAATACTGGACGCCGCGATAGATGCGTTCCTGACGGCTTTGGCCGATGCCGTGCACATTGTGGTACTCGAACCAGTTGATGTCTGCTGCGAGCAAGGCTTCCTTGACCTCCTCGAACTTCGTCTTGCGAACGATGGCTTCAATCTTTTTCATACACTACTATTTTAGGTTGGTTTATGTCCACAAGGGTATAAGACCCCCTTGACAAGCGAAATGTATTATTTCGCAAGTTATTGATAATTAATATTTTACAAAAGAGATATCTCCTAGAGCTGCAATTGGAATCCCATTACGTTCTCGACATAGTTCACGAAGGCCCCGTTACAGAGACGGACGCCGCCGGGCGTGGGATACTCCCCGGTGAAATACCAGTCGCCTGGGTGGTCGGGACAGGCGCGGTGCAGCCCCTCGACGCTCTGGAAAACCAGTTCGACCGGCGTCTGCATCCCTTCCGGCCGGAGCATCTCCACGATCTTCCTGTCGATCTGCTCCGTCGTGAACGGCGCGTAAATCTTCTGCACATGGTTCGCGGACGCGGGATCCTCCTTGCAGGCGCGGTACACATCGGCCATCAGCTGCTGCATCCCATGATCCCGGATCAAGGCAACGGCCGCCCGGAAGGCGCAAAGCTCCTCCAGATGCGACATGTCGATGCCGTAGTAGTCCGGATAGCGGATCTGAGGAGAACTGGACACCATCACGATCTTCTTGGGATGCAGACGGTCCAGGATCTTGAAGATGCTCTCCCGCAGGGTGGTTCCGCGCACGATGGAATCGTCGATGACGACGAGGTTGTCTTCGTACGGGACCAGGGAACCGTAGGTAACGTCATACACGTGGGCGGCAAGGTCGTTACGCGCCCCATCTTCCGTGATGAACGTACGCAGTTTGATGTCCTTCCATACCACCTTCTCGATGCGCACGTCGTGATCGAGCCGCCGCACGCCGTCCGTCATTCCATGGAACGCCACTTCCGCCGTATTGGGAATATAGGAGAAAACCGTATGGGCCACATCGCCGTCGACCGCCTTCAGGATGGATTCCGTCAACTGCTCCCCCAGCCGCTTGCGCTCCTGATAGACGTCTCGGTCTGAGCCGCGGCTGAAGTAGATGCGCTCGAAGGAGCAGGCGCTCAACCGCTGGGCGGGCAGGATCTGCTCCAGCAAACTTTCCCCGTTCTTCCGCACGATCAAGGCCTGTCCGGGAAGGAGTTCGCAGACATCCGAGGCTTCCAGGTTGAAGGTTGTCTGGAGGACGGGCCGCTCGCTGGCCAGGACGACCATCTCCTCGTCGCGGTAATAGAAGGCGGGACGGATGCCCCAGGGATCACGCACGGCGAACATCTCGCCGCTGCCGGTCAGCCCGCACATCACATAGCCGCCGTCATAGTGTGACATCGTGGTCTTCAGCACGTTGGCCATGCAGATATGGTCGTCGATGTAGCGCGTGAGATCGAGTCCCTGCAGCCCCTTTTCCGTCGCCTCGTCGAAGAGCCGTTCCACTTCCCGGTCCAGCCGGTGCCCCATCAGTTCCAGCGTAATATAAGCATCGCCACGCAGCCTGGGCGACTGTCCCTGCGCCGTCAGGAACTGGAATACCTCGTCGATGTTGGTCATGTTGAAATTGCCGCACAGACAGAGGTTCTTCGCCCTCCAGTTGTTGCGGCGAAGGTACGGATGGACATAGGTCAGCCCGCTCTTTCCGGTGGTGGAATACCGGAGGTGGCCCATGTAGAGCTGCGCGTGAACCGGCGCTTCGACCCGCTTGAAGATCTCCGTGATGGCATCCGGACCTTCCGCCCGCTCCCGGAACATATATTCCGTGCCCACTTCCGCTTCCAGGTCCACATAGGCCAGCCCGGCCCCCTCCTGCCCGCGGTTGTGCTGTTTCTCCATCATCAGATAGAGTTTCTCCAGCCCGTAGCGGGATGTTCCGTACTTCCGCTCGTAATAAGAGAGCGGTTTGAGCAGGCGGATCAGCGCGACGCCGCAGTTATGCTTCAGGGGTTCCATCGATACAGGCTTTGATGAAGGAGACAAACAGCGGATGCGGATGCAGTACCGTCGAGGCATACTCGGGGTGGAACTGAGTGCCGATGTACCAGCGCAGCGTAGGAATCTCCACGATTTCCACCAGGTCTGCGTCGGGATTCACGCCCACACACTGCATCCCGGCCTTCTCGTACTCCTCCCGATAACGGTTGTTGAACTCGTAGCGGTGACGGTGGCGCTCGGCGACGGTTTCTTTTCCGCCATACGCTCTGCCAGGACGGAGCTTGCACGGATATTCCCCGAGGCGCATCGTACCACCCATCTGTGTGATATTCTTCTGTTCCTCCATCATGTCGATGACATTGTGCGGCGTGTCGGCCCGCATCTCGCTGCTGTCGGCATCGGCATAGCCGAGCACATCGCGGGCAAACTCGATCACCATCATCTGCATGCCGAGGCAGATGCCGAAGCATGGAACATCATTTGTGCGGGCATATTCAGCGGCGAAGATCTTTCCGGGAATCCCCCGCTGACCGAAGCCCGGGCAGATGACGATACCGGCCATACCGGACAGTTTCTCCGCCACGTTCTCGCGCGTGATTTCCTGGCTGGCGACGAAATGGATCTTCACTTTCACGTCGTTGTAGATACCGGCGAGGTTCAAGCTCTCGCGGATACTCTTGTAGGCGTCCTGCAGGTCATATTTGCCCACCAGGGCCACGTGGATTTCCCGACTGGCGTTCCTTTGCTTTTCCAGGAAGTCGTGCCAGGATTTCATCGCCGGTGTCTCCCCTACAGGAATGCCGATCTTCCGGAGGATGGCGGCGTCCAGCCCCTGACGCTGCATGTTCACGGGAACATCGTAGATGCTGGGCAGGTCTTCGCTCTGCACTACGCATTCCAGGTCAACATTGCAGAAGGAGGCCACCTTCATGCGCAGGGCGTCGTCGAGATGACGCTCGGTGCGCAGGACGATGATGTCCGGCTGGATGCCCATCCCCTGCAGTTCCTTGACGGAGTGCTGCGTGGGCTTGGTCTTCAACTCTTCGGCAGCCTTCAGATAGGGCACGTAGGTCAGGTGGATGTTCACGGCGTCCCGGCCCAGCTGCCAGCGCAGCTGGCGGATCGCCTCCATGAACGGCGCGCTCTCGATGTCGCCGATGGTGCCGCCCACTTCCGTGATCACGAAATCCAGGTCCTCCCCAGCCACATCCGTGCGCAGCATGCGGCGCTTGATCTCATCGGTGATATGCGGCACCACCTGGATGGTCTTGCCGAGGTAGTCGCCCCGGCGCTCCCGGTCGATGACGGTCTTGTAGATGCGTCCCGTGGTGATGGAATTCTCCCGCGAAGTGCGGATTCCCGTAAAGCGCTCATAATGTCCCAGGTCCAGGTCGGTTTCCATTCCGTCCGCGGTCACATAGCATTCGCCGTGCTCGTAGGGGTTCAGCGTGCCCGGGTCGATGTTGATATAAGGGTCGAACTTCTGGATGGTGACCTTGAATCCGCGCGCCTGCAGGAGTTTCCCCAGACTGGCCGAAATGATCCCTTTTCCCAGCGACGAAACCACGCCGCCTGTGATGAATATGAATTTGGCTGCCATTATTTAGTGATTTTATTGAAATACGTATCTACAGAACCGGCGGCGGCATGGCCGGAGGCCATTGCGCGCACCACCAGGGAAGCGCCGCTCTGGACATCGCCCGCGAAAAAGACATTCTCCCCCACTTCCGGCAGCTGCGGCTTCTGGAAACCCATGGCCAGCAGGACGATATCCGCCTTGACCACTTCCGGGTCCCCGGCGGGAACCATCTTCGGGCGTCCGCCCTCCGGATTCGGTTCCCAGTCAATCGGTTGGATTTCGACTCCGGTCAAGTGGCCATTCTCGCCGAGAAAACGAATGGTGTTGATATTCCAGCGACGCACGCAACCCTCTTCATGCGAGGAAGAAGTCTTCAGCGTGCGCGGCCAGTTCGGCCAGGGATTGGCCGGGTCGTCCGGTCCCACAGGCGGTTTGGGCATGATCTCAATCTGCATCACGGACTTACAACCCTGACGGTGCGCAGTGCCGATGCAGTCGGAACCGGTATCACCGCCGCCGATGACGAGCACGTCCTTGCCCTTGCAAGTCACGCGGTGTGCGGCATCCACTTCGGCACCGTACAGGACACGGTTCTGCTGGGCCAGCAACTCAAGAGCGAAATGGACGCCCTTCAATTCCCGCCCGGGCATGGGCAGGTCACGCGCCGTCGGGGTGCCCGTCGCGATGACGTAGGCGTCAAATCCCTTCGGCAGCGTTTCCGGCGCCACTTCATCTCCGTAACGGAAACGGATTCCTTCCTGTTCCATCAGCGCGATACGCCGGTCGATGACGGTCTTGTTCAACTTGAAATTCGGAATGCCGAAGCGAAGCAGACCGCCGGCTTTCTCGTTCTTCTCGAAGACCGTCACGTCATAGCCCTTGCGGTTCAGCTGATTAGCCGCCGCCAGTCCGGCAGGACCACCACCTATGACCGCGACCTTGCGACCGTTCCGTGCCGGCGAAACGGGCCGTACATAATTCTCCCGCCAGGCAATTTCGGTAATGGCGGCCTCATTCTCCCGGTTGGTCGTAGGCTCGTGCATCGTCAGATTCAACACACACGCCTTCTCGCAGAGAGCCGGGCAAACGCGTCCGGTGAACTCCGGGAAATCGTTGGTGGCATTGAGCAGGCGGTAGGCCAGCTCGAAGTCCCCTTTATAGACCGCGTCGTTCCATTCCGGAGGACGGTTCCCCAGCGGGCAGGCCCAGTTGCAGAACGGCACGCCGCAGTCCATGCAGCGCGACGCCTGCTGTCGGCGGTCGCCTTCGTTGAGGGTCTGTTCCACTTCCCCGAAATCCTGGATCCGGTCATGGACCGGCCGGTAGCCGGCTTCCTTGCGGGGTATGGTCAAAAATGCTTTGTAGTCTCCCATAAGGCGTCAATACTGGATTTGAAGGTTCTGTACTTTCTCGGCCAGGGCGCGCAGTCGCTCCTGTTCGAGGACATGCTTGTATTCGATCGGAATGACCTTGACGAAATCGTCGAGGGACCGGTTCCAGTCGTCGAGAAGCGTCCGCGCCTGGTTCGAACCGGTGTAAAGATAATGCTGGCGGACCAGCTCGTGCAGTTCCTTCCGGTCGAGTTTGTCATCGACCAGGGAGATCTCGACCATGTCGAGGTTGCAGTAGTAATCAAACACGTGACCGGGATCATAGATGTAGGCGACGCCTCCGGACATGCCGGCGGCAAAGTTGCGGCCCACAGGCCCCAGGACGACTACGCGGCCGCCCGTCATGTATTCGCAACAATGGTCGCCCGCCCCTTCCACGACGGCCTTGGCGCCGGAATTGCGGACCGCAAAGCGCTGGCCGACCCGGCCGGCGACATACATTTCGCCGCCCGTGGCACCGTAGAGACAAGTGTTACCGGCAATGGTGTTCTCTTCCGCCTTGAAGGTTGCGCGCGTGGACGGGCGGATGGCCACCCGGCCGCCACTCAGGCCTTTGCCGACATAGTCGTTGGCCTCCCCCTCCAGGCGAACGTTGATGCCGCCGGCGAGGAACGCGCAGAAGCTCTGGCCGGCGGAGCCCTTGAACTTGATGTTCACGGTCGAATCTGGCAGACCCTCGGCGCCGTACTTGGC
>CACZXH010000005.1 GCA_902785065.1 uncultured Bacteroidia bacterium
CTTTTCGATGTCGTCCTCGATGATGCCGTCGGTGGAGGGGATGCAGGTGCCGCGGAGGGCGAGGACGGCGGACTGGATGGCGCTGGAGACGCCGGAGGCTACCTTCATTGCACAGCCGACCTTGGCGCCGTCGCACACCATCCCGGTAATGTTGCCGATCATGTTCTTGATGGCGGCGCACACCTGCCCGTAGGTGCCGCCCTGCAGATAGACGATGCCGCAGGCGGAGCCGGTGGAGGCCACCACGCAGCCGCAGAGGGCGGAGAGCTTGCCCAGGAAACCCTTGATATGGATGGCGACGAGGTTCGACAGGATGAGCGCCCGAGCGAGGGGCTCGTCGGCGATGCCGTACTTGAGCGCGTAGGCGATGATGGGCATCGACACGGTGATGCCCTGGTTGCCGCTGCCGCTGTTACTCATCGCAGGGAGCGTGCAACCGGCCATGCGGGCGTCGGAGGCCGCGGCGGTGAGGCCCATCGCATAGCTCATCAGGTCGTCGCCGAAAACTTCCAGCTGGTTCTCGCGGATGGCTTTGCCCACACGGAGGCCATAGTCTCCGTCCAGACCCTCTTTCGCGAGGGCGAGGTTCAGTGTACGGTCCTCGAGAATGAATTTGATGTCCTCGAAATCGGCCGTGCAGGCGAAATCGAAGATTTCCCGGACGGTCAGCCCGTAGTCCAGCGTGGTGCGGTCCTTGACGGCCGCGCCGGATTCGGAGCTCATCAGGATGCGGTCCGCGAAGCTGGTTTCCACGATCTTGTCGTGGTCGTCCTCAATGACGGCGTAGGCGCGGGGATGGACTTCCGCCGACGCCTGGATGCCTTCGCCCATCGACACGGTGGCTTTCACGTACAGGAGGTGGTCCGTGTCGGCGACGGAGATGGCGACGCGTTTCCCCTTGACCAGTTCCTTGGCGCGGGCGACGGCGCTGTCCGAGACGCCCTGGAGAACCTCCAGACCGCGGGCCGGGTCGCCGCACACGGCGCCGAGCGCGGCCGCGATGGGCAGGCCCACCATCCCGGTCCCGGGGATGCCCACGCCCATCCCGTTCTTGAGGATGTTGCCGCTCACTTCCACGGCGATGCGGAAATCGGCCGTCTGCCGCCATAGGGGGCAGTCGCCGCAGTGCGAGCAGTTCTCGGAAATAATGTCCACGGCCTTTGCGACGGCGAGGGCGACGGCGATGGGTTCGGTACAGCCCAGGGCGGGTTTCACTTCCTTGTGGATGAGTTCGATGAGTTCGGCTTGGCGGTCAGTCATAGGCTCCAGGGTGGGGACAATGACAAATGTAGCCCCTTTTTGCACGAAAAGCAAATATTCCGTATCTTTGAGAATCCGATAAAACTGAAACCAAGATACGATGAATCTCTGCAAGAACCTGCTGAAGGCCTCGGCCTTCGTCCTCGCCGCCGCGTCCGCCCTCGCGTGCGGAAGCAAAGCCCCCGCCGTCCAACCCGCCATTGAGCCCGACGCCCAGGTAGAGGCCAAAGTCGAACAAGTCCTCAAGGGGATGACCCTGGAGGAGAAGGTGGGCCAGATGGTCCAGATCACCATCGACTACATCACGAACGAGACCCGCGACGATGTGGACCCGGCGAAGATGGACGTCCTCTTCGGAAAGTACAAGGTCGGTTCCGTCCTGAACGTGCTCCAGGGCCATTCCTTCGACCGTGCGAAGACGGCCGACTATATCTCCAAGATCCAGGAAAGCTCGATGAAGAACATCGGCATCCCGTGCATCTACGGCCTGGACATGATCCACGGCGCCTCCTACCTGACCGACGGCTCGTTCTATCCGCAGGAAATCAACCTCGGAGCCACTTTCAACCGCGAATACGCCCAGATGATGGGCCACGCGATGGCCTACGAAACCCGCGCCGCCCAGTGCCCGTGGGTGTTCTCCCCGGTGATGGACCTCGGCCGTGACCCGCGCTGGCCGCGTCAGTGGGAGAGCTGGGGCGAGGACCCGTACCTTCAGGCCGAGATGGCCCGCGTGGAGACGATCGCCCTGCAGGGTTCCGATCCCAACCACATCGGCCTGGAGAACGTGGCCGTGAGCATCAAGCATTTCATGGGTTACGGCGTGCCGCACACCGGTAAGGACCGCACCCCGGCCTACATCGCCGAGAACGACCTCCGCGAGAAATACTTCCGTCCGTTCAAGGAATGCTTCCAGGCCGGCGCGCTGACCGCGATGGTCAATTCCGCCTCCATCAACGGCATACCCACCCACGCCAACAAGACCCTCCTCACCGGCTGGGTGAAGGAGCAGCTGAACTGGGACGGCATGCTGGTGACCGACTGGGCCGACATCGACAACCTCTTCACCCGCGACCACGTGGCGGCGGACAAGGCCGAGGCCGTGGCGATGGGCATCAATGCCGGTATCGACATGATCATGGACCCGTATGATCCCGAGTGCTGCAACGTCATTATCGGCCTGGTGAAGGACGGCCGCATCCCGATGGAGCGGGTCGATGACGCCGCCCGCCGCGTAATCCGCCTGAAGGTCCGCCTGGGCCTGTTCGACAACCCGACCTGGGAGCACGCGTATCCGGAGTACGCGTCCGAGGCCTTCGCGAAGCAGTCCTATGACGCCGCCGTCGAGTCCGAGGTGCTCCTCAAGAACGAGGGGATCCTGCCGCTGAAGGGCACCGAGCGTATCCTGGTGACGGGCCCGAACGCGAACAGCCTCCGCACCCTGAACGGCGGCTGGTCTTACACCTGGCAGGGCGAGGGCGACGCCTTCGTCCCGCAGTACAACACCATCCTGGAGGCCCTGCAGGCGCGTTTCAAGAAGGTTACCTATGTCCCCGGCGTGGAGTATGACAACGCCTTCGGCAGCTGGCAGAGCGAAAATGCCTCCGGCATTGCCAGGGCCGTCATGGCCGCTCGTGGGGCCGATGTGATTGTCGCCTGCGTGGGCGAGAACACCTACTGCGAGACGCCCGGCAACATGAACGACCTGAACCTCTCCGAGAACCAGAAGGAACTCGTCCGGAAACTTGCTGCTACCGGCAAGCCGGTCATCCTCGTGCTGAACGAGGGCCGTCCGCGCATCATCGGCGACATCGAGCCGCTCGCGAAGGCCGTCGTGGACGTGATGCTTCCGTCCAACTACGGCGGCGATGCCCTGGCCGCCCTCCTCGCCGGTGACGAGAACTTCTCCGGCAAGCTTCCGTTCACCTATCCCAAGTACATCAACTCCCTCCATACCTACGATTACAAGGTTTCCGAGCACCGCGAGGTGATGGACGGCGCCTACAACTACGACGCCATCATGGACGTCCAGTGGGCCTTCGGCCACGGCCTCAGCTACACGAGCTTCGCCTACAGCGACCTCAAACTCGAGAGCCCGGCGGACTTCAAGGCCGGCGATGAGCTGAAGGTCTCCGTCAAGGTCACCAACACCGGCGACCGCGCCGGCAAGGAGGCCGTCCTGCTGTACAGCTCCGACCTCGTCGCCTCCCTCATCCCGGACGTCAAGCGGCTCCGCGGCTTCGAGAAGGTGGCCCTGGAACCGGGCGAGACTAAGACTGTCTCCTTCGTGGTACCGGCCTACGAGCTCGCCTTCGTGGGCGCCGACGGCAAGTGGCGCCTGGAGGCCGGCGACTTCCGCCTCTCCTGCGGCGGCCTCGGCGTGATGGCCCGCTGCACCGAAACCAAAGTCTGGGAAACCCCGAATATCTAAGCCATGAAATCCCTCGAAGAACTCAAAGCCATCGTCGCCCGGTTTGACGTGAAGGGCGAGATCCAGGAGATCAAGCCCCTCGGCAACGGCCTCATCAACGACACCCTCCTGGTCAAGACCGACGGTCCGGACAACTACGTCCTCCAGCGTGTGAACAACGCGATTTTCAAGGATGTGGACCTCCTGCAGCACAACATCGACTGCGCTACGGCCCATATCCGCCGCAAGCTTGCCGGGGACCCGGATATCGACCGGAAAGTCCTCACCTTCATCCCCTGCAAGGAAACGGGCAAGACCTATTGGACCGACGGGGAAACCTATTGGCGGGTATCCGTGTTCATCAAGGACGCCTTCACCTACGAGACCGTGGATCCGGAGTATTCCTACTACGCCGGCAAGGCTTTCGGCCAGTTCGAGGCGATGCTTGCCGACATCCCGGACACGCTGGGGGAGACCATCCCGGACTTCCACAACATGGAGCTCCGCGCCCGGCAGCTCGCCGAGGCCGTGGCCGCCGATCCCGTAGGCCGGATGGCGGAACCCGAGGTGCAGGCTATCCTGGCTGATCTCAAGCCTTATGAAGAGGAAATGTGCAAGGCGGAGCGCCTTTATCGCGAGGGCGTGCTCCCCAAGCGCATCTGCCACTGCGACACCAAGGTGAACAACATGATGTTCGACAAGGAGGGCAACATTCTCTGCGTCATTGACCTGGACACCCTGATGCCATCCTTCGTCTTCTCCGATTTCGGCGACTTCCTCCGCACGGCCGCGAATACGGTCGCCGAGGACGACCCGGCCGTGGAGAAGGTCGATTTCAAGATGGACATCTTCGAGGCCTTCGCCAAGGGCTATGTGGAGTCCGCCAAGGTGTTCCTCACGCCCGTCGAGCTGGAGAACCTCCCGTACGCCGCCTGCCTCTTCCCGTACATGCAGGCCGTCCGCTTCTTCGCGGACTACATCAACGGCGACACGTACTATAAAATCAAGTAAGGCCTTTATCGACAGCCTGTAGTCCCTACTCGGCGAAAGCGTAGGAGAAGCCCTTCAGCTGGTCCCAGGCACCGCGGGTGAAGTCGGGGACTTCCACCGGCATGTTCCCGTTCTCGAGGGAGAGCCGGGAGAGCGGGGTGACGCAACACCATTCGGCGAGGTCGTACACGTCGATGTCCAGCGGCAGACCGTTGCGGAGGCAGTAGACCATGCGGTAGTCCATGATATAGTCCATACCGCCGTGGCCGCCCACTTCCTTGGCGAGGGCCACGAGTTCCGGCGTGAGGATCGGGCTCGGGTACTTCTCGAGCATCTCGTCGGCTGCCGCGCCGCGGTACACTTTCTCCGTGCCCACGGTGTGGGCATCCACCGGCTGACCTTCCTCAAACTCGCGGAAGCAGAGCATCGAGACCGGATACTTGGCGGCATAGCCGTCCGTGCCCACGATCTGGTACATCCGGCTGTATGGGCGCGGGGTCATTACGTCGTGCTCCACGAGGATGGTCTTCCCCTTCTCGGTCCGGATGAGGGTGGTCGTCTGGTCGCCGGCGGCGAAGGTCGCGTCGGGCTTGCCATAGAGCTTTTCGGACATTTTCGCGCCGTTGAAAGGTTCGGTATCCATCGCCACGAGGGTCTTCATCCGGTCGCCGCGGTGAATGTTGAGTACCTGGCAGACGGGGCCGAGGCCGTGGGTCGGATACAGGTCGCCGCGGTGCTGCTGGTTCTCCTGGAGGCGCCAGTTGTCCCAGTAAGCCTTCCAGAAAGGATCCAGGTTGTGCTGGTAGGAGCCTTCCGCGTGGATGGGCTCGCCGATGGCGCCGGCCTGGACCATCGCCAGGGTGCTCAGCTCGAAGAAGTCATAGCAGCAGTTCTCCAGCATGATGCAGTGCTTGCGCGTGCGCTCGGAGGTGTTGATGAGGGCCCAGATGTCCTCCAGGGTGCCCGCAGCGGGCACTTCGACAGCGGCGTGCTTGCCGTTCTCCATCGCGCAGAGGGCGACGGGAACGTGGTGGCTCCAGTCCGTGCAGATATAGACGAGGTCGAGGTCCTCCTGCTGGCAGAGCGCCTTGTAGGCATCTTCCGCGCCGGTGTATTCCTTGGCGGCGGGCATGCCGCGCTTGGCGAGGACGGCCTGGCTTTCAGCCACACGCTCGGGGACGACGTCGCAGAGGGCGGTAATGACGGCGCCGGGGACATAGGTCAGGCGTTCCACGGCGTCTCCGCCGCGCATGCCGAGGCCGACGACGCCGATGCGGACGGTCTCGAGGGGTTCGGTCCGGAGGCCGATGACGTTCTCCTGGCCGGCCGGACGCGCGGGGACGTCAGTCTTCAGGACGGTAGGGGCGGTTTTTGTCTTGCATCCGGTGGCGAGGAGCGCACCGATGGCAAGCAGAAGAAAGAAGTTCTTTTTCATAAGAATGTGGTCTTTGGTCCCCAAAGATAAGGTTTTTCAGCGAAAAATGGCTAACTTGCAG
The DNA here is from genome assembly GCA_902785065.1 of uncultured Bacteroidia bacterium. GTDB lineage: Bacteria > Bacteroidota > Bacteroidia > Bacteroidales > UBA932 > Cryptobacteroides. The sequence goes on from CACZXH010000005.1 coordinate 6,157, forward strand.
CCGCGCAATTCAAAATTATTCCAAATTATGATGGATACCCACGTCGTCATCATGGCCGGCGGCATCGGAAGCCGCCTCTGGCCCCTCTCCACGCCGGAACGCCCGAAGCAGTTCATCGACGTCCTGGGGGTGGGGAAGTCGCTCATCCAGCTGACGGTGGAGCGCTTCCTGCCCGTGTGCGCCCCGGACAAGTTCTGGGTGGTCACCTCCGAGAAGTATGTGGATATCGTCCGGGAACAGCTGCCGGACATCCCCGCCGACCAGATTCTGGCGGAGCCGGAGGCCCGGAATACAGCCCCCTGCATCGCCTATGCCTGCTGGAAGATCGCCCAGCGCCATCCCGCCGCAAATATCGTCGTCACCCCGGCCGACGCCCTGGTCCTGAAGACCGATGCGTTCGCCGAAGCCATCCGCAAGGCGCTCGCAGCGACGGAGGGGACCGACGCCATCGTCACCGTGGGCATTACGCCGACGCGTCCGGAGACGGGTTACGGCTATATCCATGCGTCCGAAGCCGTGCCCGGGGAGGTCGTGAAGGTATCGGCCTTCAAGGAAAAACCCGACGCCGCGACGGCGGAGGCCTATCTCGCCGACGGCCATTACTTCTGGAACGCGGGTATCTTCGTGTGGAATGTGAAGACCATCACCCGTCAGCTGCGCGCCTACGCGCCGCAGATCGCCGGGGTCATGGACACCATCGCCCCTGCCCTGTTCACCGACGCGGAGGCTTCCGTCCTGCGGAAACTGTTCCCCACCTGCGACAAGATTTCCATCGACTATGCCGTGATGGAGAAGTCCCGCAACATCTACGTCGTCGCCGGGGACTTCGCCTGGAGCGACCTGGGAAGCTGGGGCTCCATCAAAACGCACATCGAACCCGACACCGACGGAAACACCGTCGTGGGCGGTGACGTCCGTCTTTTCGGTTGCAAGGACTGCTTCGTCCACACGGCCGGCGAAAAGACCGTCGTGGTGGAAGGCCTTGAAGGATATATCGTTGCGGAATCGGCGGACCGCCTCCTCGTCTGCCGCCTCTCCGAGGAGCAGCGGATCAAGGAGTTCTCTTCCGAAAAAAATTAAAAAAATCCTTGCGGAATCAAAAATAATGACTACCTTTGCAATCCCGTTTGGGAAAACAAGGAGGACTCGTTAGCTCAGTTGGTAGAGCACAACACTTTTAATGTTGGGGTCTCGGGTTCGAGCCCCGAACGGGTCACAAAAGGAAGCGAGTCTTCCGACATACTGAAACGCACTCTTAGCTCAGTTGGTAGAGCAGCTGACTCTTAATCAGCGGGTCCAGGGTTCGAGCCCCTGAGAGTGTACTCGAAAAGAGACAGCGAAAGTTGTCTCTTTTTTTTGATTCTTTTTGGAAGCGAAGGGCATTGTTTTTGTTTTTTCGTTATATTTGTCGGAACGAACACACAAACACTAAATCCAATACAGTATGAATCTCAGTGACATCATCCTCCAGCAGGTGACCAAGAATGTTGCCAGCAGCAACATCCAGATCCCCCAGAACCTTCAGCAGCAGGTCCTCGGCGGCCTTTCCGATTCCATCCTCGGCTCCCTCGCCAAGACGGCGACGGTTCCGGGCGGACTCGACCAGATCAAGAACCTCCTGACCGGCAAGGCCGATGCGGCGACGAGCCCCGTGACCGCGCTCGCCGGCAACATCTTCAACTCCAACGTCCTCTCCAAGCTCAAGCTCGGCGCCGCCGGCGCCGCGCTCCTCGCCTTCATTCCCAAGATCATGGGCGGCCTGAAGAACATCATCAAGGACCAGGACGGTGACGGCGACGTGGATCTGAACGACGTCCTCCTCACCCTCAAGGGCGGCAGCGGCAGCATTCTCGGCAGCGTCCTCGGCGGCGTGCTCGGTGGTGGTGCCGCCAAGCAGCAGAAGGCCAGCACGGGCGGCCTGGGCAGCATCCTCGGCGGTGCGCTCGGCAGCATCCTGGGTGGCAAGAAGTAAGCCTGCGCCTTTCCAGCGATCCAGGACGGGCGGCCCTTCGGGACCGCCCGTTTTTTGCAATTGTGAGGGGGATTGCGTATTTTTGTCTGATTATGTGGAAACTCGTTATCCTGGCCGTCACGCAAAGCGTGTTCCTGTGCGGAGGGCAGGTCCTGCTGAAGCTGGGCCTGGCCGCGTCGGGGCCTTTCAGCTGGACCTGGTCCTTCTTCAAGAGCCAGCTCACCAACTGGTGGTTCCTGTTGTGCGGCATTTCCTTCGGCGTCGCCACGGTGCTGTGGCTGTATATCCTGAAGCATTTCCCTTTCAGTATCGCGTATCCGCTGTCGTGCCTGAGCTATGCGTTCGGGATGGTGGCCGCCATCCTCGTGTTCCATGAGCAGGTGAACTGGGTGCAGTGGCTCGGCGTGTTCCTGGTCATTTCCGGCTGTGTCCTGATTGCCCGATGAAACGCTGGCTCCTCATACTCGCCGGCCTCGCGCTTGCGCTGGCCGCATCGGCCCAGGAAAGCATCCTGGACCGGCTGAAGGCGGCCAATACCTACGAGACGCTGCAGGCGTCCTTCATCCAGACGCGGCACAGTTCGATGCTCACCAAGGACCTCAAGAGCGAGGGCAGGATGGTGCTTGCGAGTCCCGACCGCATCCGCTGGGAGGTGCTGAAGCCGTATCCCAGCGTGTTCGTCTCCAGCGGGGAACTGGCCATCTCCGGCCGCCGCTTCCGGATGCCCACGGAGAAGGACTTCACCGCAACTGTTCTGGAAGGGGAGGACCTCGCCGTGAAGCTGGTGCCGGTCCGCCGGGACCTCAAGTCTCTGTTCCGGGAAATCATCGTCCACGCCGACAAACAATCCCTCCGGATCCAGTCCGCCCTCCTCATCACGCCGGACGGCGACTGGACGCAGCTGGAGTTCAAGGACCTCGTCGTGAACCGGCCGGTAGATGCCAAACTCTTTGAAAAAGAATAAGATGCTGCAGGGAATCCTCTACGAGACCATGGCCGTCGATGCGGCGGGCGCGACCGTCCGGTTGCTGCCGGAAAGCCCGGTCTATCAGGGGCATTTCCCGGGGTATCCCATCACGCCGGGCGTTTGCCTGGTGGAGATTGCGCTGGAGCTGATCGCAGCGATGGCCGATCAGGTCGGCCATGACGAGAAGGTCCGGCTCGTGGGGGCGAAGAACATCAAGTTCACGAGCCCGATTATTCCGACGGAGGGGACGGAACTCCGGTTCAACCTGGGCGGGGAAGGAAGCGAGCGGACCGTCGAAATCCTCTCCGGAGATACCCTTTGTGCCAAAATGAGCCTGACCGTGGCGTGACCGATCCCCGTCATATATGCGCCGTCATCCCGACGTTCAACAACGGCGGGACGGTCGCGGACGTGGTCCGCGGCGTTCTCCGGCAGGGACTGCCCGTGTTCGTCGTGGACGATGGCAGCACGGATGACACGCAGCGGAAGCTGGAAGGCCTGGATATCCGGATTCTGCGTCACGGACAGAACCGGGGCAAGGGCCGTGCCCTCAAGACCGGCCTGGAAGCAGCACGGAAGCTGGGTTACCGCTTCGCGCTGACCCTGGACGCGGACGGCCAGCACGATCCTGCCGACATTCCGGCGCTCGTCGCTGCGGCGGGGGAACGGACGCTCGTCATCGGCAGCCGCAACCTCACGGCCGACGGGATGCCCGCCGGCAACACCTTCGCGAACAAGTTCTCGAATTTCTGGTTCACCGTCCAGACCGGACGGAAACTCCCCGATACGCAGACGGGCTTCCGCGTCTATCCGCTGGAAGACCTCCCGTCCCTGAAACTCCTGACCGCCCGGTATGAGGCGGAACTCGCCCTCCTCGTCTTCTCCGCTTGGAAGAACCTCCGGATCGTCCCGGTCCCGGTGCGGGTGTACTATCCCGAGGACCGCGTGTCCCATTTCCGGCCCTTCGCCGATTTCTTCCGGATCAGCGTGCTGAACACCATCCTGTGCGTGCTCGCCCTGGTCTATGGTTATCCCCGGATGCTCCTGGGCCGATGAAGAAGCTCATCCTGCATATCTATGACTGGCTGTCGGCGCGCAAGGGGCTGACGGTCTTCCTCATGGCTGGCATCCTGGGCCTCTGCACCCTGTCCGCCCTGCGGATGCAATATGATGAGGACATTTCCGCGTTCCTGCCGCAAAGCGAGGAAAGCAAGCGCTATTCCGAGGTCTACAACCGCCTCGGGCAGGACCGGATGGCCATTTTCTTCGAATCCGACGGGGAGGACACCGACCGCCTGCTGGACGCGATGACCGCCTTCGGCGAGAACTGGGCTGATGTCGATACGGTCACCGTCACCACCGACGGCGATCACGCCATGATCGGCCGCATGGTGCCGGATATGCAGGTGGCCGCCGATGCCGGCGCCGCGCAGGAGGTGTTCGACTTCATCCATTCCAATTGGCCCTATTTCCTGACGGAGGCCGATTACGCCCGGATGGATTCCCTCCTCGCGCAACCGGGATTTGTCGATGAAAAGATGGCGGAGAACCAGCGGAGTTTCTATTCGATGGCTTCGTCCTTCTCCTCGCAATATATGCGCAGCGACCCGCTGGGGCTGTTTTCTCCCGTGCTGCAGCGGCTGGAGGCGCTGAATCCGGCGACGAAAAGCCGCATGGAGGACGGCTTCCTTCTCACGGCCGACGGCCGTACCGGCGTCGTCCTGTTCAACTCGCCGTTCGGCGGCAGCGAGTCGGGGAAGAATGCGCAGCTGGTCGCCCTGACGGATACCGTCAAGGCCCGGACGGCGGCACAGTTCCCGGACATCCGCATCTTCTCGACCGGCGGCCCCGAGGTGGCCGTGGGAAACGCCTCCCGCATCAAGAAGGACTCCTTGCTGGCCATTGTCATCGCGGCCATCCTCATCTGCATCGTCCTGTGGCTCAGTTACAAGCGCTTCGCCGACGTGTTCTGGATCCTCGTGTCCATCCTCGCCGGCGCGCTGTTCGCCCTCGGGATCATTGCGTGCTTCAAGAGTTCGGTGTCGCTGATCGTCCTGGGCATCGGGTCCATGATCATCGGCATCGCCGTGAACTACCCGCTCCACTATGTGGACCATTTGAAATATCAGCCGGACAAGCGCAAGGCCCTTGCGGACCAGGTCAATCCGCTCCTGGTGGGGAACATCACCACCGTGGGCGCCTTCCTGTCGCTACTGCTCCTGAAGGCGGAGGCCCTGCACGATTTCGGTTTCATTGGCGCGATGATGCTGGTGGGAACGATTCTGTTCGTGCTGGTGTTCCTGCCGGTCTTCGTCCCGGCGGCCTCCCGCCCCCGGAACACCCTCAAACTGGACTTCGACCGGCACATCCACCTGTCCCCGAAGGCCCGGAAATGGGTTTTCGCGGGCTTCCTCGTCCTGACGGCCGTCTTCTGGTGGCTCAGCCGCGACATCTCCTTCGATGCGGACATGCACCACATCAACTACATGACGCAGGAGCAGGAACGCGGTTTCACTATTTTGGAAGAGATGGGCGCATCGGCCGACGGCTCTTCGACGGTGTACGTGGTCGCGTCCGGCCGGACGGCGGAAGAGGCATTGGAGCGCAACGAGGCCATCGCGCGGCTTATGGATGCCGGTGGTTCGATAGGCTCACCAACCGGCACCCAAACGGGGTCACCAGCCGGCATGACCGGCCTCGGCACTTTCCTGCCTTCGGCCAGGGAGCAGTCCTTGCGCCTCGCCCGTTGGTACGACTTCGTCCAGGTCCACCCGGACCTGAGCGACCGCATCTTCGACGCGGGCCTGAAGACGGATTTCACGGCCCATGCCTTCCAGCCTTTCTTCGACGTGCTGGACAGGGACTGGGACGTGCAGGACGTGGCCTTTTTCGCCCCGATCACGGAAACGCTGGGCACGGCAATGTTCCTGAAAGGGAATGACAAGTATCAGTTGGTCAATTACTTGCATACCAACGACTTGGAAGGGACGAAAGCCGCCTTGCGGGCGAAGCTCCCGGAGGGGACCTTCTGCTTCTCGATGGACGACGTGTCCGGCACGCTCGCGCGCTTGCTGTCGGAGGACTTCGACCGGATCGGCCTCCTGTGCAGCATCATCGTCTTCTTCTTCCTGGTGCTGTCCTTGGGGCTGCACATGGGCATTACCGCCTTCCTGCCCCTCGTGGTGGGCTGGATTTGGATTCTCGGGACGATGCGCCTGTTCGGCCTGCAGTTCAACATTGTCAATATCATCCTGGCGACGTTCATCTTCGGCCAGGGCGACGACTATTCCATTTTCATCACGGAAGGGCTGATGTACGAGTATGCGACAGGCAAGAAGATCCTTCGGTCGTTCAAGAACGCCGTGGTCCTGTCGGCCCTCATCATGTTCATCGGCATCGGCGCCCTCGTCGTGGCAAAGCATCCCGCCCTGCGGTCGCTGGCCTGGGTGACGATTGTGGGCATGTTCACCGTGGTGGCGATGGCCTACTACCTCCCGCCGCTGGTTTTCCGCTTCCTGACGACGAAGAAAGGCAAGCCGCGCAAACTGCCTTGGACGCTCGGGAGCGCCCTCCGTACGGGCTTCATCTTCATCGTGTTCCTCCTAGCCATGCTGGTCCTGTCCATCTGGACTTTCTTCCTGTTCCTGGGAAAGACCACGCCGCGCAAGCGCGAGCGCTTCCGCAAGGCGATGACGAAGACGGCGCGGCTGGCTCTCAAGGGCATGCCGGGTTGCCCGTACACCTTCTCCAACCCGCACGGGGAGGATTTCTCCAAGCAGGCGGTATACATCTGCAACCACCAGTCGCATTTCGACATCCTGGCCGTCCTGGCCCTGCATCCGAACGTCATTCTCCTGACGAACGAATGGGTCTGGAACAGCCCGTTCTACGGGTACCTCATCCGCAAGGCGGAGTTCTATCCCGTCACGGACGGCCTGGAGAAGAACATGGAGCACATGAAAGACCTCGTGTCACGGGGCTATTCCATTGTCATCTTCCCGGAGGGGACGCGGAGTCCGGACTGCAAGATCCAGCGCTTCCACCGGGGCGCCTTCCTCGCGGCCCGCGAGCTCGGCCTGCCCATCCAGCCGCTCTATATCCACGGTTTCGGCTACGCCCTGCCCAAGCATGACTTCCTCCTCCGGAAGGCCGGTTTGTATATGGAAGTGGGCGAGCGGTTCGAGGTGCCGGAGGGCGACCTTGCCGCCTTCACGCGCAAGGTTCGCCACGATTACGAGCGGGAGTACGCCCGTATCCGCCGGGAGCGCGAGACGCTGGATTATATCATTCCCTATGTCCGGTACCTGTACCTTTACAAAGGAACGGATGCCTCCACGGAGTTCGGGATGCATCCCGGCGAGTGGTCTGGAATGGAACACCTGAGCGGCGACTCCCTTGTCATCCGGCATGCCGGATGCGGGGTGAAAGCGTTGCTGATTGCCTTGTCGCACCCCGACATGCAGGTGACAGCCTACGAGGAAGACGAAGACAAGTACCTGACCGCCACCCGGATACCGGGTATTCCGGAGAATTTGACGTATATTTGCGGTACATGCGAAGAAAACTCCTGACCATCCTTTTGCTCGTGCTGTGCACGTCCCTGCGCGCCCAGACCTTGACGGCCTACCTCCCCGAAGGGGAACCGAAAGCCGCGGTGGTCGTGTGCCCGGGCGGAAGCTATTTCTGGCTGGACAAGCATGGGGAAGGGGAACTCGTGGGCGAGTGGCTGGCTTCGCAGGGCATGGCGGCCTACGTACTGTACTACCATACGGCCGGGGTGCTGGACTTCATCACCTCGTACCGGCTGCTTTTCCGGGGCGTCCGCCATCCGGACATGATCGCGGACCTGCAGTGGGCCATCCAACTCGTCCGGGCCCGGTACGACGGTCCCGTGGGCGCAATGGGCTTCTCCGCGGGCGGACACTTGGTGATGAGCGCGGCGGAGTTCTTCGGGACGGATTTCACGGGGGCCGACGCCGGCGCGAACTTGCGTCCGGACTTTGTGGCGCCCATCTATCCGGTCGTGTCGATGCGTGCGCCCTGCACGCACAAGCGCTCGCGCATCGGCCTGCTGGGGGAGGGACGCACGGGAAACCATGCGCTGCGGGATTCGCTGTCGCTGGAGTGCCATGTGCGGCCCGATTCACCGCCCGTGTTCCTCCTCCGTTGCGACGACGACCCGGTGGTGGACCCGCACAATGCGGACCTGCTGGACGCCGCCTTGACGGAAAAGGGGGTGCCGCACCGTACCATCCGATACCAGCTGGGCGGACATGGATTCGGCGCAAACAAAGAGAAGTTTACGGAGGAAACGGCCCGTTGGCAGGCCGAGTTCCTCGATTGGATAGCAGAGATTGATTATGGCAGACATTGAATTCGAAAGGCCCGAAGCCATCAAGGCCTATCAGGAAGGACGCCTCTCAGAGGCCTTGCGATACCTGGCGGAGCATTCGAAGTACTATCAGCGGATGTTCGACAGCTATCATATCGACATCACGAAGATCCGGACGCTGGAGGACCTGGTGAAGATTCCTTTCACCGAGAAGAAGGACCTGCAGCTGTTCAACGACGATTTCCTGTGCTGCCCCAAGGAGAGGATCGTGGATTACGTCACGACTTCCGGCACGCTGGGGGATCCCGTCACCTTCGGTTGCACGGACAAGGACTTGGACCGGCTTGCGTTCAACGAAAAGAAATCCTTCGCCTGTGCCGGCGTGAAGCCCGGGGACATCGTCCAGCTGATGACCACCATCGACAAGCGCTTCATGGCGGGATTGGCCTATTTCCTGGGAATCAGGGCGCTAGGGGCCAGTATTATCCGCGTGGGGAACGGTATCCCGGAATTGCAATGGGATACCATCCTGCGGCTCAAGCCGGACACCATCATGTGCGTCCCGTCCTTCATCCTGCGCCTGATCCAGTACGCGGAGGAGCACGGTATCGACTATAAGAACTCCTCGGTACGGCGGATTATCGGCATCGGCGAGGGCCTGCGGGACCAGCACTTCGACCTGAATCTCCTCGGTCGCCGGATCAAGGAGAAATGGGATGTGGAGCTGTTCGCGACCTATTCCTCCACCGAGATGGGAGCAACCTTCTCCGAGTGCCCCTACGGCTGCGGCGGACACGTCCATCCGGAACTCATCATCGTGGAAATCATCGGCGAGGACAATCTGCCGGTGCCTGACGGGGAAGTGGGCGAGATCGTCGTGACCACCCTGGGCGTGGAGGGCATGCCGCTCCTGCGTTTCCGGACGGGCGACATGGCCGCAAAGGTCACGGAGCAGTGCCAGTGCGGCCGCTGGTCGTACCGGCTCACCCCGCTGGTGGGTCGCAAGAACAACATGATCAAGCTCAAGGGGACCACCCTGTATCCGCCGGCCGTGAACGATGTGCTGGATAACGCAGACTATGTGGAAAACTACGTGGTCATCGTGGATGAGAGCGACGCCGGAACGGACGACGTGCTCGTGAAGCTGGGACTCAAGTACCAGCCGGAGTTCGATGCCGTGAAGGACCTCAAGGACCGTTTCCGCTCCCGCATCCGGGTGGCGCCCCGCATCGAGGTCTGTCCCGCGGCGGAGGTGGCGGCCATCCTGTATCCCGCCAAGTCCCGTAAACCCGTGAAATTCATCGACAACCGGCCCAAGCATGTTTGACGACATCCGTCCCTATACCGACGCGGAGATTCCGGCCGCGATGCAGCGCCTCGTCGCCTATCCCGAATTCCGGGTGGTATGCGGCTATCTGTTCCCGGACAAGCCGTTTGCCGAGGTGGCTGCCGTCGTGGCGTCCTCCCGCACCGTGGAGGAGTTCCAGGGACGGTTCATGGTGCCTGTGGTGGAGGCCCTGATGGATAAGACGACCGATGGGGTGACTGTGGAAGGGATGGAGAAACTGGATCCTGCGCAGCGCTATCTTTTCGTTTCCAACCACCGCGATATCGTCATGGACGCCGCTTTCCTGCAGGTGCTGTTGCTCCGGGCTGGCCTCCGGACATCCGAGATCACCTTCGGGGCGAACCTCATGCAGGGCGGCCTGGTGGTGGATTTCGGCAAGTCCAACAAGATGTTCCGGGTGGAGCGGCCGAACACGGTTTCTTCCCCCCGGGCGTTCCTGACGAGTTCCGTGCGCTTGTCGGAGTATATCCGGTGGACCATTACCGGGAAGGGAGAGTCCATTTGGATCGCCCAGCGGAACGGGCGGACGAAAGATGGGGTGGACGCCACGGACCAGGGCATTATCAAGATGTTCTCGCTGGCGGGCGACATCCTGGACCTGCATATCGTGCCGCTGGCCGTCTCCTATGAATGGGAGCCCTGCGACGTGCTCAAGGCGGCAGAATTGACCGCCCTGGAACGGGACCACTATTACGAAAAGAAGCCTGGGGAGGACATGAAAAGTATCCTCACCGGTGTCACCCAGCCCAAGGGCCGGGTCCATTATACGGTCTGCGATCCGGTGACGGCGGAAGACCTGGCCCCTTGGCAGGCCCTTCCCGTCAATGCCTTCTGCCGCGAGACGGCGGCCCTGATTGACCGGCGTATCCGGGCGGGGTACCGGATCTGGCCGAACAACCGCATTGCCGCGGACTACCTGGAAGGCAATTCGTCTGGGGGGTATACGCCCCGGGAGAAGGCCGTTTTCGAAGCCCATCTCGCCTCCGTACCGGAGGAACTGCAAAACACTGTCCTGAAAATCTACGCCGGACCCCTGCTATGAAAAAGATCCTGTCCCTTCTTGTCACCGCCTGCCTGGGCCTGAACCTGTCTGCCCAGGTGTTCACGGACGCATCGGCCTTCCCCGTGTACGGCAAGGCGTCCGATGCGACCAAAACCCGTTACCAGCGGCTTCCGGCCGCCCTCGAAGGTGTTTCCCGCGGCCCCGTCTGGCGCCTCGGCACCCAGAGTGCGGGCCTGTACATCCGTTTCCGGTCCAATTCCACGGCCATCCATGCGCGGTGGACATCGACCTATGGGAGCTGGCTGTCGAACATGAATCCGACGGGCGTCCGGGGGCTGGACCTGTATATCCTGGCCGACGGCGTCTGGCGTCCCGCCGGCGTCGGCCGTCCTTCCCAGGAGAAGACGACCACCGACTGCATGGTCAGGAACATGACCCCGGAGTGGCGGGAGTATATGCTGTACCTGTCGCTGTATGACGGGGTCGATTTCCTCGAGATCGGGGTCGACGAGGGGGCTTCCCTGGAGCAGCCGCTCGCCGCGACGCCGCGCACGGAACGTCCGGTCGTGATGTATGGGACCAGTATCCTGCAGGGGTGCAGCGCGAGCCGTCCGGGCATGGCCCATACCAGCATGATTTCCCGCGCCCTGGACCGCGAAGTCATCAACCTGGGCTTCAGCGGGAACGCCCTGCTGGACCAGGAAATCGCCCGCCTGATGGCCTCCGTGCCCGATCCGGGCGTGTTCGTGCTGGACTACGCACCCAACGCGTACGCCCCGATGATCAAGGAGCACGGCGAGGAATTCTTCCGCATCCTCCGCGATGCGCATCCCGACGTGCCGGTAATCTTCATCGAGGACGTCATCTTCCCGCACACTCTGTTCGACAGTGCCATCCGGAAGGAAGTGGAGGACAAGAACTTCGAGCAGAAGGCCCTCTTCGACCGTCTGAAGAGACAGGGGGAGAAGCAGATCTATTTCATCCCTGCCGCGAAGATGACGATGCCGGACGGGGAGACCACGGCCGACACGATCCATCTGACGGACCTGGGCATGCAGCGCTATGTGGACCTCGTGCTCCCCGTCATCCGCAAGGCCCTGCGCAAAGCGCGTAAATAATTGCTATCTTTGCAGCAAATGCCGATTCACAGCGATATGGTTTGGGATCCGCTCCGGAAAAAGAGCGTCCGGCTGACCCCCGAGGAGGAGGTCAGGCAGTGGTTCATTTCCGTGCTGCACGAAGGAATGCAGGTACCCGAGCATATGATGATGAGCGAGGTTTCACTGACCTGGAACGGCCTGGACTACCGGGCCGATATCGTCGTCTACGACCGGGAGGCGCATCCGCTCCTCGTTGTGGAATGCAAGCGGCCGGAAGTGGAGCTGACGCAGGAGGTGGTGGACCAGGCTATCCGCTACAACAACGCGCTGGACGTCCGTTACATTGTGATTACCAACGGATTGAAGACGTTCATGTTCGAACGTCATACAGACGGGTTCGTCTTTGTGGAAAAGGCTCCGCAGTGGGAGGACATGCTATGTCGACGATAACGGAAGGATACCTGGACGCGCCGGTTTTCGGACTGGTGTCGGACGTGGCGGCGGACCTCGGGGTGCGCGCCTTCGTCATCGGCGGTTATGTCCGCGACTGTTTCCTGGGCCGGCCCAATACGGACATTGACATCGTGGTGGAGGGGAGCGGCATCGCCCTCGCGGAAGCCGTGGCGGCGAAGGTCCATACGAACGTGAGCGTGTTCCGCAACTTCGGCACCGCCATGCTGCACTACAAGGGCATCGAGGTGGAGTTCGTGGGCGCGCGCAAGGAATCCTACAACCGCGATTCCCGCAAACCGATCGTGGAAGACGGTACGCTGGAAGAGGACCAGCTGCGGCGGGACTTCACCATCAACGCCATGGCCTTCAGCCTGTGCAAGGAGGATTTCGGCGCGCTGGTCGATCCTTTCGGCGGCATCCGCGACCTCGCTGCCGGCATCATCCGCACCCCGCTCCAGCCCGAACAGACCTATAGCGACGACCCGTTGCGCATGCTCCGCGCCATCCGTTTCGCCGCGCAGCTCTCTACCCCCGAGCACCCTTTCACCATCGTCCCGGAATCGCTGGACGCGATGCGGGCGATGAAGGACCGTCTGAAGATCCTTTCCTCGGAACGCATCGTGGAGGAGGTGAACAAGATGCTCGTCACCCGGAAGCCGTCCATGGCTTTCCGCCTGATGGACGAAACCGGCCTGCTGGAGCAGTTCCTTCCGCAGCTGGTGCAGCTCAAGGGCGTGGAAACCGTCGAGGGAAAGGGCCACAAGGAAAACTTCTCCCATACCCTGCAAGTGCTCGACAACGTGGCGGAAAGCGAGGAAGGGGAGCCGAATGTCTGGCTTCGCTGGGCCGCGCTCCTGCACGATATCGGAAAGCCCGCTTCCAAGCGCTACGCGCCGGGCCAGGGCTGGACCTTCCATGGGCACGAAGTCATTGGCGCCCGGATGGTCCCGAAGATCTTCCAGGGCTTGAAAATGCCCCTGAACGAGAAAATGAAGTACGTGCAGAAGCTGGTGAACCTGCACCTCCGCCCGATCGCCCTCGTGGACGACGAGGTGACGGATTCCGCGGTGCGCCGGCTCCTGTTCGACGCCGGAGACGACATTGACGACCTCATGCTCCTCTGCCACGCGGACATTACCTCCAAGAACCCCGCGAAGGTCGCCCGCCTGCACCGCAACTTCCAGCTGGTGAAGGAGAAACTGGTGGAAGTGGAGGAGAAGGACAAGATCCGCAACTGGAAGAACCCCATCACCGGCGACTACGTGATGGAGGTCTTCGGTATCGGCCCCTGCAATACCATCGGCCAGATTAAGGAGCACGTCAAGAACGCCATCCTGGACGGCGAGATTCCCAATACGTTCGAGGCCGCCGACGCCCTGATGCGCGAAAAGGCCGCCGAACTGGGTCTCACGCCGGTGAAATGATTCTCCTGCCATGATCGACGCATACCTCGCATATATCCGGGACATCCGGCGGTATTCGCCGCGGACGCAGGCGGTCTATGGGGATGTGCTGGCGGATTTCTCGCGGTTCTGCGAGGGAGAGGTCGTGGCGTCAATGACCCCGTCAATGCTGCGGCGCTATGAGGCAGACTGCATCAACCGGGGATTGAAGCCGCGGACGGTGCATCAGCACATGTCGGTGCTCAGCGGATTCTGCCGGTTCCTGATGCAGAAGGGCGTCCTGAAATCCAATCCCGCCCGCAATGTCAAGCGTCCCAAAATGGAGAAGCGCCTGCCGGAATTCTATCAGGAAAAGTCGATGGATGAATACTTTGCGGCCACCGACCACTGGGCCGGGGAGGACGAACTGGCAATCCTGCGAAGCTATGGGCCGGCCCCGACGGACAAGACCGCCGTGGAGCTCTACCGCGCCCGCCTGCGCCGCCTCATCGTCAGCCTGCTCTTCGGAACGGGCATCCGCCGGGCGGAACTCATCGGCCTCCGGACGGACTCGTTCAACCCGGCCAGGCAAGTGCTGCGGGTCGTGGGTAAAGGCGACAAAATGCGAGAAATTCCGGTGGTCCCTTCACTTTGTCACGAAATTTGCTTATATTTGAATGCGGTTGAGTCGATGAGAGGCAGCGCGCCGCCCGCGGAAGGCCCCCTCCTCGTGACGGAAAAGGGCAGGCCCCTGTACCCCAACTACGTGGACCGGACCATCAAGGCGGAACTCGACGGCTACGGCATTACCGGGAGGAAATCCCCCCACGTGCTCAGGCATTCGGTCGCCACGGCCCTCCTGGACGACGGCGCCGACCTGAACTCCATCAAGGAAATGCTCGGCCATGCGAACCTCGCCGCCACGCAGGTGTACACGCACAACTCCGTCGACCGGCTGAAGAAAGTGTATAACAACGCCCATCCCAGGGCAAAAAACGGAGGCTCAAATGATTAATGTGAAGTCCCTGAAGTTCGATGCAGCCAAGGATCTGCTCGACTATGTGGAGAAGAAAGTCGGCAAGGTGGAGAAGTTCTTCGACAACCTCGGCGACATCGACGTCACCCTCTCTCTCTCCCCGGAACCCGAGAACAAATGTGTCCGGCTCCAAACCCGTTTCCCCGGTGAAGACCTCGTGATCGAGCGTCACGCGCATACCTTCGAGGAAGCCGTCACCGAAGCGGCTGACGCGATGAAGGAAAAGATCGTCCGCGCGAAGGAAAAACGGTTCGAGAAATAATCCTTTGACAACCTTATCGGCGGCCTTCCGGCCGCCTTTTTTCTTGGAATAAATTGACTATGAAAAAATTATGCACCTGTCTCCTGCTGGCCCTGCTGCTATGCGCGCCTTTGGGGGCGCAGGGGTTCCTGAAAGGGAAAATCCTGTATTTCGACGCCGGGGACAATCTGAGCGAACGGAGTGGAAGCAGTTTCAAGTTCTCCCTCCTCGGCGGCTTGTCGGTGAGTTCTTCCCTGTCCCTCTTCTCCGTGGAGCGCGCCTTGGAAAAGGCGGCGGACGATAACGATATCGCCATGGTTTTCTTCCGGCCCGATATGGTTTCGGCCGGCATGGCCGCACGGGAGGAACTGCGGCAGAGCCTGGCGCGTTTCGCCGCGAAAGGGAAACCGGTCGTCTGCTACGGCGTCTCATTTGATACAGGTTCCTATTATCTGGGATCCGTGGGCGACCGCGTCTTCATGCATCCCGGGTCCAGCGGGACTTTGATGGGACCTTCTTCCACCCAGCTATATTACAAGGACTTGCTGGATTCCCTGGGCGTCCGGATCCAGCTGATCCGGCACGGCAGCTACAAGTCGGCCGGCGAACCCTATGTCCGCAGCGAAATGAGCGAGGAGAACCGGCAGCAGTACCAGGCCCTGCTCGGGTCCATGTGGGAGCCGATGGTGGAGGAAATGGCCTCCTCCCGCGGCATTCCTGCCGATTCGCTCCGCGCGTGGATCACCTCCCTCCAGCTTTCTACGTCCCGTGATTGGCTGGAAAAAGGTCTTGTCGACGGCCTGAAGTTCCGCGACGAGATGGAGGATTACCTCTGCCACCTGTTCGGCAAGGCCGATGTGGACGACCTGAAGAAAGTTTCGATGTCCGAGTATGTCGAGTCGCTCAGGGACAATGGCTCCAAGAAGGTCGCCGTCCTGTACGCGGAAGGGGAGATCGTCCGCTCCGGAAGCGGGATTGCCGGCGAGAAGTTCGCCCGCGAGATCGCGAAGGTCCGGGCCGATTCCTCCATCAAGGCCGTGGTCTTCCGGGTCAATTCCCCCGGCGGCGAAGTCGTGGCCTCGGAGATGATCCGCCGCGAGATCGAGGCGCTCCGGAAGGACAAGCCCGTCATCGCCAGCTACGGAGACTATGCCGCCTCGGGCGGCTACCTGATCTCGGCGGGAACGGACCGGATTTTCGTGGACAACGCCACCCTGACCGGGTCCATCGGCGTGTTCGGTCAGGTCGTCTCGTACGGGGAAGCGCTGAGCAAAAAACTGCATATCCATCCGTTCACCGTCGGAACGCACGAACACAGTGACATGGGTTCCGGCATGCGCCCGTTGGACGAGCGGGAACTGGAGCGGTACCAGGCGGATATCGACGGCATCTACGATGATTTCGTCCGGGTGGTGTCCGACGGCCGCGGCATGGACCGGAATGCCGTCGAGGCCGTGGCGCAGGGACGCGTCTGGTCGGGCGTCGACGCCTTGAAAAACGGCCTGGCCGACGAGAAAGGCATCCTGCTGGATGCCGTCAAATATGCGGCCAAGCGGGCCGGCCTGGACAAGTACGGCATCGCGGTCTACCCCGAAAAGAATGACCTGCTGGGCGAGATCCTGTCCCTGGCCAAGGAAACGGACCAGCCGATGATCCGCATCCGGGAGATTCTGCCGGCGGGCTTCACCACCGTTGCCCGGATG
Source organism: uncultured Bacteroidia bacterium (assembly GCA_902785065.1). Lineage (GTDB taxonomy): Bacteria > Bacteroidota > Bacteroidia > Bacteroidales > UBA932 > Cryptobacteroides. The sequence goes on from CACZXH010000005.1 coordinate 22,694, forward strand.
CCTTATGTGGAACTTGACAAGAACGGAAGATGAAATACAGGAAGATCATCCTTTGGGCGGCCCTGACACTGGTGGTGTCGACGGCCTTCGCCCAGACCGAGGCCAACCGGAACCGGTTGTCCGAAATCGAGAAAATGGAAGTCAAGGCCAAGAAGGGCGGTCCGAAATTCGACCGGTTCGGAATCCGGCTCGTGCCGGAGATCGGATATGGGGCCCATCTGGTCAAGTCGGAAGACTTCCGTTCCCAGGGGCTGGACTCCGGACAGGCTTACTTGCAGGCCCTGGACGTGTTTTACCGGCCGTTTGTGTGGGGAAGCGTGCACGTAGGCGCCGCAATCGGCATGGACTGGTTCAAGATCCGGGATATGCTCTTTGTGCAGGACGATGAGCACAACATCATGGTCGCGCCGTTTCCGGAAGAAGACATGGAGAAAGATGCGAAAAACCGTTCCTCCGTCACGAAGTGGATGGTGACGGTTCCCGCCACCCTCCAGTTCCATTTCGGAAAAGCCACCGTCCGGCTGGGTGCCGAGGCGCAGTACTCTTTTGCTCCCAAGGTCAGGCTGGACATCTCGAAGAAGGATTTCCGGGAATTTACGGAGAGCAAAGGAGCAAAGATCCGGAACTTCGGCTACGATTTCCTGGCCGCGGTCTCTTTCGGGCACTTCGGCATCTACGGCAAGTTCCAGCCCGCCTCCGCCCGGCGGTTCCCAGAACCGGGGCCCACGATGTCCACCTGGACGGTGGGCGTCTGCCTGACAACGTTCTGATCCAACACTGGCTTATTGTAATCTGCGGAAGTCAATTTCCGCAGATTTTTTATATATTTGTAAGTTATTAAACGCTGACCGAATGAACTGCAGATCCCTCCTCCTCGGCCTCGCTCTAGTCGCTGTCGCGTGCGGGCAGGCTCCCCAGAAGAAATCGAACCTTCCCGTCTATCTGGACGACGCCCAGCCCCTCGAGGCAAGGGTGGAAGACGCCTTCTCGAAGATGACCCTCGACGAGAAGATCGCGATGGTCCACGCGCAGTCCAAGTTCAGTTCGCCGGGCGTGCCGCGCCTGGGCATTCCGGAGGTGTGGTGCACCGACGGTCCCCACGGCATCCGCGCGGAAGTGCTCTGGGACGAGTGGGACCAGGCGGGCTGGACCAACGACTCCATTACGGCGTTCCCGGCCCTGAGCGGCCTGGCGGCCACCTGGGACCGCGAGCTCTCCCGCCTGTACGGCAAGAGCATCGGTGAAGAGGCCCGCTACCGGAACAAGACCGTCCTGCTGGGCCCGGGCGTGAATATCTACCGCTTCCCGCTGAACGGACGCAACTTCGAGTATATGGGCGAAGATCCGTATCTCGCGGGCGAAATGGTGGTTCCCTACATCGAGGGCGTGCAGTCCAACGGCGTCGCGGTGTGCGTGAAGCACTACGCACTGAACAACAGCGAGGTGAACCGCCACACGGCGAACACCATCGTGGACGACCGCACCCTGTATGAAATCTATCTCCCGGCCTTCAAGGCAGCGGTCCAGAAGGGCCACGCCTGGTCCATCATGGCCGCCTATAACCTGTACAACAACGAGCACCTGTGCTCCAACGAGGTCCTGCTGGACAAGATCCTCCGCGGGGAATGGGGCTTCGACGGCGTGGTGATCAGCGACTGGGGCGGCGTGCACAACACGCTCCAGACCGCGAAACACGGCGTGGACCTGGAATACGGTTCCTGGACTGATGGCCTCACCATGGGCAAGACCAACGCCTATGACAGCTACTACCTCGCGAAGGCCTACAAGGAGGCCATCCAGAAGGGCCAGATCGGCACCGAGGAACTGGATGCCCGCGTGAAGCGGCTTCTGCGCCTCATTTTCCGCACGTCCATGGACCGCAACCGCCCGTTCGGCAGCCAGACTTCGCCGGAGCATTACGCTGCGGCGCGCAAGATCGGCGCCGAGTCCATCGTCCTCCTCAAGAACGACGGCGGCGTCCTGCCGATGGCCGCGAAGCCGGGCAAGATCCTCGTCGTGGGCGAGAATGCCGTCAAGATGATGACCGTGGGCGGCGGCTCCTCCTCGCTGAAGGCGAAGCTGGAAGTTTCCCCGCTGGACGGCATCAAGGCCCGCTGGCCCGAAGCCGAGGTTGTCTGGGAGCGCGGCTATGTGGGCGACGTGGGCGGTGAGTACAATGGCGTGTCCACCGGCCAGGATCTCCGCGAATCCCGCGACGCGGCCACCCTCATCGCCGATGCTGTGAAGGCCGCGGAAGGCGCTGACTACGTGATCTTCATCGGCGGCCTGAACAAGGCCGACCGGCAGGATTCCGAGGGTCTGGACCGCGTCCAGTACGGACTGCCTTACGGCCAGGACGCCGTGATCGAGGCGCTGGCCGCCGCGACGGACAAGCTCGTCGTGGTGAACATCTCCGGCAACGCCGTAGCGATGCCGTGGGTGGAGAAGGTTCCCGCCATCGTCCAGGACTGGTACCTGGGCACCCAGGCCGGCCATTCCCTGGCCGATGTCCTGTCCGGCGACGTGAACCCCTCCGGCCATCTGCCGTTCACGATTCCCGTCTCCTATGCCGACAATCCCGTCCAGACGGAAAAGCAGTATCCCGGCATCCTCCGGGACGGCACCATCGACGGCATGCCGGTCCTGGATATGGAATATACCGAAGGCATCTACGTGGGCTACCGCTGGTATGACATCCACGGCGGCGTCCTCTTCCCGTTCGGCTACGGCCTGAGCTACACGACCTTTGCGTTCGGCGAGCCGAAGATCGACAAGAAGTCCATGAAGGAGAACGGCACCGTGACGGTGACCGTGCCCGTCAAGAACACCGGTGCCGTCGCCGGCGCCGAGGTCGTCCAGCTGTACATCACCGACGTAGAGGCCTCCGTGGGCCGTCCCGCCAAGGAGCTCAAGGGTTTTGCCAAGGTGTGCCTCGAGCCCGGTCAGAAGGCCGATGTGAGCTTCACCATTGACAAGGAAGCCCTCAGCTTCTTCGATGCGGACAAGCACGCCTGGGTGGCCGAGAAGGGCACCTTCCGCGCCCTTGTCGCCGCTTCCGCGCAGGATGTGAAGGGCTCCGTCGAGTTCGAGCTGAAATAGTGGCCGCGAAATCCTATACCGAGACGGACCGGCAGGTCCGCAGTCTCATCGAGGAGGTCAAGTCCGGCGTCTTCAAGCCGGTGTATCTCCTGATGGGGGAGGAGCCGTATTATCCCGACCTCCTGTGCCAGGCAATCATCGACAACTGCCTGCAGGACTGGGAAAAGGATTTCAATGAGCTTATCTGCTATGGGGCCGATGTCGATGCCGACGCGGTGATCACCGCGGCGCGGCGGTTCCCGATGATGGCGGAGCGGCAACTGGTGGTGGTGAAGGAGGCGCAGGCGATGAAAACGCTCGAGGACCTCGCCCTCTACTGCCAGAAACCGCTGGATTCCACCGTTTTGGTCATCCTGATGCACGGGGCTTCCGCCGACAAGCGCAAGTCGCTGTACAAGACCGTCCTGAAGCAGGGCGTCATCGTGGAATCCCTGCCCCTGCGCGATTACGAGACGGAGAAATGGGTTATGACCTATTACGCCGAGCGGGGGTTGCAGATCGACCCGGAAGGTGCGCGGCTGCTGGTGGAATCGACCGGGACCGACCTCGCAAGGATCGCCGTCGAAACGGAGAAACTCCTGAAGAACCTCCCCGAAGGCGTGAAGGCCATCACGCCGGAGGACATCGAAAAGAACGTGGGCATCAGCCGGCAGTTCAGTGTCTTCGAGTTGACGAAGGCGCTGTCCTTCCGCGACGCCGCCCGGGCCGTGAAGGTGGCCCGGAACGTCGGCGAATCCCCGAAGTTCGCGATGCCGATGGCCGTGAGCATGCTGTACACGCACTTCAACCGCATCCTGCGCTACCATGCCCTGCTTCAGGCCGGACAGGGGGGCGACGGCGCCGCCAAGGCGAAGGTCCTGGGCGTGAATCCGTATTTCTTCAAGGAATACGATGCGGCCGTGAAGAAATACTCGCTGAAGCAGACGATGCGTGTCATCTCCCTCCTGAACGACTACGACTTCAAGGGGAAGGGCGGCGAAGTGGGGGAGGCCACCCCGGCGGACCTGTTGGTGGAACTGACGACGAAAATTTTGAACATTTAGTAAAAATTTATTGCAATTCAATAATTTCTTTCTATATTTGCAGAAAACAACACCGTTATGGCAATCATAGAAGTCAAACATGTGACCAAGCATTTCGGGCCCAAGGTGGCGCTGGACGACGTGTCCATCGACATCCCCGAAGGAAAGATCTTCGGTCTGCTGGGGCCGAACGGAGCGGGCAAGTCCACGCTCATCCGCATCATCAACCGCATCACCATGGCGACCGCCGGCGAAGTCTGGTTCTACGGCCGTCCCATCACGGATGAAGACGTCGCGCACATCGGCTATCTGCCCGAGGAGCGCGGCCTGTACCGCAAAATGAAGGTCGGCGACCAGGCGATGTACCTCGCGCAGCTGCGGGGCATGTCCTCCCGGGACGCCGCCCGCGCGCTCAAGGACTGGTTCGTCCGCTTCGGCATCCAGGACTGGTGGAACAAGAAGGTGGAGGAACTCTCCAAGGGTATGGCCCAGAAGGTCCAGTTCATTACCACCGTCGTGCACAAGCCGTCCCTGATGATCCTGGACGAGCCGTTCTCCGGCTTCGACCCGGTCAATGCGGACCTCATCCGCAAGGAAATCCTCCGGCTCAAGGAGGAAGGCGCGACGATTATCCTCTCCACGCACAACATGGAGTCGGTGGAGGAGCTCTGCGACGAGATCGCCCTCATCAACAAGGCCCGGCTGGTCGTCACCGGCGGGACGGATGACATCCGCCACCGCTTCGGCGAGGACAACGTCGAGATCGAGTACACGGAGGATTTCGCCCGCAAACAGGAGGTCCTCACCCGCGAGAAGGCGCCGGCCCGCCTGACCGAACTCATCGAGGGCGGTATCCGGATCAACGCCTACCGCGAGCTCGTCCCGCGCATGAACGACATTTTCATCAAACTCGTAACTGAAACGGAAGGGGAGGGCAAATAGTATGAATCTCAAGAAATTAGGCATCATCATCCAGCGGGAATACCTGAACAAGGTCAAGAAGAAGTCCTTCCTGCTCACCACTTTCGGCGTTCCGATCCTTTTCGCGGGCATGTACGCCGTGATGCTCTTCGTGATGCTCAAGGCGGAGGGCGATTCCAAGCGCATCGCCGTCATCGACAACTCCGGCATCGTGATGGAGAAGCTCGAGAACACCAAGCTGATCACCTTCACGCAGCTTTCCGAGACGGATCCCGAGGCGGTCAAGAACCGGCTGGGCGAGTATGACGCGGACGTCCTCCTGTACATCTCTCCGCTGGACAGCGCCACCAAGTCCGTGACGGCGACCACCTACGCCGACAAGCCCATGGGCATGGAGACGGCCGAAGCCATCGAGCACCGCATCAACGACGCCGTGGAGGCCTACCGTATCGACTCCTATGACATTCCCGGCCTGGAGCAGATCATGGAAGACGTCCATTCCAACGTCCATCTGACGTCCTACACCGTGGACGAGGAGGGCAAGGAGACCATCTCCCAGAGCGAGGTCTACATGATTGTGTCGATGGTCCTCGCGATGGCCCTGTACATGTTTATCGCCCTGTTCAGCGGCATGGTCATGTCCAGCGTGATCGAAGAGAAGACCAGCCGCGTGGTGGAGGTGCTCGTCTCTTCCGTGAAGTCCACCGAACTCATGTTCGGCAAGATCATCGGCGTCGCCCTCGTGGCCCTGACGCAGTTCCTGCTATGGATTGTCCTCACGGGGGTGATCATTGGCATCCTGGGCGGCATCGTCGGCATGGACAAGATCACGGGTACCTTGAGCCAGAACCAGGTGGAGACGATGCCGGGAATGACGTCCATGAACGACGCCATGGGGAACACCCTCAGCATGGAACAGCTCCAGGCCCTGACCGACACGACCGCCGTGGCCGAAGGCCCGACCGGCATGGAGGCCGTCCTGGGCACGCTCGGCTCCCTGAACTACACGCAGCTCATCGTTTCCTTCCTGCTGTTCTTCCTGTTCGGCTACCTGCTGTATGCGTCGCTGTTCGCGGCCATCGGCTCGGCCGTGGAGAACGAGGCGGACACCCAGCAGCTGCAGATTCCGGTGACGATCCCGCTGTTGCTCGGATTCTTCATCGCCTTCTACGCCTTCCGGGCCCCGGAAAGCAGTATCGTCTGGTGGGGATCGATGATTCCCTTCACCTCGCCGATCGTCATGCTGGCCCGCCTGCCGTTCGGTGTCCCGATGTGGGAACTCTGCCTGTCCATCGGCCTCCTCATCCTGACCTTCTTCGTCTGCGCGTGGGCGTCTGCGAAGATTTATAAGGTGGGCATCCTGATGTACGGCAAGAAATCGACCTTCAAAGACCTTTGGAAATGGTTAAAGCAAAACTAGCCGCGCTCTGTCTCCTCGCCGCGGTCTCCTGCGCGCAGCAGGGGCCGCGGATGGAGTGGAAGCGCGTTGCCATGGACGGCAGCCGGACCGGCGTGGTCCCGGTGAATGCCGAGAACGTGGACACCGCCCTGGGCGCGTTCGAGGATGATTACATCGCCCCCAACGGGCGGCATTTCACGGACGGAGCGACCCCGGAAGTGGCCGCGATGCTCATGGAGGTCCAGCCCAGGATGGCGCACCTCAAGGAAGTGGTGGGCCACAACGCCCGGTTCATGGACAATCCCCGGACCGAGTGCGACCTCCCGATCGGCAACCTGGCCGCGGACGCCCTCCGCGCGAAGGCGGCCGACTATTTCCAGGTGCCGGTGGAGTTCGCCCTCACCAACTACGGCGGCATCCGCATTCCGATGCCGGCAGGGGCCGTCACCCTGGACGACATCGAGTCCATGTTCCCGTTCAAGAACTATATGTGCCTGGCCAAGTTGCGGGGGAGTGAACTGACCCGCCTCCTCGAGCAACTTGCGAAGACGCCGGCCTTCCAGGCCGTGAGCGGCTGTCGGGTGAAGGTCAAGGCCCACGAACTCGTGGAGGCCGAGGTGGATGGCGCGCCCATCGACCCGAAACGCCTGTACAATGTGGCCACGATCGACTTCCTCCTTTCCGGCGGAGACGGCATCGCCGTCGGTGCCCGGGCCGAGGACGTGAAGCTCACCTCGGTGCTCATGAAGGACGTGATGCTGGATTTCATCCGTGCCAAGGAAGCGGCCGGCGAGATCATCGACTATCAGAAGGACGGACGTGTCGTCATGGAGGACTAAGGTATGGACAAGACAGCAAGAATCCTCTTCATCTGCCTCTCCGTGGCCCTGGCCGCGGGTGTGGGCTATTTCTGGCAGACGCGGAAAGCGGAGCCGGACACCCATCTGGTTATCCTGCATACGAACGACACGCACAGCCACTTCGAGCCGGTGCGGGACGACGAGTATCCCGGCATGGGCGGCATCATCGAACGGGCCGCCTATCTGGACAGCGTCCGCGTGGCGGAAGGCCCGGAGAACGTGCTCCTGCTGCATGCGGGCGACTTCAGCCAGGGAACGACCTACTTCTCCGAACTGGGCGGCAACCTGGAGATCCAGGCGCTCAATGCGATGAAGTACGATGTGGTCACCCTCGGCAACCACGAGTTCGACAACGGTCTGGAGGACCTGGGCCGGCGGCTTTCCTCGCTGGAAATGCCGGTTGTCGTGTGCAACTACGACTTTTCGCCCTTCGAGGCGGGGAAGTATATCAAACCGTATGTGATTGTAGAGAAGGCTGGCCTGAAGATCGGCGTGATCGGTGTCCTGTGCGACCTCAAATCGATGGTCGCCGGTGACATCGCCGAGCGCGTCCCTGAATTTCCGATGGTGGAGACCGTGCAGAAGTATGCGGACCTCCTGAAGGTCGACGAGGGGTGCGACCTCGTGATCGCCCTCACGCATATCGGCTACGAGGAGCACACCCCCGGCGACATCACCGACCCGATCCTGTGCTCCAAGACTCGGAACCTCGACCTCGTCGTGGGCGGCCATTCGCATACTTTCCTGGAGGAAATGGTGTATCTGCCGAACGTGGACGGCGTTCCGACGCCCATTGTCCAGGACGGATGCTATGGCATCTTCTGGGGAAGGATTGATTACAGTCTGTAAATAGTTCGGGCTATAACCGTGATAATCGGGAGGGCGAAACGCCCTCCCGATTGCGTTTTTATCACAAAGAATATATTCGAAACAATGAATATCCTTAATAATTTTTAAGGAATTGCTTGTAAATTAAAAAATTTTATTATATATTAGCGCTTTAAGAACCTGAAACAATTATTCACTTTAACCTTATTTAGCCTTATCTAATGAGAACCAAGCTGTTAACCTATCTGTTCTGTGTCGGTTCCCTCTTGTTAGGCATGGCAACTGCCTTTGCGCAGACCCGCACGGTCCGCGGTACGGTGGTCTCCTCCGACGACGGAGACGCCATCGTGGGTGCATACGTGTATGTGGAAGGCGCCAACAAGATCGGAACCATGACAGACCTGGACGGCAACTTTGTCTTGGACAAAGTTCCGCAAAGCGCCAAGAACCTTGTGGTTTCCTTCATGGGCTACGAGGAGCAGACAGTTCCGGTGAAGGACAATGTCCGCATCGCCCTGAAACCGGATTCCGAGATGCTGGAGCAGGCGGTCGTCACCGGTATGACCTCGGTGGACCGCCGCATGTTCACCGGTTCCTCCGTGAAGGTGGACGCCGATGAGGCCAAGCTGAACGGTATCGCCGACATCTCCCGTTCCCTGGAAGGCCGTGTGGCCGGTGTCTCCGTGCAGAACGTCTCCGGTACGTTCGGCACGGCCCCGAAGATCCGCGTCCGCGGCGCCACCTCCATCTACGGCTCCTCCAAGCCGCTGTGGGTGGTGGACGGTGTCATCATGGAGGACGTGGTCGACGTCGATGCGGAAGACCTCAGCTCCGGTGACGCCAACACCCTGATCTCCTCGGCCATCGCCGGTCTGAACTCCGACGATATCGAGAGCTTCGACATCCTGAAGGACGGCTCCGCGACTTCCATCTACGGTGCGCGCGCCATGGCGGGCGTCATCGTGGTCACGACCAAGAAAGGCCGTGCGGGACACAGCAGCATCAGCTACACCGGTGAGTACACCGTCCGTCTGAAGCCGAGCTACTCCAACTTCAACATCATGAACTCCCAGGACCAGATGTCCATCTACCAGGAACTGGAGCAGAAGGGCTATCTCCTCTATGCGGGAACGGCCAACGCCTCGGACAGCGGTATCTACGGTAAGATGTACCAGCTGATCAGCCAGTTCAACGAGACGGCCGGCCAGTTCGGCCTCCCGAACACGGAGGAGGCCAAGGCCGAATACCTCCGCGCCGCCGAGTACCGCAACACCGACTGGTTCGACCGGCTGTTCACCTACAATGTCCAGCACAACCATTCCGTGTCGATGTCCGGCGGTACGGACAAGGGCAACTACTACGCCTCCCTGTCCATGATGGACGACCCGGGCTGGTCCGTGCAGAGCGCCGTCAAGCGTTACACGGCCAACATCAACTCCACGTTCAAGATCGTCGAGAACCTCTCCCTGAACCTCATCGGCAACGCCTCGTACCGTAACCAGCGCGCGCCGGGAACCCTGGGGTCCACCATCGACGCCGTGAACGGCGCCGTCCAGCGTGACTTCGACATCAACCCGTACTCCTACGCGCTGAACACCTCCCGCGCCCTGGACCCGGATGAATTCTATACGCGCAACTATGCTCCCTTCAACATCTTCCATGAACTGGAGAACAACTATCTGGATCTGGACGTGACGAACGTCCGCTTCCAGGGAGAACTCAAGTGGAAGCTGTTCGGCCACCTGGAGCTGGCCGCCCTGGCGGCCTACAAGTTCGCCGGCACCACCCGTGAGCATTACATCCGCGATGACTCCAACCAGGCCCAGGCCTACCGGGCCATGTCCACCACCACCATCCGCGACAGCAACTCCTTCCTCTACACGGATCCTGACGTGCTGTTCGCCGTGCCTGAATCCATCCTGCCCGTGGGCGGTATCTACCAGCGCACCGACAACAAGATGAACGGCTGGGACGCCCGTGTGTCCGCGAACTACAGCCAGACGTTCGGCCGGATCCACCAGGTGAACGCCTACGCCGGCGCCGAGGTGAACTCCATCGACCGTCACGAGATCTGGTTCCGCGGCTGGGGCATCCAGTACGACATGGGCGAAATCGCCAACTACAATTACAAGGTCTTCAAGAAGGGCGCCGAGGACAATGCGCAGTACTTCACCATGGGCAACTCCCATGAGCGCCGCGCCGCGTTCTTCGGAACCGCCACATACTCCCTGTTCGGCCGGTACAGCCTGAACGGAACCGTCCGTTACGAGGGCTCCAACCGCCTGGGCAAGAGCCGCCAGGCCCGCTGGCTGCCCACCTGGAACGTGTCCGGCCGCTGGAACATCAGCGACGAATCCTGGATGCGCCCCCTGCAGCCGGTCCTGTCGCACGCGGCCTTCAAGGCTTCCTACTCGCTGACCGCTGAAAGCGGCCCGTCCTGGGTGACGAACTCCGACGTGGTCATCGAGGCTTACAACCCCTGGAGAAACAACGTGAACGACCGGGAGACCATTCTGACGATCTCCGACCTCGCGAACCCGGACCTGACCTTCGAGAAGAAGCACGAGCTGAACCTCGGTCTGGAACTGGGCTTCTTCGACAACCGGGTCAACTTCACGGGCGACTGGTACAAGCGTAACAACTACGACCTGATCGGCCGGACCAACACCCAGGGCCTCGGCGGACAGGTGATCAAGTACGGTAATGTGGCTTCCATGAAGTCCGACGGCTTCGAGCTGTCCCTGACGACCCAGAACGTCCGTACGCGGGACTTCAAGTGGACGACCAACTTCATCTACTCCCACTCCCGCAACGAGGTCACCAAGCTGTATAATTCGCTCCGTGTCATCAACCTGGTGAGCGGCACCGGTTTCGCCCAGGAGGGCTATCCGAACCACTCCATCTTCTCCATCCCGTTCCGCGGCCTGAACGAGGAAGGTATCCCGACCTTCGTCGACCAGGACAGTGTCTGGGATCCCGACACCCAGACGCTCACCGAGAACATCTCCACCACGGGCATCTACTTCCAGACCTCCGATCCCGACAAGCTCCACTTCCTGGAGTACTCCGGTGTCGCCGACCCGACGGATGTCGGCTCCCTCGGCAACACCTTCGAGTGGAAGGGTCTGCGTCTGAACGTGTTCCTCACCGGCTCCTTCGGCAACGTGGTCCGTCTGGACCGTGTGTTCAAGTCCCGTTACAGCGACCTGATCGCCATGCCGCGTGAATTCAAGAACCGCTGGGTGGTTCCCGGTGACGAGGCCGTCACGACCATCCCCGTGATCGCCAGCCGTGTCCAGAACACGAACGACACGCACCTCTCCTACGCCTACAACGCCTACAACTACTCGACGGAGCGCATCGCCCGCGGCGACTTCATCCGCCTGAAGGAGGTCTCCCTGAGCTATGACCTTCCCAAGAAGTGGGCCCAGGCCATCTTCTGCAACACCCTGTCCCTGAAGCTCCAGGCCACGAACCTGACGCTGCTGTACGCCGACAAGAAACTGAACGGCCAGGATCCGGAGTTCTTCAACACCGGCGGTGTCGCCGTTCCGGTTCCCCGTCAGTTCACCCTTACCCTGAAGGTCGGAATCTAAACAAGGAGGATAATTTATGAAAAGATACGCTTATATCATTACGGCTTTCCTGAGCCTGACCGCAGGACTCTCCTCCTGCGACAAGTTCCTGGACACGATGCCTGACAACCGAGCCGAGCTCAACACGCCGGAGAAGATCAAAGCCCTCCTCGGAGACGCCTACTCCCGGACGGACTACATGATGGTGACCGAACTGCTGGCCGACAACATGGACAACAACGCCGCCGTCATCACCGCTTCGGCCGACCGCTTCTATGAGCAGGTGTGGAACTGGGAGGACGTGACCGAATCCAACAACGAGTCTCCCGAGAACATCTGGCAGAACAACTGGGGCTCCATCGCCGCCGCGAACCAGGCCCTCGAGGCCATCGAAGAGCTGGGCGGCAAGGAGAATCCCGACCTGGCCGGCTCCTACGGTGAAGCCCTCCTGGCCCGCGCCTACGGCCACTTCATCCTGGTCAATGTCTTCTGTCTCAACTATAATGCGCAGACCAGCGCCACCGATCCCGGCATTCCGTACATGGACAAGCCCGAACAGGGCCTGAGCCCGCAGTACGAGCGCAGCAACGTGGCCGAGGTGTACCGCCGCATCGACGAGGACATCCAGGAAGGCCTGAAGTATGTCACCGACGACTATGTGGTCCCGAAGTACCATTTCAACGTGCAGGCCGCCTACGCTTTCGCCGCCCGCTTCTATCTCTATTATGAGCAGTGGGCCAAGGCGGTCGAGTATGCGAACAAGTGCCTGGGTGTCGTTCCCGAGCTCCGGGATTATGCCGAGCTGGAGAACAACTATCCGGACAAGGCCACGACCAGCGCCGCCTATGTGCGTTCGGACCGCAAGTCCAACCTGCTCCTCCAGACCGGCGCCTCCAACCAGGGCCTCTTCTGGGGCAACTACAGCGGCTCCTACAAGCATTTCGGCCATACGACCAACCTGGCGCTGACGGAGACTTTCTACGGCCGCGTCCCGTGGCTGGCCGAGGACCAGGCGATGAACGCTTCCGCCTACAAGATGACGCCGAAGAACTATTCTTCCTCCCGTCTGCGCTACACCATCTGGTGGACTGTCCCCTATGAGTTCGAGGTGACCAACCCGGTGGCCGGCACCGGCTACCGCCGCACCATCTATCCGGCCTTCACCACGGACGCCTGCCTGCTGGACCGCGCCGAGGCCAAGATCATGCTGCGCGACTTCAACGGCGCCATGGACGACCTCAACCTCTGGGCGACCAACATGTTCGTCAACCCGGTGAACATCACGCCCGAGCAGGTGAACGAGTTCTACAAGGCGATGGATTATTACACCTGGTTCGAACCCACTCCCAAGAAGCATCTGAATCCCGCCTTCCAGATTGACGCCGAAGGCTCCGTGCAGGAGAGCATGCTTCAGTATGTGCTTCACAGCCGCCGCATCGAAACCATGGGATTCGGTATCCGCTGGTTCGACATCAAGCGGTACGGCATCAAGATTTACCGCCGCGTTTCGGACGGAGACGGCGTGATTAGCAGCGTGACCGACTCCCTGGAGGTGAACGACCTCCGCCGTGCGGTCCAGATCCCGCTCCGCGTCCGTGACGCCGGTTTCGAAGCGAACAAGCGCTAACCTTAATCGAATCGACCATGAAGAATGTATTGAAATATTCCGTCTTCGTGCTGGCCGTGTTCGCCGCCTTCTCCTGCAACCGGGATGAACTGAGCGACCAGAGCATCATCCAGGTCAGCCTGCAGCCGAAGAACGATTTCGACCTCTGGCTCGACGCCAATTTCGTCACGCCGTACAACATCTCCGTGAAATGGCGTTACGACCAGAACGAGACTTCGCTGAGCTACTACACCATTCCGGCCGATCTGGACTGCTCCATCACGATGGCGCACCTGATCAAGTACCTGTGCATCGATTCCTATGACGAAGTGGCGGGCGTGCTGTTCACCCAGCACTATTTCCCCAAGATGTTCACCTTCATCGGGGAATGGGAGTACAACAACGCCGGAACCATCCGCCTGGGCACCGCCGAAGGCGGCAAGAAGATCAACCTCACCGGCATCAACTACCTGCCCAAGGTCATGGCCGGCCAGTGGGGTGACTACCGCTCCGATCCCACGAAGAACCTGAACCACTACTACATCAAGACCATCCATCACGAGTTCACGCACATCCTGAACCAGACCAAGGACTATCCGACCGAGTTCAAGACCCTGACGCCGAACGACTACGTGCAGGATGCCTGGAACGACGCCCTCTACCGCGGAAAGAACCTGCCCCTCGGCTTCATCTCGAACTACGCCCGCAAGGAAGACCGGGAAGACTTCGCCGAGCTCCTTTCCATGTACGTGACCAACACGCCCGCGCAGTGGGCCGCATGGATGGAGGCCGCCTCCGTGGACGAAGAGGGGAACCCCGCTTCCGGCGCCGACATCATCACCTCCAAGATGGAGATCGTCAAACGTTACATGATGGATACCTTCGGTATCGACGTGGACCGTCTCCGGGAAGTGGTCATCCGTCGCCAGGACGAGGTCGCCGCCGGTCTTGTGGACCTGACATCCCTTGAGATCAATTAAACGGAACAAGCTTATGAAATACAATAGACTGATAGCTTGCATGCTGGCCGGGGCCCTGGCGGCCCTCTCCTTCCAGTCCTGCCTGTTCGAGCAGGAGGACCTCTTCGACAAGTCCGCCTCCGAACGGCTGTCCGCGGCTCTGGAAAACGCCCAGAAGGTCCTTCAGGAGCCCAGTCAGGGATGGTTGATGTACTATTATCCCGACAACGAGCAGCTCTATGGCGGTTACAACTACATCGTGAAGTTCTCTCCTTCCGAGGCGACCGTATGGTCCGAGAACATCGAAGGCTCCTACTCATCCACCTATCGGATGGGCACGGATGACGGCCCGGTCCTGTCCTTCGACTCCTTCAATTACGGCTTCCATTATTTCGCCACTCCTTCCGGGGGCAGCGGAAACCTGTATGGCGAGACCGGCATGTACCAGGCCCACCGGGGTGACTTCGAGTTCGTAATCCTGAGCGCGACTCCCGAGGAAGTCCGCCTGAAGGGCAAGCGTTCCGGTTGCCTGGTCGTCATGGTCCCGTTCAGCGGGGATCCCGAACAGTACATCAGCTCCGTCAATGACATGATCGAGCAGATTTTCGTGAGCAGCTTCGACGGCACCATCGGCGGAGAGCAGGGCCATATTTTCCTGGACCTGTCCAACCGTCAGGCCTATGTCTCCCTCACGGACGAACAGTACGAAGGCAAGGAGTTCAAGATGCCGTACATGTACACGGACAAGGGCATCCGCCTCTACAAACCGGTGGAAGTGGGGACGCATACCGTCTCCGAACTGGTGTGGGAAGCGGATACGCAGAAGCTCCTCTCCGTCGCCGGCGCCTCTGACGCCATCGACCTGGTGGGCACCCTGCCCGAGGGCTGGCACGCTTATGATGATTATCTGGGGAACTGGACGCTGACCTTCAACAGCGAAAAGAACACCATGGAGGGTATCGTCATCTCCCAGACCGAGCGGGGCAAGTCCTTCACCATCTCCGGACTCAGCAATCAGTTCGACGTCGTGGCCACGTACAATCTCGGAACGGGCAAGATGACCCTGCTTTCGCAGATTGTGGGCAAGGACGAGAACAACTACGACATCCGGATGGCCTCCTGGGATTCCAAGGCCGGCTACGTGAACTATGGCAACACCATCGGCTTCACCCTGACCTTCGGTCCCAATGCCGAAGGCGTGGACGACGCTTCCACCATCTACTTCGCCGACAACCGCGTTTGGGGTACGTACGTGGTGAGCGGTTTCATCCTGTACCGGATGAGCGGCAGCACCCGTATCGGCAACGCCCTCGACCCCTGGCTCTTCAGGACGGGCATCTCCAATCCCAACCGGCTTGCCTCCCCGTCGAAACTCACCCGCGCTAACTGATTGGAATTATGAGAAAGTATCTGAATATCACGCTGGCCGTCCTTGCCATCGCCTTGCTGGCGGCCTGTAACAAGGAGAAGCCCGTGGAGGACACTTCCGTGAAGCTCTCCGTCCTCAATTCCCAGGTGACCTTCAACTGCCAAGGTGGTGAAGGAACGATCCAGGTGGAGGCGGAAGGCGCGGTGAGCGCCACCTCCGACCGCTCCTGGGCCTCCGTCTCCGTGAACGGAAAGACGGTCTCCGTCCATGTCGACCCTTGGGGAAAACTGGAAAGCCGTTATGCGAAAGTGACCATCCGGAGCGGCGAAGAAAAAACGGATGTCGCGGTTCTTCAAACGGGCGTCACCCTCTCCTTCGAAGGCTTGTCCCTGTTGGATGAGACCACGCTGATGGGCGAAGCCGGCACTTACCGGTTCCCGTTCGTTTCGGAGAGGGACCTGACGGTCACCAGCGACAATGACTGGCTGAGCGTCCGTGTCGAGGACGGAGAAATCGTCGTCGTCACGAAGGACAATCCGGACAAGGCGGTCCGCCACGGCAGCATCCAGTGCACCTACGGCGAGGCCTCTTCCTCCGTCGATTTCGTCCAGTATCCGATTTTCGAGAAGACCGAAGACTGGGTGCTGTCCTTTGAGGGCAGACAGGAAATCTCGGGCAACACCTACGCCGTGTTCAAGAACACGGTGCAGGCCGATCAGGGCAAATACGCGCTCTGGTATGAGACTCCCGGCGCCTATGCATCCAGCGGCATGCCCGAGGACGTATTCGTCCGCGACGTCGTCTATTCCGACCTGACTGACGCCTTGTGGGAGATTGTCGCCTCTTACAATGGCAAGTATAAATTCTCCGACTTCCTGTCTTCGGGCACGGATACGGACGGTTGGACGGAAATGACGGACGGCGATTACTGGGTGTATGCGGTCGGTCTGGATGGCGAAGGCTATCCGACGGGCTGGTATGCCGCCTCCCTGCTGAAGGTGGGCGAACCCACGCCGTACGAGAAGTGGCTCGGCAGCTGGAGCGTACCCCGCGGGGACGGCGCCGACATCTGGATCGTCGAACCCAATGAGGAGGACAAGTCGTACAAGGTCAGCGGCATCGCCGGATTCGATGCGAACGATTATGCGGAAGGCGCCTTTGTCGCCATCGTCAACTTCGACGCTGAAACCGAGGAAATGGTCTTCGCCGTGTATGAGAACACAAGCGTGACCTGGCAGGACAGCTCCCGAGGCGCGATGAACGCGCTGCTCTCCGGCCAGTACACGAACGTAGAAGGCAAGACCTACTACAACTCGGGTGTCGGCAACGTGATCTGCCGGGCCAAGCTGTCCGAGGACGGCCTGACCGCCGATCTGACCCCGGGTTCCGTCACCTCCGCCGGTGCTCCGGCCTTCTTCTACAACATCCGTTGGTACGGTCGTTACACCAATTCCTCCGGTTCACGCTCCGGCGTGTCCTGGGGCGGTTATGAGACCGCTCTCCCGAACGTCATGACCAAGCAGTAAGTTCTGACGTCTTACGAATCGAGGCCGTCCCTTCCGGGGCGGCCTCGTTTTCTTTCAGCGGAAAGAGATTTCTCCATGCGCTGCGCTTGGTCGAAATGACAAACGGTCGTTCTTGTCATTTCGAGCGAAGTCGAGAAATCTACAGAATGTTCATCGACTGTTCCCGGATCTTCTCCAGTTCGTCCTTCATCCGGACGACCAGCCGCTGGATGCCGGCGTGGTTCGCCTTGGAGCCGGTGGTGTTGATCTCGCGGCCCATCTCCTGGATGATGAAGCCGAGCTTCTTGCCGGGGTAGGGTTCGCCGTCGATGGTTTCCATGAAGTAGCGGCAGTGCTGGCGCAGACGGACCTTTTCCTCGTTGATATCGTACTTCTCGAGGTAGAAGATGAGTTCCTGCTCGAAGCGGGCGGGATCGGGCTTCTGGGCCAGTTCCTCGAGGTTCTTGAGGAGGCGGGCCTTCACGCCCTCGATCCGTTCGCCTTCCAGCTTCTCCACCTCATCATAGAGGCCAAGGATGGTCTGTACGCGGCCGGTTACGTCCTTGTACAGGGCGACGCCTTCCTGGCTGCGGAAAGCCTGGAGATGGTCCAGGGCCTCGTCAATGGCGGCTTCCACGGCCGGCCAGTCCTCTTCGCCGATGGCGTCGGCCTTCTTCGTGTCCACCACATCGGGCAGGCGGAGGAGGGCGGCGAGAAGTTCGCTATTGGCCTCGTCGCCGGGGGCGGAGAAGCCCGGGAGTTCCCGACGGAGGCTCAGGACCTGGCTGTAATAGGCCTTCAGCGCTTCGGCGTTAATAGGACGGGCGGCATCGGCGGCACCGGCCTCATAGGTGAGGAAGAAGTCGATGGTGCCGCGCTGCAGACGCTCGGCGAGCTTCTTCCGCACGGGGATGTCTTTCTCCTTCGGGAGGATGGAGGTCTTGATATTGATATCCGCACTCTTGCTGTTCAGAGTGCGGATTTCGACGGTGAGTTTTCCACCTTTCAGCTGGGCTTCGGCCTTGCCGTAGCCGGTCATCGACTGGATCATTTGATGATGTCTAAGGACTTGAATACCTTGGTGAGGGCGGTGACGGCGCGGTCCACCTGCTCCTTGGTGTGGGTGGCCATCAGCGCGAAGCGGACGAGGGTGTCCTGCGGGGCGCAGGCCGGCGGGATGACGGCGTTGATGAACACGCCTTCGTCGAACGCCATCTTGGTGACCATGAAGGTCTTTTCCAGGTCGCGCACATAGAGCGGGATGATCGGGCTCTCGGTGTCGCCGATCTCGAAACCGGCGGCGCGGAACTTCATCAGCGCGTAGTTCGTGACATCCCACAGGGACTTGATACGCTGCGGCTCCTGCTGGAGGATGTGCAGGGCTTCCAGGGCGCTGGCCGTGGCGGCCGGGGTGGCGGAGGCGCTGAAAATGTAGGTGCGGGCGGTGTGCCGGAGCCAGTTGATAATGATCTTGTCCGCCGCGACGAAACCGCCGATGGAGGCGAGGGACTTGGAGAAGGTCCCCATGATGATGTCGATATCCTTCGTCAGGTTGAAGTGGTCGCAGACGCCGCGGCCCTGGCGGCCGAAGACGCCGAGGCCGTGGGCCTCGTCCACCATGATGACGACGTTGTCGTACTTGTGCTTGAACTCGACGATGTCCGGGAGCTTGCACAGGTCGCCTTCCATCGAGAAGACGCCGTCCACGACGATGAGCTTCACGGAGTTCTTGGGGCAGCGGCGGAGGCAGCGCTCCAGGTCCTTCATGTCGTTGTGCTTGTAGTGCAGCGCCTTAGCGAAGGACAGGCGGCGTCCGTCCACGATAGAGGCGTGGTCGCGGTCGTCGCAGATGATGAAGTCGTCGCGGGTGAGGAGCTGCGGGATGACGCCGGAGTTCACCGTGAAGCCGGTGGAGAAGCACAGGGCTTCGTCCTTGCCCACGAAGGCGGCCAGCTCTTTCTCGAGCTGGACGTGGATATCCAGGGTGCCGTTCAGGAAACGGGAGCCGGCGCAGCCGGAACCGTATTGCCTCAGGGCCTTGACGCCCGCCTCGATGACACGCTCGTCGCCGGTGAGGCCGGTGTAGGCGTTGGAACCGAACATGAGGACTTTGTGTCCCTCCATTTCGACTTCCGTACCCTGTTTGCTCTCGATTTCACGGAAATAGGGGTAAACCCCTTTCTCTATCATTTTTTGCGGCAGGTCATACTTTGCCAGCCTTGCATGCAGTAAACCCATTTACTTGTTCGTTTTAGTACGGTGCGAAGTTAGTAAAAATAATTTAAAATGCGTACCTTTGCCACCTATAAGGTAATATACCATGGAAGAACGCAAACTGAATTTCCTCGAAGAAATCATCGAAGCCGACCTCGCGTCGGGCAAAGTGGACGCCGTCATGACCCGCTTCCCGCCGGAGCCGAACGGCTACCTGCACCTCGGGCACGCCAAGTCCATCTGCCTGAATTTCGGCCTCGCGCAGAAGTACGGCGGCAAGACGAACCTCCGCTACGACGACACGAACCCCACGAAGGAGGACACCGAGTACGTGGACTCCATCAAGGAGGATATCCAGTGGCTGGGCTTCCATTGGGACAAGGAACTCTACGCGTCCGACTACTTCGACCAGCTGTACGAATGGGCCGAGGACCTCATCAAGCGGGGGCTCGCCTATGTCGATGACCAGAACCAGGAGGAGATCCGCCTGAACCGCGGTACCGTGGACAAGCCCGGCACCCCGAGCCCCTGGCGCGACCGCACCCCGGAGGAGAACCTGAAGCTCTTCCGCGAGATGAAGGCCGGCAAGTACGCGGAAGGGGAGAAGGTCCTCCGCGCGAAGATCGACATGGCCCATCCGAACATGATGTTCCGCGACCCGCTGCTGTACCGCATCAAGTTCGCGCACCATCACCGCACGGGCGACAAGTGGTGCATCTACCCGATGTACGACTACACCCACGGCCAGTGCGACTCCATCGAGCACATCACCCACTCCATCTGCACCCTGGAGTTCGACGTGCACCGTCCCCTGTACGACTGGTTCATTGAGACGCTGGGTATCTATCCATCTCACCAGTACGAGTTTGCGCGCCTCAACCTCACCTATACCTTGATGTCCAAGCGCAAGCTCCTCGAGCTCGTGCAGAAGGGCCTTGTGAGCGGCTGGGACGATCCTCGGATGCCCACGCTTTGCGGCGTCCGACGCCGCGGCTACACCGCCGAGGCGCTCCGCATGTTCTGCGACAAGATCGGCGTTTCCAAGCGCGACCAGCTGATGGACATCCAGCTTCTCGAGTGGTGCGTCCGTCAGGACCTGAACGCCCGGTCCAACCGTTACATGGTGGTCCAGGATCCGATCAAGGTCACCCTCACCAACTATCCGGAGGGACAGGTCGAGTGGTTCGACTGCCCGCTGAACCCGGCGGAGCCGGAAGGCGCGACCCGCAAGGTCCCCTTCACCGGCGAGCTCTACATCGACCGCGCGGACTTCATGGAGGACGCTCCCAAGAAGTTCTTCCGCCTCAAGCCGGATGGCGAGGTGCGCCTCAAGTACACCTACATCATCAAGTGCAACGAGGTGGTCAAGGACGAGGACGGCCGCGTCGTCGAGCTCAAGTGCACCTACGATCCCACTACGCACCCGACCACGGGCGAGTGGCGTTCCGTCAAGGGCACGATCCACTGGGTCTCCGTCCCGCACGCGAAGGAAATCGAACTCCGGAACTACGACCGCCTCTTCACCCTGGCCGACATGTCCCAGGTCCCCGAGGACAAGGACTACAAGGACTTCCTGAATCCGGAGTCCCTCGTCGTGGGAGAGGGCTGGGCGGAACCCGCCCTCCTGGACGACGCCTCCGGCATCGCGGTCCAGTTCGAGCGCACCGGCTACTACGTGAAAGACAAGGACTCCACGCCCGAAAAGGCGGTCTTCAACAAGACCACCGCGCTGAAGGACTCCTACAAGCCCGAGTAATTGTCATTTCGAGCGAAGTCCGAAGGACGGAGTCGAGAAATCTACTTCAAGAACTCCAGCATCAGTTTCCGCCAACCCAGCCGGACCCGATACACGAGATTGCCCCAGGTCAGACGGCCCGGGGTATTTTCTTTCCCGGTCGGAGGATGAAGCGTGTATTTCAGGTATGGAACGTTGCGGGCGTTGAGACCCTTGCCCAGCAGGAGGGCCGGGTGGATGCCATGGCGGAGGAAGATGGGCTCCAGGCATAGCTGGTCGCGGGGGATGCCGGTCGAAAAGCCTTTCCACCAGGCTTCGTCCAGGGCCTGGACTTCGTCGAGATTGTGCTCCCGGAAGATCAGGTTGTTCTCGTAGAGGCCGGCGTGGCGGGGAAGGCCTTCGCCAGTCCATTTCCGGGATAGCCGGAAGGCCGTCCGAGTATCGACCTTGTCCTTCAGGTAACAGTATTTAAGTTCCTCATACACACAGTCCCGGTCCGGATGCTCCACCTGCGCGAAAGGGATCTCGTCGGCGATAAGCCGGTCCGCGATGCGGTAGAATTCGGCGTCGACGATGCGCAGGTTTGCGTCCATGTACACGCTGAATTTGTACTCCGGCAGCGCCTTGTGGGGGAGGATCTTCGGATACCGCGAGCGGACGACCGGGTCCGGGCTCTCGTACGGAATCTTCCGCAGCTGCCACACCCCGTCCTGCCCCTCGGTGTCCGTGAAGCAGACGTAATCCCAGTCCGGCGCCACGGCGGCGGGCTGTTCCAGGCGGTCGTAACCGCCCGTCAGGCAGGTGTATATGACTTTTCGGTTCATCGGATGGGGAGTTTCACTTGGTCGCCCAGCTCTTTCAGGAATTCGGGGGTATAGAAGTCCATCCGGCCCATCAGGGAGGCGAAGGTCATTTCGCCGAAGTAGAGCTTGCCCTGGACTTCGTAGAAGTCGACCCGGACCTCGGGGAGGCCTTCGGAGAGTTTCGCGGCGGCCGCAAGCATCTGCGGAAGCGTCTCGGGCTTCGGGAGCGAGCAGCCACCGTCGCGATAGTGCTCGGTGAAGACCGAGGCTTCCGGGCGCGGGTTCCAGTCGAGGTCGTAGACATTGACATAGACGGCCTCGGCGGTGCGGCCGTGGCAGGCCCAGATGCAGTAGGGCTTTCCGTCGAAGCACCAGATTTTGTAGTCGACAGGAACGGACTCGCCGCTGTCCAGGAACTGTTCTGCGAGGATGCACGGTTCGATACCGTTGTAGTGCATCTCTCCGTGCCGGTAGCCGTATTGGACCTTCAAGGCTTCGTCCAGGGCCGCCGCGACCGTGGAGCGGTCGGTAAAGCGGTCGACTATGTGCGTGGAGCCGCTGTCGTGGTTGCATTTAAGGACGAACTTTTCCGGAAGCGAGTCCCAAGGAATGTCCTTGGCATGCTTCCAGGTGCCGAGAAGCGGCACCAGAAGGTCGCCCAGGCCTTTTGCCTTCACGTATTCGCGCACGGCGACCTTATCGGAGAGGGGAGTCCAGGCCGATATGTCCGAACGGCACATCAGCCACTGGATTTTCTCGTTGAGGTCGCGGGGATGATCCAGGTCCAGGTCTGTCCCGAACTTGCGTTTCCATTCCCTGCGGGCCACCTTTTCATAACGGTGGTCCAGCTCCCATTCGTGCCATTTGCGGCCCAGGAAGCGGCGGATCTCGTGGCGCTCGCCGGGCTTCAGGCCCACGAGTGCGAGGACCGCCGCGGTGACGCAGCCGGTGAGGACGATGCCGCCGATTTTCGCCCAGGCACTTTCCAGCGGAAGGAGGCGGTAGAGGACGAGCCAGCCGATGAGGAGGACGGCGGCGAGGGCGGGCCGTAGATAAGCCTCTTTCAGGAACTTGCCGATCCTGAAGCCGAACTGGTAATGCAGCAGAACAAGCTGGATGACGCGGCTCAGGAGGTCCGCCGCCACGAAGCAGATAATGATGGTATAGGCCGGATAGCCGGCCCGGAACAGCAGCCAGCCGGCGACGAGGCAGAGGAGGTACAGGACGCTGAATTCGATCTTGTACCACTTGACGCGGCCGTAGGCATTGATGAGCTGGGCGAGGCCGGCCGAGGTGGCCGAGGCGGCGGCGACCAGCAGGGTCCACCGGCACATCAGCACCGTCCCGGCGGGGATCTTGGCGCCCAGCCAGAGGTTCAGGATGAAGTCCAGTTCGCTCCAGAGCGGGAAGAAGAGCAGGAGGAACAGGAGGATGCAGATGCGGCAGACGCGCTCCGCAAGGGCCACCGAGCGGCTGGCGTTGCCCGCGCCGATGTTCTGCGTGATCTGCGGCGCGGCGGCCGTGTCGAAGTTCGCAATGAACTGGTTCACGTAGTTCTGGACCGTGCCGGCATAGAAGTAGGCCGCGTTCACCGTCGTGCCGAAGAAGGCGTTGATGAGCATGTTGGAGCCCTGTGAGCGGGCGATCATCGACGCGGAGGAGAGGAGGTTGTAGTTGTTGAAGACCAGGACCTCCCGATAGGATTTCCGTTCCCGCACGAACTTCCAGCGGATGATGTCCGGCCAGTTCCGGCGGCACAGCCAGCGGTACACGACGAGGCTGATCCACGTCGTGACGCTCATCAGGAGGGCGTACAGCCGCAGGCCGTTGCCCTTCCAGTACAGGAGGCCGATGACGAGCCCGAGCTTCACGAGCGCATTGACTATGTCCACCACCGCGACGGTGGCGAAGCGTTCATGGACATTGAACAGGCTCTGGAAAGGGACGTTGGCGATGCCCAGGCATGCGACGACGGTGGAGACCTGGAACACGAACATGGCGTCGGCCTCCTTCCCGGACGGAACGTTCAGATAGTGGTGGATGTACCACAGGCCAATGGACTCTAACAGCAGGAACAGCACGAGAGCGCCGCCGATGTGGATCACGTGGCAGACGTTGAACATCCGGTTCGTGTCTCCGTCGGCCTTGCCCATCTCGAAGTTCATGAAGCGGACGGTGGTCGCGGTGAGGGCGCCGGTGATGAAGGCGATGAGGGCGACGGTAGACCCCACGGCGCTGTAGATACCCACGTCCGAAGCCCCGAGGGCCTGCAGCACCAGCCGGCTGGTGATGAGCCCCACGAGGATCGTGACTGCCATCCGGATATAGATGACAATCGTGTTGCGGGCGATCCGGATATTCGCGCTCGTGGCCATAGACTGCAAAATTAGCAAAAAATGTCTATATTTGTATGTTATGGCACCATCGAACACCGACCGTGAAATCTGGATCGACTGGCTGCGGGTGATCGCCTGCTTCCTGGTCATGGCCACGCACAGTTGCGAGCCGTTCTATCTGGGCGGGGAAGGATCCCTGATCCTGACGAAAGCCGATGCGTTTTGGATGGCTATCCTGAATGTCCTGCCTCGGGCTTGCGTTGCCCTTTTCGTCGTCGCGTCCAGCTATCTGCAGTTCCCCCTGCATTATACGACCGGGGAGTTCTTTCGCCGCCGGGCGGCCCGCATCCTCATTCCGTTCGCGGTCTGGAGCATCGTGTACGCCCTGGTCTGGGGTGAACCGGTGCAGAACTTCCGGGACCTGCTGCTGAACTTCAACTACGCGGCCGGCCATCTGTGGTTCGTCTATATGCTCGTGGGCCTGTATCTCGTGATGCCGCTGCTGTCTCCCTGGGCGGAGAAAGTGGGGAAACGCGAGCTCCAGATCTATCTGGCCCTCTGGCTTTTCACGACGTTGATTCCCCTGATCCGCCAATGGGTGGGCGGTGCCGCGCCGGTTATCTACGGCCCGTCGGGCATCCCGAATGCCGCCAAGTATCCCCTCTGGGGCGAAGCCAGCTGGAATACCTACGGTGTGTTCTACTACTTGAGCGGTTTCATAGGGTACCTGCTGCTGGGGCTGTATTTCCGCAAGTTCGTGGGTGAGTTGTCCTGGAAAAAGACGCTGGGCATCGCCCTGCCCGTCTTCCTGGCCGGCTTCGCCATTTGCTCCGCCGGCTTCCTGCGCCGCGTCTGGGCCGATAGCGGCGGGGTATTTCCAGTCGAGGGACCGGTGGGCCTGGCCGCCCTCTGGGAGGGCCCCTGGCTCAACGACACCTTCGGCGTCGCCCTGATGACCATCGGCTGGATCCTCTTGCTCCGGAAGATCACCACCGGCGGCAAGTTCTACGAGAAGGTGCTCCTGCCGGTGAGCAAGGCCAGCTACGGGATGTATCTCTCGCATATGGTCCTCCTCGGCCTCATTTCGGCCTGGCTGCGGTCGTCGCTGGGGCTTGGCGCCGACGGCGTGCTCGGCCCCGTTTGGACCACACCGGTCCAGATCCTGGGGACGGCCCTCCTCTCCTTCGTGAGCGTCGCGCTCGTCTGTGTCCTGGTCCAGCGGATTCCGCGGGTGGGGAAGTGGATAGTCGGATAGGGGTATGCCGGAGGTAAGCGTCATCATCGTGTGCATGAACCGGCCGGACCTGCTGTATCCGTGCCTGGAAGGGATCCGTGCCCATACCACGGTGTCCTATGAGGTCCTGGTGGTCGCTTACCTGTTCTCGACGGAAAACCTCGCACGGCTCCGGGCGGACTGGCCCGATGTCAAGGTCGTCGAAAGCCGCGAGCTCCGGGGCTTCTCGGAGAACAACAACCTCGCTCTCCGGCAGGCGGCGGGGAAGTACTGTTTCATTGTCAATGACGACACGCTGATGGCCATGCCGGTCATGGACGCTCTCGTGGCCGATTTCGGTCGGCTGCCCGCCGACGCCGCCATCGTTTCGCCCAAGATCGTCTTCCCGGACGGCCGGGTGCAGACCAACGGCCGCGCCCCCTGGACCGCCTGGCGCTATGTGAAGCATTATCTGCACCAGGTCGACGAAACCGTCCCGACGCCCTGGTCCATGCAGGACGGACTCTTCCGGACCTGGACCGTCAACGGCGCCTGTTTCCTGATCCGGACGGACGTTTTCCGCCAGGCAGGCTGGTTCGACGAGAACTATACCTTTACTCCAGAAGACATCGCCATTGGTCATAAAATCAATGAGATGGGATACACCGTCTGGTCCGATGCCGATGTGACGATCACCCATCTGGCGGGCGGCACTGTCTCCCGGATGGAGGCGGCCATCAAACCCACGCGGGTGCGGGGCGCGCTGCAGTTCTACAGTGGCGGTAACCCCGTCAAGTACGGGCTGCTGGGCGCATTCGTCTGGTGCGTCGAGGCGCTCCGGCGGTTGAAGTACTTGTTTGCCGACAAGTCCGACCCTGGCAGCCATGCGGCCATCATGGACGCGACGGCCCGGAATGTCATGCGTTCCATTTTCACCCGGCGCTCCACCAAGGAGATTTTCACGCAGTTGTACCACGAAGTCCGCGGCCTATGAATATCCTCGTCATCGTCGTCACGTACAACGGCCTGAAATGGCTGGACCGGTGCCTCGGGAGCGTCCGCGCCTCCGAGCTCCCGGCGGACCTCTACGTCTGGGACAACGACTCCACGGACGGATCGGCGGACTGGGTCCAGGGTCATTTCCCCGAAGCGAAACTCGTCCGCAGCGCGGACAACCTGGGCTTTGCCGAGGCCAACAACATGGGCTTCCGCTACGCCCTGGACAAGGGCTACGACTACGTCTATCTCCTGAACCAGGACGCCTGGATCGAACCCTCCACCCTCGGCACCCTCGTCGCCGCCTCGGAAGCGCACCCCGACTACGCCGTCCTCAGCCCCCTCCAGATGACCGACGGCTTCAAAGATCTGGACAAGCAATTTGAGAAGGCCTTTGCACCGGAGGGCATGCACTTCCAGAAACGTCGCTGCGCGACCCCTCCCAAATGGGCCCCTCCCTCTTATGATGCCGAGGGTGGCACAGTTTCTGGAAGTGCATGCCCTCCGGTGACTGTCATTCGCATCATGGCCGCGCATTGGCTGATTCCGCGGAAGGCGCTGGAAACCGTTGGAATGTTCGACTCGCTGTTCCCGATCTATGGGAATGACGACAACTGGTGCGACCGGGCCCGGTATCACGGGTTCAGGGTCGGCATCGTGCCCGAAGCGCGGGCCGTACACGACCGGGCGTATCGGCAGGAACCCAAGGAGAAGGTCATCTACCGGAACTATTACATGGGCTCGCTCGTGCGGCTGTGCGACATCAACCGCCCGCTGTGGGAACGCTTCCTGTTCGTGTGCCTGTTCACGCTCGTGAAGGCCGTAAAATACGGAAGCATCCTGCCGTTCAAGCACTTCCGCGCTCTTTGCAGGATGCTTCCGGAGATCCGTCAGGCCCGGAAGGCCTTCCGCTAGATGCGGTTCCGGTGCACCCGGAGGCCGTAAACCGCAATGACCACGAAACACAGGGCCGGCAGGATGAACGAGACGTTCACCGCCGGCATGCCGAGGACTGTGCCCTGGTCGATGATCATGGCCTGGAACGGCGGCAGGACCGAGCCGCCCAGGATGGCCATGATGAGGCCGGCGGCGCCGAATTTGGCGTCCTCCCCGAGCCCTTCGAGGGCGATGCCGTAAATGGTCGGGAACATCAGGGACATGCAGGCGGAGACGGCGACGAGGCAGTACAGGCCGACGATGCCCTGGAAGATAATGACACCGAGGGCGAAGGCGAGACCCGCGAAAGCGAAGCAGTAGAGCATTTTCCCGGGCTTGAAGTATTTCATCAGGTACGTGCAGATAAACCGGCTGCAGCAGAAGAGGATCATCGCGGCGATGTTGTACTTCTGCGAGAGGACTTCCGCATCGATCTCACTCATCCCGCGCTCCATGAAGATCCGCGTCCCGTACTGGATGATGAAGGTCCAGCACATGATTTGCACGCCCACATAGAAGAACTGCGCCAGCACGCCCTCGCGGTAGCGGGGGATGCCGACGAGCCGCTTCAGCGAGGCGCCCACGGTCTGGGAACTTTCCTCGTGCACCGCCGGCATCTTCTTCAGCAGGATCAGCAGGAACATCGCCACGATGACGATGCCGATGATGACGTACGGGGTGATGAGGATTCCCAGGTCGGACTGCTTCATCGCCTCGAACTCCGCGTCGGACAGGGTGGCCCGGGCGGCGGAGTCCATCGGGTTCAGGCGGGCCTGGATGAAGTTCATCGCCACATACATGCCGCACAGCGAGCCGATGGGGTTGAAAGACTGCGCGAAGTTCAGCCGCCGGGTGGCGGTCGCCGGGTCGCCCATCGCGAGGATATACGGGTTCGCGCTGGTCTCCAGGAAGCTGAGGCCGCAGGTGAGGATGAAATACGCGATCAGGAAAGGCCAGTAAGAGCCCGTGGAACGCGCGGCGATGAACAGGAACGCCCCCGTCGCGTACAGGCCCAGGCCCATCAGGATGCCGCTCTTGTAGGAGAAGCGCCGGATGAAGATGGCGGCCGGGAGGGCCATCGCGAAGTACCCGCCGTAGAAGGCGACCTGCGTCAGGGTGCCCTGCGTCACGCTCATCCGGAAGATCTTGGAGAACGCCTTCACCATCGGGTTCGTGATGTCGTTCGCAAAGCCCCACAGCGCGAAGCACGCGGTGATCAAAATAAATGGCAGTAAATAATTTACGCCTTCGTACTTGAAGAAACTGTTTTTCTCTTTCATGACTATTTCTTAAACAGCGGGCCGTAAGCAGCACACGCACGGTAATCGGCTCCTTCCGGGTCCATGCCGAAGGCGCGCCAGGTGGAGGGACGGAAGATATCCTTTTCGGGAACGTTGTGCATGCACACCGGGATGCGGAGCATGGAGCAGAGGGTGATGAGATCCGCGCCCACGTGGCCATAGACGATGGCTCCGTGGTTCGCGCCCCAGTTGTCCATCACGCTGTATACGTCCTGGAACGGGCGCTTCGACAGGTCCAGGCGTGGGGCGAACCAGGTCGTGGGCCAGCCTTTGTCGGTGCGGTCGTCCAAGATGCGGAACTGCTTCTCGGAAACATCCACCGTCCACCCTTCCGCAAGCTGGAGCACGGGACCGAGGTTTTTGACGATGTTCATCCGGATCATCGTGCAGGGCATGCCGCCCTTCGAGAGGAACTTGGAGGAGAAGCCGCCGCCGCGGAAGTATTCGCGGTTCGCGGGCACCCAGACGGTGGCGTCCAGGCAGGCGTCGGCCTCCTCCGGGGAAATCTCCCAGAAAGGCTTCATCGCCGGTTTCCCGTCGATGGCGCACTGTCCGCTGCCGTCCAGCGAGGCGGCGCCGGAGTTGATCAGGTGGATGATGCCGCCGGCCGCCGGACCCGTGAGCGGCTCGCCGGTGACCCGCTTCACGGCCTCCGGGCTCCAGTAGGTGCGGACATCGGCAAAGATGGCCGGTCCCTGGGAGACAAGGTGGCCGAGGAGCATCGCGACGCCGTTCAGGGAGTCGTTCTCCGTCGCGAGGACGAAGGGCTTGCGGATGCCGTTCCAGTCGAAGGAAGAGTTCAGGATGGCCTCCGCGAAGTCGCCGTTGGGATAGAAGTCCGTCCACTGGCGCTGGCCCTGGAAACCGCCCAGGATCGCGTTGTGGCCCAGGGATTCCTCCCCGAAGCCCAGCTCCTTGAGCTTGGGATTGCCCTGCAAGAGGTCGCGGATAATCAGGGCCATCTTCACGACGAAGGCCCAGTCTTCGTCCTTCTCTTCCCGGGTCTTCTTGAGGTCCGGGCGGTTGCACACGTCGTCATATTCCCGGCAATGGGCCTTGGCCCAGGCCAGGGCCTTCTCGAACTCCTCGTGGTCGTAGATGCCCCGGTCCATGCGGCGGATGATTTCCACCTCGTCGATGCCCTCGCAGCGCATGCCGAGGTAGTCCTCGAAGAAGTCCGGATTCACGATGGAACCGGCGATTCCCATGCAGACGGCGCCGATGGACAGGTAGGACTTGCCCCGCATGGAGGCGGCGGCGACGGCGGCGCGGGCGAAACGGAGGAGCTTCTCCTCGACGTCCGCCGGAATGACCTGGTTATCCGCGTCCTGCACGTCGTGGCCGTAGATGCCGAAGGCGGGCAGGCCCTTCTGCGCGTGCGCGGCGAGGACGGCGGCGAGGTACACCGCGCCCGGCCGCTCCGTGCCGTTGAAGGGGTGACCGTGACCGTGATGGCGACGCCTTCGCGGACGAACTTCTCAGCACAGGCGGCGGCTTCGGCCACGCGGCCGATGGTGGTATCGGCGATGACACACTCGACGGGGGAGCCGTCCGCGTAGCGGAGCCGGCCGGACAGGAGGGCGGCGACACTGCGCGCCATGCCCATGGTCTGGTCTTCCAAGGATTCGCGGACGCCGTTCATGCGGCCGTCGATGGTCGGGCGGATGCCGATTTTGGGGTTGTTATGCATAGTTCGTGGTTCTGGTTATTCGGTTTAATCCGAAAGATAGGGATAATTCGGCGAAAATACAATTTGTGTATCCGCTGAATTATATGTACATTTGTAAGATAATATTTTTTACTGGAATTTGAGAAGCAATTTATGGCACTCGCAGATATACTGAAGAAAGTTTTCGGCTCCAAGTCCGACCGGGACATGAAGCAGGTGAAGCCCATGCTGGACAAGGTCCTCGCGGCCTATCCCGGCATCGACGCCCTCTCCGACGATGAGCTCCGGGCCCGTTCCGCCGCGCTCCGCGCGAAGATCCTCGCCGTCGAGAAACCCTTCGAGGACCGCATCGCCGAAATCAAGGCCGAACTGGAGAAAGACATTCCCGTTTCCGAGAAGGAAGCCCTCGCCACCGAATCCGACAAGCTCGTCAAGGACGAGGACGACGCCATCGAGAAGTGTCTCGACGAGATCCTCCCCGAGGCCTTCGCCATCATGAAATCCACCGCCCGCCGCTTTGCGCAGAACGAGACCATCACGGTCACAGCGACGGACTTCGACCGCGACCTGGCGGCCCACGGCCGCGATTTCGTCCACATCGAGGACGACAAGGCCGTCTGGCAGAACCACTGGGTCGCCGGCGGCAACGAGATTACCTGGGACATGGTCCATTACGACGTGCAGCTCATCGGCGGTATCGTCCTGAACGGCTCCCTCAAGACCAACAAGGAGCAGCGCGGCAGCATTGCCGAGATGGCGACCGGTGAAGGCAAGACCCTCGTCGCGACCCTCCCGGTGTTCCTGAACGCACTCGCGGGCAAGGGCGTCCACGTGGTTACCGTCAACGACTACCTGTCCAAGCGTGACTCCGAATGGATGGGCCCGCTGTACCAGTTCCACGGCCTCAGCGTGGACTGCATCGACAAGCACCAGCCCAACTCCGACGCCCGCAAGAAGGCGTACGACTGCGACATCACCTTCGGCACCAACAACGAGTTCGGTTTCGACTACCTGCGTGACAACATGGCCACCCGGATGTCGGACCTCGTTCAGCGGAAGCACCACTACGCCATCGTCGACGAGGTGGACTCCGTCCTCATCGACGACGCCCGTACCCCGCTCATCATTTCCGGCCCGATGGCGAAGGCCGCGGACGACGAGCAGTTCATGGAGTACCGCCCCTACGTGGAGAACCTGTACAACAAGCAGCGCGCCCTCGTCAACACGACCCTGAACGAGGCCAAGAAGGCCATCGCCGCCGGGGACGAGGCGGAGGGCGGCAAGCTCCTCCTGCGCTGCCACAAGGGTCTCCCGAAGTACCAGCCGCTGATCAAGTTCCTGTCCGAGCAGGGCATGAAGGCCCTCCTGCAGAAGGCCGAGAGCTATTACATGCAGGACAATGAGCGCGAGATGCCGCAGGTCACCGACGAACTCTACTTCGTCATCACCGAGATCCAGAACAGCGTGGACATGACCGACAAGGGCCACGAGGTCCTCGCCAACGCCGTGTCCGACCCGAACTTCTTCGTGCTCCCCGACATGGGCTCCGCCATTGCGGAAATCCAGAACGACGCCACCCTCACCCCGGCCCAGAAGGCCGAGAAGAAGGACGCCCTCATGGAGGACTTCTCCCTCAAGAGCGAGCGCGTCCATACCGTGATCCAGCTCCTCAAGGCCTATGCGATGTTCACCAAGGATATCGACTACGTGATCGTGGACAACAAGGTCAAGATCGTGGACGAGAGCACGGGCCGTATCATGGAGGGCCGCCGCTGGAGCGACGGTCTCCACCAGGCCGTGGAAGCGAAGGAAAACGTGAAGGTGGAGGCCGCGACGCAGACGTTCGCGACCATCACCCTGCAGAACTACTTCCGCATGTACCACAAGCTCGCGGGCATGACCGGTACCGCTGAAACCGAGGCGGGTGAGTTCTGGAGCATCTACAAGCTGGACGTCGTGTCCATCCCGACCAACCGGCCGGTCATCCGCGACGACCAGGACGACATTATCTACAAGACCAAGAAAGGCAAGTTCAACGCCGTCATCGACCGTGTGGTCGAGCTCACGAACGCCGGACGTCCGGTCCTCGTGGGTACTACCGACGTGGAGACTTCTGAACTCCTCGCGCGTATGATGCGCCTCCGCGGCCTGCGTCCGAACGTGCTGAATGCGAAGGAGCACGCCCGGGAAGCGGAGATCGTGGCCCAGGCGGGCCAGAGCGGCAAGGTCACCATCGCCACCAACATGGCGGGCCGTGGTACCGATATCAAGCTCACCCCGGAGGTGAAGGCTGCCGGCGGTCTCGCCATCATCGGCACCACCCGCCACGACAGCCGCCGCGTCGACCGCCAGCTCCGCGGCCGCGCCGGCCGTCAGGGCGACCCGGGTTCCTCGACCTTCTACATTTCCCTCGAGGACGACCTCATGCGCAAGTTCGGTTCCGAACGGATCGCCGGGGTCGTGGACAAGCTGGGCATGGGCGATGACGAGGCCCTCGTCTCCGGCATGCTGTCCAAGTCCATCGAAACCGCGCAGAAGCGCGTGGAGGAGAACCACTTCGGCTGGCGTAAGCGTACGCTGGAATACGACGACGTGATGAACTATCAGCGCGAGGCTGTCTACGCCCGCCGCCGCAACGCCCTCTCCGGCGAACGCATCGAGATCGACGTCCAGAACATGATGCAGGACACCGCGAACATCATCGCCGAGAAGGCCGAAGGCATGGACTACGCCTCTTTCGAGGAATATGTGATCGCGACCCTGTCCATCGACCTGGGCTTCGACCCGGACTTCTACGAGAAGGCGAAGCCGCAGGAAATCGCCGACAAGCTTTGCGCGCACATGCAGGAGGTGTACGACCGCCGTATGGACGCGATGGTGGAGAAAGTGAACCCGATCATCAAGCAGGTGTACGAGAAGCAGGGGTCCATGTACGAGAACATCGCCATCCCCATCTCCGATGGCAAGCGGATGCTCAACCTGTCCGTGAACCTCAAGAAGGCTTACGAGACCGAGAGCCGCGAAGTGGCCAAGTCCCTGAGCCGCTCGGTCATCCTGTACGAGATCGACGAATACTGGAAGCAGCACCTGCGTGACATGGACGACCTCCGTCAGAGCGTCCAGAATGCTGCCTACGAGCAGAAGGACCCGCTGGTGGTCTATAAGCTGGAGAGCTACAACCTCTTCTCCCAGATGCTCGAGGAGCTGAACGAGGCAGTCCTGACCTTCCTCCTCCGCGCCTTCATCCCGCTCCGCGACGCCAACGAGGCCCGTGCCCCGCGCCCGGCCACGCAGCCCCGCCGCGACCTGAGCCAGATGCGCACCAACGATCCTTCCCAGCTCTCCACCAACGGCGAGCAGAAGGCCCGCACCCCGATCCGCGTGGACAAGCGCGTGGGGCGCAACGATCCCTGCCCTTGCGGCTCCGGCCTCAAGTACAAGAACTGCCACGGCAAGGGGATTGCGTAGAAAAACAACAATTATAAAATATGGCTAAACCAATGGAACCTGTCAATGTGAACGAAGTGAGCCGGATCTCCGCCGGTACCACTTTCAAGGGTGAGATCACCACTCCTACCGACCTCCGCGTCGACGGCATCTTCGAGGGCAAGATCTGCTCCAAGGGCCGCGTCGTCGTGGGCGAGAAGGCCCAGATCAAGGGCGACATTATCTGCCAGAACGTCGACTTCACCGGTACGATGCACGGCAACTTCTACGTCAAGGACACCCTGTCCCTGAAGGGTGGCTGCACCATCGAGGGCGACCTGAACATCAAGCGCCTCCAGGTGGAGCTCGACGCCAAGTTCAACGGCAATTGCCGGATGATTTCCGAGGCTGAGTTCGACAAGATCGTGGCCCAGATGACCGGCCGCCCGCTGCCGCAGGCCCCGGCGCAGCCCACTCCGGTCCAGCCGCAGAAGTAGTTGCTCAACTAGTTGAAGTATAAGTGGTAAAACAATTATGTTTTACCACTTAACTTTTTTGTTATAATGGAAAAGACTGAAAAATACCGCCTGCTGGAGCGGCAAGTAGCCGCCTTGCTGGAAGGAGAAACGGATGTCATCGCGAAGATGGCGAACATCGCCGCCGTCCTGCACGGAACCTTCGGATTCTGGTGGACCGGTTTCTATCGAGTCGCGGGGGACGAGCTCGTCCTCGGCCCTTTCCAGGGCCCCGTTGCCTGCATGCACATCCCGTTCGGGAAGGGGGTCTGCGGCACGGCCTGGAAACGGAATGAAACCGTCGTCGTTCCGGACGTGGAGCAGTTCCCTGGGCACATCGCCTGCAGCAGTGCCTCCCGCAGCGAGGTCGTCGTCCCTGTCCATGGCCCCGACGGCGCCGTCACAGCGGTCCTCGATATCGACAGCGACCGCCTTGCCACCTTCGATGAGGAAGACAAGGTTTGGCTGGAGAGAATCGTGACCCATCTGTGATTTGCAACTTTCGCTTTTTCACCTTATCTTTGCAATCCTTTTCGGGCGATTAGCTCAGTTGGTTCAGAGCACCTGCCTTACAAGCAGGGGGTCGACGGTTCGAATCCGCCATCGCCCACACCGCAATGGGGGTGTTTTGGTTTTGACAGCGTTGATGTCGGACGGTAAGCACGCCGGGCGTTGGAACCTTGCCCGTTAATCTCAGATTCCAAAAATCAGTTGCCAACAACAACTACGCACTCGCTGCCTAATTTGGCCAAGCCAATTAGCTTAATCCGCGACGCCTAGGCTGCGCCGCCGACGAGTATCCCTCGGACGTTCCGCCCGGTATCGGCCGACCCAGGGGTATCATTCCGACCGGGACGCTCCGGTGGACGCCTTTCAAACCGGCTAAGATACAGCGGTTCGAGTCCGCTCACCTCCACAAAAAAAGTCAGCCGTTGTGGCTGACTTTTTTGTGTTATTCTTTCAGGGACCGGCTGACGCCCCTGGCTGCCTCGTGAAGCCGGGGGAGGAAAGGCGTCAGGTCGCGGAAGCCGATTTCTTCCGTCCGCGCATCGTGCTCCCAGACAACGCCGCAGACCCCTCCCCGGAAATCGACGGCGGAGTAGCCTGCGGACGGGGTCGTACCGGTCAGCCGGACTACCGGGGTCCAATGGAGGGCATCCGGACTTGCCCAGACCGTAATCCGGTTCCGGCGGTTGTATTCCGTCGGGTCGCAGAAGGACATGAGGTAGAAGTCATCGCCCCCGAAAGAGGCCCTGCAGAGGGTTCCCTGGCAGATCAGGTTCGGGTCGAAGGGATTCTCCACCGGTATGAGCCGGTTCCCCGCCTGGTCGAACCGGTACAGCGGTCTTTGATGCCCGTCCGACTCGTTGCGGCAGTTCAGATACACCGCTCCGTCCGGTCCGAGGTAACAGATGCTTTCATTATCCCCGGCCGTCGGGGAAGGCTGCGTGTAGGCCCATCCGGCCCCCGGTCGTTTGTACAGGATGGCGCTGTACCAGCGCCCGTCACCCCTCCCCATGCAAGGGATATACAGCGTTCCGTCCGGCCCCTGGATCCCGTTCGCCGGCGAAGGTACCATCCAATCGCAGGAAAGGCCGTCCCACGCCGTTTCAGGGACACGCTCGATGGCCGACCAGGTAGCCCCGTCGTCGTCGGAATGCACATAGCACGTTGCGATCTCGGAAACCGAAGCATCCATCGCCATCCCGGAAGCCGTGGTCGTCGCCAGGAAAAACAGATAAACCCGCCCGGCCGGACCATGCGCGCCGGCCGCATCCACCGTAAAGCACGGATTCATGAACTTTCCCCATCCTCCGGCATCATAGGCCAGTGTCTCCAGGTCATGGACCCAACCACCTTCCCGCTCCCTCCGGGCGATAAAGATGCCGGTCAGGGATCCGTCGGAGGTTGTGGGTCGATGCTCCGTAGCTGCCAGAAAAGTGCCCTGAACCGTGACGACAACGGCAGGAATGCGCTTCTTCGCCCCTTCTTGCTCCGCAGAAAATACCCGTTCCGCTTCCTGTCCCCAAGCGCCCGTCACAAGGGCCCATCCGGCCAGTAAAGTAAGTAATCTCTTCATAGTAAACGGATTGCTATCAGAAAAACGAAGGTCAGTCCTTCAGGATCCGGCCCGCACCCATGTAGCGCATCATGAAGTAGGGCTGGGTGGAGCGTTGGATTTCGACGCCGTTGGAGGTGGAGGCGTGGATGAAGCGGAACATGCCGCGTTCCAGGTCCACGTCCACGACGATGCCTACGTGGCCGATTTCACGGATGTTGTTCCGGGCGCCGAAGAAGACGAGGTCGCCCTTGCGCAGGTCGGAGAAGCTTTCGACCGGGACGCTGTCCCTGAACTGCATCACGGAGTTGTGGGGCAGGTTGTATCCGAATTCCCGGAAGACGTAACTGGTGAAGCCCGAGCAGTCGAAGCGGTCGGGACCCGGGGCACCGAGCCGGTAGGGGACGCCGATAAAGGTTTTGGCGTAGTCCAGGAGCTCGTCAACCAGTTCCCGGGGCGGTTCGGGAAGCGGGACGACGCCGCTGGAAGTGCGGATGCCTTCATTCGATTTCGGAACGGTAACGCCGGAGCGGACCAGGTCGATGGAATCCATCACGGCCTGCGCCCGGGCCCGCGAGCGGGCGATATCGGCTGCATCCGTGAGGGGCGGAATGATGGGTGCATCGGCCTCCTTCACGGACGGAGCGTGCCGCGTGATGCCACACGAAACGACCGCCAAAAGGGTCAACAGGAGGATTCCGCTTCTTTTCATGCCTGCAAAGTTCGCAAAATCCTCCCATTTTGCAAAAATCAAGCCCGGTCTAGTCTTTCACTTCCAGGAATATATCATAAACCGAGAACCCGTTTCCGCCGAACAGATTGGCGACGGCGAGGTAGGCATTGCCTTCATCGTCCTTTTCGGCCGCCCGCCTTAAATGCCGGAGTTTGCCGTTGGGGTAGCCTTCGGAGAACCTGGGCTGGAGCATACGGTCGCATTCCAGGGCCGCCTCGACCAGGCCGGCTCCGTGGCCCCGCCAGATGGACCCGAACCGGAATTCCATTACGTCGGTTCCCAGGGGGAAGTCGCCTGTCCGGATTTCGTAGGAGTTGAGGTAGGACGTCTCTCCCTCGTTGGCGTAGCGGTCGACCCCGTGATCATCGATTTCAACGAATTGGTGGTACAGGTTGTAAGTGGACGTAGAATGCGACTTGTAATAGCCGGGAAGGCTGGTTACGGCCGTGTTCTCCCGGATAATGACCGTCGGGGATACGAGCTCTTCTATGGGGGATCGTCCGCCTGCCGGAACGACCATGCCGCCCACCTGGTAGCCCGGATTGTCCGAATGGATATAAGGTCCGATGGCGCCGATCAGGTAAATCTCCAGATAGCCCATGTCCACGGGCGCGGACCGCTCTCCGGTTTCGGCATGGATGACCCGCGCTTTCAGCGGGAACCGTCCATAGCCGGTGTAGGAAGCCGGGCGGTCCACCGCCGTCAAGACCAGCTTGTCCGACCGTCCTTCTATGGTGAATTCTTCCGGGCCCGCCACCTCATAAGATAGCTCGGTCTTGACTGGAAGCGGAAGTTCAAGTGAAATCTCGGAACCATTGACAGAGAATGTCTTGCCGTTTCTATAGGAGGTCAATCCGAGTGCGGCGGAAGGCTCGATGCCCAAGGCTTGCAAGTACGCCGGCTCTACGGCGAGCGCTTCGTAGATGGGCAGGTTGTTCTCGATAACGCCCAGGCAAGTCCCTGCGGTGGAAGCAAAGGGATTGAGGATGGCAAGGTCGGTCTCCGCCACAGGAAGGTTCGCCGAGGGAGCGCCCTGATACCAGGCGGTGCCGATGACGGCCCCGTCTTCCCAGGAGAGTTCCTTCCCGTAGGCGCTCAGGCGCGCGACTTGGAAGGTGATCGGAACGGTGAGCAGGAGCAGGTCGTCGTCCCTTTTCCGGAGGAATCCGGCATCGACAAAGTCGCCGCAGCCGGAGACCCAGATCCAGTCGGTGGGGAAGAGCAGCCGCTTGATGAGGTCCAGGTCGAACTTCTTCCGTTCGGTGCCCGTGAATTCGGATCCGTCGGCCCGGAAATACCGAAGCATGCTTTTCTGCACCTTCCCGTCCGGGGACAGGGTGTACCGGTCCATGCTGAACCGCAGCAGGGGCGCATGAATGGCGATTTCCACTTCCTGCGACCCGGTTTCCACCCCGGCGGCGTTGAAGTGGTGCAGGATGATGGTCCCGGTCCCGGCGGCCAGTCCCGCGAGGCCGATGTTCATCAGGGAACCCGATACGCCGGCTTCCCGGACCTCCAGGATTCCTTCGCTGCCGGCCTTTACCTCAGCGTCCACCCGGACGATACCGCCCCGCGGGACTATTTGCAGGTACCCGGTCTGGGCGACATAAGCCGGCGCCTCGGTCAGGATCACATCCAGGGTCGTGGGCCAGGAAGCCGTGACGGTGCGCTGGTCTGTGGCATTCTTTGCCGCCGATCCGGCCGTGACGAGGCAGGTCATGCCCTCCTGCAGGTTATCGGCCGCCTGGAGCCGTACATAGCCCGTGGCGACGCCCTCCTCATCGGCTGCGTACGTGATGGATGTCACGGAAAGCCGGCCGGAGGGGTCGCAAGAGGCGGAAATATCCTCCTGGGGCAGATTCGTCACGAAATACAGGTCGATGCTTTCTCCGGGCATGACGGCCGGCGATTCCGTCCCGGAGAACTTGAAGAAATGCGACGCGGGGGTCGGGTCATCCGGCCCGGGCAGGACGATCTTGATGGTCTTGAACAGGTTCCGGACAATGTCGAAGTCCGAGCGCATGTCCGTCTTTCCCAGGTAAATGGCGTAGCCCAGGTTCAGGTATTCTCCGCCTGAACGGTTCACCTTGACCGACAGGTCGATGTACGTGCAGTTCCGGAGGGCTTCGAATCCGAGGTCTTTATAGACCGTTTTCCAGCTCTCCGCCCCTTCTTTGTGTCCTTGGCAGTTCTCGAGCATGTACAGCGTGACGGCATGGCCGTTCCCGCCCTGCTGGATCTCATCCAAGTCCTGTTCCGTGGCCCGGTCGTATTCCACGAGCTTGGCCGGGTCGTCCTGGCGGTAGTTCTCGACGAAAAAGGGAACCTCCGTGTTGGCATTCTCCACAATCATGTGCATGGCCTGGACGTGCCAGCCTTCCTGCTCGATCCGGGACAGGTCGAACCAGAGATTGTACTTGGCATAGAGCTTCTTGACGGGGATTTCCAGCCCGTCGCCTGGCGAGGACAGGAACACCCCCTCCTTGATGCCGGCCATCGGCATCCCGTATCCCTCTGTTTCCAGTTGCTTGAGCTCGGAAGGGTTCCGGCTGGTGAACCGGAGCGCCTCCAGCTCGGCCTTTTTCAGGCCGGGACGCGCGTAGGAAGCCAGGTCCAGGTCGCCATAATTGACGATGGCATAGATGTCCATTGTGACGCCGGTCGGCAGGGACCAGCTGAAGTTCTTCTGGCGGGGGAAGACGGCG
Source organism: uncultured Bacteroidia bacterium (assembly GCA_902785065.1). Taxonomy (GTDB): domain Bacteria; phylum Bacteroidota; class Bacteroidia; order Bacteroidales; family UBA932; genus Cryptobacteroides. The sequence goes on from CACZXH010000005.1 coordinate 62,478, forward strand.
ACCGGCGTCCCATCCTGTCCGCCGCTCCCCGGGGTGTAGGTGAGGATCGTGCCCGTCTTCGCGTCGAAGGCGAAGAGGGCGGCTTTCTGGAAGTTCTCGACCTCGATGTCCACGATGGACCGGGTACCGTCTTCCGCCCCTTCCTCCCGGCCCAGGGTGACGGTTACGTCGACGTAGCGCACGGTCGCTTCCGGCTGGTCCGGTTCGGCCTCCCGGCAGGCAGTGAAGGGGAGGAGAACTCCCAGGGACAATGCGATTAACTTGTTATTTTTCATTTTCTTATGTTTTGTTGCTTGAATGACTAGTTCAGATCGGTTTCCCCGCCGTCATCCCAGCCGTCGGCGATGTGGAGGCCGCTCTGGGTGTCGATCAGGTCATTGTCGTGTTTCCAGTCGTCGTATTGCAGTCCGTCCGAAAGGTAACGGATGGTCCAGTCGTACCGGGCATTGCGCCGGAGATCGAAGTCCGAGACCGCATTCTGTCCCAGGAAACTCCGGTAAACAATAGTTCCCGCATAGACGCCGGTGCCTTCCACCGTCGTTTCCAGGTAGGTGAGCCGGCTGCTCCGGTTTCGGACCTCATCATTCGAATCGGGACTCTTCTCCCGGGAGGTCCGGATGCCATCGATGGTTCCCTGCCGGTTTTCCGGGACATAGAAGACGAATGTACCGGACGCAGTCCCGGCACCCGCGTGGAATTCCTGCTGGTCCCAGTCCTCGGCCATCACGGTTTCGCCAAAGGGACGGAGCACGCGGTTGAGGTTGCGCACATGGACCGACCGGATGGCGGCGCCTTCCCATTCGCAGGAAAGGTGGGCGGTCACCTTGGCCAGCAGCCGTTCCACCGGAATGCTGGTTCCCTGGCCGGGCCATGTCAGTTTCCCGGCCATCGGGAGGCCCCGGGCGGCCAGCGACTCCGTCCCTTCCGTATAGGAAGGAATCCTATAGGTAAGTGATGCCAATTCGCTCTCCGAACGGGGAATGGATGCTGTCATATCGCCCATGTTCACCAGGGCGTAGACGGTATGGGTCTTGTTTGGATCCAGGCTCAGGGCCATGGCGTCCAGACCGGTCGGGAAGTGGCCGATGGCCGCGAGCGTGCCGCCCGCATAGGCGGCGAGGGTGACCCCCGTCTTCTTCGTTTCAATGTCCGGCGCCGTCAGGAGCGACCGCGTGGGCAGGTCCTGAAAAGACAGGTCCAGGGTCCGGAAAACCATCTCCGGCCGCTCCCGGCCACAGGAAATGAGGAGCAGGACCGCAAGGACCGTAGGAATGGATATTCTTTTCATGATTCTCGGTTTATTGTTCGACTAGCGGGAACGTCGCCCCTTCTTCCCAGTCCGCGATGCGGACGTCGATCAGGCCCCGGACGAGGTCCACGGCCACGTAGATATCCTGGAGTTCCTCCGTCTTCCAGCTGTATCCGAGCCGGTCGATATACTCGCCCAGGGGAAAGCGGGCCGGGACGGACCCTTCCGGCCGGATGGTGACCGCCAGGTCGTTGTCGCCCTGCCGCGGGACGCGGAAGGTGACGATGCTCTCCCCCTGGCGGGGAAGGGGCTCACACCGGAACGGCCCGTCCACGGGCGAGAAATCCAGCAGGTCGAATCCGCAGGAGTTCCCCTCGACCAGGAACCGGCAGGTCCGGACGACCTCCGGGCTTTTCCGGATGTCCAGGAACACGGTGGCGAACTGCTTCCGGAAGGTGACACTGGCATAGGCCATATCGCCGGTTGCATCGACCTCTCCGGCCCAGGCGTAGAGGGAATCGGCTTCGGCCCCCGGCGGAATCCGCATCCGGTGTCCTTCTGCGGAGGCTTTCCTGTATCCGGTGCAGGCCGATACGGAAAGCATCCCTTTCGGAACGGGTTTCGTCCAGGCGGGGCGGGCTTCTTCCATGCGGATCCGGTTCCGGAACAACAGGTCGTCGCTCCAGCCCAGCAATTCCGTTTCGCCGGCTGCATCGGGGTCGGTGAAGGTGACCTGCAGGTAGCAGGGACACGGGCCGCGGTCTTCCTTGACCGAGCAGGCCGTGCCGGCCGCCAGGAGGACCAGGCAGGCGGGAATGAGCAATCTGTCCATGGTTCAGGAGGTTTCAGTTACGGTGTAGGCGGGGGACCAGTCCTCCGTGGAAGTGCGGAAAGTGACCTCAATCGATCCGGGCTGGTCCTTTTCCGGATCGAGGGACCCCAGCGTCCGGATAACGGCTTCCTCAATGAGGTAGGTCCTGTTCCGCTGCGATTCGGGAAGCGTGATGGGGTAGTAGTAGGTCCGCTCCCCGACCTGCGCTTCCAGGACCAGCCTTGTCCGGCGCCGGGCCCAGGTCCCGGACCGGGTGTCCAGCGTCCCCGGCAAGGGATTTGGGTAGAAATAGAAGACATGTTCCTGCGTGTGGGGCCGGTCAGCGGTGACGGGGATGTCCAGGCCGGTCTCAGCCAGGAGGCCGTTCACGCCCACCTCGGAATGGAACCCCATCCGGTTGTACCAGGCGGAAGCATCGGAAAGGATGTCTCCTGCCGTCCAGTCACTTCCGTAGCGGGATTTCCCGTAGCAGTTGGTCAGGTAAATGCCCTTCAGGCGGAAGGGAAGGGCGGCGAGGTCGGGATTTGCGAACTGGACAGAAATCTTCCGGATGCCGGCTTTGCATACCAGCCGGTCTACGCCGATCCGCTGCACGCTCCCGTCCCGGACGGGCACGGTGACGGTCCGGCGGCCGGCCATGACCAGCCGCCCGGGCGCATTGTCGCCCAGGGCGGATTCCGCCCCGGCCAGCGCGCCGGGGTCGGGGAATCCGGTCGGGGCGAAGGACGCCGGAGGGTTCACCACGGCATAGGCCGTGTAGTCGCCCGCCAGAAGCGTCTTCCGGATCGCTGACCCGGAGGACGAGGTCCCGGCTTCCGCCAGCCGGCCGTCCCGGTACAACAGCAGCGCCCAGTCGTCCACCGCGGCCTCGCCGGTCGTCCCGGTCGCGCGGGTCGTCTCTCCAAGAATGGAGAAGACGACCTCCACGCCCCCGGGCGGGGCCGCCCGATGGCAGCCGGCCAGGAGGAGCAAGCCGCCCAACAGGGCTGTACAATACGCTTTCATCGTGGACTCAGAGCGTGATTTTTCCCATATTCAGGCCGAGCTCCCAGTCGTTGACGGTAATCTGGACGGTCGCGTCTCCGGTCTCGATCGGCTTGTAAGGCACGTCGCCGGGCCGGTGCCGGATGACCATCTCCTCGATGACGTAGGTTTTGTTACGTTCCAGGACCGGGAGGACCACCGGGTAGTATCCCTTCTTGCCCTCGAAGGTCACTTCGACGACGAGCAGGGTGTGGCGCGGCTTCCAAGTGGCGTCATACACATCGTCCTTCGTCGGGTTCGGATAAGGGTAGAACACGTGCTCCTCCGTGTACGGTTTCGCGTTGGTGACCGTTGTCGAGGTCAATTTGTCGTAGAGGAGTGCGTCCAGGCCGCTGTCCTTGTGCCCGAGTTGGTTCACCCACGTTCCGGGTGTCCCGTCCGCGGCATAGGTGTTGTCGCCGGCGACATTGATCAGGTAGATTCCGTCGATGGTCAGGGTCTCCTGGGCGAGCGAATACTGGAAGTCCGTGGAGATCTTCTTGACGGACACCCGGGAGACGATGCGCTTCACCGTGACGGGAACGGTGCCGCCGTCCTTGAGTTCCTGCTGGGTGGATCCGCTCATGACGAACGCGTCGGTCTTGTTGTCGCCGAGCTGGCTGACCATGGCCTTGAGCTCGCTCTCCGTCGACACGTCTTTGAGGGCGGGCGCGTTTACGAGGGCCCAGACCGTCCGCTCGCCGGAGGTGGCCGTCAATTGGGCGGTCATCGCCGCGCCGGCGTCCTGGTAGTCTTCCAGCTTGCCGTTGTTGAATACGTACACCTGAAGGTTCGAGACCTTCGATTCATTGGCATCCGTCACGCCGGTCGCGCGGGTGGGCGCCGTTCCAAGGATGGTGACGTTCACTTCGACGGGTTTTCCGTCGATGTCGGCCTGCTCCCGGGTGCAGGAGGCGAGGGCCAGGGCGGCGAGGGCCGCGGTAACAAGGAAATGGGTTTTCATGGAATGAAATAAAAGGTTAGGGTTTGAATGTCAAATTGTTATCGTTTCCGTCGGGCTCCCGGTCCAGGCCGTACCGGCGGATCAGGCCGGCAATCTCCGGGTCCAGGTTCCCGCGGTGCACGAAGGACGGGTTGAGCCGGCAGGCCCGCAGGTAGCTCTCGACGGCCCGCCGGTCGTCGCCCCGCCGGCTGTACAGGATCGCGAGAAGATAGAGGACCTTGTCGGTCCGTTCCATCGGCTCCAGGACCTCCAGGGCGGAGGCGTTGTAGTCCAGGGCGCAGAAGGCGACAGCGGTGTTGTAGTCCTTATAGGGCCGCAGCAGGGTGACCGCCTGCTCGTACTCCCGGTCGCGGATGGCCTGGAGACCCCGCATGTAAGCCGTGTCCACCACGGTTGTATGGATAGTGTCCTTCTGCAGGCCTTTCCGGTGCAGGTGGAAGTCGAACCGCACTGTGCGGAGGCGGGGATAGAGGCTTTCGCGGATGTGCCGGTAGGAGGGGAGTTTCTGGAGCCGCTGCTCCCGCAGGTCGGGCTCCCGGACGGAGGCCGTCCGTTCGTATTCCTCCTTCTCCTTCCCGCTTAAGGCCGTGTCCTCCCGCACAAGCGCATCCAGCATCGTCCAGTTTTCCGGATTGTTCCGGGAGAGCAGGCGGATTTCCGCCGGCGCCTCCTCCTGGTACGTGTCGTCCAGGCCGATGTGGAAACTGTTCCGTCGGACGGAATCGCGCCAGTGCTTCAGGAAGCCCTCGAAGTAGTCCGAGACGCTTTCCGACCGCCGCATGGACAGTTTCCGGTTGTGCTCGAACGAGCCCTCCGGCGAGCAGGAGGCCGTGACGACGATGGAATCCAGGTCGAAGTCCCGGTGCTGCAGGAGGCTCCGCAGGTTGCCCTCGATGCGGGCCATCTCCTCCCGGTTGTGGCCGGTCTCCTTCCGGATCTCGGCGCGGCCCTGCTCGAAGTCGATGTAACAGGCGGTATTGGCCTGGACCCGGCGTTCGGTCACGACGGTCTTATAGCGGATGGCGTCGTCGCTGAGCCCGCTGATGGAACTGATGTAGAAGGTCAGGGGTTCGGTGCGGGGTACGCGGTAGATCCGGCGGTCCTCCTCGAAGATGTCGCCCGAAAGCAGGACGGTCGCCTTGCGGAGCGAAGGCCGCACGTGGATAGACTGCACATAGTCGTAGAGGATGTCCCCGTCGGGGCTCACGATGACTGTGTCCAGCCGGAGTCCTTCCGTCACGATGGGCACTTTCACGTATTTGCGGAACATGTCGTCCTTGCGGCTCACTTTCCGCCGGTTCCGGCGGACGACCAGCTGGTTGGTATAGTGCACCAGCGCCTGCTGTTCGGTGATGCCGTAGTGGGAGCGGAACTCCTCCTCGGACACGGCCGTCGAATCGGTCTTGTACCGGTAGATGTCCGGCAGGTTCCGCCGCAGGAACATCTCCAGCTGGAAGCGGTCGACGAAACGTGTGGAATCGGCTGCAATGGAATCGAGGAACCGCCGGTAATGCTCGTACCCTTTCAACTGCGCCTTCCGGTAGCCTTCGCCCGTAATGAGGATCGGGTCCAGCCGGAGGCTGTCCTCCGCCACGAACAGGTCCGGGTAGAAACGGAGCTGCCATTCGCGGTCCTGCATCGCTTCCGGAACGATGATCCGGAAGTTCAGGTCCACCTTGCCGCTCCGTTCCGCCACGTTGCGGAAGCGGGCCGTCACCCGGGCCGCCTGGATGACATCCGTGGCGACCATCTCTCCGTTCTCGTCCTTGACGGCCCGCATGATCAGTACTTCGTTTCCATCCGGGTCTTCCACGACCATCGTGTCCCGGCGGGGTTCGCCGCCCATCGCGATCTCCGGCAGCTCCTTCTCATCGGCGATGACCATCTGGGCGGAGAGGGACTGGCGGCGGAGCCGCTCCAGTTTCCCCTGGGAGCCGCAGCCGGCGAGCAGGAAGGCGGCCAGGAGGACCGCACCAGTCAACCGCGTACGCATGGCGCTACAGGAATCGTTGGGGTTGCACCGGGTCGTCGTCGGGAGGGAGGATGGTCACGCGGCGGGCGAGGATTTCCCAGCCGCTCCGTTCGGCGCCGTCGGCCATCGTGAACCGGAAGGTGCGCACCCGGCCGGCAACCTGGACGATGACGCCCTTGCCGATCAGGTGCAACTCCGGCATGTTCTTCCCCTCCCAGGCCGTGATGTTGAACCAGGTCACGTCCACGATGGGATTGTTGCTGCGGTCCTTGTAGGAGTATTCGGTGACGAGGGAGAAGCGGCATACCTGGGAGTCGCCGACCCGGTTCAGGGAGGACTGTCCCACGATGCCGCGGAGTTCGATCTTGTTCAGAAATTCCATTGCAAACAGGTTTAATGGGGTTGGACTTGGGCCGTCGGTCTGGGCGCGCTTCCGGATTCCGGCCGGGACAAAGGTAGGGGAGACGCCTGGAGAAAGCCACGGAAAAGGCTCTCCGGGGTGCATCTTTTTATGATTCTTGCCCGGATTGCGTGTTTCTTGCCCTCCCGGGAACGGAAATAAACGGGCGTAAGAATAAATCTTGCCGCGCGGGTTTTCCGTTGTTTCATAAAAACGTTAAAACCTGCGCTATTTTTCTTGCGATCCTTGGAATTGCCCCGCTGAAGGGCCATCTTCACGCGGTAAAACGCGGAAGACTATGAAATACAGATTGGAAGAAACCGTTCCGCACTGTCTCGAGTGCGGCAACCCGTTGCCCTACGGGCGGAAGGACCGGAAGTTCTGCTGCCCGGCCTGCAAGAACCGGAACCACAACCGGGAGGCCCGGCGGTGGCGCTTCCGGTATTCCACGGTCATCGGCATCCTGGAAAAGAACCACGAGATCCTGCGGCACCTCATTCAGGTGGGCATCCGTTCCATTGCGAAGGAGGAACTCGCCCAGCTGGGCTACCGCCTGGAATTCGTGACGTCCAGCGGCCGGGAGGGATGCCGGACCGTATGCCGCTGCTTCGACATCGTATTCTTCGACATGGGCTCCCGGCTCTCGGGGATAGCGATGGAAGACCTGCCCTGGAGCCGCGACGAGGCGGCCGGGGCATAAAAAACCCCGGACGGTCTCCCGCCCGGGGTTTTCTGTTGAAGGTCGCTGGTTACGCGGCTTTCTGTTTCTTCTGCGGGTCCTTGAACAGGATCCAGAACAGGACGCCCACCACGAAGGCGTAGGCGGCGAAAATGTACCAGGCCTTGGGCCAGGACGGGTTCGCAGCCTTGTATACGGTGGCGTCCACGACGGCGCCGGCGGCGAGGGTGCCGATGGTGGCGCCGAAGCCGTTGGTCATCATCATGAACAGGCCCTGGGCGCTGGAGCGGATGTCCTGCGGGGCGTTCTGCTCCACGTACAGGGAACCGGAGATATTGAAGAAGTCGAACGCGAAGCCGTACACGATGCAGCTCAGCACGAACAGGAGCACGCCGGGCATGGCCGGGTTACCGAGGCCGAAGAAGGCGAAGCGGCCCACCCAGGCGAACATGGCGATGAGCATGACATTCTTGATGCCGAAGCGCTTCATTGCGAACGGGATGAGCAGGATACAAAGGGTTTCGGAAGCCTGCGAGATAGCGATCAGGGCGTTGGAATTCTTCACGGCGAAGGTGTTCGCGAGGGACGGATCCGCGGCGAAAGAGCCGAGGAAGGTGTTCGCGTAGCCGTTGGTGATCTGCAGGGAGGCGCCCAACAGCATTGAGAAGATAAAGAAGATCGCGAACTGGGGATCCTTGAACAGGGTGAAGGCCTTCAGGCCGAAGGCGTCGGCCAGGCTCTCGTCCTTCTTGGTCTTGTCGATAGGGCAGTGCGGCATGGTGAGCGCGTAACCGGCCAGCACCAGCGACAGGATGCCGGAGGAAATGAGCTGCGTGTAGCTGTCCTGCATGGCGACGCCGCCGATATGGACGAAGTTGGTTGCCAGCATCGAGCAGATGAAACCGACGGTGCCGAACACACGGATGGGCGGGAATTCCTTCACGGGGTCCATGCCTTCGACGGCCATCGCGTTGTAGGACACGGAGTTCACGAGAGCGATCGTGGGCATGAAGAAAGCGACGCTCAGGCTGTACAGGACGAACAGGGGGGCGAACTGGACGGCCGCTCCAGCGCTCATGCAGTAGAAGCCGGCCCCGGCCATGAAAAGGCCGGCGAGACCGTGGCACAGGGAAAGGACCCGCTGGGCTTCCATTTTCTTGTCGGCGACGATGCCCATCAGCGTGGGCATGAAAATGGAGACGATGCCCTGCATGGCGAAGAACCACTTGATCTGGCTCCCGAGACCGATGTTACCCAGATAGCGTCCCAGGGAGGTGAGGTAGGCCCCCCAGACGGCAAACTCCAGGAACAGCATCAGAATGAGCTTGAAGGTTACGGGTTTGATTTTCATTTCGGTGTATGGTTTGATTATCGTTTCAGGAACACAATCACACAAAAATACGAAAAAATCCGTAACTTTGACCGATTAAAGGAAAATAGATGTTCTCGTTCCAGCTCACAGCCCGGGATTCCGGGTCCGCCGCCCGCGCGGGCGTAATCTCCACCGACCACGGGGAGATCCGCACCCCCATCTTCATGCCGGTGGGCACTGTCGGCTCCGTCAAGGGGGTCTATCACCGGGACCTGGAGGAGGACATCCGGGCCGAGATCATCCTCGGCAACACCTATCACCTCTACCTCCGGCCCGGCCTAGATACGCTCCGGAAGGCCGGCGGCCTGCACAAGTTCGAGCATTGGGACCGGCCCATCCTCACGGACAGCGGCGGCTTCCAGGTCTTCTCCCTGGCGCCCATCCGCAAGCTGACGCCGGAAGGATGCCGCTTCGCCTCCCACATCGACGGCTCCCGCCACACCTTCACCCCGGAGAACAACGTGGACACCCAGCGCATCATCGGCGCTGATATCATTATGGCCCTGGATGAGTGCTGCCCCGGCGACGCGGACTTCCGCTATGCCGCGAAGTCCCTGAAACTCACACAGGGCTGGCTGGAGTGCTTTGCCGCGCATTTCGACGAGACGGAACCCCTGTACGGCTACGGACAGACCATGTTCCCGATCATCCAGGGCTGCGTGTATCCGGACCTGCGGAAACAGGCGGTGGAGCATGCGCTGGGCCTGGACAATGCGAACCGCGGCGGCTACGCCGTCGGCGGCCTCGCGGTTGGCGAGCCCACCGAGAAGATGTACGAGATGCTGGAGGTGACCTGTCCGCTCCTGCCGGAAAGCAAGCCCCGCTACCTGATGGGCGTCGGCACGCCGGCGAACATTCTCGAGGGCATCGCGCGCGGCATCGACATGTTCGACTGCGTAATGCCCACGCGCAACGGCCGCAACGGCATGCTTTTCACATGGCAGGGCATTATGAACATGCGCAACGCCAAATGGACGGACGATTTCACGCAGCTGGATCCGGAAGGGACCTCGTTCGTGGACCACTATTATACCCGGGCGTACCTCCATCACCTCTTCGTCGCGAAGGAAATGTTCGCGGCGATGGTGGCCACGGAGCATAACCTCGCTTTCTATCTGGACCTCGTCCGCACGGCCCGCCGCCACATCGAGGCGGGGGACTTCGCGACCTGGAAGGACGTGACTGTCAACAAGCTGATGCAGAGACTGTAATGGGAATCAAGAAACTCGACTGGTATATCATCAAGAAGTTCCTGGGCTCGTTCATCGTCGCCCTGGGCCTGCTGACGGTCATCGTCATCATCTTCGACTTGAGCGAGAAGATCGACGACTTCGTCCAGAAGGAGGCTCCGCTGAAGGCGATCGTCGTGGACTATTACCTGAACTTCATCCCGTACTTCATGAACATGTACAGCCCGATGGTGGTCTTCCTGACGGTGATCCTGTTCACATCCAAGATGGCGCAGAATTCCGAGATCGTCGCCATCCTCTCCTGCGGCGTCAGTTTCCACCGGATGATGGTGCCGTACCTGGTATCGGCTTGTATCGTTGCGCTGGTGTCGATGGGACTCGGTCTCTGGGTCATACCCCGGGCCAATGTGACGCGGGTGGCCTTCGAACAGAAGTACAACCCCCGCGCGAAAGTCAAGTTCGGGCACGACATGCATTACAAGCTGGAGGACAACAAGTTCGTGTACCTGGAGTCTTTCAGCTCCTGGAACAATACGGCCTACAACTTCACCCTCGAGCAGATCTCGGACGACCACATGATCTCCAAACTCTCCGCGGAGTCGGCCCAGTGGGACAGCCTCAGCGGGAAGTGGAAGCTCCGCAACTGGTTCATCCGCGACTATGGTGAGGGTTTGCAGGACCGGATCCGCAGCGGCCGGCAGCTGGACACGACACTGAGCCTTACCATCGACGATTTCTACTACAACGACTATACGATCGAACAACTGGATGCCGCGCAGATGGACCAGCTCATCGATACCCAGCGCGCCCGCGGCGACGCAACAGTGATGTACCCCCTGATGCAGAAGCACCGGCGGTATTCGATGCCGCTCTCGGCCATCATCCTCACCGTCATCGCCGTCTCCCTGTGCTCGAAGAAGCGGCGGGGCGGCATGGGCTGGAACATCGCTGTGGGCCTCGCCCTCGGTTTCTCCTACGTCCTGTTCGAGCAGTTCAGCAAGATGTTCGTCGTGACGGACACCCTGCCCGCGGGCATCGCCACCTGGATCCCGAACATCCTCTATGCCGTCATTGCGGCGTTCCTGTATATCATCGCTCCGAAATAGATACTTCGACAAGCTCAGTATGACAACAGTCAAAATCGTCAACAAGTCCGGCCAGCCGGTGCCGGCCTATGCGACCGCCCTTTCCGCCGGGATGGACCTCCGGGCCTGCCTCGAGGCGCCCGTCACCCTCGGTCCGCTGGAGCGGACCCTCGTCCCGACGGGCCTCTACATCGCCCTGCCGGCCGGTTTCGAGGCGCAGGTGCGCCCTCGCAGCGGCCTGGCTGCGAAGCACGGCATCACGGTCCTGAACACCCCCGGCACCATCGACGCGGACTACCGGGGCGAGATCAAGGTCATTCTCGTGAACCTGTCGAACACCCCGTTCGAGATCGTTCCCGGGGAGCGGATTGCGCAGCTGGTCGTCGCCCGCCACGAGCGGGTGGAATGGGAAGAGACCGGTACCCTGGACGAAACGGAGCGTGGCGCCGGCGGTTTCGGCAGCACTGGAAGATAAACTATGGAAATCAGCGAGTTATACAGCCTGTTCTTCGCCTCCAAGGGCGTGAATACGGATACCCGGACCCTCGAGCCCGGCCAGATCTTCGTTGCCCTCAAGGGCGAGACTTTCGATGGAAACACCTATGCCCTGAAGGCCCTCGAGGCGGGTGCCGCCTATGCCATCGTCCATGACTATGCCGAGGGCGACGACCCCCGCCTCCTCCGTTTCCCGGATACCCTCCGGACCCTGAAGGAGCTTGCGGCGTACCATCGGCAGCAGCTGGAAATCCCTGTCATCGGCCTGACCGGCACGAATGGCAAGACGACCACCAAGGAGCTTATCCGCGAGGTCCTGGCCACGCATTTCCGGGTCGCGGCCACGAAAGGGAACCTGAACAACGATATCGGCGTGCCTCTGACGGTCCTCAGCATCGGCCCGGACGCGGAAATCGCCGTCGTGGAAATGGGCGCGAACCATCCCGACGACATTTCGGCCCTGACCTGGGTGAGCCAGCCGGCGTACGGTCTGATCACCAATGTGGGCAAGGCGCACCTCCTGGGCTTCGGCAGTTTCGAGGGTGTCAAGAAGGCCAAAGGCCAGCTCTATGACTGGCTCTCCGCGCACGACGGACAGGCCTTTGTCAATGTCGACGACGACAACCTCTACGAAATGGCCGTCTCCCGGCCCCTGTCCATTATCCCGTACGGCGTGGCAGGGGAGGACGCGGAAATCCTGCCCACTTCCGCGGAGAATCCCTTCCTGCGGATGTCCATTGGTGGGGAAACGCTGGAAACCAAGCTCGTCGGTGCCTACAACGCCGCCAACGTGATGGCCGCCATCGCGGTCGGCCGCCAGTTCGGCGTCCCCCTGCAGGACGGCCTCGCCGCCATCGCGGCCTATACCCCGTCCAACAACCGCTCCCAGATGACCCGCACCGAGCGCAACGTCGTCGTCGAGGACGCCTACAACGCCAATCCTTCCTCCATGGCCGCCGCCCTGGACAACTTTGCCCTCCTGCAGGCCGACTGCAAGATCGTGATGCTCGGCGACATGCGCGAGCTGGGTGAAGACTCCGTGAAGGAGCATGTCAAGATCCTGAAAAAGCTGGACGACTGCGGCCTCACGCACGCCTGCTTGGTCGGGGAGGAGTTCAGGAAAGCGCTGGACGAGGCTGGTTCACAGGACTACGTGAAGTGGTTTGCCACGGCCGACGACCTCGCCGCCGCCCTTGCAGAGCATCCTTTGACCGGCGCCACCGTCCTCGTCAAAGGCTCCAACAGCATCCGCATGGGCAAGGTGCTTCCGACACTGTAATTGATTAGATTGCCATGGCTGAATCGAACTTCATAGACTACGTCAAGATCTTCTGTGCGAGCGGACACGGCGGGGCCGGGTCGATGCATCTGCATAGGGCGAAATATGTGCCCAAGGGCGGGCCGGACGGCGGCGACGGCGGCCGCGGCGGCCACATTATCCTGCGGGCGAACCCGCAGTTCTGGACGCTCATCCACCTGCGCTACCGCAAGGTCGTGCGGGCGGAGAACGGCGAGCCGGGCGGGGCGGCGCTCCGCAAGGGCAAGAACGGGGCTGACATCGTTCTGGAAGTGCCCCTGGGCGTGACCGTGAAGGACGCGGAGACAGACGAGGTCATCACGGAGATCGTGGAGCCCGGCCAGGAGTACATCCTGTGCGAGGGCGGCCGCGGCGGCTGGGGTAACGACCACTTCAAGTCGCCCACCAATCAGACGCCGCGCTATTCCCAGCCCGGCGAAGAAGGCGTCGAGGGCTGGTTCATCCTGGAACTGAAGGTGCTGGCTGACGTGGGCCTCGTCGGCTTCCCGAACGCCGGCAAGTCCACCCTCCTGGCCGCCATCACCTCGGCCAAGCCGAAGATTGCCAATTACGCCTTCACCACCCTGGAACCGAACCTGGGCATCGTCAAATACTATGACGACCGCTCTTTCGTAATGGCCGATATCCCCGGCATTATCGAGGGTGCCCACGAGGGCCGGGGCATCGGCATGCGCTTCCTGCGGCACATCGAACGGAACTCCGTGCTCCTGTTCATGGTCGCCGCCGACGAACCGGATGTCGCGAAGGCCTATGACATCCTGCTGAGCGAGCTCAAGGAGTACAACCCCGAGCTGCTCGTGAAGGACCGCGTCCTCGCCGTCACGAAGACGGACCTCATCGACGAGAAAGAGCGCAAGAAGATCGAGAAGAAACTCCCGGCGGACATCCCGCACGTGTTCATTTCCGCCGTCGCGCAGACGGGCCTGAACGAACTCAAGGAAGAACTCTGGAAGGCGCTGAACAAGTAGCATCGTGGAGCGGCTCATCGGTATCGACCAGGAAATCACCCTGTGGCTCAACGGTTTCCACAGCCCGTGGAGCGACCAGTTCTGGATGTTCCTGTCCGATGTCCGCATCTGGTTCCCCATGTACGGGGTCATCATGGGCCTGATGATTTACCGCCTGGGCTGGAAGAAGGGACTCGTCGTCATCCTGTCCTGCATCCTCTGTGTCGTCCTGGCCGACCAGATCTCCTACCACATCAAGGAAGGCATCGACCGCCTGCGTCCGTATTATACGACAAGCCTGCTGGAACGCGGCCTGCACTGGCCCGTCAACCGCTCCAGTTTCTTCGGATTCTTCTCCGGCCACGCCAGTAACTCCTTCGGTTTCGCCATGTGCTCCTGGCTGGGCTTCCGCCTCAATGACCGGCAGTTCCGCTACCGGGCCTATGGATGGTTCATTTTCCTCTGGGCGGCGCTCGTCGCCCTGAGCCGCGTCATGATGGCGGCCCATTTCTTCGGCGACATTTTCGTGGGAACCCTTTTCGGCCTGGCCGTCGGCCTTTTCTGCGCGGCCCTCGCCCGGGGGGTGATCCGGAAGTGGATGGAATAGACTTTCCCGCCAAATAGCTGCACAAGAACCCCTTTTGTAGGCGCCTGTGTCGATGGTCGCGGTGCGCCGAGGGCCGATATCGGCTGTTGCCGCACGCGAAAAGCCGCACGAAGGGCCCCAATGGGGGTCGTCGGTGCGGCTGTATGGCGAAATGGCACTTGGCGCCCCTCGTCCCGCGTTCGGGTATGCTTTTTTAATTTTTTTATTTGATATTATAATTAAAATTTTTAGATTTGTTCCACCTGTGTATATATTGTGAATATAACCATTTGGAAACCAGCGTAAAAATGAAACTACAAATTGTGACTTCAGTCGTCGCGCTGCTGCTTTCCGGGTCCTTGTGGGCCCAGAATTACACCGTATCCGGTACGGTCACGGATCAGGAAAGCGGGCAGCCGGTCGACTTCGCCACCGTCGTCCTGACCTCTTCGGAGCAATGGGCGGTCGCCAACGCGAAAGGTGAATTCACCATCAAGAACGTCCCGGCCGGCGACAATGTGCTCTCCATTTCGTGCCTCGGGTACGTGACCGTCACGCGGGACCTCTCCGTGAACGGAAACATCACGGACCTGAAAGTGAGCCTGGTCCTGGACAACCTCCGGCTGGAAAGCGCCGTCGTCACGGCCCAGGAGAACAGCAACTCCGCCGCGACGTCGAGGACCATCGACAAGACGGCCCTCGAACACGTCCAGGTCATGAATGTGACGGACATCGGCGGCCTCCTGCCCGGTGGCAAGACGGGCGCTTCCACCCTCACCAGCACCCAGACGTTCTCCATCCGCGGAGGCGGTTCTTTCGGTACCGCCGTCGAGGTGGACGGCGTCCGGCTTACGAACAACGCCTCCTTCACGAGCGTGTCCGGCGTCGCGACCAACAACATCGCCTCTTCCAACGTGGAGTCCGTGGAGGTCATCACAGGTGTGCCCTCCGTGGAATACGGCGACATGACCTCCGGCGTCGTCAAGATCAATACCCAGCGCGGTAAGACCCCTTGGGCCCTGACCATGTCCACCAGCCCGCTGACGAAGCAGGTCTCCGTGAACAAAGGCTTCAGCCTCGGCACTTCGCGTTCCGGCGCTTCCCGGGGCGTGCTCAATTCGACGCTGGAGTACACCCGTTCCGTGAGCAACAAGATGTCCCCGTTCAGCTCCTACGACCGCAAGCAGCTGGGCCTCACCTACAGCCGTCAGTTTGCCGAGGGATTCTTCGCCGACAAGCCTCTGCGGTTCTCCGCCGGCATCACCGGCAACCTGGGCGGTTATGACGACAAGGCCGATCCGGACCGCCTCCTCGAGACCTTCTCCACGGGAAAGGACAATGCCCTCCGCGGCAACATTTCGGCCAACTGGCTGCTCAGCAAGCCGTGGATCACCAATCTGGAATTCAAGGCTTCGGCCGTGTACAGCGACCAGCAAGTCCGCAGCCGCAGTCGCTACTCGGAATCCACCAGCAGTGTCAGTATGCACGCTACGGAGGAGGGTTACTATATGGGCGCTCCCTGGGTCAAAGGCGGTGAAAACCTCGCCGTTATGCTCGCTCCCGGCATCTGGTACAACACGATGGCGCGCGACGACCGCCCCCTGAACCTCCGTGCTTCCCTCAAGGCCAACTGGGCCAAGAACGTGGGCCGGATCAACAACAAGGTCAAGGTGGGCGCCGAATGGACGGCGGACAAGAACTACGGTATCGGCACCTTCGCCGAGGAACCCGAAACCGCACCCACGTGGCGCGAATACCGCTACTGCGACATCCCGACGATGTCCAACATCGCGGTGTACATCGAGGACAACCTGATGTTCCGTCTCTCGGACGACTCCAACCTGAACGTCATCGCCGGTCTCCGTAACGACAATACCATCATCCCCGGATCAGCCTATGGCGTGACTTCCAGCATCTCTCCGCGTTTCAACACGAAGTGGACGGTGTTCACCGAGAAGAGCCACGGGGACAGCTTCTTCAAGGAGCTGTCCTTCCGCGCCGGCTGGGGCGTCGCCGCCAAGCAGCCTTCCTTCGCGGTCCTGTACCCGACTCCCGGCTATACCGACCTGGAAATGTTCCATTCCACGGCTTCGTCTGACAACACGGTCTACCGCGCCTACTATGTGATGCCGCAGACCATCCAGTACAATCCCGGCCTGCGCTGGCAGCGGGACCATCAGACGGAAGTGGGTGTCGATATGAACCTGGGCGGGGTCCACATCTCCCTCGCCGGATACTACACCAAGACGATCGGCGCGTACAGCACGATCGAGAACTACAACCGCTTCACTTACACGTTCACGGATCCCAATGCCGTCCAGGGCATCGAGATCCCTGTCGATAACAGAGCCTTCGTCATCGACGGAAACGGCGTCGTGACAGTCAGCGACAAGACTGGCACCCTCCCGTCCGTCGGCCTCGACGGCATCGTCCGCAAGCAGTTCGTCCCGACCTATACCGAGGACAACGACGACAACCCCGTGACCAGGATGGGACTGGAGTGGGTCATCGACTTCCCGCGTATCAAGGCCATCAACACCACAATCCGCTTGGACGGTAACTACTATTCCCAGCGTTCCGTCTATACCGACCTGCTGCCTTACTACCTGAACAACCGTCCGATGAAGGCCGACCAGAATATGCTCCTCCCGTATCTGGGTTGGTACTATGGCGGCCATAACACCAACAACGGTTCCGAGAGCCGCAGCGTCAAGGGGAACCTGACCTTCACGACCAACATCCCGAAGGTGGGGATGATCCTTTCCCTGAAACTCGAGGGCAATCTCTTCACCTATTCCCGCACGCTCAGTGAGCGGGCCGACGGATCGGCCAGAAGCTATGTGCTGACGGACAAGACGGATCCCCTGTCGTTCATCGACGGAAAATCCATCTACGACGAGGAAGGTTACACGGTGTTCTTCCCGGAGACCTATTCCACCTTCGACGATCCAGACACGAAGATCCCTTACCTCGAGAAACTCCGCTGGGCCAGGGAGAACGATCCCGATCTCTATACCGACCTGACCAATCTGCTGATCACCAACACCACGGAGAACTACACTTATATGAAGGACTATCTGTCGCCTTCCTTCAACGCCCATTTCAGCGTCACCAAGGAAATCGGCAAGGTCGCTTCCATCTCCTTCTACGCCAACAACTTCATCAATATGCGCAACCGCATCTGGTCCACCCGGACGAAGACTTGGCTGACCATGAATCCTTCCGTCTATTACGGCCTCACGCTCAGGCTCTATTTTTAATCCCTTCCCATGATGAAAAGATTGTTCAGCATTCTGATGCTGGCGGGAATCCTCCTTTCCGTCTTCTCCTGCCAGCGGAAAGAGAGACAAGTTCCCCTCAAGATCGGTGTCCAGCTGCAGTTTGAAGGCGCTTCCTTCGATGTCGAAGGTATTGCCGTCACCCTGTCCGACGCCGGTGGAACCGTCGACTACCAGTCGGTGACCAACGCCTCCGGTTATGCGGTGTTCGAAGTCCCGGCGGGAGCCTACAGCGCTACATCCGTATACAAGTTCGTCGAGGACGGTGAGAGAATCGCCTTCAACGGCACCAACGCCCGCATCATCGTGGACGAAGGAACCGGGTCAGATTTCGTCATCAACCTTCTCAAGGTCGTGAGCCAGCAGGTGATCATCAAGGAACTCTATAACGGCGGATGCCTGTCCGCGGACGGGCTGGGCGCCTACCAGAGCGACCAGTATTTCATCATCTACAACAACTCTTCCGATCCTGCGGATATTTCCAACCTCGTCTTCGGCATCGGGTGCCCCTACGAGAGCTACACCGCCAATAACTACTATGCCGGCGGCAGCGAACTGATTTACGAGCATCTGGACTGGATGCCCGCCTGCGGCGCGCTGTGGTGGTTCTCCGCCGAAGAACTGACGCTCGAGCCCTATTCCCAGATCGTCGTCGCCATCAAGAACGCGATCGACCATACCGCGACGAATCCCAATTCCGTGGACCTCAGCAACCCCGACTACTATTGGATGTGCAATTCCGGTCTCGGGATGATGTATGACCGGGCAAGGGGTTACAACGTCCACGAGAACATCCCCAAGGAGCATTACCTGACCGGCGCGGCCTTCGCTTCCTCGCCGTCCGGATGGCCCATGTCCACGGGTTCGCCGACCTTCTTCATCGGCAAGATGCCCCGCGAGCAGGCCAAGGCCCTGTGCCTGAACAACGACGAGCTGGACAAGACCCAGGGCGCAATGTTCGCCTGCGTCAAGTTCCCCAAGTCCTGCGTGTACGACGCCCTCGAGATCTGGGCCAAGGGCAACGAGGCGAACAGCCACGTCCGTTTCTCGGCTGATGTCAACTCGAACTACGTCCTCCAGACCCCTAAGATGGGATACAGCGTGTACCGCAACGTAGACAAGGAGGCGACCGAGGCGCTCGAGGAGAATGCCGGAAAGCTTGTGTATAATTATGCCGGCGGCACCGAAGATGTGGAGGGTTCCACCGATCCTTCCGGCATCGACGCGGAGGCTTCCATCGCCAACGGCGCGCACATCATCTACTCGGATACCAACGATTCCTTCATCGACTTCCACCAGCGGAAAGTCTTTTCCCTTAAGAAATAATGGATATGAAATTACGTTCACTCACCATATTCGCGCTCACGCTCTGCGGTTCCTTCACGGGCGCCGCGCAGGGCTACGAAGGACTCCGTGATTATGATTATGTCAAGGCGACCACGCCGGTCCTGAACCTTTCTAACCCGGCCGCCCTGGCCGGATGGGACGGGAGGATTTCCCAGGCCGTCGTCCGCTTCGACAAGGCCGATGGCGCTCTGGCTTCGCTGACGCAATCCAAGGACAGCTACGAGGTTGGGGCCGGAACCGAGTCCTACTACCGCGTTTCGGACCGGATCGCCTTCTTCGGCCACATCGACTGGTCCTACTTCGACGGCAAGGAAATGGGCGGTCCGATCCTGATCGACCCCGAGTACAATCCTGTCAATTTCTACGAAAACGATCCTGCTACGTTGGGAATCCGCAAAAGGGAATCCTATTCGCTCAAGGGCGGACTGAGCTACAGCTTCTCCGACCGCTGGGCGGCGGGCGTTTCCTTGAAATTCGACGGCCGCGACCAGACCAAGCTCAAGGACCCGCGTTTCCTGACCTACTGGACGGATCTCGCGCTGGACGCCGGCCTTTCCTTCCAACCCACCTCTGACATTCTCATCGGCGCTTCCGGTTTCTTCCGGAACACGCTGGAAACGGTTCAGGGCGGCATTTACGGCAAGACGGACCAGTCCTACTTCTTCCAGGTCGACCGGGGCGGCTTCTTCGGAACCGTCTCAGAGCTGGTCGGCGAACGGGGCGCCCTCACCACGAGGGACAAGCGCCCGATGCACAACAACCTGTACGGCGGTGCCGTCCAGCTGGCCGTTTCGGACCGGCTCTTCAGCGAGGTGACCTTCACCCTGCGCGACGGCTACTTCGGCCGGAAATCCAGCTCTTCCCCCGTCTTCTTCGAGTTCTCGGGCTATGAGGTCCGGTACAACGGCGCCGTCATTTTCCCGTCCGGAAACAGCAAGCACAGGATCAGCATTTCAGCCGGATACAGCTATCTGGGCAATGAAGAGAACACGTTCGAATACATCACTCCCGAAGGCGGTGTGACTTATGTGGAATACACGGGCAGGCGCTTCAACACGGAGATGACCGTCCTGGACGGTACCCTGGGCTACCGCTGGTACTACGGCGGAAGCGAGCAGCGTCCCGATCTCACGGTAGGCGCCGACGTCAAGGCCTATTCCAAGCGGCAGGGAACGGAAATCTATCCGTTCTACCGGAATCAGGATTTCATCCGGATCGATGCGGACGTTTTCGTTTCGAAGGATATCCGTCTCGGAAGCAAGTCCGTCCTCAATGTGGGTGCCCACGGCCTGTATCACACGGGTTCCGGCACGGCCAAGGACGACGGAATGCGTGCACAGGCCACTTCGTCCCTGATCCGCAGTTTCGATATGTGGCTCGACCCTCAGTTCGAATTTGATACGGCTTCCCGCGCCGGTGGCCTGGCGTCCATCGAATGGATCCCGGTCCTGAAGAAGGCCGTGACACCGTACGTGCGGATTTCGGATTCCTTTATGAGGCTCCTCCAGGAACCTGTCGCTTTGAAAGGCAAGACCCGGAACGTAGCGAGCGTGACCGTCGGGATCGTCTTCTGATCCCGATTCATTGGAAGACCTTAGAGGAGGGGAGAGAGGGTCTCGGCGATCTTTTCTCCCCTCAATTCCCTGGCGACGATCCGGCCGTCCGGACCGAAGAGGATGATGTGCGGGATGGCATTGATGCCGTAGATCTCCGTCGGAATGCTCTGGGCGTCATATATGACGGGCCAGGTAATGCCCAGTTCCGGGACGATGGCTTCCGTGTCCGCGCGCTTGTCCGATACGGCGATGCCCACGATTTCGAACCTGTCACCCTTGAAGCGCTTGTACACTTCCTTCAGGACGGGCATTTCTTCCTTGCACGGGCCGCACCAGCTGGCCCAGAAATCGACCAGGACATACTTGCCTTTGCCCACATAGTCGGAGAGGCTGGCGGGGCTGCCGTCCGCGTTGCCGTGTTCGATGGTGAAGTCCGTGAACATCGCGCCGATGGCGGTCCTTTCCAGCTGCTCAAGCCGTTCGTGTTCCCGGACGATATCGGGATGGTTCCGGACGAAATCTCCGGCGAGCGCATACAGGGAATCGAAGACCGGCTTGTTGCCGCGACCCAGCACCAGCATCGGGCTGACGCCCAGGATGTCGTTGGGATGGCCGGCGAAAAGCTGCCGGTTGTAGCGCGGGCTGCGGGGATCGTCGATCTCGGCGCGCAGGGCGCTCAGGTCATTGTTGAGGGGAGTCCCCTTGGCGACGGTCATTTCTTCGGAGACCGTGACCTGGATGGTGCCCGGCTCAAGCACCACGGGCCCGTTGGGCTTGGGCATCTGCGGGCCGAAGACGATGACCCGGGCCACTTCCGGCTCTTCCGCAACGCCTTCGAAGCGGAATTTGCCGCCCTGGACGACCGACGTGTCGGTGGTTCGGCCGTGGCGCAGATAGACTTCGCATCCTTCGCAGTCCGCAAGCCGGACCGTTCCTTTGATGACATAGGAGGTGGAGTTGCCCTGGCAGGAACAGACGACTGCGATGAGGGCAAGGAGGGGGAAAAGGGTTCGTTTCATATCAGGATTCGTTTATTTCAGCGCAAAGTGCTTGGTATCCCCGTAGGCATTCCAGTTGCGGAGGTCGAGGGTGAGGGCGGACTGGTCGTAGACGTTGCTGAACTGGGTGTCCTCGACGGTGCCGTTGTCCCAGACGAAGTCCTTCCAGTGGACCTGGGCGAGGCATTCCTGCGCCTGGTCAAAGGTGAGGACGCCGTTGTGGCCGGCGAGGTAGGCGCTGGCGGTCTCGTAGCGCCACCAACTCTTGCTGTGGGGGTTGCCCACGGCCGGGTCGGGCTCGGTGGTGTAATACTTCTCAGACAGCAAGTGGTTGGTAACCAGCATATACGGCGCGCCTGCTTCCTTCCGGACAACCATCGTCTTCCAACCGTCGTCCTTGTCGAACTCCACGACGGCGCAGTCGCCGTTCGCGTCGGCCACCATGTAGTGGTAGCCGGAACCCACCGCGGCATCGTGGCAGACGTCCACGGTCTCCAGCAGGTCAAGCGCCTCCTGGACGGTCGCGCAGCGGTCCAGCCACAGGCGCATGATAATGGTCGTGCCTACATTGTGGCGCTCGGTATCCTGCTGGGCGGCCTGCTTCGGGAGGGCCATGATGGACGTGCAGAGGCCTTTCTCGTTCATGCCGTCCACGGGTGCATAAATGGAGGCGAGGCAGCTCAGCGAGGCCAGGAAGGAGTCCGGGAGCTTCTCCAGGGAGTAACCGAAGTGGGACATGTCGCTGACGGCGATGGA
The DNA here is from genome assembly GCA_902785065.1 of uncultured Bacteroidia bacterium. Classification (GTDB taxonomy): domain Bacteria; phylum Bacteroidota; class Bacteroidia; order Bacteroidales; family UBA932; genus Cryptobacteroides. The sequence continues at coordinate 84,525 of CACZXH010000005.1, forward strand.
CGCGTAGCCCTTCTTCGGGTGGGAGACCGTCACGAGCGACGGGTTCTTGAAAAAGTCGTAGTTGCGGCCGAACCAGAAGCCGTTCCCGTCGGCCTTCCTGGCCTGGAAGCTGGTGCAGTTGAAGGTCGCCAGTTCGCCGTTCTCGTCGGCCACCTGCGCGCTCTTGATCTTGAGGGGGAGGCCTTTGCCGATGCGGCCGACCACGTAGTCCAGCAGTTCCGAGTTCGTGTCTACGTCCTTGGAAATCACGTCGTCCAGGTCGTAGGCGGCCTTGTACTCCATCTGGTACAGGTAAGGGTTCCCGTCGACGGACTCGAGGGAGGAGACGGTGCGGAGTTCGCCGCCCCAGATGCAGAGGACGGCGAGGACGAGGGCAACCAGGATGCCGAGGATCCAGAGAAGGGCTTTTTTCATGCTTCGTTCGTTTATCATTCAAAGATAGCAAAAAAAGCGTAACTTCGCGGTCGTTTTTGCGTTACGGGATGGAACAGGAAAAAAAGAGCTCACTCATCGGCAACCTGGCGTGCTTCGCAGCCTACGCCATTTTCGGGTTCAACATCATCAGCTGCAAGAGCATCGCCCTGGACGGGAATGTCACGCCCATGGCGCTTTTCTGTCTCCGCTCCTTCGGCGCGACGGCCCTGTTCTGGCTGTGGTCCCTGTTCACGGCGCCACACGAACACATCCACAGAGAAGATGTGTGGAAGGTGGTCATTGCCTCGTTCCTCGGTCTCTTCATGACGCAGCTATCCTTTCTGTTCGCCATTACGAAGACGACCGCCATCGACGCATCCATCATGAGTACGCTGAGCCCTATCATGACGCTTGTGATATCGGCCCTCGTCATTCAGGAGAAGATTACCTGGAGCGGCGTCGCGGGCATTGCCCTCAGCCTCGTGGGCGTCCTGATCCTCATCTACAACTGCGTCTCCATCCGTTCCGGGGCCGATTCCACCTCCATCTGGGGCATCCTGGGGATGCTCGTGAACACCCTCAGCTTCGCCGCCTACGTGGGCATCTTCAAGCCGGTCATCCGGAAATATTCGGTCGTGACCTTCATGAAGTGGATGTTCCTCTTCTCGTCCCTCATGGCCCTGCCGTTCAGCTTCCGCGCCTTCCAGGCGTCGAACCTCGCGGCCGTGCCCATGGACGTGTTCTGGCAGATTGCGTACGTGGTCGTTTTCGCCACCTTCGTGGCTTATTTCCTTATTCCCATCGGCCAGAAGCGGCTTCGCCCGGTGGTCGTGTGCATGTACACCTATGTCCAGCCAGTCATCGCGATGGTTATTGCGCTGATCATGGGCCTGGACCATCTCACCGCCCTCAAAGTCGCCGCCTCCCTCCTGGTCTTCATCGGCGTGGGCCTCGTGAACTTCGTTCCCAAGAAATAATTGATTATCTTTGTGGAAGTAACCAAACGGCCGATCCATGAAGAAGAAAAGATTACTGGTCCTGGTGTTGGCGCTGATTGCGCTGATTCCGGCGTATGCGGTGCTCAACGAGAAAGACCTCTCGCAGACGCTGTCCGTACTGCGGTACGAGCTCCGGTCCGCCTGGCAGGCGTCCTCGGAGCGGGCCCAGCGGACGATGAGCCGCGGCGCCCGGCAGCGGGCCCAGCTCGTGGAAATGATGCAGCGGAGCAACGAACTGTCCCTGATGCTGTACTCGCAGAAGCAGGACTACACGTTCGACATGACCTATGCCTTGAACGAGGTATCCCGCCAGTACGAAGAGTTCGCCTCGCAGAAACTCCCGTTCGACGACATCATCACCCGGCTGGACATCGACATCGACCGGTATGACCGCCTGGTGCATACGCTCAAACGCCTGCCGCCGGCACAACTGATGGCTTACCGGGACAGCACCGGCCAGCTGGTCTACCTGGACCGGGATGCGTGGCGGCAAAGGCGGGATTCGCTGCGCCAGCGGCGCGGGGAAATGGCCACCCGGCGCGCGATGGACACCACCGGCCGGACGCGCCCCTTCATGCTGGATTCACTCGGCCAGGTCGACCGGGACAGCTGCATCTTCTATGCGCAGAGTCTGCTGGATGCCTGCCGGATGCAGAAGGAGCAACTGGTGCGCGACAGTACGCATTACGCGGAGACCGCCGCACTCCTGAAATCGAGCTACGACTACGCGCAGCAGCGGTACAAGACCGTCCAGAACCGAATCTTTATCGAGGGCCAGACGGCGTATGGCGCCCTTCTTAAGTCCTTCCCCCGGTATTGGCAGCAGGCGACCCGTGACGCCATCGATAAGTACAGTCCCAATGCGATCGGTGACGTGAACAGCCAGTGGCGCGGGCCGATGGTCACCGGCTTCTCGCTTTTCGTCCTGTTCTGGCTGGTCATTTCCGTGCTCGTCAGCATCCTTCTGACGCAGTTCCTGACCCGGAAAGTCCCGTTCTTCCAGCAGGACCGGATTGCCACGCACCGGTTCGAGATGACCCTGATCCTGTCCGTGGTTATCTTTGCCGTGTCGATCATGATTGCCAGCTGGGCCGCCAAGCAGAACTTCTTCGCGATGGCCTCCAAACTCCTCGTGGAGTTCGCCTGGATGCTCGCGGCCATCTTGGTTTCGCTGGTTATCCGCTTGAAGGATGAAGGAGTCCGCAAGGGCATCGGCCTGTATTTCCCGATCCTGTTGCTGAGCCTCATCGTGATCTCGCTGCGGATCGCCTTCATTCCGAACAGCCTGCTGAACATCCTGTTTCCGCCGCTCCTGCTGGTCTTCACCCTGCTGCAGGGATGGGCCCTGTTCCATTATCGGAAGTCGCTCCCGGGCTGGGATGTCTTCTATGGCTGGGTGTCCCTCCTGATCCTGGTGGCCACGACGGTCGTCGCCTTCTTGGGCTATGTCCTCCTCGGCGTGCAGCTCCTCATCTGGTGGATCTTCCAGCTGACCATCCTCCAGACAATTACGGCGGTCTATGACCTCCTGCATATTTACTACGTTCGGCATATCCGCGATGCCAAGCAGCACTTCATCGACGAGCATCCCAACCTCCCGAACAAGACGGACGAAGACCTCATTACCGTGACTTGGCCCCACTCACTGGCGAAGCAGGCGCTGCTTCCCATCTTCATCGTCCTCTCCATCCCGTTCAGCCTCTCCCTGGCTTCCGGCGTGTTCGACTTGGGCAGCGTGTACGAAGAATACTACCACTATCCCTTCCTCAACATCGAGGGCTACATCCATCTGTCCTTCTCGAAGGTCATCCTCGTGGTCACGCTGTTCTTCGTATTCCGCTATCTGTCGTATGCCCTCAAGGCCTTCTACCGCCTGTTCAAGATCCGCTCCATCCTGAAGGGCTCCAAGGAGCGTGTCTTCCACGAGAACCAGGCGAACTTCACCCTGGCGGAGAACATTATCGGTATCTCCCTGTGGGCCATTTACATTATCGCGGTGTTCGTCCTCCTGAAGATTCCGACGGGAGCCGTCAAGGTGGTCGGCGCCGGTCTCGCAACCGGTCTCGGTTTCGCGATGAAGGATATCCTGAACAACTTCTTCTGCGGTATCCAGCTGATGTCCGGACGTTTGCGGGTGGGCGATTTCATTGAATGTGACGGCGTTCGCGGCCGGGTGGATGCCATCTCCTACCAGAGCACCCAGATTATCGCGACGGACGGTGCCGTGATGGCCTTCCCGAACTCGACGCTGTTCAACAAGAACTTCAAGAACCTCACGAAGAATCACAACTACGAGCTGGTCTCCATCCCCGTGGGCGTCAAGTACGGGGTCAATGTGGATGCGGTCCGGAAAGTCATTCAGGACGCGTTGCAGCCGCTCCTGGTCAAGGACGTCTATGGACGCGACATCGTGGAGCCGAACTTCGGCATCCAGGTGAGATTTGACGACTTCGGAGACAACAGCGTGAACCTGACCGTCCTCCAGTGCATTACGGTGGAGGAGCACTACACGTATCCGGCGCGCGCGAAGGAACTTATCTACAACGCCCTGAACAATCACGGCATCGAGATCCCGTTCCCGCAGCGCGACCTGCACATCAAGATGGAAAAGCCGGAGGATTAGCGTTTCTCCAGCAGCAACTCGAACAGGCGGGGCTTGGCGTAGGCGTCAAGCTCCGCTTCTTCGATCCAAACGTATCCTTCGGGAAGGTCCGGCCGCTCGGCGGGCTCCCAGAGATAGAAATCCGCAAGGATTGTGCGGTGCGTGAGCTGGTGCTTGAAGCCTTTTACGACGGATTGTGCCCCGGCGGGGACTTCGTCGGTGAGCCAGGGCTCCCACAGTCCCTGCCAGATGTCGCCCGGTCCGCGTCGATGGATGGCGGTTTGTCCTTGGAAACGGACATAGACATACGTCAGATGCCGTTCCACGGGTTTGGCGGCCGCTTGCTTGACAGGCAAGAGTTCGGTCCTTCCGGTCCGGAAGGCCTGGCAGGAAGGCTGCAGCGGGCAGGTCAGGCAGGCGGGGTTCACGGGCGTGCAGCAGGTGGCGCCGAAGTCCATCATGCCCTGGTTGAAGGCGGCGGGCGCCTCCGGTACCGGCGTCGCAATGCCGAAATACCGCGCGAGAACGCGGTACACGTTTCCGTCTACGACGGCGGCCGGAAGGCCGAAGGCGAGGGAGCCAATGGCCGCGGCCGTGTAGTCGCCTACGCCCTTCAGGCTCCGGATGCCCTCCAGCGTGGAAGGGAAACCGCCCATCGACACGATCTGTTTCGCCGCGGTGTGCAGGTTCCGGGCGCGGGAATAGTAGCCGAGTCCCTGCCACAGGCGGAGCACTTCGTCCTCAGAAGCGGCTGCCAAGGCTTCGACGGTAGGGAAGTGGTCCATAAACCGTTCCCAGTACGCCCACCCCTGCGCTACGCGCGTCTGCTGCAGGATGATTTCGCTCAGCCACACCGCATACGGGTCCCGGGTCCCCCGCCACGGGAGGTCCCGGCCGTTCTCGGCGTACCAGCGGAGGATGGTCTCGGAAAAGACCATGCCGCGGCTATTTGAAGCTGGAGCCGCCCACGAACTCCCGGAGGAGGGAGGTGGAGGGGATTTCCTTGTCCGGCACCGGCGTGAAGTAATGGATGAACTTCAGCAGGCGGTGCGCCTCGGAATACTCCGGACAGTTCTGCGGCACGCTACGGAGGATGGGCTCCGCATGGTTCTTCAGGACGGCGAACTCAATGAGATAGGCCGAATTGAACATCACGTCGGCCATTTCCTGATAGGGATAGATCCACTGGTGTTCAGCCCGGCGGACGTTCGGCCACTGGCTGATGGATTCCCGGGCCGTGAAGGCGCCCTTGTTGTAGTCGCGGACAATACGGCGGAGGAGCCGGTTATCGCTCGTGGGGATGCAGTTGTGGTTGTCCAGGAGGATGCCCGTGAGGGTGTTGATGAAGATCTTGAACTTGGCCGGGGCCGGAATCTGCTCCGTCAGGGCTGGGTTCAGGGCGTGGATTCCCTCAATGAGGAGGATGCAGCCCGGTCCCAGCTTGATCTTCTTGCCGTTGTACTCGCGCAGGCCGGTGACGAAGTTGAACTCGGGAACGTCCACCTCCTCCCCGGCGATCATCCGCATGATATCCCTCTCCATGAGGGCATGGTCCACGGTCTCAAAATTATCGAAGTCGAAACTGCCGTCCGGGAAGCGCGGGGTGTCCATCCGGTTTACGAAATAGTCGTCCGTCGACATGGACAGGGGCTTGAGGCCGCAGGCTTTCAGCTGGATGGACAGGCGCTTGCAGAAGGTGGTCTTTCCGGAGGAGGAAGGTCCCGTAATCAAGACGACCTTGACCGGATCCGCGCTGCGGTAGCGGCGGTCGATCTCCTCGGCGATCTGGACGATCTTCTTCTCCTGCAGGGCCTCCGCGATCTGGATGAGCTCGGTGGCGTGTCCGTCGAGGATGGCGCAGTTGACGTCGCCCACGGTGTTCAGGCCCATGATAATGTTCCAGCGGAGGTTCTCCTTGAACATCTCGTAGGTCTTGGGCTGGTCCGTGAAGGGGGCGAGGACGTCCGGATTCTCCAGGTCCGGTTCTCTCAGGAGGATACCGTCGTGGTAGGACTGGATGCCCCAGACGGTCAGATAGCCGGTGGAGGGGACGAGCTTGCCGTAATAGTAGTCGGCGGTGTCGTCCAGGGTGTAGTAGTCCGTGTAGGCCTCACCGCTGGTCTCCAGGAGTTTGACCTTGTCGTCATAGCCGGATTTCCGGAACTCCTTGATGGCCTTGTCGGTCTGGACATCATACCGGTGGAAGGGCAGGTCCTTCGCCACGAGTTCCTTCATCCGGGCCTCCAGGAGTTTGAGGTCCTCGCAGGTCAGGTCCGTGCCGTCGGCCTTCCGCAGGTGGCAGAAGTAGCCACCGGAGATCGGGTGTTCCATGTACAGCTGGCTGTCCGGGAACACGTCCGTGGCCGCCTTGTACATCAGGAAGCACAGGGATCGGAAGTACACCCGCCGGCCGCTGGCCTCCCGGACGTCCAGGAACTCGATGTCCTTGTTCTGGTACACCTTGAACTTGAGGCCCTGGGATACGTTGTTGACCTTGGCCGACACGATCGGGTAAGGGCGGTCGAATTCGAAGTCGGGCAGCATCTGGGCGAGGGAAGTGCCCTCCGGGTATTTCCGGGAAGTCTTCGTGTTCTTGCAATAGACCTGCAGCATGGGAACTATTCTTTAATCGTGGTGGTTCGGTTCACGGGGAGGGAGAAAGCGATGCCCTTGGCCTCGTCGGCCAGGCCGCAATCCTTGTAGATCGCCTTCAGGACGTCGTCTTTGATGGCTTTGGGAACGAGGATCAGCAGCACTTCCTTGTCCGGCTGGATGTTGATGCTGAAGAACTCCTCGGCCTCGGGATTGGCCGAGCCGCGGGCCCGGAGGATGGTCCCGCCCTGGGCGCCGGCGGCCCGCGCCGACTCCATTACATTCTGCGAGAATCCTGCATTCACGATGCAGACGATCAGTTCGTGTTTGTGTTCTTCCATGTTATGCTTCCTGCTTGACGGTTCGCTTGTCGTTCGATAAGAATCCATATACGAGCGTGCCGATGACGCTGGTCATCGGGACGGTGAAGGCGATGCCCTTGTAGTTCTTCCCTTTCTGGAAAGTCTGGTCCAGCAGGTCGATGAGGCTGGCGGCCTGGTCTGCGCGGACGACGCTCATCACGAGGGATTTCGGTTTCTCCGTGAGGCCCAGGTAGTTCAGGATCAGGTGCGAGGTCCCTTTGGCCGGGACCGTAAGCTGGAGGTTGGCCTGGTGGGACTGGATGAGGCTGGAGTAATAGGCGGCCTTGTCGTTGTGCACGACGGCCAGCAGCAGTTCCAGCTTCATCGGGGCGGTATTCCGGGGTTCTGCCATGCTAATCGAAATAAATGATCTGGTCGTCGGCCGCGGCAAGGATGCGGCGGATGGCCGCGCTCTCCCGCCGGCGGACGCTCACGACGGACTTGAAACCGAGGGTCTGGATGGTGATGAGCGGGGTCATCGCCACCATCGACACGACGCCGAACGCGAAGTCCAGCACCGCGGATTCCCCCTGCAGGGTGCAGCAGGCGCCGATCACCAGAGGGAGGATGAAACTCGAGGTGAGCGGGCCGCTGGCGACGCCGCCGGAGTCGAAGGCAATGGCGGTGTACAGCCGGGGCACGAAGAAGGACAGCCCGAGCGAAATCAGGTAACCCGGGATCAGGTAATACAGGAGCGAGAACCCGAAGCGGACGCGCAGGACGGACAGGCCGATGGACACGCCCACACCGATGGACAGGGCCAGCATCATCTGTCGCCGGGAGACCTCGCCGCCGGTGATTTCCTCGACCTGGTTGTTCAGGACATGGACGGCCGGCTCCGCGAGGACGACGACCATACCCAGCACGAAGGCGAAGATGACGAGGAGCTGCGGGCTGCGCGCCGCGAGCTGGGTGCCGATCTTGAAACCGATGGGCATGAAGGCCATGGAGACCGCGGCGAGGAACAGGACCAAACCCACGAAGGTATAGACAATACCGAACAGGATCTGGATGATCTTCGTCCGGGGGAGTTTCAGCACAGCCGCCTGGAGGATAAAGAAGAACACGACCACCAGGAGGAGGGACTTGACCACTTCCAGGGCCATCTCTCCGAACAGGTGCCAGATGCCGCCATGCAGGACCGTATCCATGGAATAGTCTGGGATGGCGAAGGAGAGGTTGCCCGAGGCGGTGAGGGAAAGCAGCAGTACGGCCGCGATGGGACCGACTGAGCAGAGGGCGATGAGACCGAAACTGTTCTCGCCGGCATTCCGGCCGCCTACCGTGAGGGCGATGCCCACGCCGAGGGCCATGATGAAGGGTACTGTGATGGGGCCCGTAGTCACACCGCCGGAATCGAAGGAGAGGGGCAGGAAAGAGCCCTTCCCGCTCTCGATCAGGATGGCCGCCAGGCAGAACAGCACCATGTAGAAGAACAGCAGGATACAGGTCAAATCGCTGTGGAACAGGATCTTGATGACGGCGACGAGCAGGAACAGGCCTACGCCCAAGCCCACGGCTGCGATGAGCACGGTCCCGTTCATGACGGCGCTTACCTGGCCGGCCAGGACCGAAAGGTCCGGCTCCGCCACCGTAATGAGGACGCCCATCACGAAGCAGACACCGAGCAGGACGCCCAGCTTCTTGGATTTGGTGAGGCCTTCGCCGATGTGCTGCCCCATCGGGGTCATCGCCATGTCGGCGCCCAGGTTGAAGAGGCTGATACCGGCCACCAGGAGGATGGCCGCGCCGGCGAATACGAGCAGTTCGTGCCGGGAAATGTCCACCCACGGGGTTACCGAAAGCAGAAATACCAGCAGGCTGACCGGTACGACCGAAATCAGGGATTCCCTGAGTTTCTCCCGCAAGGATTTCCAAAGGTCCCGAAAGATGGATGAAGTGCTTTCCATGCCACAAATATAACAAAAACCTCCCTTATCCCGAAGACAACCTGCCCGGATTTTTACTATATTTGTATCCGCTAACTACACGATTCCATGAAAAGAGTCATTCCTTACTGGGAAAGAGGGGGAGACTGGACAAACCATGGATTCTTCATCAAGCATGTCGAATCCAAGCTCCCCGTAGAAGCGACAGAGATTCCGCAAACCACCCTGCCCTGCTTTACCTTCCTGTTCCTGCTGGAAGGGGAGATGCTCGCGGACATCAACGGTGAGCCTTGTCTGTGCCGCGGTGGCCAGCTGCTGCTGATTCCGGCCAACATACCGTTCTCCGTCCATCATTACACCGACATCGTGGGCTATACAGGCGGTTTCTTCCTGTCCGCCCTCCGGGATATTTCCTACCCCTTCTTGACCGCCGGAAAACCGGTCATGCGCACCTATTGGTTCGACAGCGCCACATTTATCGCCCAGATCATGGACCGGATGGTCGCCGCGTTCGCCCGAGGAGATGACGGTTACCTCTCCCGCGCCTTCGACCTGCTCCTCTATTCGGTCCCGTCGCCCGGCGAGGCCAAGGCCCATCCCGTCGTCAACCGTTTCTTCGAACTGCTTTTCGACCGGAGCCAGGTCCTCGATTCCGTTTCCGGTTATGCGGAACGGCTGAACATCTCGCCCAGCTACCTGAACAAGCTCGTCCGTACCCAGACCCGCCACAGTGCTATGGACTGGGTGGAGATATCCCGGGTCAACTGGGCCAAATCCTTGCTGAAGGACAGCGACCTGTCCGTCGGTGAAGTATCCGTCGCCGTCGGTGTGGACGACCCTTCCTATTTCACGCGTTTCTTCCGCAAGACGACCGGGATGACACCCTCGGAGTTCCGCCACCGGATGGTGCGGAACAAGAAGGACGGCAAACAGTAGTTCCTATTTCACCAGGAACCCCATCGAGGTCAGGAGCACCGCTTCCAGGGCCCCTTCCGTCGTGAGCGCCTCCAGCGGGAAGCCGCAGGCGATGACCCGGTGTTTACCATCGTCGAAGACGGTGGCTGCGGGAATGTCCGTCCCGGCATAGCGGAGGAAGGCCTGGGCCTTGTCCCCGGCGGGTTCGATGCCGTCGGGATTTTCCACCCGGTAGTAATGCTCGTCGAACAGACGGTTGTACTTCATGGGGTCGCTCAACTGGACGGCGGCGCCCGGTTTCGGGACGATAATGCCTGTCACGTCTCCAAAGTTGGTCACCCATTTGTATCCGAGGACTTCCTGGATAAAGGCCCGCGTCTGGTCCGCGTTCTTGATGGGGTAGGTTCCGGGATAGACCTGGTCCCAGGCGTCCGTGCCGATGTACGCGCCCGCGACGAGGATGGATCCGCCTGCGGCGGCATATTTCCGGAGGGCGTCCTGCATCGGGGCGGGGAAGACGGTGTACCGGTCCGGAATCGCGCCCCGGCCGACCCGCGTGGTGACCTGCTTGCCGCAGATAAGGTCGACGGCCGCATAAGTTGAAGCGTCCATCGACGGGAAGAAATCCGCGCTCACGGAGCAGAAAGCGTAGCCGGCATTCAGCAGGACACGGCCGTGGAGGGCGGGGTAGTCGAAGGTGTTGCCCGCGATAACCCGTCCGCCGCGGTTGGTGTACGATCCGCCGAAACCGGGATTGTCGTCGTCGGTCCAGACCTTGGTCCGGTCGAACTGGTTCTGCTCGCCGATGAAATTGATCTCGCGGACGTACGGCACGCCGCTGTCGATGTTGTCCATGAAGCCGCCGTAATTGGGGGTGTCGAACCAGGCGGGCGCGGAAATGCGGGTGAAGTTGTTGACAATCAGCACCTTCTTGCTGTCCTCGCCGGGCGTTCCGACGGCCAGCGTCTCGGACGGAAAGCTCTTGCCGCCGTCATTGAAGGCGGCGATGCGGAAACTGTACATCCGCCCACGGCGGATCGGGACGGTCACCGTCATCCGGTTTCCGACTTTCTCCACGTTCTCCAGCCGGACACCGTCATCAAAAGCGCCATCGTCCTCGCGGGTGTACAGCATGTAACCGCTCGGGGCGGCGGTGGGTTCGTCAGGATCCTTTGTGTCCTCCCAGCTCAGCACCGCCTTCCCGTCCTGGATCTCGGCGGCGAAGGCCTTGACCGGCAGCGGCTGGACCGCGTAGGTACAACCGTACCGGGCGCTCAGGTACTTGAGGATACCCTTGTAGACGGACCGGGACACCGTGAAGCGGAAGGACGGGTCCAGGCCGTATTTCATGTCGGCGAAATTCTGGTGCGAGAGCAGCTCCAGGAGCATGGCCGGGACGGAGGTCGTGCGGGACTCGCTGTAGGAGCGGTCCCAGATTTGCCGCCGGGACCATTTGGGCTCGAACTGCTTCCGGATGTCATTGACGACCTGCGTCTGGACGAAGTCGGTGAGGAGCCGTCCGTTCAGGCGGGATTCCCCGTTCGGGAGTTCGTCCTTGTTGTCCGCCAGCAGGGAGTAAATGCCCAGCGTGCCGATAATGGAGTCGTTCTGGGTGACACCCGCGTCGCTGTGGAAAGCGAAGGAAAGGTCGAAGGGAACGCGCCGGCCACCCATTTCCGGGTTCACGCGCGATCCCCCGGCGAGGTGGGAGACCCACTTGCCACGGCCTGCGTAATCCCGGGTATAGTCATCCTCCCAGTCGTCGAACATATGCGTATCGATACCGTACCACTGCATGCTGTACAGCGCGCCTTCCGCGAAGGCGGGATAGCCGGACAGTTCGCCGCCGCGCTCGATCTTGCCCATACCGCCGCCGAACTTCACGGCGTCGGCGCTCACGAGGCCGGCGGCCGAACTCTGGTTCGTCAGGCGGACGAAACCCTCGTCGCCCTTCGCAAAGGGGAAAGTCCCGAGATAGACCCAGGTACTCCCGGCCATCCGCTGGTTCACGTGGAATTCGCGCTCGCCGCCCAGATGATGGACCGTGTACACGGCGTCGGTGGTGCTGTTGGCGAAGGAACGGTAGGAAACATAGACGGCGTACTCGCCCCGCTCCGGAATCTCCGGCCGCCAGGTGGCGGTCGCCTTCGGGTGCGACTCTTCGCCGGTAATGGTTTCGCACATCAGCGCCGTGCCGGCCTCGAAAGGATTCTCGTAAATGCTGTAAACAGGCTTGGTGTCGGCGAAACCGGCTCCGGCGTCGCTCCAGGCGCCGGTCTCCTTGAAATGGCCGGCGCGGCGCATTTTGCCGGTACGCTCGCCGTGGAAGGAAGGATCGTTGTCACAGATGACTTCCCAGCTCTGGACGTCCCGTTCCCGCGGGGTCATGACGCAGGCGCCCGCATTTTCCAGCATGGGGATGAGGAAGGGGAGCACATAGCTCTGGGTGTACAGGTCCTCCACGGTCCGGAAAGTGGCGGCGCGCTGCCATTCCCAGCGGTCGGTCTTGGCTTCATAATAGCGGCCGTGGCTCTGCCAGAGGGCGATATGCCGGCCGGAAAGCCCCCGGGACCAAAGTTCGTCGGTCCGGACGAGGGGCGTTTTGGACCGCGGGTCGCTCCGCCGCAGCTTCGTCTCGGCCGGGCGGCCGTTCGAATTCAACGCAGGCATCGGCAGGAAGGTGACGTCCCGCCTCTCGGCATAGATTTCTCCCAGGGCGAAGGCCCGGTAGGCGGCGGGAAACAGGTCCAACAGCTGCTTGCGGATCCATTCGATATCCGCTGTCTTCAAGGGATAGTCCCCGAGTTCCTTGCTGAAATGGAAGTCCAGCGTCGTGCCCCGCTTGGCGACCCGAGTCAGTTTCAAGGCTGCGTCCACGGTGGTCCGCCGGTAGAGACGGGCCCGCAGGGAATCGGTGGCGGCCTTGAACTCCCGGGCAGTCTGGGCCGGAAGGACGAGACCGGACAGGAGCAGGGCGGCGGTGAGGAGGAACTTGCGCATCATTTTCTTTGCTTGGAGAGGACGATGAAAAGGACGATGATCGAGCTGAGGAGAATGGCCAGGGCATCCGCCCCGTAGTCGGCAGGGTCGCCGGACCGGTAGGGGAGCCACGACTGGATCCACTCGGTGGCGGCGGCGAAGGCACAGCCGGTGAGGAAGGCGATGACGGTGTGGAAGGTGGCCTGCCACCGCTCTCCCCGGTAGCCGCCGGAGGCCAGGCACGCCAGGAGCGGGAAGGGAAAGAACATCAGAAAGTGCACGATCTTGTCGGTGGGAATGCCCCACAGGTCCTTCGGCACATCCTGCGTACTGTCGAACTTGCCGAAGCACAGCACGGCTACGGCAACGAGATACAACCCGAACAGGATCCGGGCCCAGATGAGTTGCCGGCGGGTCATTTCAGGATCAGCTCCCCGAAGAAGTCCGGACGGTGGAAATCCGGGGCGGGTGTTCCCACCGGATTCCAACTCAGGAAGTGTGGATGGGCGGTCTTGTCCCCGCACTTGTAGAAGTTCGCATGCAGTTTCTCCGGAAGGTTTTCAGGATCCACGCCCACGAGCTCGAACGGGATCAGCACCGTCACGCGCCAGTCCCAGATGCCGCCGGCGTAGTCCTGTGCACCCTCGAACCGGGCGATGCGGAGGATTTCCTCCATCTCCTCTGCGGGACGCTTTACGCGGCCGTTGCGGCCGGGACCTTTCGCCGCCAGGATCTTGCCGATGGGATTGATCTCGAAGTTGTAGTATTCACTGCCGTCGGGATGTTCGATGAACACCTCCACGCAGCTGTCCTCCCACTGGGAACCGTTGTCCTCCGTGTTCAGGGCGCGAAGGTCCAGGCCGCTCACCCGGAAGTCCACCACAAGCGCGTCTTCCGTGCGGGCGATGCGGCCGGCGCAGAGGGGTGCATAAGGGAACGAGTCGGGCCAGTTGACCTGATCCACCTGGAAGCGGGCGCCTTCGAGTTCGAGGGCGGTGTCCAGGTCGACCTCTTCGAAATCGGCGATGAAGGGAACTTGTATCTGTCTCATAGGGCTTGCATGTCGTTGAGTTTCTTGTAGTAGCCGTCCAGGGCGATGAGTTCCTCGTGCCGGCCGCGCTCGACGACCTGCCCCTCGTGCATGACGATGATCTCGTCGGCGTTCTTGATGGTCGAGAGGCGGTGGGCGATGGCGATGGTGGTGCGGCTGGACATCAGGCGGTCCAGGGCGTCCTGCACGATGCGTTCGGATTCGGTGTCCAGCGAGGCGGTGGCCTCGTCCAGGATCAGGATCGGCGGATTCTTGAGGATCGCGCGGGCGATCGAGAGACGCTGGCGCTGGCCGCCGGAGAGTTTCGTCCCGCGGTCGCCGATGTTCGTGTCGTAGCCCTCGGGCTTTTCCATGATGAAGTCATGGGCATTGGCAATCTTCGCGGCGGCGACGACCTCCTCCCGGGTGGCTCCTTCCACGCCGAAGGCGATGTTGTTGAAAATGGTGTCGTTGAACAGGATCGGATCCTGGTTCACATTGCCCATCAGGGCGCGGAGGTCCTTGATCCGCAGGTCCTTGACATCCTTCCCGTCAATGGTGATGCGGCCGCCGTCGGCGTCGTAGAAGCGGGGGATGAGGTCCACGAGCGTGGATTTCCCGGCGCCGGACTCGCCCACGATGGCGACCATCTTGCCACGCGGGATCTCCAGGTCCACGCCCTTCAGAATCTGCCGGCCGCTCTCATAGGAGAAGGTGACGCCCTCGAAGGCGATCTTGTCAGTGAACTCCTTGATTTCCAGTGGATTCTCTTTCTCTGTAATGGGGTTTTCGGCCTCCAGGATGCGGTTGATGCGCTCCATGGACGCGAGACCCTTCGGGATGCCGTAAGTGGCGCGGGAGAGTTCCTTGATGGGCTCGATCACGGAGTAGAGGATGATCATGAAGAAGATGAACTGGGAGGCGTCCATGAAGGTGTCGCCGAACAGGCCCTTGCCCCGGATAATGAGGTAGCCGCCGAAGGCCAGGACCGCCATGATCATCACCGTGCCGAGGAACTCGCTCACGGGATGGGCCGAGGCCTGCCGGGTGTTCACCCGGTTCACTTTCCGCCGCATCCGGTCGGTGACCGAATCGAAGCGGGCGGACATCTTCTTCTCGGCGTTGAAGGCCTTGACGATGCGCAGGCCGCCCAGGGTCTCTTCCACCTGGGACATCGTGTCGCTCCAGAGGGTCTGGGCCTCCAGGGACTGCCGCTTGAGCTGCTTGCCGATCACGCCCATGATCCAGATGAAGGCCGGGACGAAGGTCAGCATGACCAGCATCATTTCCGGGCTCAAGAAAATGAGGATGCCGAAGTAGAACAGGATCAGGATCGGGTCCTTGATAAGCATCTCGATGGAGGCAGTAATGGAGTTCTCCACCTCGTTCACATCCCCGCTCATCCGGGCGATGATGTCGCCCTTGCGTTCTTGGGAGAAGAAGCCGATGGGGAGAGCGAGGATCTTGTTGTAAATGCGGTTCCGGATATCCTTGACAATGCCGGTGCGGATGGGGATCATCACGGCTGCGGACCCGAAGTAGCAGGAGGTCTTGAGGGCTGTGAAGAAGATCATCACGAGACACAGCAGGAGCAGCGCCGTCACGGCGCCATGGGCGGCGGAAAAGTCGGAAACGAACCAGTAGGCGTTGTTGACGAGGATGTCCTTGAATTTCATGCCTTCCGTTCCCCAGGGGATGAAGGCGTATTCCGCCGAATCCACCTTGAACAGGATGTTCAGCAGCGGAACGATCACGGCGAAGGAGAAGATGTTGAAGATGGCGGACAGCATGTTGAGGACCACCGCCCCGGCCAGGTAGCCCTTGTACGGGGAGGCGTACTGTCTCATCATCTTGAAAAAGTCGTGCATGCGGGAGGCGCGTTTCGTGTAATAACTTACAAAAATAAACCAATTTTGCTATCTTTGCAAGGATAAAATCCCTCTCTTATGGCCGAGATTACCTTCGTCATTCCCGCCCGGAACCTGGATACGCTCCACCGGACCCTTTCCATGCTCGCTTTCCAGAAAGACGCCGGTCTCCGTGCCGTCATCGTGGACCTGGTCGGCTCCGAGGCCGTCCGCTCCATCGTGCCGGATTTCGAGCACAGCCTTCCGGTTTCCATCGTGACGGTGGACCTGGCCGGGCAGCCCCTGTGGAAATGCTGCCTGGACGCCGCTCCCTCGGCGGAATGGGTATGCTTCCTCACGCCGGACGTGGACTTCAACGAGATGAGCGTCAAGCGCATGCGCCGCTGCATCGACGACCACGATGCCTATGACGTCTTCCATTGGAATCTGGCTGAACCGAACAAGAAATGGGGCTTGCGGACCCGTCCGGACCGCATTTTCACGAACGTTTTCGTGGACGGTTATGCCGCGCCCATCTCCTCCTTCGTCTTCCGTGCGAAAGCCATCCGGGAGGCCTTCGAGGCCGATTCCGAGGCAGCCGGCATGGCCCATGCCCTCCTCCTCGCCGCGGCGAAGAAGACCGGCGTCCGCACCGCCCGCCGCGAGCGCATCGGCTATACCGCCCCCGCTCCTTCCACCGATCCGTCCGTGGTGGAGAAGGAAGTCCGCGCCCGCCTGGCCTTCTTCCGCTGGTCCGAGCGCTACTTCGGCGATGACTACCCGCTGGGCGTGAGCGACCGCCTCGCCCTTTTCGCCGGGGAGCTCGCCCGCCTCTATCCCAGCTTCACCCCCGACGAACTGAAGGAGGACCTGAACACCTTCGCCTGTGTCAATGGCCCCATCCGCCGCATGAAAGCTTCCTCCGCCCTGAAGGCCGCCCTGAAGGCGCGGCAGGAATCTTTGAAATAATTTCTTGCATTTTCGGAAAAGAATACCGATATTTGCAATCCCTTTGAAAAAAGGACCTCTGGATGTAGCGCAGTTGGTAGCGCACCTGGTTAGGGACCAGGAGGTCGCTGGTTCAAGTCCAGTCATCCAGACACGAATCTGGATGCCACCCGGCCGTGCCTGCCGGTGGACTTGAACCCTTCACCCCCGCCGCTACGCGGCTGCCCCCCAGGGGCGACCGGAGGAAGACCACCGGACCCCCTCCGTCGGCCATCCGGCCTCCTTGGATCGTCGTCACCAAATCGGTCTGGCACGAAAATGACCTTTTGTGCGCTAAGATGCGCCAGACCCCACTTTGCTGGAGATGGAAACGCCCCGGGCATTTGGCAATCCGGCCATGAATGGCTATCTTTGAGGGTATGGATTTCAAGGTTTTCGGAAAGGAGGGGGCGCCCTCTTTGCTGCTCATCCCGGGGTTGGGGGTGTCGTATGAGATTTTCCTCCCGCTGATCGGCCTGCTGGAGGAGCGGTTCCGCATCATCGCCGTGCAGGTCGATGGCTTTACGCTGGGAACCTTCACACGGTTTACCTCCATCGATGATCAGGCCGCGCAGGTGATTGCGTATGTCAAGGCGTACCAGGGAGGCCGCCTGGACTGTGCCTATGGCTTGTCCCTGGGTGGGAAGATCCTCTCCCGCGTGCTGGAGCGGAACGAAGTCGTCATTGACCATGCCATCCTGGATGCGGCTCCCTTGCTGCCCCTTCCCAGGTGGCTGGAAGGTCCGCTCCGCTACTACCAGTGCGCCAACGTATGGACCTGCTACCACTGGACAGGATTCTGGCGGTGGGTGTTCCATTCGCACTACTTCGATGTTTTGCTGGACGAATGTCGGAAAGTGTATCCCTTCGGTGGCGGCCGGGCTGTTCTGGACGGGTACAAATCGGTCTATACCAATAAGTTGGAATCGATATCCGGCCCCGATATCCATTTCTGGCACGGCACGCTTGAAGCGTTCGTGGCCCGGCCCCAGGCAAGGCATCTGCAATCGATC
Source organism: uncultured Bacteroidia bacterium (assembly GCA_902785065.1). Classification (GTDB taxonomy): domain Bacteria; phylum Bacteroidota; class Bacteroidia; order Bacteroidales; family UBA932; genus Cryptobacteroides. The sequence continues at coordinate 102,153 of CACZXH010000005.1, forward strand.
TGCCCATCGGCCCACATCGAAGTCTTCCCCATAATGAACCACGGGCAGCTGCTCGTGGACCATCCGGAAGAAGTGGCGCGGAGAATGCTGGAAATGGTTTAGGAAAGCATCCTACAACAGCAGCAGGGGAGAGGGGATGCCGCGTTCCAGGACCCTGAGGTGGACGGTGCCGGGGGCTACGCCGAGTTCTTCCAGGACGGCGCGGGCGTTGTCGTAGGCCAGGCGGGGAGTGTTGTTGTTGCCGCTCAAATGGCACAGGAAAAGGTTCCGAAGGCCGGGGTGCATGAACGCCCGGATGGCGTCGCCGCAGGCGTCGTTCGAGAGGTGGCCGGCGCCCTGACAGATGCGCATCTTCAGGTAATGCGGATAGGAGCCGCCCAGGAGCATGTCCACGTCGAAATTGGATTCCACCACCACGGTATCGGCCTTCCGGGCCCATTCCAGCGCTTCGTCGGTCACGTGGCCGAGGTCCGTCATCAGGACGAACAGGCGTCCTTCGCAACGGATGGCGTAGCCCACCGTCTGCGTGGCGTCGTGCGGGACTTCGAAGTACTGGACTTCGATTCCCTCCGCCACCGGATTCCAGGTAAGCGGCAGGAGGTCGCGGCGGCAGCCGCCGATTTCCAGCCGCGTGAAAGGATGCCAGGCCAACGCATCCTGGATGATGGAGGTCGTATAGACGGGTTTTGAGAGCCGCTTGCAGATAGAGCCCAGGTTGCGGATGTGGTCGCCGTGGTCGTGCGTGACGAGGACGCTCTGGAAGCAGTCCAGGTCCAGCGACTGGCTCTCCAGGACCTTCTTCATCCGGCGGATGCTGACGCCCGCGTCAATGAGGACGCCCGAGGTGGCGCAGCCCTCCTCCTCGTGCAGGAGCAGGTAGCAGTTGCCGCAGCTGCCGCTGGAAAAGCTCAGGAAGCGCATCAGTTCCGTTCCTCCTCGCAGTACCGGGAGATCACGTTGTAGGCGCCGTCAATGCCGAGTTCGCCGGCCCGGGACAGGTCGATGCAGCCTTTCTCCTTGTCTTTCAGATAAATGAGGACGAGCCCGCGGTTGAAGTAGGCTTCGCCCATGTACGGGTACAGGGAAATCGCCTTCCCGTAGCTGTCGATGGCGTTCACCAGCTGCTGGGACAGGCAGTAGAGGTTGCCCAGGTTGAACTGGATGTACGGCATCGCCGGCTGGATGGCGGCGGCCTGCTCCATGTCGGCAAGGGCCTCCGAGTAGTCGTAGTGGCTCGTGACCTGTTCGCGGACGCGGGCGCGGGTGTTGCCCTTGTCGTCCATCGTCAGCGTCTGGACGTTGGATTCGATGGACGCAATGAAATCAATCATTTCCGCCCGCAGGACCGCGCGGTTCATCAGGTAGAACGCCTTGTAATAGTTGTCGTAGCGGTCCCCACCGCCCTCTTCCGCGATGGCGCGGTCGTAATGCGCCTGCGCCGCATTGTACTGCTTCTGGTCCAGTTCCGCGAGCGCCAGGAGGAACTCCCGGGCGGGTCCTTCCTCAGTGCCACCGTACAGGACGGATTCCACCGTCTGCACGGGGGGCGAGGACACCTTCGAGGCATCGTCCGTAATCGTGACCGGCAGCGGGAGGACGGAATAGAAGCGGTCCAGGAGCGGGTTCTCATACCGGTGCTCCAGTGCGTAGTTCGTGTCGTCCCGGCCGGAGGCGAGGACGAACTTGTACAGGGGCTTGAGGTTGATGTCCACGTCGCGGTGCTGGAGCATCTCGTCGTCGAAATCGTGCTTGGCGAATTCGGCATCCAGGGTGAGCAGGGAACTGTATTTCTTGGTGGTGTCCGCGAACTCGGCGGCGCCGGAAGCATTCTTGGCGCGGTACTCCGCGACCTTCCGCCGGCCGGTCTTGTAGTCCTCCCGCGAGGCGCGGTTCATGCCCAGCTGGAGTTCCGCGTAGGCCCGGTTCATATAGGCTTTGGCGAAGTCCGGATACAGCTCGATGGCCTTGTTGTAATCGGCCAGCGCGTCTTCCCAACGGCCCATTTCCAGGAAGAAACCGGCCCGGTTGAAGTAGGCGAGGACGTTGTTCGGGTTGATGTTGATGACGCGGTCCATGTCCGACAGGGCCGCCGGGAAATCGCCTACCTGGGCCGAAATGAGGCTGCGGTTATAGAGGGTCAGGGCATTGCCGGGCTCGTGCCGGAGGACGGTGTTGAGGTCCGCCATCGCCTCGTTCAGGTGGCTTTGCTCGGAGTGCAGGATCGCCCGGTTGAAGTAGGCCAGGGTGTTGGTGGTATCCAGTTCGATGGCCTTGTCCATGTCCCGAATGGCGGCGTCGTAGTCGCCCTGCTCAGCGAGCAGCCGGCCGCGGCGGATATAGCCTTCGGGTTCGAATCGGTCAATCTTGATGGCCTTGTTGTAGTCGGTCACCGCCTTGAGGGTGTCGCCGAGGAAGAGGTAGGAGGCCCCGCGGTTCAGGTAGGCCGACGGGTCCTTGGGCTCCTGGCGGATGTATTTGTCGAAGTCTTTGACGGCGGGCTCGAACTGCTGGCTCAGGAAGTAGGTGACGCCCCGGGTGAAGTAGAGTCCGGCCGAACCGGGCCGGAGCGATATCGCCTTCTCGAGGTCCTTGAGGGCATCTTCGTAGTCCCCGAAGCGGCTGGCCGTAATGGCCCGGTAGTGGTAGCCGGAGGTGAAGACGGGGTTCAGGCGGACGGCGGTGTTGAAGTCCGTCCGGGCGCCGCGGATGTCGCCCAGGTTGTACTTGGCGATGCCCCGGTAGAAGAAGGTCCAGTAGTCGGTCGTGTCCAGCTGCGCAAGGACGTTGAAGTGGGAGACCGCTTCCGCCAGACGCCCCTCCGCCAGGGCGTTGCGGCCCCGGAACATGAAGACGTCCTTGTCATACTGCGCGTGTGCCCGGAAGGCACCGGCGAGCAGGACGAGGAGGCAGATCAGCAGTTTTCCCTGACACTTCATTCAGAAAAATTTTCAAATGACGGCCGAAATGGCTAATTTCGCACCAGTTTACAAAGATAAGCATTTATCGTGCCCATCGGACGACTGACCCAAAAATTTTTGAGCCTCTGCCTCGCACTTACCGCCCTGACGACCCTCGCCGGAGCGCAGACTTCCAGCTATTTTATCAGCGCCCGCAACGCCGAGCACCTGGCCGATGAAGACGGTCTCCGCTCCCGTGTGGCCTTCTTCGCCGACAGCCTCTGCGCAGGCCGGGCCTCCGGGACGCCAGGCTCCCTGTACGCGCAATCGGCCATCGCCCGCCAGTTTGCGGCCTATGGCCTCAAACCCGCCGGCGGCACTTATTTCCGCGGTTTCCGCACCATCTCCGGCGGCCCGGCGCACAATGTCGTGGGCTTCCTGCCCGGCAGCGGGGACCGGTATGTGGTGGTCGCCGCCCACTACGACCACATAGGCACGCTCTCCGGAACCCTGTATCCCGGCGCGGACAGCAATGCCTCCGGTGTCGCAGCGCTCCTGACCCTGGCGCAGATGTTCCAGCACCTGAAGGAACTCGGGAAAACCTATTCCCATACAATCATTTTCGCGGCCCTGGACGGCAAGGAACAGAGCCTCTCCGGCTCGCACCACCTGTGGAACGAGATCGCCGGCGGCCTGCTCCGCGACCCGCGCACCGGCCTGCCCATCTCCCAGAAGGACATCGACCGGATGGTCAACATCGACCAGGTGGGAGGCACCGAGGCCCCGATCCACAAGAACCGGCCCGACTACCTGATGATGCTCTGCGAGCCCGAGAACGGGCGCCGGGACGCCCTCCTGATCGCGAACCAGAGTCCGGAAGTGAACCTGGACCTGGGCTTCGACTATTACGGAAGCAAAGATTTCACCCGCGTATTCTACCGCACCATCAGCGACCAGAAGCCCTTCCTGGACCACGGCATCCCGTCGGTCATGTTCACCTCCGGGATCACCCTGCGGAACAACAAAGTCACCGATAGCGCCGATTCCCTGGATTACGGCATCCTCCGCCGCCGCGTCCTCGCGATGTTCTATTACCTCGTGCGCGTGTTATGAGGCGCGTCCTCACCCTTCTGACCGCCGTCTTCCTGGCGGTCTGGCAGTTGCCGCAGAATCTGGCCGGCCTCGTTTTCGGCTGTTTCCTAAAAGGGAAGCGCCGCTATCGCAACCTTCCCGGCATTCCGGATGAGATCCATGTGGTGGGCGCCTCCAACATGTACGGCGGCATCTCCCTGGGGAACTTCGTCTACTGCCGGCCGCCCATTTACGAGAAGATGGCCCGGCACGAGTACGGCCATTGCCGCCAGTCCCGTCTGCTGGGCCCCTTCTATCTCCTGGTCATCGGCCTGCCGTCGCTGCTCTGGGCCCTCTGGTGGCATCCGGGCCGCTCTGTCGGCTATTACAGCTTCTTCACGGAACGCTGGGCGGACCGCCTGGGCGGTGTCCGTCGGAATTTCGGGAGAAATTGATTATCTTTGCGTTATGAGAATCACGTACCCCCTCGCGGCGCTGTGCGCCGCCCACGGCGAGAAGTAGCCATGAAGCCGCAGCGGAAACAACTGCTCTGGTGGCTCGGCGCCCTGGCGCTGGGAACGGGGCTGGGGCTCCTGCACAGCGGGGCCGTGGATGCCGTGTGCAACTTCATCGCCACCGTATATACCCGGCTGTTCCAGTTCCTGGCCGTCCCGACCGTGGCGCTTGCGATTACGACGACGCTCATCCTGTTCGGGAAACAGCGGAGCACCCGGAAGATCTTCCTCCATACCGTCACCTATACGTTGCTGACCACCTTCGCCGCGGCGCTCGTGGGCATGGGCCTGTACCTTGTCATCGCTCCGGGGAATCTCCCTGCGGAAATGGTTTCCTCGGCCGAGGCCGTGAACGCCGGCGGGGGCACCTTCTATGACCATATCATCTCGGTCATACCGAACAACATCGTCCAACCGTTCCTGTCCGGGAATGTCCTGTCCATCCTCCTGATCGCGATTGCTGTCGGCCTCGCGCTGGCGTGGATGCCGGACAGTGGAGGGAAAGGCGTGCTCGTGAAAGGCATCCAGGGGCTTCAGGAGCTGTTTTTCGTGCTGATCAAGGCGCTTATCTGGACTTTGCCGTTAGGAATCGCCGCCTTTGCCGCACAACTGGCCTCGCAGCTCAGCGGCGGGGTTATCCTGGGCTCGCTGGGCAAGTATGCGGCGGTCATCCTGGCCGGCAACGCCGTCCAGTTCTTCGTGGTGCTGCCCTTGTTCCTGCTCGCTCGAGGGATCAATCCGCTGAAGGTATTCAAGGCGATGAGCCCGGCCGTGGTGATGGCCCTTTTCACCAAGAGTTCGGCGGCCACCCTTCCCGTCACGTTATCCTCGGCTGAACAGCGGCTGGGCGTGGACCCGAAAGTGTCCCGGTTCGTCCTCCCCATCTGTACGACCGTCAACATGAACGGCTGTGCGGCCTTTATCCTGGTCACCTCCCTGTTCGTGATGCAGAACGGCGGTTTTTCCCTGGGCATCGGTACGATGCTCCTATGGGTGCTCATTTCCGTGATTGCGGCGGTGGGCAACGCCGGCGTGCCCATGGGCTGCTTCTTCCTGACCGTATCCCTGATGACGGGTATTGGCGCCCCCGTCGCCGTCCTCGGCCTGATTCTGCCCATCTACACCATTCTAGACATGGTGGAAACGGCAGAGAATGTCTGGTCGGACTCCTGCGTCTGCGCGATGACGGATAGGGATTTGGCAGAGGTGGGAGAGGAGATATAATAAAAAAGAAGAGGCACCTGCGGTCACAAGTGCCTCAAATTTGGAACAGGATTTCCGGATAAGTCATCCATTAATTCCTGTAATTACTGGCTGTTGCATTTTTTGTTATTTTCGAGTCCATGAAATTCAGTTTCGTCGTGAATGCGGTCTTCATCTTAGCCACAGCATTAACAAACAATTCTCCATTGTCTCCGTTTTGGTCTTGTTCCGTACCGGACCATCCCCACAAATCAGTATTGAATGGTTCGGACAGAGAAATATAATCTTTCATATTCTCAATATAAGTCAACATCGCTGATTCAATAATGGGCTTATACGTACTCCAAAGTTCGTATGCTCTGCTACGGAATTGAGGATCCTGGGTCAGATAATAGTAATAGTAGTTGCTTTGATGAACTCCGACCCATCTATTTGATCGACCCGATTTATTACAGAAAGTCAGATAATCGAAGTCCCATACCGGTCCCATAAAGAGTTTGCTGAGAGTGCCGTCTTCTTTGTCTCTGTCCTTGTATAGGAAGGTGCTGTGAGGACCATAATACGTGCTGGATGTACTGGTATTATCCGTATTAAAGAAATCACCGTTGCCGGTCAGCTCATTGATGAACATGAACCATATGGCGGAGTCCATGTCAAGGAAACGCCGGTATCCGTAAATGCCATCGGGAATCTTCTTGATCAAAGTTTCCATACTCTGAATATAATCCTTCATGTAGTTTTGTGCCGCCTCCGAAAGATTCTCATCAGGTTCATGGAACATATATTTCAGACCGTCGGGAGAACTTGTCCTTCCATAAAACCCAGACTTAAACTTGTATTGTTCATCATAATTGTTGTCAATCTCCATGATATAGGGGCCGGTGATGAGATACGGATCACTTGTTCCAACCTCGTCGTCCTGGATTTCGGTTAAATTCAACCGATTCTTGTCAATCTTGATCTGTTCACATAAATAATAGTTTCCCCGATATTGACCGTTAAACTCGAGTTCGACAAATTGGCCGTGAACGGAGTAAGGGAAACTGGGGCTCTTGATATTATCGGACACCTGCTGAGAGAGCCAGAAGGTTGCATCATTGCGGAGGAGGGTACGATCTTTCCAGTTGGCCAAAAGGACCCAGCGCTTATGCTTAGGCATGCCTAGAACACTCGTTTTCTTTCCAAGCTTCAGGGCATATGGCTTCTTGTTGTAATTCCAAGATGCATTGCCGCGGCCCTTGATTTGCGTGGCAACCTCGCAGTCCACCTTACCGTCAGCTTTTTCAATCCGGATAGAGGCACCGGCTGTTTTGTCCAAGAGTTCTTGATCCGTCGGCCTCCAGACCCTTTCGTCAATCCAATTATCGCCACTACCTTTATATTTACGTTTCGATTCTATATCTGACAGCGTGAAATTCTCCGTCGTAATCCTCACGACAGGAAGGCCCGTATTCCGTGCTTTCAGGGTATAATTCTTCCCGTATTGACCATTTCGGACCGTCAGGGTGACGTCTTTCGACGCGTCGATGGGTGTTTCTCCATTTGTGATCTTTATCCCGTCCGCATACACCGTTTTACTGCCAAAATCGAAATTCAAATTAGAAAAGTCGGTGAGAGTAGGAACCGTAACTGTAAAGGTCCGGTCCTCTTCGTCAACAGAATACGGGAAGGACTTATTCTGAGGAACAACGAGAGTAATATCGTTTTTGCTAAAGCTGATTCCGGAAGTGTTGAAAGACACCGCGATCGGAGCAATCCGCAGCACACTGTTTCTGGTAATGGCCAGGTCGGTCCGCGTCGTTTCCTTGAAGAAAACGTATCCGTTCGGGTCGGTCACGGTCAGCGTGAAACCCTGCGTGAAAGTCGTGGGAGGAACCACCATCCAGAAAATGGTGGGAGTGGACCCGAGTTCAACCGGAGTCTCGCAGTTTAGCGTAATCGAAGTTCCGGCAGTAGAAGCCATGCTGATGGCAGGTTCGACCCCGGTTGTTACAGTCGCTTTTCCGGACAGCGGTTCATTACCGTTTCCTTCGAGCTTGATGGATTTGATGGAGCCTGATCCAGTGAACTTGAGTACCAGGTAGCCGCCCAGATTCTTGAAACTCAGGAAATTGTCGTCCGTCATGGATACCATCAAATTCGCACCGGGACCGAAGGATCCTGCCTTGTAGGTCTGAACTGAAGGGAAGGTCAACGAAATGACACCCGCTTCATAGATCGATGTTGTTTCCTGATAGGGATAGACTGCGTAAACAGAACCCAGATTATTCTCCGCCTCGACGGGATCGGAAACTCTCGTGAAGGTTCCGGATTTGTCTCCGGTCTCGCCCGAAAACTGATACGATTGATTCTGAGAATTCCTGTTAAAGATAGAAATCTGGTCTGCCGCATCCCAGTAGAACTTGATGTTCTCGTCTACGGAGACTCTCGTGTCCGGAGCGGAATAGGACTCCAGACTGGCATAGAAGACGTCATCCCCTGAACTATCCGGAGCAAGAGGGAAAGTCGGTGTATCGAATTCCTGGACGGTACATGATACCGCCAGCAGGCATATCAGCGAATGAAAGTAATATCTGTTTTTCATGATCGGTCAGAATGGGTTAAATCTCGACTTCAGTTCCAGAATCGTTCGGGTTTTCCATGTTCCCGACGGGGTTGGATTCGTAGATGGGACGGACGGACAAGCCTGCGCCGCATCCGTAACCTCCCAGGGATACACCGTCCGGGTAGATAATCAGAGTCCAGCCGCTGCCTTCTGAGCGGAGTGATTTGGCCCAGTAGTTGCCTTCTGAACCCACATAAAAGATGCCCACCTGATTCTCCATTACGGCGCCACCGGCGGCAGGGAGGAAGATTTTATTGCCCTCGCATCCAGGTACTTTGCTTTCCACCGTGGTCCCCTTTCTGACAGGGTCCCAGGTCCAGGTGTAGTGATCCGTGTTCTTCAGTTCCTGCCATTCCTCAAGGGTAGGCATGCGCCAATAGCCACCCCATAATGAATGGGCGGTATCAATGAAGGGATCGTTCCTGCTATAATCCAGATCTGGAGCATTGAGCGGGGTCGTCCTGCCCCAGGCGAAGTACTGTCCAAGATCATCCGGTCCGACGGCGCCCACATTCGTCGTCGCCCATTTCAGGCCATTGCCCATATCCACATAGACATGGTCGCAAATGCGGGAGGCGTAATTGCTCCAAACGGGCGCTGTCTTATACGCATTGAGGCTTTCGGACGGGACATAGATAAGACAGTTGTCCGCACCTGAAAACAGGTATGCATCCTCACCGGTTTCCACGACAGGAGGTTCGACAGCGTGAACAGTTATGTAAGACAGTCCTGCACAGTTTTGGAATGCGCTATCCCCGATACTGGTCACGTTGCCCGGAATGATAACGCTGGTTAGTGCCACACAGTTGTAGAAAGCATGCACATCGATATACTCTACGCTATCAGGAATACTGATGCTGGAAAGATAGCGGCAATCATAGAAAGTTCCATATTCAATCGATGTAACTCCCTGAGGAATACTGAAGGTGGTAAAATCACAGGAAGAGAAAGCAGAACTTCCGATTTCAGTCACGGTGGCAGGAAGAACGATATTGGGGAGGTTGTGACAACACTCAAAGGCATAGCTGCCGATACTTATCAATCCAGAGGGTATATTTATTTCTGAAAGAGAACCACAACCTGCGAAAGTATCAGTCAAAATTGTAGTCGTTGATGAAGGCAGTTTGACTCGGGTAAGATCGCTACAGTTTTTAAAAGCACCCGATCCGATATACGTGACACTTTCGGGAATGACGATTTCGGTAAGAGATGAACACATCTCAAAGGCATGATCTCCGATTCTTGTCAAGGTTGAGGGGAGATTGACGCTGATAAGATCCTCCCACTCCATAAAGGCCTCGTCCGCAATACTTGTCACCCCCTCGGCGATGGTGACGGATGTAATGGCGGCACCGTCAAAGACAGTATGGATCGTGCTGGCGTCAATGTCCGGTATGGTGATGTCAGACAGGTTGGTACAACCCTGGAAAGCACCTTCTCCAATCGTGTTCACGCTGTCGGGGATCGTGATGGACGTCAGTCCGGTACAATCCTGGAAAGCGTACATTCCGATGCTTGTCACACTTTCGGGAATGACGAAGGAGGAAGCGCCGGAACGGAAAGGAGCCATCATGGGGTACATCATCCGGGTCATGTTGGCCGATGCATTGTCGGTGGCCAGGTTGATGCAGCCGGAGAATGCATAGTCCCCGATGATCGTCACGGTCTCCGGAATCGTGATGCCGGTCAGCGTTGTGCAGCCCTCAAAGGCGTGGTCACCGATTTCTGTCACGTCCTTATCAAATACTATGATTCCCTGAGAATCGTCATATGAGTTGGAAACAATCGTTGCGCCGCCGAAAGCCTCGGTGCTGGCAGGTGTAACAATTTCATTATCCGAACTGGTATAGTAGATTTTGGCAGATTCAGAATCCTGCCTCAGATTACTACAAGTTACTCCTACCCAGGAATTGGCTTCATAAAGTAAACTAGGATGCCTTTCGCATAAATATACGTTGCCATCTGATGAGTATATTCTGACGGTAAGTGTCTTCCCGCGAAGGTCAACAGGAGCAGAGGTCAGGTAAATCAATGCGGGGTTTTCTGAGGAGGAAGTTTCTGTAAGCGTAAAATCCTTCAGAGAAACCTCCAGCGAGTTAGAGAAGGTCTTGCCGGTGATTTCCATGCTCTCCAATCCGAAACTGCCCTTCTGGACAAACAACGGTTCGTCCGTAGAAAGGGAAAGCTTCGTGTATGTACCCGCAGGAAGACCGATGGCCCTGACACGAATTACTGTGTTCAGAATTCGGAAAGAGAATTTTAGTGATCCGGATGAGGATGAAGTGCCTTCCGACGCGAGGTAAAAGCGGGTGCCGTTGAATTTCGGCAGACCTGTCTGCTCGCCTGTCTGATCTTGCTCGCCTGCCGGATCCTGCTCACCAGCCTGATTCTGCTCGGCAGGCGAAAACTCCTGACCTGCGAACGAAACGGGAATGGCATTCCGGTCCAGATACATACCCCCGACGAAGGGATAATAGCAAGAGTAGGTCGATCTTTCGCGCAACGCCCAGCCTCCGCCATCAAAACTGGCGGTATTGGTACCTACGCCACCCGCCATTGAAAAGTAGACCTGAGCGCCCTGGTTGGGATAGATGCCGACAGTGTCCGTCTCTTCCCAACCGAAGAGAATGTCCTCAGATCCTCCCTGTTCCTGACTTAGGGAAGCCCTCGTCTCACCGTCTTCGCCCAGAAAACGGATCGCAGGCACTTCAAAAATGACGCGCTCTACGAGTTCTCCTTCTTCGGGAAGGGCATTCTTCCCGGGATCAATCTCATTTAACCCCGAACAGGCGGCAAGCATTCCCATACTTGCTGCCAAAAAAAGACAGGCATGTTTCATAGGTGTATCTTTATGGGTTAACTCTCTACGTCACCAGAAGGAAGATCGTTAGGATCATCTCCACCATGAATGGGGGGCACATCGCCAGACGCTTGAAGGAAACACTCTTCAATATGCACCTGGATATCCTCGGATTCGGGGATTTCATACAACTTTTTCTTATCTTTCATGGCAAACTTTATTTTAAGGTTAGTACTCTTCTCAAGTTATGAGAAGTTTAAAATTACAAATATATATAATTAAAATTAAAATATACAATGAAAAAACGGTTGGAAAGACTCATTTATCCAACCATTTCCCCCTCGCCAGGCGGACCAGGAAGGTGGTGCCGCGGAAGGTGAGTTCGACGGCCATGGCAATCCAGAAGCCCACGAGGCCGTACACCTTCACGAGGAAGATGGCGGGGATAATGCGGACCAGCCACATCGAGGTGAAGTTCATGACGCTCGGCCACTTGGTATCGCCGGCACCGACGAAAGCGCCGTAAGCGACGATGGAAGCAGCGTAGGCCGTCTCGGCGAAGGCTTCGATCCGCAGGACGCGGGCGCCCAGGCCGATGACTTCGGCATCCGGCGTCAGCATCTGCATCAGCTGTGGTGCGAAGGCGAACATGAGCCCGCCCAGCACGGTCATGATGGTCATTCCCATTACCGTATTGATCCAGGCAAAACGCTTCGCGAGTTCCTTGCGGCCAGCGCCGACGGACTGGCCCACCAGGGCCGTGGCCGCGTCGGCAATGCCATAGCCGGGCATGTAGCAGAAGCTTTCTGCCGTGACGGCGAAGGAGTTGGCGGCGATGGCGATGGTTCCGAGCGGGGCCACAATGATGGTTGCGGCGATGTAACCGCCCCGGATGAGGATGTGTTGCAGGGCCATCGGACCGCCGATGCCGGCCGCTTTCCGGATCACGATCTCCGTGGGACGGAACGAGCCCTTGTCCTGCAAAAGGTTGAGTTCGGGGGATCGGACCGCGACGAAATACAGCATCGCCATGGCGGTGATGAATTCCGCGAGGCCCGTGCCGAGCGCCGCCCCCATGACCCCCAGGTCCAGCACATAAATGAACAGATAGTTGAAACACACGTCCATCACGCACATGCCGATGTTCAGGTAACTGGGCACCTTCATGTTGCCGCTGACCTGCAGCATAGATGCGCAGATCCAATCAATCATCATGAACGGAATACAGGCCGACACGATGAAGAAGTATTTCGTCGCATCGGGGATGATTTCCGGCGTGCCGCCCAGCCAGTGGGGGAGCGGGACGGCGATGGCCATCCCCAGGAACGCGATGCATCCGCTGAACAGGAGCGAAGTCAGAAGACCCTGCCGTAACACTACCCGCGCATTTTTGAAGTCGTTCGCTCCGATCAAATGCGCGACCTGCACCGAAAAACCGCTGCCGCAGGCGCCGCAGAAGCCCATGAGCAGCCACATGCAAGTGGAGACGAGGCCGATGGAAGCGCCCGCTGCCGCCCCGAGATGCCCCACCATCGACGTGTCAATGTACTGCATCAGCACGGAGGAGAGTTGGGCGATGATGGCCGGGTAGCTGAGCATCAGGCACAACTTCAACTGCTGGCCGCCTGTCAGCGTCCCGCCGCCCCGGATCTGTCCGAGCAAAAAGTCCTTCGAATCAGGCTTCATACGGTGGGATTTCGCCGTTGTCAATCAGTTCCCGGAGGACGTCCTCCCAGGCCGAATCGGCGGTGCCGAAAGCGGCGCGGACATCCGCAAGGGTATAAGGGGCCTGGATAAAAGCTTTCAGGCGGGTGGCGAGGTCCTGCGGTTTCTTCGCACGTTCGCGGCAGATGTCGCAGTGTCCGCAGTCGGCACTGTCTTCCTGCCCGAAATAGCGCAGGAGATAGCGGGAACGGCATTCGTCCTCCTCGGCCACGTACGAAAGCATCGTTTCCACGCGGTCGTGGAAGACGGAGCGGAGCATCTCGTACCGTTTGGGCATCAGGTCCACGTTGCCTTCGTGCAGTCTGTCGTGGAGGATGAAAATCACGTCGGACTGGTCCGAGGGAATGTATTTGATAATGTGGTTGATGGCGAGTCCGTACAGGAGCTGCCGCAGCTCCGGGACCGTCAGGCCGCTCTTGCGGGCGACGGTTTCCTCGTCGATAGAAACGGGATAGGAGAACAGGCCGGTGTACGAGCGCATCAGGGTTTCCAGCAGCGGCACCATCCGGGCGTCCGGGAGTTCGATCCCGTACAGCGCCGTCCGGTCCACGGTGACCTGTACGCGGGTCTGGATTTCCAGGTCCTCGCTGAAGATCCAGTGCCCGGCGCGCTCGATATACTTGATGGCGTAGAACGCCGGCGACAGCTGGAGCTTGAAATGCCGGCAGAAAGCGCCGATGTCGAACTTCAGCTGCCGGCCCATTCCCGTATCGTAGGGAATGCCGTGGAAGATATGGACCTTGTGGTAAATGTCCTCGATATACTCGAGCGAAGGGAAGGAGACACGTTCGATCTGGGCAAGGCGCTTCCGGTCGCCGTCGTTCCACAGGAGGACGGCGTAGGAAGGCTTACCATCGCGCCCGGCGCGGCCCGCTTCCTGGAAATAGGCCTCTGGACTGTCCGGGAGGTCCACATGGACCACGAACCGGACGTCGGGCTTGTCAATGCCCATGCCGAAGGCGTTGGTACACACCATCACGCGGATCCGGTCCGCCTTCCAGTCCTCCTGCCGGAGGGCGCGGGCGGCGGAGCCGATACCGGCATGGTAGAATGACGCGGAGACGCCGTTGTCCTTGAGCAGTTCGGCCAGTTCCTCGGCCTTCTTCCGGTTGCGGACATAGACGATGCCCGACCCGGGAACGCCGTTGCACACGGCCAGGAGCTGCCCGGCCTTGTCTTCGCTCTGCCGGACGATATAGGACAGGTTCGGCCGTTCGAAACCGCTTTTGAGGAGGTTCTTCTCCTTGAATCCGAGGCGGTCCATGATATCGTCGGCGACGGCGGGCGTGGCCGTGGCGGTGAGGGCGATGACGGGCGCATCGACACTGCCGCGCAGCGCCCCGATCTCCAGGTACTCCGGCCGGAAGTCATAGCCCCACTGCGAGATGCAGTGCGCTTCGTCCACGACGATGAACGAGATGGGGAGGACGGGCAGGTAGCTCTGGAAGAGCCGGGTCTGGAGCCGCTCGGGGGAAACGTACAGGAACTTGCAGTCACCGTAGGCTGCATTGTTCAGCGCGAGGTCCACCTCGTGGCGGCTGAGCCCGGCATGGATGGCGATGGCCTTGATGCCGCGGCCGGCGAGGTTCTGGACCTGGTCCTTCATCAGGGCGATGAGCGGCGTGACCACGAGGGCGAGGCCGTCGCGCATCATCGCAGGCACCTGGAAACACACCGATTTCCCGCCTCCGGTGGGGAGGATGGCGAGCACGTCGCGGCCCGCGAGCGCCTCGTCGATAATGCGCTCCTGCATGGGCCGGAAGCTGTCATAGCCCCAATACTTCCGCAGTGTCTCGATCGGTGTCATTTTTTCGCAAATGTTCCGTGCTCCAATTGCAAATATCTCGATTTTTTAATAAATTTGCAAAATTGAAGAATTAAACTTTAAACCCGTATAATTATGGCAAAAATCAATCTGGCCAAGTATGGCATCAAGGGCGTGAAGGAGATTCTGTACAACCCCACGTACGAAGTCCTTTACAATGAGGAAACCAAGCCCGAGCTCGAAGGTTTCGACAAGGGACAGGTGACCGAACTCGGCGCCATCAACGTGATGACCGGCATTTACACCGGCCGTTCCCCGAAAGACAAGTACATCGTCTATGACAAGACCTCCAAGGTCGGCGCTCCGGGCGAAGTCTGGTGGACTACGCCTGAGTATCCGAACGACAACCATCCGATGAGCGAGAAGGTCTGGAAGACGGTCAAGAAGCTCGCCCTCAACCAGCTCAGCGGCAAGCGCCTGTTCGTCGTGGACGGTTTCTGCGGCACGCACAAGGACACCCGCATGAAGGTCCGCTTCATCATGGAGGTCGCCTGGCAGGCCCATTTCGTGACCAACATGTTCATCCGTCCCAAGAACCAGAAGGAATTCGACCAGGAGCCCGACTTCGTCGTGTACTGCGCCTCCAAGGCCAAGGTTGACAACTATGTGGAGCTCGGCCTCCGCAGCGACACCTGCGTGGCCTTCAACGTCACTTCCCGCGAGCAGGTGATCCTGAACACCTGGTACGGCGGCGAAATGAAGAAGGGCCTGTTCTCCATGATGAACTACTACCTCCCGCTCAAGGGCATCGCCGCGATGCACTGCTCCGCCAACACGGACATGAACGGTGAGAACACCGCCATCTTCTTCGGCCTCTCCGGCACCGGCAAGACCACCCTCTCCACCGACCCGAAGCGTCTCCTCATCGGTGACGACGAGCACGGCTGGGACAACAAGGGCGTCTTCAACTTCGAAGGCGGCTGCTACGCCAAGGTCATCAAGCTCGACAAGGAGTCCGAACCAGACATCTACAACGCCATCCGCCGCGACGCCCTCCTCGAGAACGTCACCGTCGACGAGAACGGCAAGATCGACTTCAACGACAAGTCCGTCACCGAGAACACCCGCGTGTCCTACCCGATCTACCACATCGAGAAGATCGTCCGTCCGGACAGCCACGGCCCCGCCGCCAAGCAGGTGATCTTCCTCAGCGCCGACGCCTTCGGCGTGCTGCCTCCGGTGTCCATCCTGACCCCGAACCAGTGCAAGTACTACTTCCTCTCCGGCTTCACGGCCAAGCTCGCGGGCACCGAGCGCGGCATTACCGAGCCCACCCCGACCTTCTCCGCCTGCTTCGGCCAGGCCTTCCTGGAGCTCCATCCGACCAAGTACGCCGAGGAGCTCGTCAAGAAGATGAAGAAGTCCGGCGCGAAGGCTTACCTGGTGAACACCGGCTGGAACGGCACCGGCAAGCGCATTTCCATCCGGGACACCCGCGGCATCATCGACGCTATCCTCAATGGCAGCATCGACAAGGCCCCGACCAAGATGATCCCGTACTTCAACTTCGAGGTTCCGACCGTCCTCGAGGGTGTCGACACCGGCATTCTCGATCCGCGTGACACCTACGCCGATCCCGCCATCTGGGAGGAGAAGGCCAAGGATCTCGCCGGCCGCTTCATCAAGAACTTCCACAAGTACGAGTCCAACCGCGCCGGCAAGGCCCTCGTCAAGGCTGGCCCGAAGCTCTAGGCGCTGCCGTCATTCCCGGCCTGACCGGGAATCTATATGATAATAAGGCTGACTGTTCCGGTCGGCCTTTTTTGTATTTTATTGCTATATTTGTATGATTGATACAAAACCGGTTGATTATGAAAAGATTCTTTGCCTTGCTGACCGCCTGCATCCTCGCCGTGGCGGCCTATGCACAGACAGCCGAAGAAATCATCGCCCGGATGGATGCCGCGATGGAACAGGTCAGTGCGGAGAATGGCTTCCGGATGACGATGGACATCAAGATTCCCATCCTGGGCACGATGTCCTCTGATGCCTGGAGTCTGGGTGACAAGATGCGCCTGGAGGCCAACATGATGGGCAAGAAACTCGTCACCTGGCAGGACGGTCAGACGGAATGGACCTATGATGCCAACGAGAACACCATTACCGTCGAGAACCGGGACCAGTCCAAGAAGTCTGACGAGAAAGAGAACATGAAGATGTTCCAGAGTGCCACGGAAGGGTATGATGTGTCTATCTCCAAGGAGACAGCCAAGGCCTGGACCATCAAGTGCAGGAAGAACAGTTCCAACACGAACAAGGACGATCCCAAGAACATGGAAATCGTCGTCGCGAAGGGAACCTTTTACCCGGTGAGTCTGAGCGCCAAGGTGGATCTGGTCACCGTCACGATGCGCAACCTCCAGTTCAACGTCACCGAGCAGGAAGTGACTTTCAACCAAGCCGATTACCCCGGCGTTACCATCATAGACAAGAGAATGTAATATGCGCAGAAGTATCCTGAAATCAGCGGCCGCCCTCGTTGCGGGGCTGTCCCTTGCCTGTAGCGCTTTCGCCCAGCAGATTCCTTTCGCCCGGGTGGAACCGTACCTGAGTGAGAAAGAAATCCCCAACGCGGTCGTCTTCCTCCCGCCGCCCCCAGAGGAGGGAACTGCCCAGTTCGCTTATGACGAGGCGCAGTACCAGTGGGGCAAGACCCAGCGGGTCGGTGCGCGCGGCCTCCGCGCCATCAAGGAGGAAACGACCAACGTGGATTCCATGGCGGCCTTGTTCAGCGACGCCTTCGGCCGCAAACTCTCCCGCCAGACCACCCCGAAGACGATGCACCTGCTGGACCGGAGCATCCGGACCTTCCGTCTCGGGGCCAGCGGCCCCAAGGCCGCGTATATGCGCCTGCGCCCTTATGTCTTCTACCGGGAAGGGACGCTGATCCCCAAAAGCGAGGAAGGATCCCGCCGGAGCGGATCCTATCCTTCCGGTCACACGGTCCGCGGATGGGGCATGGCCCTGGTCCTCGCGGAGCTGAATCCCGAGCGGCAGGATACGCTGCTCAAGGCCGGCTATGAATGGGGCCAGAGTCGCGTGATCGCGGGCTACCACTGGCAGAGCGACGTGGATGCGTCCAAACTCCTGGCTTCGGCTACCTATGCCCGGATGCAGGCCAACGCGGCCTATAATGAGGACATAGCCGCGGCTCGCGAGGAGCTCAAGGCGCTGGCGGAGGCCGATGCCGAAGCGGGCCAGGCGTGGCTTCGCAACCGCCGTCCCGAACCCGAGAAACACCATTTGGTCCCGAACCGCAAGGTGGCGAAGGACAGCCCGTACAAAGGCCATAAGAACTACGGAAAGAGCATCGCCGTCTTCGGCGGCTCCTTGTCCGTAAACAACGAATCCGACGCGGCGAAGCAGCAGTGGGCGGACCTCCTGAATGCCGAGGTGACCACCTACGGCGTGGGCGGGGCCGGATTCTCCAGCAAGCAGGGCTATACACTCCAAAAGCAGGTCGAAGACGCCGGCGTGTACGACGTGTACGTGCTCTGGGCATCGACCAACGACTACAACAACAGCCGCGAATGCGGTACCTGGCAGGATTATACCGTCTATGACAACTACGACAAGCGGAAGTTGACCACCCAGTGCGGCGGCATCAACTACTGCATCAAGACCCTGCTGGAAAAGAATCCGAAGGCGGAGATCTACTTCTTCACCTCCCTCCGTTTCTTCGGGGCCGACGCAGGCCACAATCCATACTCGAAGGAACCCAACAAGACCGGTAAGACCTTCGCGGACTATATCGAGGCCCAGAAGGCCTGCTGCGCCTACTACGGCATTCCGGTGCTGGACCAGTTCAACCTGCAGGGAATCAACGAGTTCAACGTAGAACTGTACTACCTGGGCGACAAGCTCCACATGAACGAGGAGGGCTACCGGCGCCTCGGCCCGGTGCAGGCCTCCTTCCTCGCGGACGGCCGGTAATCGGTACACAACGGATAAAAGAACCTCCTGGTCAAACGCCAGGAGGTTCTTTTATCGCAAACAGGTCCTGAATTTAGCGGACGAATTCTTTCAGAAGCTTGTGGAGAAGTTCGCTGACGTAGGCGTTCTCTTCGGGATGGGAGGCGAAGGTCGGCGTCTCGTTCACGAAGTGGACGACGCGGTCCGTTTCCCCGTCGATGACGGCGCAGTAGAGGACGTTGCCGTACGGAGAGTCGACACTGTAATTCTGGGACGGATTGGTCAGACCCGTGATGCCGGTGAGTTTCTCGACAGCCTTGTCAATGAGTTTGGAAGCCGCTTTCTCCACCTTTTCACGCTGGTAACCAGCCTTGGTCTGGACATAGCCGTAAGAGTAGATGACGATGCCATAGCGGAGGCCGCTCTTGTCCAGCAACTTGCGGAGGGACTTGGGGACGCGGAGGCGGTCCGCCTTGGACGGATCCACATCCGGGAAGGTCCGCATCCAATTCTTGATGTCCGCATTCTCGCCGTCATAGTCCGCGGGAATCATGTCGGAGAAGGGGAAACGCTCGGAATTGATGATGTTCGAAATCGTGTTCGTCGCCGTGGCGGAGGACTGTTCGTTATAGTAGCCTTTTCCATCGTCGCCGTAGAGGACGATGTAGGAGTAAGGCTCGATAAAGGCGTACTCCGGGACGGAGGCCAGGCTTACGCTGGAATTCGTGTAACGGGAGGGGCCGCAGGCCGCCACAAGAAGGAGGGCGGAAAGGGCGAGGAGTAGATGCTTAGCGTTTTTCATGGTTAGTAAAATTTCACAAAAATAGTCATTTTTTTCCGAGCCGGGAAAAAAACACTTGTTTAATTAGGCTGTACTACTCTTTGGCACAAGGTGCGGTTACCTTTGTCTCCGGAAACCAAAAAGAAAATGCCATGTTCGAAATTATCGTCACCCTGGGCCTTGCGGCCTTTGCCATCTGGCTCCTGCTGGACAGTGCCGTCGAATACATCCGTGACGGACAGGAAGATACACTCGCTACCGAGCCGTGACAGTCAGGCCGTCGAAAGCGGGCTGGACGTCGGATCGGATGCCCCGCTCGGCGCAGAGGCGGCGGAGATCGTCGCAGAAGGCGGCGTAGGTGGGGAAGGCATGGCTCAAGTGCGTAAGCCAGGTATGCTTCGCGCCGATGCGGTCCGCCAGATCCAGGGCCTGGTCCAGCGAGAAATGCGAGTGGTGGGGATGGTACCCCACCGTGTTCAGCGAGATATGCTCCAACCCCTGCAGTTTCGCGAGTTCGCTCTCCGGCAGGGAACTCATGTCCGTGATGTACGCAATCTTCCCGAAACGGAATCCCAGCACGGGCATCTGGTCGTGATAGCCCCGGATAGGAATGATATTCAGATATCTGGCACCGTCGATGAGGCCGCTGTCCGGGCCGGGAACGGCCGGCAGGGCGGGTACGACGGCATTGTCGGAAGGAATGAGCGACCCGTCCGGCTGCCGGTAGAAATAGCCGATGTCATGGACCCATTCCAGGTCGCCGGTATTCTCCAGGGAGGTGATGCGGAAAGGCTTCTCGTCTATGAGGTGCACGTGCCATTCGGGGGCGCCGGGATACTTGTGCTCGGCAAAGGCATAGGCGTAGTCGTTCCTTAGCGACTTCAGCACCTCCGGCTCGCAATAGATCTCCACGGCCTTCCGGTCGATGTAGTTGAACGACCGCACGTCGTCCAGGCCGCCCGTATGGTCTTTGTGCTTGTGTGTCAGGAGGATGGCGTCCAGGTGTCGGATCCCTTTCGCGAGCATTTGCATCCGGAAATCTGGCCCCGCATCAATGAGTACCTGGAGCCCCTCGTACTCGACGAACGCCGCCGCCCGGAACCGCTTGTCATGCGGATCCTTCGACCGGCAGACCGTGCACTGGCACCCGATGATCGGAACCCCCTGCGAGGTCCCTGTCCCCAAGAATGTGAGCTTTACGTCACTCATTATTGATTTTGTCTGGGACAGAGGGTATTTGTCTGAAAACCGTCGCTTCGCGACCCCTCCCACCGCAAGCGGCGGGCCCCTCCCTCTTATGTGGCCGAGGGTGGCCACAGGTTTTCAGACAAACACCCTCTGTCCTATATAACCATGTTTTCCAAAGTATTCACCAGCGCGGGATCATAGGGCTTCTCGACCCGGATGTAGTTGCCGGTGTAGCCGAACATCAGGCCGCCCTTGACGGAGGATTCCCAAAGGACACGCTCGGGGAGGCCTTTGTTGGCCGCAACGAAGGCGGCGTGGAGGTCGTCCGAGAGGGCTTCCAGCCGCGCCACACGCTCCGTCTTCACGCTGTCCTGGACCTGGTCCGGCATCACGGCAGCGCGGGTGCCAGGGCGCTTGGAGTAGGGGAATACGTGCAGGAAGGCAGGTTTGATCCGGTCCTTGAGAAAGTTGTACGTCTCCAGGAACAGTTCTTCCGTTTCGCCGGGAAGGCCGACGATGACATCGATTCCGAAGAACACCTTCGGTTCCCCGGGACGTTCCATCGCCTGGCGGATATAGTCGATGCGGGAGGCGAACAGGGCTGTGTCGTACCGGCGCCCCACCTTCTTCAGCAGGGTGTCGCTGCCAGACTGGAGCGGAATGTGGAAATGCCGCTGGAATTTGGTGCCGGAGGCAATCCAGTCCACGATCTCCTCCGTGATCAGATTCGGTTCAATCGAAGAAATCCGGTACCGCTCAATGCCTTCCACCGCGTTCAGGGCCTTCAGCAGGTCCAGGAAGGATTCACCCGTCGTGCGGCCGAAATCCCCCGTGTTCACGCCCGTCAGCACGACCTCGCGGATACCCTTCGCCGCGATCTGCTCCGCCTGCTTCACCAGTTCGCAGATCGGGATGTTCCGGCTGCGGCCGCGGGCGTACGGTACCGTACAGTACGCGCAGAAGTTGTTGCACCCGTCCTGCACCTTGAGGAACGATCGCGTCCGTTCGCCGGACGAGTACGCCGGCAGGGTTTCGACAGATGCCCGGTCAGGGCCGGGCGAGAGGTGCAGCATTGCCAGCGTCTCATTCACCAGCTGCGGCTTTTCCGCAGCCGCAAACACGCGCGAGACACCCTCGATATCATAGAGTTTCTCTTTCTTGAGCTCGGCGTAGCAGCCGGTGACGATGACGAGGGCGTCGGGGTTCGCCTTGTGCGCCCGGCGCATCAGGTTGCGGGATTTCTTTTCCGCCGTTTCCGTCACCGCGCAGGTATTGATCACATAGATATCGGCCACGGCGCTCCAGGGGACCACTTCCAGCCCATGGGCGACGAATCCGCGCTCGTAGGTGGACGTTTCCGCATAGTTCAGCTTGCAACCGAGGGTAGTGAGGGCGACTTTCATGCGAGGATCAGGAAAACGCACGGCCTTTTGCCGATCGTGACGGGATGCTCCTTCCAGCGGGCGGCCGGGAGGGTGCGGATGAAAGCGTCGGGCTGCATCAGGTTGGCCGCGACGGTGATGAGCGTCTTGCCGGAACAGGTGGCCGCCAGGTCCGTGAGGAGGGCGTCGTTCCGGTAGGGCGTCTCGATGATGATCTGCGTCTGATGCTCCGCGGCCGACCGCTTTTCCAGCCGACGGATGGCCGCGCGGCGCTCCTCGGTCTTTGCTGGAATGTAGCCCGCAAAGGCGAAGGACTGGCCGTTGAGCCCGGAGGCCATCAGGGCCAGCATCAGGGATGAAGGGCCCACCAGGGGCACGACCTCGATCCCTTCCTGGTGGCACAGGGCCACGAGCTGGGCGCCGGGGTCCGCCACGGCGGGAAGGCCGGCCTCGGAAATGAGGCCCACGTTGCGCCCGCCGTCGAACAGGCGCCCGAGGGGCGCGATCTCCGCCGGGGCCGTGTGCTCGTTGAGCTCGTGGAATTCCAGTCCCTCGATATGGCCTTTGAGACCCGCGCGGGACAGGAAGCGCCGGGCCGTCCGGACCTCCTCGACCACGAAGCAGTCCAGCGTGGGCAGGATGGCCAGGACTGGGGCTGGAAGCACGTCGGCCGGGTCGTTGTCCCCGAGCGGGGATGGAATCAGGTATAGCTTTCCTTTATTCATGCGCAGGTGTTTCAATGAGGGGATGGGCCTTGCCGGCGGTGTCAATCTGCAGGTAGGTCCGCTCGACGGGCTGCACTTCCATCAATTCGCGCTCCTGCCGGGGCTTGAACAAGTAGCGGAAGAACTGCTTGAGGCTGTTGAACTCCCGCTGGTAGGCGAAGCCCACGCCGTTGCGCTGGCTGTTGTCCAGGAAACTGGTGTACTGGTCGGCGGAATGGGAGAACAGGTTGAGCCGGAAGGTGCCCGGCGGGTTCAGCTTGATATCGATGTCCAGGTCGCCCGCCACCTCGTCGGTCGTGGTCCCGTACAACCGCCGGTTGCCGATCGTGCCGTTCACGATCACCCGGTTATTGAACAGCTGGGTGGAGAGGGCGACGTCGAAGAGGTTCTGTCCGGAGGCGTTCTGCTGGTAGTTCAGGCCCAGGTCCAGCGGGATGTTCAGCCGTTCGAAGATGCTGTTCAGCTGGCCGGCCATGATGCCGGTCATGTTGGAATACAGCATGTTGGAGCCGCCGGTGGTAATGATGCCGGACTCTTCGTTGGGGAGGAAACTGTTGGCGATGAGCAAATACAGGAACTGCTTTATCTTCTTGTCCTCGGTGTTCAGGGCGCTGGTCACCAGGCCTTCGGTGCCCGGGTCCAGCTGCGGGATTTCGATGTTGAACTTGATCTGCGGGTTCCGCAGCTTGTCCGTGATGTCAATGATACAGTCCACCTGCCGGCGGGCGGCTTCGGCCGAAGCCGTGCCCGACAGGAGGGTGGAGATCGAAGCCTTGGTCGAATAGACGCCGGTTACATTCAGGTCGGAGTCCATCACGTCGCCTTTGAAGCGGATACTGCTGCCGTCGCGGATGGTGAATTCCCGCGTCACGACGTCCAGGGCTGAGAATTTGAACTCGCCGCTCGTAAGCGTGTAGTCACCGTTGATGGTGAACTGGTTGTTCAGGCCCGTCCGGATGCGGAGGTCGATCAGGCCGTTCCCGAGGCCCTGGAGGGTGTTCTCGCCGATGTCCACATAGGCCGTCACGGCGGGGTTTGCCCGGACGCGGACCCGGACGTCGAGGTCACTCTGCGTCTTCTTCTTGCCGGTGCGGTTGGTGCGCATCATCAACTCGTAAGGATCTTCCTCGACTTCGACGTACGGCTGCTTGAATACCAGCAGGTCGCCGGTGGCTTTCGCACCGCCCGACCGCAGCGGGATATGCAGGTGGCCATTCTTGACCGTCCGGGCATCGATATTGAGGGCCAGGGCGTCGAAGGGCCCCGTGATGTCCACGCGGCCGGTCCCGTACACGTCGCCGTATATGGGGCCGTTCCGGTCCGTGATGCCCAGCACTTTCATCCGTTCGAACTGGATGTGCGTGTCCAGCCGCATGTCCTTGAAACCGCCGAAGCGGAGGCTGCCGGTGACGGTGCCTTTCCCTTCCAGTCCATCCGTCATGCTGACATCCTGGAAATGAAGGCCTTCCGTGTCCACGGACACCGGTCCGGACACCTGATAGGGGACCCGCGTGAAGTCGACGCCCAGGAGGCCGTCCACGATCTGCATCCCTTCGCTTCCGATCCGTAGCTTGTCCAGGGTGCCGTCCACGCTCACCTTGCCGTCCAGGGCGCCTTCGAAGCGGTCGAAGATCCCCGCGAGGAGCGGGGCGGCATAGCCCATATCCAGGCGGTTCAACGTCGCAGCGGCCCGGATGGCCTTGTCCTTTGGACGGAGGTAACCGTCCACGTCGAAGTTCCGGACACCGTCCTGGAAGTTCCGGAGCTGGATGTCGAACCGTTTCTCGGGTTCATTCCAGACGCTGGCCACTTCCAAGGAGCCCATGGGCCTGCCGGCCAGGTACGTGGAGTCGCAGGCGATGCTGGCGAGCAGGGCCAGTGACGGCTTGGTCGGGGAAACGAGGCTGGCCCGGCCCGTCGCCTGTCCCTTGATGTCCATTTTCCCCTTCATCACGAGGGAGTTCAGCAGGGAGATGTCGAACTGGTCCATCCGCACGGAGAGGGTGTCGTTCTTGACGGGGGAGAGACCGCCGTCGACGACCAGGGACTGCCGTCCGTTGCGGAGGCGGAAGCGGTCCACCCGGAGGTCGCCGCCCTGGAGCGTGAGGTCGTCGGAGTCCACCTGCCAGCGGTCGCCGTAATAATAGACGGAGGAGGGAAGCACGGAGGCGACGACAGCGAGACCGTCCGCGTCGCGGGCGAGGTCGGCCGAGAGCCGGAGTTCGGCTTTGTTGGCTTCCTCGGTCTTGTTGTCGAAGGTATACGTGAGGCTGATGCGGTCGTCGTCGACCATCGCATCGATATGGTTGTCCTTGAGTTCGATCCCGCCCAGGTTGATGGCGGAGCCGGTCACGTCGGCGTGGAGGGCGTTGTTCCGGTTGTCGAAGTCCAGCCGGAAATCCTTCAGGTAGCGGGTGCCGAGGGCGAGCCGCCCGGAGGTGACGTTTCCGTCGATGATGCCGTCTTCGTCCACCTTGAGCCGCAGGGACGAATTCTTCTCAATGTACAGGCCGGGCAGGACGAACCCGAGCACTTCGCGGGTGTCGAAGAACTTGAAGTTCATCTCGTAAGGCGTTCCGTCCCAAGGCTTTCCCTCCTTCTCCAGCAGGGAGGGGAGTTCCTTCCGGACCACCAGGTCCTTGAGGTCCGACACCATCGAAACAAGCGACCGGTCCCCGACGAAGGTGCCCTCGGCAAAGCCGGACTCGAACCGCATCCGGTGGATATCATCGTTCGCGTGCGCACTGGCCGTAATGTCGCCGATCCGGTGGCTGCCGTTCGCGTTCTCCAGCAGGACGTCCCGGAGGTTGACCTCGCCCAGGAGGTCCCGGTCGCGTGTACGGATGAAGTTCGCGTCGGCCTGGAGGGAGACCTTGGAGGTGCCCCGCTTGTCGATGTGCAGGGCGTTGAGGTCGGCATAGCCGATGTTGGCGTAGAACTGGTAAGCGGCGTTCCGCGTGCGGGAGGACAGGTCGAACTTGCCCTGGACGAGGGCGTTCAGGTTCGGGTCGTCGCAAACGATGCGGCCGTCGAAGGATTCGTCGGAATAAGTGCCCACGGCCGCGATGCCGGTATAGTCATAGCCCAGGGCGCTGAGGCGTCCCACGTTCAGGGAATCAATGCGGACCTGCAGGTTGCGGGGCGCGAGCGTCGCGTTCAGGCCGGTTGTCAGGGTAATGGGGCCCAGTTCCTTGATGCCGGCGATCCGTCCGGCGTCCAGGTCCCGTGTCCGGAGGTTGCCGCCTATAGAAATGGGCCGCTTGCGGTCAAGGACGTTCCGAAGGGTGAGGTCCACGTCGGCCGCCCCGGCGTTGGACGTGAGGTTGCCCTTCACCGCGAGGCGGTCCAGCGGTCCCTTGGCCGTGGCGTTCAGGCTGAAGTCCGTGCCCTTGCCCATCTTGTCGAGGTTCAGTTTCGTATCGGGGGCCCATTCCTGGATGAAGGTTCCGAGCCCGTCGAGGCCGAAGCGGAAATCCTGGACGCGGTAGTCCAGCTGCGCGGTTTCGATCTCGGGCAGTCCCTTCATCGTCCCGTCGATCCGGCCCGTGATTCCACTGCCGTGTTCCCGGATGCCCAGGCCCTTGACGGCAAAGTCGCTCACGGTGCCTTCCAGCTTGCCGGTGAGGTCCGAACGGAAGGTGAAGCGCTCCAGGTTGGGGGCGAAATGGCGGATGGTCTGCATGGAGAAGACGGTCGGCGCCAGGAACTCGCCCTCGAGCCGGACCTGGTCGATAAAGTCACTGTAATCCTCGTCCAGCTTGCCCAGGAGGCGGAAATAGCGGAAATGCAGGTCGGAATCCCCGTCGTCGATATGCAGGTTGTCCAGCAGGACTTTCCCGTGGCCGACCTTCACCTTGCCGGAGAGGTCGCGCACGTTCCAGCCGGTCTTGTCCGTGATGGAGATATGGTCCGCGTCCCCGCTGATGACTCCGTCCTTGACCAGGATATCGGAGGCGTGGATGTCGGCCTTGATTTCCAGGTCGTTCCAGTCAATGACGCTGTCGGGGAGGGGCTTGCCGCCCCGTTCTGCGCGGCGGGCGGCGGCGACGTGGTTGAACATCCGGAAGGTGAAGTCTTCGACCTCTACCTGGCGGGCTTCCAGCAGGTCACCAAAGTCCTTGTCGGGCTTGTCCGGGTCCTTCTTGAGGCGGAAAATGCGGGAAATGTTGTCCAGAACGGCCTTTTCTCCGGTGCCGGGCTCCAGGACCAGATTCAGTTCCCCGTCCTCCAGCTTCAGGCGGCTTACGGAAATACGTTCCTGGTGGAGGAGCCCCTTCAGGGAGAAGCGGGCGGACAGGCTGCCGATGCGGGCCAGCGTATCCTGGCGGGGAAATGCCCCGCCGGTGTAAGGCTGGCGGTCGGTGAGAACGACGTCCTCGAGGGTGACGGCGTCGAACGGGCGGACGGCGATATGGCCGATGTGGATGTCGCCGTCGATGTTCTCGGAGAGCTTGTCAACCGCCTTCCGGGCGAGGATGGTCTGCACCGCCGGCGACTGGACGGCCACGACGAGCGCCAGCAGCAAGATCACGAGTGCCGCCAGGATCCAAAGCGTTATGCGCAGGGCCTTCTTCACAATCTACAAAGATAAGAAAATCCCATGGATTTTCCCATGCCGATCCGGAAGGCTTTTTCCCGTCATTCCCGGCTTGACTCTTTCGTCATTCCCGGTTTGACCCTTTCGTCATTCCCGGCTTGACCGGGAATCACAAATGAACGTGGGTACGTGCCCCGTCTCCGGGATGAATTTCCCCAGGAGGTCCGCCGTCTTGAGGCGCATGTAGCAGGTGGTCGTGCCGTCGGGACAGCCGATGGATTCCGGCGCGACGGCGGCCCGGTCGAGGATCAGCCGGACCCGGTTCTCCGGGTCGGCGACGAGGCTCAGCGGCGTCGTCGCGCCCACCTCCGTGCCCAGGAATTCCTGCAGCATCGCCGCCGGGGCGAAGGATACGCGGGATATCTGCAGCGCGGCGCCGAAGTCCTTGGTACTGAAGGGCTTGTCTCCCGGCATGACATACAGGTAGAACACCGTCTGCTGCCGGTTGCAAAGGAGCAAAGTCTTCACGGTGGGAACGCCCAAAGCCTCGTCGATGGCGATGCAGTCTTCCATCGTCACGGCCGGGTCGTTGTCAATGCGTCCGAAGGGAATCTCCAGCCGCTCCAGCGCGGCATAGACCTTCCGCTGGGTTTCATTGGCGAACTCCGCCGGAGCCGTCACCTTGATTTCGCTGGTATGGATCATAGCTTCTCCGCGCAGTTGATACCGTCCAGGGCTGAGGAGACAATGCCGCCGGCGTAACCGGCGCCTTCCCCGCAGGGATACAGGCCGGGAACGTCCACGTGCTCGAGCGTCTCCGGGTTGCGCGGCAGGCGGACCGGCGAGGACGTGCGGGATTCCACGCCCAGGAGAAGGGCGTCATTCGTATAATAGCCGTGCATTTGACGGTCCACCTGTGGGAAGGCGCGGCGGAGCCGCAGCGACACGTGCTCAGGCAGGAGCTCATGCAGCGGCGATGACCACGCGCCCGGGTGGTAGGACGTCTTGGGCAGGTCCTTCGAGACAATGCCGCGGCAGAAGTCTTTCATCCGCTGTGCGGGGGCAGCAAGGGGGTGCTTTCCGCCGTGCGTGGACACATACTCGTACATCTTTTTCTCGATGTCGTGCTGGTAGTCCATTAACGCGAAAGGACCCTGATATTCAGCGGGTTGGTCGCCGGGCTCGATTTGCACGACCACGCCCGCGTTGGCCCACTTGGAGTTGCGGGCGGAGTTGGACATCCCGTTCAAGACCACGGTTCCGTCCTCGGTGGAGGAGGGGACCAGGATGCCGCCGGGACACATGCAGAACGAGAAGACGCCTCGGTTTTCCACCTGCTGGACGAAGGAGTATTCGGCCGTAGGCATGAAGGGCTGGTACTTGCCGTGATAGCGGATTTGGTTGATGAGCCACTGCGGGTGCTCGACGCGGACGCCCAGGGCGAAACCCTTGGCCTCCAGCGCCCAGCCCCGGCGCGCGAAGATCTCGTAGATGTCGCGGGCGGAATGGCCTGACGCAAGGATGACTTTCGCGGCCTTGTATACGGTTTCCCCGGCATGGACCTCGAAGCCGCCGGCGACCGGGACGATGTCCGTCACGCGGCTGTCGAAATGGTATTCGCCCCCGTGCTCCTCGATGCACAGGCGGATGTTTTCCACGATTGCGGGCAGCTTGTCCGTCCCCAGGTGCGGGTGCGCGTCAATGAGGATGGACGGATCGGCCCCGAAGCGCACGAACTGGTGCAGGACCTCGCGGATGTCGCCGCGTTTGGAGGAGCGGGTGAAGAGCTTTCCGTCGGAGAAAGCTCCGGCGCCGCCCTCGCCATAGCAGTAGTTGGAGTCCGGGTCGATGACGCCTTCCACCGAGAGTTTGGCCATATCGGTCTTCCGGCGGTGGACGTCCTTGCCGCGCTCCAGGAAGATGGGTTTGAGGCCTCGGGTGAGGAGTTTCAGGGCGGCGAACAGGCCGGCCGGGCCGGCGCCGATGACAATGACCGGTTCAGCGGCGTGGACATCCTGATACTCAGGGAGTTTATAGGGTTCGTGGGTTTCTCCTTCGCGGTAGGCATGCACGCGGTAGCGGTACAGGATATCCTGCCGGGCATCGACGGAACGGCGGACGATGACGGCGGCGCCCACCTTCTCGGGCTTGACACCCAAGGCTTTGGCCGCGGCCTCTTTCAGTTCCGCTTCCGTCAATTCCTTACCAATCTTGATAGCAATCTCGAACTCTTTCATTCTGCCAACTGATTTCTGTTTTTCGGGAGAGGGTGGCCACAGGTTTCCGGACGTCACCCTCTCCCTAGTAGTCCGCCATCCTGGAGACGGGGGCGACGTCCAGGGGAGTGCGCTCGCCGGCCTGGTAGCGGAACCAGCCGGCGACGGCGATCATGGCCGCGTTGTCGGTCGTGAACTTGAACTCGGGGAGGAAGGTCTTCCAACCTCGTTTTTTGCCTTCAGCGACGATCCGCTCGCGGAGGCCGCTGTTCGCAGAAACGCCGCCGCCGATAGTAATCTGCTTGATCTTCGTCTCCTTCGCCGCCCGGATCAGCTTGCCCATCAGGATGTCGATCAGGGTCTTCTGGAAGCTCGCACAGAGGTCCTCCTTGTTCTTTTCCAGGAATTCCGGATCCTTCGCCATCTCGTCCCGGACGAAGTACAGGAGCGAGGTCTTGATGCCGCTGAAACTGTAATCGAGGCCCGGGATGTTGGGCTTCGCGAAATGGAAGCGGTTGGGGTCGCCGAGCTTGGCGAGGCGGTCAATCACCGGGCCGCCGGGATAGCCCAGGCCCAGCATCTTGGAGCATTTGTCGAAGGCTTCGCCCACCGCGTCGTCGATCGTCTGACCCAAGATTTCGTACTCGAGCGGGCTGTTGACCTTGACGATCTGCGAATTGCCGCCGGAAACCAGCAGGCACAGGTAGGGGAAAGCGGGCTCGTCAACAGGCTTGTCCGGCTGCCGGACGAAATTCGCCAGGATATGGCCCTGCAAATGGTTCACCATCACCATGGGGATATCCAGCGACAGGGACAGCGCCTTGGCGAAGGACGTGCCCACCAGGAGGGAGCCCAGCAGGCCCGGGCCGCGGGTGAAGGCGATGGCGGTGAGGTCCGCCGGCGTGACGCCCGCCTTCCGCAGCGCCTCGGAGACGACCGGGACGATGTTCTGCTCGTGGGCGCGGGAAGCCAGTTCCGGCACCACCCCGCCGAAGTCCTTGTGGACCTGCTGCGAAGCGATGACATTCGACAACAGGACGCCGTCGCGGAGGACGGCCGCCGAGGTGTCGTCGCAGGAAGATTCGATGCCGAGGATAATGTCCGCCATAGATGACAAAGATAGGCAATTATTCCGAGAGATACCGCAGGTAATCCTGCAGTTCTTCCTCCGAGCGGATATGGGCCATGAACATGCGGTCGCCGAGGTCCGGGGCGATGGCGGCGGGGATGCGGCCGGTCATCGCCATCCGGGCGCCGTAGCTGGCCATGACGGCCTGGTCGTCATGGGCATAGGCGTGGGCGTCGCGGCGGCCGTAATAGACGCACCAGTGGTCGTCGCCGCTCTCCGCGAGGAGGCGCTTGTCAGAGACGACCATATCGGCCCAGATCGTGTACACGTCCGTGGAGTGGGCGAAGTTCATCATGTCCGGGGTGTAGCCGCCGGCGGGGCGCATGTTGGTCTCCAGGCCCACGAAATCGCCCACCTCGCCGAGTCCCTTGCGGGCTTTTGTCAGGCGGAAGAACTCGAAGTGCACGAAGCGGCTTTTCACGCCGAACGCCTTGAGCGTGGCACGGCCCCTTTCCTTCAATTGCGCAGGCACTTCCGGCAGCACCCAGTAGGGCATGTCCAGATTGCCCAGGACGATATCCATCACGGACGGCGGGAACAGTGCGCTGGATTCGAACAGGGGCTTGCCGTGGCTGTCCACAATGGCGTCGTAGGAGTAGATGTCGCCGGTGACGAACTCTTCCATCACGTAGGGGACGGCGGGTTTCGTGGCGAAGAAAGCGTCCAGTTCCGCCGCATTGCCCACCTTGTAGGTGGCCTCGGCGCCGACGCCGATCTCCGGCTTCACGATGACGGGATAGCCCACTTCTTCCAGGAAAGCCTTCGCGGCCTCCGGGGTGGAAACCTGGTGCTGGCGGGCCGTCGGGACGTGGCCCTTGGCGTAGTAAATCTTCTGGGCGGCCTTGCTTTTAAACTTGGCGATGTCCTTCATCTGGACGCCGGTCGTAATGTTGAAGTCCGTCCGGAGGCGGGCATCCTGCTCCAGCCAGAACTCGTTGTTGGATTCCAGCCAGTCGATCTTGCCGTACTTGTAGGAGTAGTATGCGACGGCGCGGAACAGCTGGTTGTAATCGGCCAGGGAGTCTACGCGGTAGTATTCGTTCAGGTTCGCTTTCAGTTCGGGAGAGAGGCCGTCGTAGGGCGCGTCGCCGATGCCCAGCACCGTGACGCCCCGGCGGCGGAGCCGTTCGCAGAAGTTCCAGTAGGTCTGCGGGAAATTGGGGGAGATGAATATAAAGTTCATAGTTCGTTTTCCATTTTAAACTTTCGGGGTGCAAAGGTACGAAAAAATCGGGAATGGTGGTCATTGGCACGGATATTGGATTTAATACAATGCTCCCGGCATCGGGAAATGACTTTTAACACTTACACTCAGAAATGGAAAAACTCAACCATCCCGCCATCCTGGTCGTCGACATGCTCAACGACTTCGTGACCGGTTCCATCGGCTGCCCCCGCGCCGTGGAAATCCTTCCCGCCACCGCCCGCCTGCTGGAGGCGGCCCGCGAAAAGGGTGTTCCCGTGATTTATTGCAACGACTGCCACCTTCCCGGCATCGACCGCGAACTGCAGATCTGGGGCGACCACGCCATCAAGGGCACGCCCGGCGCCGAGGTGGTTCCCGAACTGACCCCGCAGGCCTGCGACTATGTCGTCCCGAAGCGCCGCTACAGCGGTTTCTTCCAGACGGACCTGGACATCCTCCTCAAGGAACTGGGTGTCAAGACGGTCATCATCACCGGCCTCCACACCCATATGTGCTGCCGTCACACCTCTGCCGACGCCTACTGCCTCGGTTACGACGTAGTCGTCGCCAAGGAAGCGACGAACTCCTTCACGGAGGAGGACTACCTCGGCGGTCTGGCCTACCTCAAGACCTGCTACGGCGCGGACGCCTACACGAACGACGAACTCATCGCCGCTTTCTAGCGCGGAAAATCACTGTTAAGAAAAACCGAAAGGCGGCTCCGGGATTCCCGGGGCCGCCTTCATCATGCAGAAGGGGAGCGGATCAGAACCGGTAACCCAGTCCCGCCATCCAGCTGCCGCCGACCGTCTCGGAAGCGGTCACGAAGGACACGTCCAGGGAGATGCCGTGCCAGGCGAAGCCGGCGCCCAAGCCCAGGCCCGAAGGGATGGCGGCGTTCGCGCTGGCGAGGCGGTAACCGCCCCGGACGAACCCGATGCCGCCGATGCCTGCGTTCAGGCCCAGCGCCACGGAATAGTTGCCGCTGAAATAGTAATCCCCGTCGAGCGCGACGTGCAGGTTGCTGTTTCCGAATTCAAAGCCGTACTCCGCCGCCAGTTTGGCGGAGGAGGGCAGGGGATAGGCGGAGGCGACCTTGCCGCCCAGGTGGACGATGCCGCCCGCCAGGTTCAGGCCTGCGATGCGGTACTGGGCCAGCGCGGAAACGCTGAAGGCCGAGAGGCTGTAGTCCGACAGGAGGGCTTCCTTGGCATAGCCCGCCGTGAAGCCGATGCCGAAGGACTCCGAGACCGCGAATCCCACGCCCGCCCGGACCACCAGGTCCGAAGGCTTGAAGGCGGAGGCGGGCTCGAAATCGAGGCCCGGATAGCCCGTGCGGGAGAATCCGAGGGAGAGCGCCACGCTTTTCTTCACATGGCCGCTCACGCCGGCGGAAATTTGGCTCCCCGCCGCGTACTTGGGCGCCCAGGAGCCGTAGGACACGCCTGCCTCGAGCTTCTGGGGCGAGAAGGCGGCCGCGGCCGGGTTGCCGAAGGCGGCGAAGGCCTGGTTGGTAGAAGTCATCGCGAAACCGGCGCCCGCCATCGAAAGCAGGACCGGATCACGGTCAACACGAAGCGATCCCATCGCTTCATTCGCGCCGGCAGTGTTCTGGGCGGCCGCAGGGAGTGCGGGCAGGCACAGGAAGCCGGCGAGGAACAGGGACAATACGGATCTCTTCATCGTCTTACTTCTTTACGAGGGTCCTACGGGTCACGTCGCCGGCGATGTCCACGGACAGCGTGTACAGCCCGGGGGCGACTTTGCCGGTATCCAGGACGACCGGATGGAAGGCGCTGTACTCGCCGGAGGCCGAGGCGACCACGGCGCCCGACGCCGAGACCAGCCGCACAGTGGTCTGCGTGGCTTGTTCGGCCGTCAGGATGGTCAGCTTGTCCGTGAACACGTTGCCTTCCAGCACGGTCACTTTCTCGCCGGCCGGGCGAACCAGCACCGGGATGTCGCTCTTCGCGGTGGCGCCCATCGCGTCGAAGACGGCGGCGCGCACCTCCCCGAGTCCGAAGGCGCGGGCAGTGACGCGCATTTTGTTCCCGTCCACGAGCTCGGCGGCGATCGTGTTGGCATCCAGACTGTTGACCCGGTAGTCCAGGGGCTCGCCGTCCTCGTCCGTGAAAT
Organism: uncultured Bacteroidia bacterium; assembly: GCA_902785065.1. Taxonomy (GTDB): domain Bacteria; phylum Bacteroidota; class Bacteroidia; order Bacteroidales; family UBA932; genus Cryptobacteroides. The sequence goes on from CACZXH010000005.1 coordinate 135,986, forward strand.
GCTGGGAGAGGTCGATGTCCACGCTCTGTCCCACGGCATTCAGCGCTACGGGCGCGATCTCGCGGGAGAGGACCGGCTCCACGTTCTCCAGGACGGAATACTTGAAGGAGCGCAGGGCACGCTCGCCGAAGCGGTCCGAAGCGACGAGGGTCGCCTGGAAGCTCGCCGGGCCGCGGACGGCCTGGCAGATCAGGCGGAAATGCCATTTCCCGTCCATCTCAGCCTTGAGCGTCGCCCGGCCGTTCGTCTGGAAGTCCACCGCGATGGTGTCCCGGTCCGGATCGATGATCGTGAACGGAATGTCCACCTCCTCGAACTGGCGGAACACGAAGGTTTCCTCCGGATCGGTATCGATCGTCGGCTTGCCGTTGTGTCCGGTGTGGACCTTCTTGATCGGGGCCAGGTCGGAATAGCGGCGTCCGTAGCTGTAGGCGGCGATGGACACGTAATAGTCCATGTCAGGCTCCAGGCTCAGCAGCTCGATGCTGCGGGGAGCGACCGGCTCTTCCACGTCGCCGATGACCAGGTGGGAGAACTCGATGCCGGTGTCCAGCATGGACAGGCGCGTGTTCCTGAGGGCCTCCTCGCTCCTGGCCGCCAAGGCCATATAGCCGTAGGTGCCGCCACCGCCCTGGAAGTCCAGGTGGAGGTTGTGCCCGATGGGCACGACCGTGAAGTCCGTGACGGCTTCGGGGGTCCCGCTGTCATGGGCCATGAAGGCACCCATGGCGTCCACGAGGGATCCGACCGGCCGGCTGCCGGACGAAAGACCGATGTCTTTGGCGCCCTCGAGCAGGCGGGATTTCAGGTCATCGACCGTGAACCCTTGTCCGCCGAAGTAGGACAGGACCAGGGCGGCCACGCCCGTGACGTGGGGGCAGGCCATGGACGTACCCGAATAGGAAATGTAGGTGCTGTTCGGATGCGTGCTGATAATGTTGCTGCCCGGTGCACAGAGGTCCACCCAGTCTCCGTAGTTGGAGAAGCTGGCCCGGCTGCCGGAAACCGTCGTGGCTCCGACGGCGAGACAGGGTTCGTAGTTGGCCGGGCAGCCGTAGGGGATGTTCTCATTACCGGCGGCGAACACGACCAGACCGCCCTTCATCAGGCTGCCCGGCAGCTGGTTGCCGTCGTTGTCACAGCCCGCGTACTTGACGAAATAGTCGATGGCGCGCGCGATCGAGTAGTACTGGACATTCTGGTGCGCGGAGCGGGCGGACGCCAGTTCGGCGCCGGAGATCACCCCGTCATCGTCCGCGTCGAAGTTGTACCCCCAGCTGTTGGAGGAGATCAGGGCCCCCTTGTCCGCGGCTTCCTTGATAGCCGTCTCGAAATCGCCGCTCCGGTCCCGGGCGTTGGCGCCGGTGCCGATGGTGTAGAAGCACTGCTGGGAGAGGAGGCTGATGCCCCGTCGTCCCTCGGCGTAATTGCCGCCGGCAATGCCGGCTACGCCGATACCGTTGTTGCTCACTGCGGCAATCGTTCCGGCGACGTGTGTTCCGTGGTCATGTCCGACGACGTTCGCAGCCCCGGGCACGTAGCTCTTGTGGCCGGAAGGGAGGCAGTTCCACGCCAGGTCGGGATGGTTCAGGTCGATACCGCCGTCAATGACGGCGACGACCACGTCCGGATTGCCGACCGAATAGTTCTCCCAGACTTCCTGGACGTTGACGTCCTTGCCGGGATACCGGGTGTTGTTGAGCCCCCACATGTCCCCCCAGTACTTGTCATTGGTCGTGAGGGAGGCCTTGAGGGGCTCCTCGACCATTTCCACGCCCGGAAGGGACTCGAAAGCGCGCGTGGCCCGCGTGGCGGGCACGTCCTCGGCGTAGCTGACCTTGTACCAGCGGTGCAGGCCCTCCTTCCGCGTCCGGGGTTCGAACTCGCCCGCGAAGGGGAAGAGCCGTTCCATCGATTCGATACCCAGTTCGTCCACCAGGCCGTTGAGGCCTTCCGAACGCGTACGGACCTGTCCGCGGGAAAGGTCTTCCTCGACGAGGTCGCACATTTCTTCGCTGAAAAGCACCTTCACGTAGGAAGGTGTTTGTTCGGAATCAGTTCCCTGGCCCGCTTCCGGCTCCGTCTCGGGAGTGACCGGGGCTTCCCGCACGCAGGAGACGAGAGCCGTCAGCAGGACAGGGAATACAAGCAGTTTCAGTTTCATTCCATCTCGAAAAGAAGAGGGACATTTCATGGAAACGTCCCTCTTGACCTGTAAGCGTTACTGAATCTTCCGGGACTTGGTCGGCGCCGCCGCGCGGGTGGCATGGACGAACCGGTTCAGATTCATGTCATAGTAGTTCGCGCGGGCAACGGACAGCGAGGAAGAAGATGCCTTCGTGAGGGTGGCGGGAAGCGTGAGATCATCGATGCCGTTCAACCCGTACCAGCCTTGGTCGTATCCGTTTCCGTCCTCCGTCTGATAGTCCAGGATCGTCACAGCGGACGCCTGGACCTCCTTTCCGTCAGACATGTACTTGACCGGGGAGATGGTCATCGACGAACCATTGGCCGAAAGGACACCCCGTGCGAGCAGGTAATCCTGGTCTTCATCGCCATAGCGGAGAGAATTCCCGTCAATGCCGATGAAGTAGTACTCATCGATGTCATACTCATCCACCAGCTGCGTGCAGAAGAGCATCTCGCCGGTGCTGCTGTCCAGCAAGGTCACATACTCGAAACCGCCGAAGCCGGAATCGGTCACCAGATAGCTCTTTCCTTGCTCGCCGGGAGCGATGGTAATCGTCCGGCCGGAACCGGCGTTCCAGGTGCCGATCCACTTGGAGTAGGCATCGCTGCCGGGATCGTCGCCGGGATTATCGCCCGGGTCGTCGCCGGGGTCGGAGCCGCTGCCCTGGGTCAGGTGCTTGATCGTAGCCGGCAGGGAACCCTTTGTGACCGCCGCATAGGCGCTCTGGCCGACGATGGTGTACAGACTGAATCCGATGATATCGAAATCGCCGACGTTCGTACTCACCGCCTGAGGCGCGAGCGTTGCTTCGGAAGCGTCCGCATTGGGGGTGGCGATGAAGATCGGGTAGCTGCCCGTCACGTAATACTCAGTACCGTTGTACAGGATGCGGCCGTAGATACCGGCCTGGCCGGTTACCTCACCGGCATCGGTGTTGACCGTGTTCTCACCCAGGTTGGACTGGGCGCTCAGGGTCATGGTGCCGTCGGCGGCATTGAATACGGCTTCGGCCGTGATGACGGTGTTGCCGTCGATGCCGGTCACGTTGTAGGACTGGTTCGGAACTTTCTCGGTGATCGTCCAGATGTCCTCTATGCCGCCACGGTCATAGGACCACGTACCGAGGAACTTCTCGTAAGGGGAGAGGACCTTCGTCACGTTGAAGGTGGCCACCGCATAGGTATAGTTGACTTTGTTGTCGTTGTTGACACCGATGGCATAGACCCGGTAGCTGCCGTTCTGCAGTTTGTCGATCTCCAGGGTGGAGGAGGCACGGAACAGCCTCGGGGAGGCCGCAGCCCAAGTCGCCGCGTTGCGGTTGAGGAAGATCTGTTCGTCCGCGCCGGCCGCGTTGAAGTCGGCCTGGGTGACGACCTGGATGAAGTAGCGGCCGCCGCTCTGGCCCTCGGCCACATCCACGCCCACCGTGGACATCGGGTCCTTCGGATCGGTCGGCTGGATGTACTTGGGCGTCCAGGCGGGCTGGACCGTGAATTCGACAGGCTCCTCCTCGCCCGGGTTGAGACCGGCGGGGTTCTTCTGCTGAATGAAGGTGAGTTCGCGGGTGTAGTCGTCACCGATGGTGACGGTCACGTGGGCCACGCGCTCGTAGTTGTAGATGCTCTTGGCGACGGTGAAGTGGATCAGGTGATTCTCTTCATCGACCTGCGCCGTAATCCAGTTCGTCTCGGAAACATCCACCCAGACGGTCCCGCTCTCGCCATACGGCAGGTCGAGCGTACCGCCGCCATACGGGAAGGTGTAGGTGTCATCCCAGGCATAGGCGGAGTTGATGCCGAACTGCTGGGCCGTGACCTCGGCCGAGGCGCCGCCGGCGGCGAGCTTGATCGTGGCGTACCGCGATTCCAGGCTCTCGTTCCGGTCGACGGTGATGGTCACGCGGTTGCCCGCGACGGTCACGACGGCCCAGGAACGGTCCGCCGAGGCGGACACGGTTTCCCGGGTGTTGATTACGATGGAGCCGCTGCCTCCCTGGGGGGCGAAGACCACTTCCTTGGAGATGATCTCCAGGGCCGGTCCCGCCAGATACTGGGAGCCGTCCGCGTCTTTCTCGGTTTGGCAGGAGAAGACGCCCAGCGCTGCAATCAGAGTCAGTAAGATGCTAAAAATCCTTTTCATACGCGTTTCCTCCTTTACTCGGCAATCTTTTTCATGGAAAGCGCGCCGGGAACCTGGTAGCTGCCGGTACCCGTCGTCCAGCTGGACACGGCGCCCGCGCTGGAATCGCCGTTCATCGACCAGACGAGCCAGCCGGAGCACTTGTAGTCCTCCCAGACGCCGTTGTCAGCGAAGGTGATGACGAAGTCCTGCACGGAATTGTCCTCGACGGAACCGACGAGACCGGCGCCTTCCATCCAGGTCAAGTAACCCGCGTCGGTGTCCCAAGGAGCCAGGATGTACTCCAGGCTGCCGGAACCGCCGATGGTCTGCTTGACCCAGTTGAGGCGTCCGCGGCCGCCGTCGAAGGAAAGGACGGGCTCGAAGAAGGTGGAGAAGCCCTTCATCTTGAAGGAACGTCCGGGCTCGTCTTCGACGAGGGTCACCTTGAAGCTGCCGGCCGCGTTGTAGTAGAAGAAGGTGTAGTCACCCAGATACTGTTCATACGTGACATATCCCGGCGGGATGAACTTGACGAAGGAGACGCCGGAACCGTTCAGGGTCCCGTTCTGGGCGTCATAGGTCCATTCGTCGAACTCCACGTCCCCGATGCTGAAGGGCTGGGAGAAGCGGAGGGTGTTCTCGGTCAGGATGTACCGCACGGTTTGCAGGTCCGCCTCTTCCGCTCCCTTCTCACCGATGGTGATGGAACGGATGCCGGAATCCACATACAGTTCGATCTCCTTTCCGTCCACCGTGCCGGAGGCCGCGGGAACGGCGAGGCTGCCCTCGAATTCCTTCACCCCGGCGAAATACTCTTCCGCGGGCTTGGTCAGCGGACGCAGGGTGCAGTGGTTGCGGGAACGCTTGCCGATGAGGACGATCTCTTTCTTCTCCTTGTCGAAGGAGCTGATCTCGAACTCGAAGTCACCGCCCTTCGCCTGGTACTTCTTCTGGTCCGGCGTCGCATAGGCGTGGAGCACCGTGTTGTAGGTGTCGAACGACAGGACGGCGCCGTCATCGGTCTTCAGGGCGTAGGAGGAAGTCTCGGAAACCGTGGGATTGGTCTCGAGGCGGGCAGTCACCTCCTGGTTGGTGAATTTGAGCGCATAGGTGACGCCGGCATACTTGGACCCCGGGAAGTAATCCATCGTCCAGCCGTACTGTTCGGCGGCGAGGGTGGTGCGGATGTCTTCCAGGAAGTCGGACATGCGGGCGGAGGAAGGCTTGTCGAACGCATCGGGTTCCAGCTGCTGGCAGGCAGGAAGGACCGCGAAGCTGACGGTAGCGAGGATGGAAATGAGTTTCAATTTACGCATGGTTCAGTCCTCCTACAGAATTTCTACGGTGTTGAGATCCACCTTGCCGGCGACCACGTCGCCCATGCGGCGGTTGATGATGTCCCGGAGCACATCGATGTCGATGTTCCAGGAATCCTGCATGTAGTTGCGCACGATGTCGATCTTGGACTCGATCAGGGTGGCGCCGTCCTGGGCGGACGGGTCGGTCTTGCGGACCTCGGCCGTCTCCTTGGAGGCGGCAGAGATCTGATCGGCCCACCAGGCGGCGTTGTGCGTCACGTACTCGGAGAGCAACTCGGCGAAATCCTCGCGGGGCTCGGACTGGGCGTAGGCAGTGATGTAGCCGCGGCCGCGCCAGTAGTCGTCCGTGTCGAAGCAGGCGTCCGCGACATAGGTGGCGGAGGTAATCTGCTTGAACGAGTCGGAGAACGCCTTGGTCTGGTTCAGGATGTGCGTGAACTCGTGGTGGATGGTCTTGATATAATAGGTGTTCAGGTAGTCGTCCAGCTCGGCGCCTTCGTAGTACTGGAAGACGAGCGGGAGCTCGTTCACGCCGGCGAGCATGATCTTCTTGCCGGCCTCGGCGGTACCGAGGACGATGCTGCCGTTGTTGCGGTATTCCCAGGTGCCGATCAGGAAGAACATCTTGGGGAAGTAGGAACGGGTGAAGGTCACGCCGGCGATCTCGTCATACGTGTCGATGCACAGGTACTTGACCAGGTGCGCATAGATGACGGACGAATTGACATCGGCCGGGACCGTGTAATAACCCATATCGGACTCGTTCAGCGCGTAGCGGTATTTGAACTCGATGTTGTAGGGCTTCAGGAAGTTCACCTCCAGCCACCGGTCAAAATCGTTCATTTCCACCGTGGAATCCTTGATCACGCTCTCCGGCTCGATCACGTCACGCTGACAGGACGAGGCGGCGAGGGCGGCCAGGACGATGGTGATGCTGTATATCAATTTCTTCATAACTTTCCGCATTAAAGATTAACGGGGATTCGGCGCGATACCGGCGGTCTGGGTGTCCGGCGGGATCTGCATGGCGCGACGGGGGTCGTCGACCTTCAGCACATCCACGTCACCTTTGAGGATCTTGAAACCGGCGTCGTACTGGCCGGCAGCCGGATCCGGCTCGAGGGTACGGCGGGTGATTTCGATGCCGTACCGCTTGACATCCAGCCAGCGGAGACCCTGGGCCGCATTCTCGATGCGCTTGAACCCGAGCACGCACTGGAGCATGCTTTCGCGGAGCTCGCCTTCACCGCCGATGGAGAACGCCGGGTGGAGGTGCTTCTTGATGGTCGGAACCTCGGGCGTCCAGTATTCGACGTTCTTGTAGAACTCGTGGATGAACTCGGGCGTCAGGGTCTCGGAGAAGTACTGCGTCTTGACGAGGTTGTGCGTCCAGGTGTCCAGGTCGGCGGCCGCTTCGTCATACCGGCCGAGCATGATGTAGGCTTCGGCGCGGCTGAGGAGGGTCTCGTCGGTGGTAAAGGCCGGATACACCGCATGGGGGTAACCGATACGGGCCACGGGATCGGTGTACTCGAACAGGTACGGGATCTTCCAGAAGGCCATCTGGTCGAAGTTGGAACCGCTGTACCATTCCGGCGATTCCCAGTACCAGGAAGACACGTTCCGCCAGCCGGTCTCGGTGTTGCCCCAGATGTTCTGCGCATAGTGGATCTCGGTGAAATTCAGGAAGGAATTGTGGGAGTACTTCGTGTAGCCGGGATAGCCCATGTAATAGCCGAAGGCGGTGTAAGCGGTGAGCAGCATCAGGTTCGCGTCATAGGAGGACTTGATGAAGTCGTTGGACTTCACCTCGCGGTCCCTCTCCAGGCCGTTGCGGTACTTCCAGTTGCGGAGCACCTGCGCGGGCTGGGAACCCAGGCACTTGGTCGCATATTCGGCCGCCAGGTCCCATTTCTCATAGAAGAGGTAGAACCGGCAGGCGAACGCGTAGGCCGCCTTGACGTTGAAGTGGTACTTGGGCACCTGATAGTAGCTGTCGCTGACATAGCGGAGGGCGATCTGGAGGTCCTGGTCGATCTTCTCGTAGACTTCCGCGACCGTTCCGCGGTCATACTTGGGGTTCAGCTCCACGGGAACACGGTCGACGTAGGGGACGCCGAGGTCCTTGTCGCTGGTGTTGACGTTGTAGTTCAGGCTGAAGAAGTTGACCAGCATGAAGTGGTTGTAGGCGCGGCAAAGCAGTGCCTCGGCCATTTCCGCGGTCAGTCCCGCCTTCTCGATGGCGGAGACGGAAAGCTCGCCTTCGCAACCGGCCAGCTTCTCGATCGCCTCGAGGGCCTGGTTGGCGTGGTTGATCGCCTCATAGCCGCCTTCCCAGAAATATTTCGGACTGTCGTTTTCGACTTCTGTGACGTCGGCCCAGGTGTAGCACTGGTCCACGTACCGATCCGTGCCGGGGTTGTCGTCACCCATGTTGTCCACGTTGTCCGACATGTACTCGCTGAAGAACAGGTAGGTTCCGGTGGAGTAGGCGGAGGTCAGCAGCGCGCGGATTTTCTCCACGGAGTTGATCTCGGCCCGGTTGTCGGGCATCTTGTCCAGGAACTTGTCGCAGGCCGTCAGGCCGACGAGAGCGATGACGGCGATGGTAGATTTGAGTAAGTTGTTCATTTTCAACATAGTCATTCCTCCCATTCATTAAAGGCCGATCCGGAGGGTGAAGGTGAACTGCTTCGCGAGCGGAACAGCCACACCGCCGGTGTTGTAGAATTCAGGATCCTGGCCGTTCAGCTTCTTGTCGGCATACAGGAGGAAGAGGTTGGTCGCCTGGACCTTGAGACCGAGGTTGCCGAGCTTCATCTTCTCGACGATCCGTTTCGGGAAATCATAGGAGAGGGAAAGCTCCTTGAGCCGGACGAAGTCGCCGCGGGCGATGCGGGCGTCGGAATAGTTGTAGGCGTTGTACGCGTAGCTCAGGTACGAGCCGGCGTTGGAATAGATGCGGTTCTGCCAGTAGCTGGCAATGACCGGAATGTTGGTCTTCTCCTCGTCACCGGGGATGGTCCAGCGGTTCTTGAATTCGCGCGGCATCGAGTTGAGGTCGTCGTACGAACTGCGGAACACGGGATCCAGACGGATCACGTTGCCGAAGGAATAGGTGATGTAGGCGTTGAGCCGGAAGCCCTTCCAGGAGAAGATGTTGCCCAGGGAACCGACGTCGGTGGGATCCACGCTGCCGGAATAGAGCAGGTTCTCCTTCAGGAGGTCCTTGTCACGCTCCTGGAAGTACACGCCGGCCACGGTGGGTTCGCCCGCTTCGCTGATGAAAGTGGGGAGACCTTCCGAGTTCAGGCCGGTGAACTGGTAGGAGAACAGGCTCCGGACGGGATAGCCCTCGAAGGCGAAACCGGTGCCGGAGATCAGGTCGAACGCGCGGACCTGGCTTTCCAGCTGGGTAACCTGGTTCTTCGTGTGGGAATAGATGAAGTTGGTCGTCCAGGAGAAATCCTTGGTCTGGATGTTCTTGGTCGTCAGGGAGATCTCGAAACCGTTGGAGGCCATCGAAGCGACATTGCCCAGGCGGACGCCGTACACGGTCGTGACGGGGCCGATCAGGTCGTAGTTGTTACGCTTGTACCAGTCGAAGGTGAGGTTGATCCGGTTGTCGAAGAAACCGGCCTCGAAACCGAGGTTCAGCTCGTGCTTCTTCTCGTAGGTGAGGGACTGGTTGGCCATGTCGGAGATGTACAGGGAAGACTCCTTGTCATCGGCGAACGGACGCCAGGGGTTCGTGGAACCGATGACCACTTCGGCGTTCGTGACGCTCGGGCGGTCGCCGGTCAGGGAATAGGAACCCTTGAGGCTCAGGTGGGTGATCGTCGGGTACAGGGACTTCATCCAGTTCTCCTCGTGCATGTTCCAGGCGGCGGAGACGTTCCACGTCGGCAGCCAGCGGGCGGTGCGGGCCTTGCCCAGACCGTTCGTACCCTCGTAGCGGTAGGTGCCGTTGAGGGTGTAGCGGCCCTTGTAGGAATAGGTGCCGTTCGCGAAGAAAGCGACGCTGCGGCTGCTGGTGTTGGAGATCGTGAAGTACTGGGTGTTCTCCTCGGAACCCTGCTTGAACACGTGCCAGTCGTAGTTGGCGATCTCGCCGAAATCGTACTGCATGCCCCAGCCGCGGAACCAGATGCTGTGACGGTCGATGTTGTTGACCTCGGCGCCGCCGAACAGGTTCACGATGTGGTCATTGAAGAACGTGTTGTTGTAGGTGGCCGTGGTACGGATGTCCCAGCTGTCCATGCTGTTGTCCGAACGCTCGTAGATACCGCCCACGGGGAGGACCGTCACCGGGAGGGCGTACGGGTTCTCCGGGTCCGTGTACAGGAACGGGTTGACGTCACGGATGGAGGCGGTGGACATCTCGCGGTAGGCGAGGGCCTGGTTGGCTGCATCCTTGATGTAGTGCTCCTGGGAGGTGGTGGTGGCCTTGTAGGCGGCCAGGGCGCTCAGGTCCAGGTGCGCGAACGGCTTGTACTTCAGTTCGCCCTGCACGCGGAGGTCATGGACCTTCAGGTCGATGTAGTTGTTGTCGAGCTCGTGCAGGATGTTGAACTTCGCATAGTTGCGGGTGTAGAACTCATCCGGGTCCAAAGCGCGGGAAGTGTTCAGCGCGTAGGAGTACGGGTTGATGTCGAAGTCACGTTTCACCTCGCCGGAGACCACGTCCATTTCACTGTTGATGGTACCGGGCGCACGCTGGTTGCGGTAGGAGGCGTTGCTGATGAGGTTCGCCGTCAGCTTGTCGGAGAGCTTGTAGGTGACGTTCAGGTTGCCGGTGTAACGGCTGACCGAACTCTGCTTGGTCCAACCCGGATCGCCGAGGGCGGACAGGGAGGCGTAGTAGGTACCCTTGCCGGAACCGCCGGAAACGCTCACCGAGTGGTTGTGCTGGATCGTGTGGTTGAACAGGATGTCGAACCAGTCCGTGTTGCGGAACTCGGCGGCGCGGAGGTAGGCGTTTCTCGCCGCCTCGGTGTTCGCGAGGCCGAAGGAGCCGCTGGATTCGTCATACTGGGTGATCAGCTGGTACATCTTGCCGTAGATACCGCTGTTGCTGGCGTTGGCCGTCTCGGCGTAGTTCAGGTAACCCTTCTGCTGGAGCTCCTGGTAGATTTCCATCTGGTCCTGGGAGTTCATGATGTTGAAGGTGTTGTAGCTGGGCTTGAGCCGATAGGTGTATTCGCCGGTGTAGCTGATCTTGCTGGATCCGGAGGTACCCTTCTTGGTCGTGATGACGATAACGCCCGCCATGGCGCGCGCACCGTAAATGGAAGTGGCGGAACCGTCCTTGAGGATGTCGAAGCTCTCGATATCGTCGGAGTTCAGGCCGGCGATGGCCGAGGAGATCAGGGTGTTGGCGTCACCGGACGACAAGTCGTCCGCGCTCACGTCCACGACATCTTCCATGATCACGCCGTCCACGACCCACAGGGGCTTGGAGGAACCGTAGATGGAGGTGGCGCCGCGGACGCGGATCTTCGGGGCGGTACCGAACGTACCGGAGACGTTCTGCACGGACACGCCGGCCGCACGTCCCTCGAGGGAGCGGGAGATATCCGCCATACCGCTGATGTTCGCTTCCTTGGCATCCACCTTCACGGCGGAACCGGTGTTCATGCGGCGGTCCACCGTGTACATACCGTTCACGACCGCACCTTCCAGGATTTCGGCATCGTCCTCGAGGACGATCTTCATGTTGGGTGTGATCGCGACACGGGCATCTTTCGCGCCCATGAAGGACGCGACGACGTACTGGGCGCTTTCGGGAACGTTCTTGATCTCGAAGTTACCGTCCAGGTCCGTGATGCCGCCGAGTTTCGTGCCCTCAACGGACACGTAGCAGCCCGGGACCGGGGCCCCGTCCGCGGCGGCGGTCACATTGCCCCGGACCGTACGGTTCTGGGCCAGTGCGACCAACGCCGTGAACGCAAGCGCCAGTAGCGTGAGAATATATCTCAATTTATTCATAAACTATTCGATAGGGTATAAGCGATCGGCTTAGAACTTGACGGCTTTCTCGAAGGGGTTTCCGCTCTTGCGGGCGGACTTGGGATCATTCTGCTTGGCAGCCGGCTTGGCGGCCTTGGTGGCCGGAAGGATCTGCAGGCTGTTGAGCGCTTTCACGGGACCGGCATACAGGGCACCGGTGCCCTTGACGCTGCTGGTGGCGGCGCCCGGGTTCGGATTCACGGAAGAAGAGGCGGCCTTGGCCATCGTCGTCGGCATCATGATCACCTTGGGATCATTGCTGACATTGTACAATTTGCCGGTGGTCGTGTCTTCAGCGATGATGAGCAGCTGAACGATGTTCTCATGGTAGGTCGTACCTCCATAGACAGCGTCAAATACCGCACCCGTCAGGCTGGCACTGGTACCTGCTTCGTTCAAGGTAGCCGTCGCGAGCAATCCGTCGTTGTTCGGGTCGCCATCCACGAGGTAGCCCTCGCCGTCGTCGTCCTTGCCGTACAGGTAGATCACATACGGATCCTGCTGGCCGACTGTCTGGAAGAAGAATTCCATCTTGCCATCCTTGAAACGAGTTTCGAAGTCGTAGCCATCCAAGTTCGAGACGGTGTAGGTCTTGTTCAGGATACTCTGGCTGACCGTCAGCGTGAGATCACCCACCGTCCAGGAACCCAGCCACTTGGTGTAGTTGGGATCCGCTTCCTGCGAATTCTTGGAGAGCGTTCCGGGCATCTTGGTGGATTTATTGTAGCTGAGAGACAAGTCTTCTCCCGGGACATAGCCAATGTAGGCCAATCCCTCCAGCGGGCCATAGCTATCGTTGCTGGGAACGACTTCCACAGTACCGTCCTTGCAGAGATAGGCGGTCAGGATGAGCGGGTCAAGCATATACTCGGCATTGTCATTTGCTTTGCCGGCCGAGTTGTACCAGACGGCGGTCAGGTGGTCGACGATGTGGTAACCGGAATAGTCGAACTCGCCCAGCGCCTGGCAGGAGAGGGTGAACGTGCCGTTCTCGGCATCGTACACGGCCTCCGGGTACACACCGCCCATCGGCTCAGTCTTGCTGATGCCTTCGATGGTGTAGGTGCTGCCATTCACTTTCTCCTTAATGGTCCAAACCTCGGAGCCGCTGGCGCCGGTGTAGGTCCATTCACCCAGGAAGTCTTCGTAGGCGGCCTTGGTATACGGGCTTTCTTTCTCGAAGGCGGTTACGGCATACTTGCCGCTGAGGCGGCCTTCTGAATCCAGGCCCACGGCGAGGATGTAGAACTTACCGTAGCCGAAGTCCTTGTAGGACTCTTCCGCGGATTCGGTGTGCGCGAACGCGTCGAAGATGAAATCATACGGATAGCCGCGGACATAAGAATAGTAGAACAAATCGTAGAGGAAATCGTCGGACGTCTTGTATGCGGCTCCTGCGACGAATTCTTCCAGGCTGGGATACTCGGCGGCAACTTCCTCCTTGACGACGGTAAGCATGTAGTAACTGCCGTCGGTCGGGTTTGCCACCTCGTTGCCGATAAGCTCGGGATAGCCGGGCTCGGTGGAAGTCATGCCGCCATAGTACGGCTTCCAGCCGGTTTCCTCGGCGAACACGATCTCGCGGATGTCGGTCAGGACCGTGACGATGTCTTCCTTCTCGCCATACGCGTAGTCGACGGCCTTGACCCAGCCGCTCATCGCAACGAACTTGCCCACCAGGGCGCTCAGATCCTGCGTCGGATTCTCAATCACGAACTGCTGGGGCTCCTCAAGACCGGTCACGTAGTACACGCCTTCATTCTCGGACACATAGCCGTTGTTGGCCGTGTAGAAGTAGGTGAAGCCATTGGAGCCGATTCCATAATAATAGTAGTAGTCGGTCTTGTTTACCTCGGCCGGCGTGGCCTCAGTGTTCACCTTCACCTCAGTGGGTTCGACATAGCCGAGACCCAGGTTATCGGTCTTCTTGGTACCGGTGATGTCGATCACGGTGCCCGGGGTGCCGGTATAGCCGGCGACATAGGAGAAGGCTTCGCCATCGGTGATGATGGTGCTGGCCTTGGACGCGGCGACAACCGTCACGGCGTTGACCAGGACCGGCTTGTCGTCCGGGAGGGCGACGACAGAGGCGAGGTCGGTAGCGGCCTCGGGATGGGCATACTGGAGGACTTCGATTTCCTTGGCGGTGTTACCGCCCTCGTCGAGCACCTCGAGGGTGGCGGTGCGGTAGGAGCCGGTCTCGTTCTTGGCGACAGTGATCGTCAGGAAGTCTTCGTGGACGCGGGTGGCGGGAGCGACGGTGATCCATTCCCGGGCCGCCTGGGGGATATAGACCTCATAGGCCATGTTGGTACGGACGGTGAGGGCAAGCTCGCCGCCTTCCCATTCGATGTCGTGGGTCTCGATAATGGCTTCGAGGACGCCGCCCTCGAACTTGAGGGTGCGGATGTCAGCCTTGCCCTTGTGGTTGGCTGCATAGACGGTGACCTTGGCGGACTCGCTCTCGGTAGCGGTGACCTTCAGGACGCCGGAAGCGTTGTCGGCGGGAACGACCTCGGCCGTCCAGTCACCGACGATGCCGATCACGTCGACATCAATCTCATCGGAAGCGTTGACACCGGCGATGGTGTAGGGGAAGGAAGCGGTCTGGCCGGCCTTGACGCCATTATTCTCGATGGTCGTGAAGGTGAGGGTAAAGGCCTTCTCCTTGGGGATCTGGACCTCGGTCGCGCCGACTACGAGGACGATGTAGTCATCGGTCTCCTTGTCCGGGTCGATGTAGGCGGAGTAGTCGGTGTCGCTGGTGAGGCCGAGGGTTTTCCAGGTCTCGCCATTGTCATAGGATACCACCCAGTGACCGTCGAGGATGCCGAACTGCGGGGTGATGCCGTCCACGCCGTCCACGCCGTCCACACCGTCTTTGCCATTGTTGCCGGTGACGGGGATGGGCTTGCCGGCGTTGTCCTTCAGGATCGCGCCGTTCACGGTCCAGACATACACTCCGTCCACGAGGGTGATGCCGATGACGGGCGTCTGGCCGTCGACACCGTCCTTACCGTCCTTACCATTGGTTCCATTGATACCATCGATACCGTCGACACCGTCGCGGCCGTTCTGGCCGTCCTTGCCGTTCCGGAGGGTGGCGGTGGTCCCGTCGGAGAAGGAAATCACGTAACCGCTCTCGGTTTCCACCACGGCGGTGACGGTAATGTTGTCTTGAATGGCGCGGACCAGAGCCTGGAGACCAGGAATGTCCTTCTCATTGAGCTGCTTGACAGCCTCTTCGAGAACGCTGACGCGATTCTCGATGCCATCCAGGCGCGAACTGACCTTGTCGAGCTCGCTCTGTTTGGCGCATCCGATCACGGCAAGCGCAGTGAGCGCAACCGCGATGATCGACTTAACAGATTTTCTCATAAGATGATAGATTAATAAAAACTATAGTTGAAATATTGTCGTTCACATTTGGGTGCAATAGGTGGCAAAGTTAGAAAAAATTTTCAAAAACCGTTAAAAAATCCACCAAATCATCTAGATTTGATGGAGATGTGTGGAAAGAGGGTGGATTCTCAGGCGATGACGCCGCTGCCGATGAGTTCGTCGGCCGTGTAGAAAACCGCGAACTGGCCGGGGGAAATGCCGCGCTGGGGGGCGTCGAAGAGGACGTACAGCCCACCGGGGCGCATCAGCAGCGTCGCGCCCTGGAGGGGCTGACGGTAGCGGATGCGGACGCGGCAGCGGAGAAGGCCGCCTTCGACGAGCGCGAGGTCCGGACGGAGCCAGTGGATCTCGGCCGGGTCGATGCGGAGGCAGAACCGGCTGAGCCCCTTGTGGTCGTGGCCTTCGCCTACATAGACCGTGTTGGTCTCAGTGTCCGTGTCGATGACGAAGACGGGCTCCGCATGACCGCCCACACCGAGGCCTTTGCGCTGGCCGATCGTGTAGAACTGCGCTCCTTCGTGCAGGCCGACGATGGCGCCGTAGGGATTGGCCTTCAGGCGGGTCTTCTTGATATGCTTCTTGCCGCTGCGGTAGGTTTCATACTCGAAACAGATGTCGTAATGGAGCGGCGTGGCAAGACGCTGGAGCTCTTCGTCCGTGAGCGCGGCGGCTTTGTCCAGGTCGAAAGGGCTTTCGCCCAGGGGCTTGCCGTCCGAAGTCAGGACCTTCTCCTCCGGGGCATAGCGGACGGTGCGGTCCAGTGCGACGCCATCGCGGAGCAGCCCGTCCAGGACGTGTTGCTGCCACTGGTACAGCGTGTCATCGGCATACCATGCGTCGTAGACTTCAATGATGTCGCCTTCCACGGAACGGAGTTTCTGTTTCAGGAAGGTGGGAAGGTCCACTTTGCCCACGAAGCAGATGCCTTGGGAGTCCTTCTTCTCCGCCGAAGGGAGGTCCGCCTCCTTGGCGATACGCCGCACTTCCGGCTTGGCAATGTCGCCGATGGGGAAAAGCGCCTTCCGGAGCTGTGCCTGGGTGAGCTGGCACAGGAAATAGGACTGGTCCTTGTTCGGATCCGCCCCTTCCAGCAGGCGGAAGAGGGGCTCGCCGTCCGCGGTGAGAACCGGCATCCCGGCAGCGTCCAGGACGGGTTCCTTCCGGCAGTAGTGGCCGGTGGCGACATAGTCGGCCCCGTATTTTTCCGCGACGGCGAGGAAGGCGTCGAACTTGATTTCCCGGTTGCACAGGACATCCGGGTTCGGGGTGCGCCCCTTCGCGTATTCGTCGAACATATAGTCCACCACGCGCTGGCGGTACTGCCTGGACAGGTCCACGAAATAGAACGGAATGCCGATCTTGCGGGCGACGAGTTCCGCCACGAACCGGTCCTCCTCCCACTCGCAGTCGCCGTGGAGGGTGGCGTCGGCCTCGTGCCAGTTCTGCATGAACATGGCGAAGACGTCGTAGCCCTGCTCCTTCAGGAGGAGGGCCGCGACGGAGGAGTCCACGCCGCCGGACAGGCCGACGCAGACTTTGATTTTGCCGTTTTCAGGACCGGAAACTGCCATTTGGTGCGATTTTCACCTGCAAAAGTAATGATTTTCAAAAATATTTCCTATTTTTGAGAACTATGACCGACAGACGCATTACCATCGATTACACCGAGTATTCCACCCCCGACGAGATGGAACCGCAGGACCGGGAACTGGTCGCCGCCGCCCTCCGGGCCCGGACCGGCTCTTATTCTCCCTACTCCAAGTTCCGCGTGGGCGCCGCCCTCCGCCTGGTGGACGGAACCATCGTCCTGGGCGCCAACCAGGAGAATGTCGCCTATCCCTCCGGCCTCTGTGCGGAGCGCACCGCCATGTTCGCCGCCGGCGCGAACCATCCCGGCGTGGCCTTCGACACGCTGGCCATCGTGGGTGCGAACGGGGACGACGTATGTGAACTGCCGGCCGCGCCCTGCGGCGGATGCCGCCAGGTGATGGCCGAGTACCAGCGCCTGTACGGGCACCCGCTGAAGGTCATCCTCATCGGCACGCACGCCATTTATAAGTTCGCCAAGGTGGATGACCTGCTGCCCCTGATCTTCGACAGTTTGAACGTGGAATAATTTGGTAGTCGCGGAAAAATGACTACCTTTGCAACGGGAAAGTCTTACACGACCAGCTCCCTCTGAACTCCCCCAGGGCAGGAATGCAGCAAGGGTAGGAGGTCGTAGCGGTGCGATGTAATCAGCTTTCCCTTTAATCAGCTTTCCCTTTTTTCGTATCCGACCATGAGCATCGCCGTCTATACCATCACGTCCGGCCTCCACGACGAGGCCTCCGTCACTCGTCTGTCCGACGCGTTCCTCCAGGGCGTCTTTCCGGAGGGGGATTTCGTATTCCGCGGGGCCGATTTTTCCGATTTCGGCACGCATACCCTGGACCTGATCTACGTCCGCACCGGCGGGGCGGAGGGCATTTTCAAGGCCCTGTTGCCGGAGATGCTGGCCCGCGGTACCGAGCGGTACTACCTTCTGACCTCCGGTAAGAGCAATTCCCTGGCCGCGTCGCTGGAAATCCTTTCCTACCTGCGCCAGCAGGGGCTCAAAGGCGAAGTCCTGCACGGCTCCGACGCCTATGTCGCGCGGCGGATCCAGGTGCTGGCCACGGTGCAGGAAGCCCGCGCCCGCCTGAAGGACATGCGCATCGGTGTCGTTGGCCAGCCTTCCGACTGGCTCATCGCCAGCCAGGCGGACCCGATGGCGGTATTGGACAAGCTCGGCGTCCGGATGGAGGAAGTGCCCATGGAAGAGCTCCTGGTGGAGATCGGCAAGGTCGACGGCGCGCCTGCTCCGGCCGACGAGCCGATGGCATCGGAGGTCCGGGCGGCCTATCCCGGCGCCGTCAAGATCTACCGGGCCCTGAAGGCCCTCGTGGAGCGGCACCGGCTGGATGCCTTCACGCTCCGCTGCTTTGACCTCCTTACCACCGTGGGTAATACCGGCTGCCTGGCCTTGTCCTGCTTCAACTCGGAGGACGTTCCCGTCAGTTGCGAAGGCGACGTCCCGGCGCTTCTGTCAATGATGATTGCCCACGCCCTCACCGGCGTCTCCGGCTTCCAGGCGAATCCGGCGCAGATTGATGTGGAAACCGGCCGCATCCTTTTCGCGCACTGCACCATCCCGTTCAACATGGTGGAGAACTGGCAGTTCGACACGCACTTCGAATCCGGCATCGGCGTAGGCATCCACGGCGTGTTCCCGGAGGGTCCGGTGACCGTGTTCAAGGTCTCCGGCGACCTCAAGCGTCACTTCGTTGCGGAAGGGGAACTCATTGGCAATCAGTACGAACAGAATCTCTGCCGCACGCAGGTCGTGCTCCAGCTCAAGCCCGAGGACGCCCGTTATTTCCTGACAGATCCCATCGGCAACCACCACATTATCGTGCCGGGCCGGTGCAAGGAACTGTTCGAGGAACTGCTATAAGAAGGGGAGCATCCGCTTGAAATACGGCCGGAAAGGGTCTTCTATCTCGACGCTCGCGCGGGCGACGGGGCACACCGCGAAGTAGCCCAGCACGTGCTCGCCGCGGATGTTGGTGGGCACGTTCGCCGGCTGGGGCGTAAAGAGCGGGATGGAGACGCTGTTCATCGTCAGGGACAGGAGATAGTCATAGTATCCCTTGTCCAGAGTCCAGATTTCCAAGGTGATCTCGTCGCCCCGCTCCAGGTATTTGTAACAGTCACCGTACTGCTTCCGCAGGATTTCGGACTGCATCAGCGCCGTGATCGGGAAGCCTTTCACGTCGTTGTGGTTGAAGAATTTGTCGTCGGAGACCAAGGCCATCGAGAAAGGCTGGTAGTTGCCGTTCACGGCGTGCGTGAGCAGGTAATAGCTGTCGATGTCCTTCTCCAATCCCCACACGCCCACCGTCCACAGGCTGTCGGAATCCATCGTCATCCCGCCGGCGAAGAGGTAGTCGATGGCGTCCATCCGGAAGCCGGCCTCGGGCATCTCGGCCTCAGCCTCGTACGCGTCGCCGTCCGGGAGCCGGATCCGGAGTTTGTATTCTACGCCGGGTTCGCAGGCATAACCTTCAGGAGCCGTATAGATACCAGGCTCTTTCTCGTTGAATGTCACGTCATTGACCTTCACCGACGCCCCCCTTACCATCGGCTGGGATTCGGTGTGGAAGTAGGAGATGGTCCGGGAGAGGACAATCTGCTGGGGGTCTTCGGGCCGGTCGGTGAGGGTGGCCTCGACCGCCAGATAGTCATGGTAGTCCGACCGCGAGCGGAGGTCGACCTTCTCCGTGCAGGCGCACAGGATGAATGCGAGGAGGGGGAGCAGGTACTTTCTCATGGGTCAGAACTGGATGTTGCAGGACAGGGAAGGGATGGCGGTGAAGAGATAGACCTTCGCCGACTGCGCTTCCTCGTCCTTCTTGCTGTAGGTGAAGGCGATGGACCAGGCATTGTGCCGGGCATAGGCGTTGTACACCGAGAGATTCCATTCGGCGGACCAGCGCTTCCCGGCTGCGCGCCGCTTGGTGCGGTAGGTCAGGGACAGGTCCATCCGGTGGTAGTCCGGGAGCCGGTCCTCGTTGCGGCTCGAATAGACGGGCACCCAGCGGTCCATGTAGTTGAACCGGCCCACGGGATAGGTGGTGGGGGAGCCGCTGTAGAAGACCCATTCGGTGGAGGCGGACCACCGCTTGGAGAAGTCGTAGGTGAGGACGAAGTTCACCGCGTGCTCGTGGTTCAGCGGGGAAGGATAGGGCTTGCCGCCGTTCAGTTCCGGAATGTCGTACCAGGCCCGGGACCAGGTGTAGGCCAGCCAACCGTTCCATCGGGCGAAATCGTACTTGAGCATGAGTTCGGCGCCGTAGGACCAGGATTTCCCGAAGCGGAGGAGGCCTTCGCGGTCCGGATCGGCCAGGACGAGGCCGGGGTTGTCCACGAAATCCATGGTGTTCCGGTTGTTCTTGTAGAAGCCTTCCAGGGAAAGCTGGAGCGCCTCGCCCGACAGGAGGGCGTTCAGGCCCAGCGAGAACTGGTCCGAGCGTTGCGGCTTCACGTTGGGGGAGGCCGTGAACCAGGCGTCCACCGGGCTGCCGGTGATGCTGATGCGCGACTGCTGGAGATACTGGAAGGACCGAACCCAGGCCCCCTTGATGGAGAAATCGTCCGTGAAGGGGAGCGACGCGGAAATGCGCGGCTCGAGGCCGGAGAAAGTGGCGATGGCCTTGCCCTTCTCCACCTGCTCCGACCGGACCAGCTTGTGCGTTTCCGGGTCGAAGTACTTCTGCTCGGTGGGGCCGAGGGCGGTGAAGGTGGCGAAACGGAGACCGTAGCGGAGGGTCATCGGTCCGATCTTCTGCTCGTTCTGCAGGTAGGCGGCCGGCTGGAAGGCGAAGTTCTCGGGAATGGCGACTTCCTTGACCATGGACTCGTCGTTCCGGGGTTTCGTGTTGCCGGGGACGACCCCGTACCAAGCGGCCTGGAGGCCCGCTTTGAGGGTGTTGTTCCCGTTGATGTACCAGGTCCAGGCGGCCTTGACGCCGCTCTCGCGGATTTCCTGCCGGGTGTCGAAGTCGGCGCTGTCCATTTCCGTGCCGATGTCGTTGCGGTACAGGGAGTTATAGAGGACGAGGTCGGAGGTGAGCTTGGGCGAGTACTGGTGGTTCCACCGCAGCGACTGGGTGTGGTTCGCAAAACCGAACACCATTTCCGTGAGGTTGAACTCCTTCATGCTGAAGCCGAACACGTCCTTGCCGCTGAAGGCGCTCAGGTATACACGGTCCTTTTCGCCGGCGATCCAGCTGAGTTTTCCGTTCAGGTCGTAGAAGTACATTTGCGTCCGGTCCGGCAGTTTGGCGCCGATGACCGGGAGCAGCAGGTCCATGTAGGTCCGCCGCCCGGCGAGCATGAATGAAAACTTGCCCGGGACAATGGGCCCTTCCAGGAACAGCTTGGACGTGATCAGGCCGAAGGACGCGTTCCCACCGAAAGTGCGGTTGTTGCCATCCTTGGTGGAAATGTCCAGCACCGAGGAGATACGGCCGCCGTAGGAGGCGGGGAAATCGCCCTTGTAGAGGTCTGCGCCGCGGATGGCGTCGCCGTTGAACATGGACAGGAAGCCCAGGAAATGGCCGCAGTTGTAGACGGGGGCGCCGTCGATGAGGATCAGGTTCTGGTCGATGCCGCCGCCCCGGACGCTGAAGCCGGTGGAGCCCTCGCTCGGGGTCTGGACGCCCGGCATCATCTGGATGACGCGGATGATGTCGTTCTCACCCATGAGGGTAGGCATTTTCTTGACCAGGGCCGCATCGACCCGTTCCAGGCCCATTTGCGGAAGCTTGATCTCCTCCCGCTTGGAGCGCGAGAAGATGGTGGCGGCTTCCAGCTCGCTCCGGTCGAGCTTCAGGTTGAAATCCTGCTTGGCCGCTTTCGTGAGTTCCAGCGCGGTCTCTTCCGTCTCGTAGCCGAAGTATGAGCAGTAAACGGTGTGTTTTCCTGCGGGAACGTGCAGCGAGTAGAAGCCGACGGCATCGGCGGCCACGCCCGTCTTCCGGTCTTCCAGGAAGACGACCGCCTGTGGGAGCGGTTCCCCGCTCTCCGCGTCGCGGACGTAGCCAGACAGGACGACCGTCCGGGGCTGGGCCAGTCCCGTCAGGGACATGAGCGCCAGGAGGGCCGATCCGAGGATGCGCCGGATGGAAATCATTTGTCTGTCAAGGCCTTGGCGGCAGACTGACCGGCCAGATAGCCGGTAGAGAAGGCGAGCTGGAGGTTGTAGCCGCCGGTGTCGGCGTCCATGTCCAGCACCTCGCCGCAGAAATACAGTCCGGGCTGCTTCTTGGACTCGAGCGTCTTCGCGACGACCTCGCCCGTGGCGATGCCGCCCGCGGTGACGACGCTGCGCTCAAAGCCCACGAAGCCGGCGATGTCCATCCGCCAGTCCTTCATGCGGGCCGCGAGCGTGTCCACGCTCACCTTGGAATTGGTCTTCAGGAACGCCAGCGTGAGGTTCCACGGCATGAGCTTGCCCAGCATGATGCGGAACAGGCGCTGGAAACTCTGGCCCTGGGAACGCTCGTCGTGGATGACTTCCTCCCACTTCTGGTGGATGTCCTCATTCAGTTTCTCCAACTCCACGGCGGGTTTGAGGTCGATGGAAACGCTCACTTTCTGGCCGTTGTTGAGGGCGTTCACCGCCTTGCGGCTTACCATGAAGCCGAGCGGGCCTTCCAGGCCGCCGTCGGTAAACTCAATGTCGCCGAACTCGCTCTGGACCTCTTCGCCGTTGATGAAGAGGGTGAGCTGGACATTCTCCAGGTTGTTTCCGTTGAAGAGTTCACCGACCTCGGACAGGGGCTTGATGCGCTCGATGTGCTTTTCGAACTTGGGATACCATTCCGGCAGGGGCGTGATCTTGCGTTCCTTCGTCTTGCCGTAAACGGTGCGGCCGCGGAAGGCCTGCTTGATTTCTCCCGCGAGGGCGCTCTGCTCCGTCTTGTAGCCCTCGGGGACGAGGGCGGTCAGGGACGGATAGCAAGGCTCGACGCTGTGGCCGAGTTCCTCGGCCCACATGTAGCCGTCGCCGGTGGAGCCAGTGCCCGGATAAGACAGGCCGCCGGTGGCGATAATGAGCTTCGAGCAGGTGTATTCCTCAGTTTCGATCTTGGTTTCAACCTTGAACTGGGGTTTCTTGCGCGGGTCGTCGCTCGGGATGCGGCGCTCTTTGGTGATTGTTTTCACAGTGTCCAGGCTCCAGCCGCGGGCCGTCTTGTCTACGGTCTTGACCTCGCAGCCCGTGACGACCTTCACGCCCGCGAGCGTGCACGCCCTGAGGAGGGTATCGACCACGTCGCCTGCCATGTGGGACTCGGGGAAGGCGCGGTCACCGCGCTCCACGACACTCCGGAGGCCGTTGGCCTTGAACAGCTCGATGAGTTTTTCCGGGGTGAGGTTGTGCCACGCGGGGCTGACGAAATTGGTGTCGGTACGGACATGGTCCGAGAAGTCGCCCCACTCCTTGACGTTGGTGAAATTGCACCGGCCCTTGCCGGTGATCATCACCTTCCGGCCTGCCTTGGGCATCTTCTCCAGCACGGTCACGGTTTCTCCGCTGCCCGTCTGCGCCAGCACTTCCGCGGCTCCGAGGGCCGCCACCAGGCCGGAGGCTCCTCCTCCGATCACAATGATATCCGATTTCATAGACTTGACAAAGATTTCGGCAAAGGTACTACTTTTTTGCGAGATAACGGACGGATATCGCCCATTTGCCAGGCATTCTGGACTATAACAAAAATGTTATTACTATTAACAATATTGTTTTATATGCTAATAAACATAACTTTAGCTGCTAATAGAATTGCTCAAGAGAAAGACTACCTTCGGAGGCCTTCGGCCGACATGGGGGTGTTTGAGGGGGCGGAGCCCCTTCAATCAAGACGACAGTAAGTGGCACAAAAAAAGCCCGGAAGCAATTCCGGACTTTTTTGAGCCACTCAGGAGGCTCGAACTCCCGACCTGCGCGTTACGAATGCGCTGCTCTACCGACTGAGCTAAAGTGGCAAGACCGATTACGGTGAATCGGGACTGCAAATATAGGAATTATTTTTTGATTCCAAAGAATTTTTCGTGATTCGACGGCACATCCGACTCATTCGTCGCGGAGTTCGGCCTTGATCCGGTCCATGCGGCGCCAGGCCTTACGGGAGGGGAAGGGCCAGAGGACGCATCGGCACCGGTTGGCTTCCTGGAAGCTGGCCGCGTAACGGCCTTCCTCCGACATGGGCTCCACGACGGCGCGGACGACGCTGAAGAAGAAGGCGTCGGAGAAATCGGCCAGGAAGGCGCCGGAGGCGTATTCTTCCAGTTCCGCGCCCTGCAGCGCCAGGAGCACCCTGGCGACGGCGTCCTCCTGGCTAGCCGCCCGGAAGAGCACCGTTCCGCTGTCCATCAGTTTGACTTTGTCCACGTGGATCATATCGGTCGTTTTTGCAAAACTACGGACTTTTCCGTAATTTTGGAACACTATGCTGTGCCGCGTTTGCAGAAAAGCCTCAATTCAACGCCTTCCAGGTGTTGACGCGGCGGCCTTTTCCCCCGTTTTGACGTTTTTCCGTGCCGCGTTTACAGCTGTATTGCGCTGTGCGGCTGTTTTATTGTTAACGTGGCAAGCCGTGTCCTGCCGGACGACCCGGCCATCGGCCGAAAGCGGCGGGATGGAGTACGCGCAGTGGTTCGACCTGCAAGGGGATCGTGCCGTCATCCTGTCCCCGTACGGGGGCGCGCCGGACACGATCAAGGTCGATGCGCCCGTTCGGAGCATCGTGTGCATGTCCTCGTCCTATATCGGTTTCCTGGACGCGCTGGGATGCGATTCCGTGGCGACGGCCGTGTCGGGCCTGGCCTATGTGTCGGACCCGGAGGTACGGGCCCATGCCGTCGATGTGGGCTATGACGCCGCACTGGATTACGAGACCATCCTGAAGCTCCGGCCGGACCTGGTATTGACCTATGCCGTGTCCGCCGCGGAGCCACCGTACCTGCAGAAGCTCCGCGACCTGGGCATCCCGACGGCCGTCATCCACGAGCACCTGGAAAGCCATCCGCTGGCCCGCGCGGAATACATCAAGTTCTTCGGCCTCCTGACCGGCCGCACCGCGCTGGCGGACAGTCTCTTCGCCGACGTCCGCGACCGTTACCTTTCGCTGGTAAAAGAAACGGATGCGCCCAAGAAAATCCTGGTGAACATCCCCTATGCGGACCAATGGTACATTCCGGGCGGCGACAACTACATGACGCGCCTCATCCAGGACGCTGGCGGCGCGGTACTCGGCGCCGTCCCCGGCCGCTTCGAGTCCACCGTCATCTCGGTGGAAAAGGCCTTCTCATTGGCACAGGAGGCCGATTGCTGGCTCAACCCCGGCTGGTGCGCCACCAAGGCCCAGCTCCGCAGCGTCCACCCGCTCTTCGCCGATTTCCCCGTCCTCGGGAAGTCCGTCTGGAACAATACGAAACAGGCTACCCCGGGCGGCGGCAACGCTTTCTGGGAAACCGGCCCCGCCCGGCCGGACCTCATACTCGAAGACCTCCGCGCCATCTTCGACGGCACGGAGGTCCCGGGGTATTACTTTTTCGAAGTGGAATAGATTCCCGGTCAAGCCGGGAATGACGCGGGTCAGAACAACTTCCCGCCCCACTTGGTGGCCAGGCCGGCGAGTTCGTCGGCCGTGGCGGGACGGTTCAGGGATTCCTTGCGTTCGCGCTGGAACTGCTGCTTGAGGCGGGCGAACTGGCGTTTGGTGTCCAGCGTGAAGTCGCCGTTCTCGATCCAGGCGAAATAGGAAGGCTCGTTCTCCCACACATCGCGGGCGGTGCGGCCTTTGTGCTTGCCGAAGCTGATGGTGGGCTCGCCCTCGTCGTTAAGGATCAGGCGGCCGGCGAAGTCCACGTTGCGGGCGCGGGCGCCGATCTTCGCCAGTGCATCCACGTCGTTCTTGAGCGCTTCCTGCTGAATCTCCGTCGGCTCCTTGTAGCGGTCCAGCTGTGCCTTGAGTACTTCGTAGGTGGCCAGGGTATCGGCCTCCGCCGTATGGGCGTTCTCGAAGTCCTTACCGCCGCAGTAGAAGCGGTAAGCAGCGCGGAGGTTCCGGGGTTCCATGTGGTGGTAGATATTCTGGACATCGACCATCTTGCAGTCGTGGAGGTCGATCTTGTCGATGCAGTCGAGCATCGCTCGGGCCTTTTTCCGGGCCTCCTCACTGGCCTTCGCATCCGCGAGGCGGGTGTTGCAGTAGTCCCGCACGCGCTCGATCTCCTCCGCGAGGAGCGGGAGGTCGAACTTCGTGGAGTTGAAGCCGGCGAGGTCGCTCCCGGCGAGCCAATCGGCCACTTCGGGGAGCACCTCAATGAATTTCGGGCAGTCCACGAGGTCCTCGTCCTTCACCCCGTTCACTTCCGAGGCGCTCGGGTTGATGGGGATGACGCGGCGGTTCCTGTAATCCCAGGGCTTGATCTTCCAGGTCTTTACCTGGGGTGCGTCCCCTTCCGGAAGCACTTTGACGAAACTCAGTTCAATGATGCCGTCCGTGGCAATATTAAGGCCGGTGCTCTCGATGTCGAAGAAGAGCAACGGCCTTTCCAGTTTCAGTTCCATACGCTGTTATGAAATCATGATCGGCATCAGGATGCCGCAGATCTTCTCGCTTTCAGCCTCTTCCTCGGACGGGAGGATGAGGGCGGCGCGGCGGGCGTCGGCAAACTTGATGACGATCCCGTTGCAGCCCATGTTGGAGAGGATTTCCGTCAGGAAGGTGGACTTGAAGCCGATGGTGAGTTCGTCGCCGGCATAGTCGCAGTTGATCTTCTCATAGGCGGCGAGGGCGAAGCCCAGGTCCTGCGCGGACACTTCCAGCTGACCTTCCTTGAGCGTGAACTTGATGTGGTTCGATGCCTTGTTGGAGCACACGGCCACGCGGCGGACGGTGTTCAGCAGGAGGGTGCGGTCGATCTTGAGGACGTTCGCGTTGTTCTGCGGGATAACGTCACGGTATTTCGGGTATTTGCCCACGACCAGGCGGCAGATCATCGTCGTCGCGCCGAAGGTGAACTGGGCGGAACTGCCGTCGAATTCCACGTCGACCTTCTCCACGTCCTTGCCGATAATGCTGCGGAGCACGGCGGCGGGCTTCTTGTGGAGGATGAAGGAGGCCTTCTCGGCGGCCTTGACGTCGGTGGTGGTGTAGCAGATGAGCTTGTGGGAGTCGGAGGCGACGAGGGTGGTGGAGGCCGTGTCGATGTCGAAGAAGATACCGTTCATCGCCGGGCGGATCTCATCGTCCGCGGTGGCGTAGACGGTGCCCTGGATGCCTTCCACGAGGCTCGCGGCCGGGAATTCGACCTTCTGCGCATCCTCGCCGGTCCCCTTGATCTCGGGATAGTCGTCTGCGGGGAAGTAAGGGAGGACGGAATTACCGCTGGCCCATGCGCACTCGAAGGAACTGTCGCTGACCGTGCGGATGCGGACCGGCTGGTCCGGGAGCTCCTTGAGCAGGTCGATCATATGGCGGGCGGGGACGGCGATACTGCCGTCTTCCTCGGCGCCGTCCACCTCGAGGGCGGTGCGGAGCGTCAGTTCGGAGTCCGAGGCGGTCACTTCGAGCCGGTTGCCCTTCAGGACGAACAGGAAGTTCTCGAGGATCGGAAGGGGAGACTTGGACGGGATGGCCTTCGAGACGTCCAGGAGGCCCTTCAGCAGGTCGGTACTGGAAATGTTCAGTTTCATACTTCAGTCGCAATATTAATACTGACAAATATAACAAAAATATCGCAAATGGCATAAAACTTGAAAATTTTAGGCCGGCAAATACAACTGTGTACTATATGAAAAAAGGATTTTTAACCGTATTGCTTTCCATCCTCGCCGGCGGACTGACCGCCTACGGCGTCGTGAAAGCCAATGAGAACAACCTGATCCCAGCGGGAGCAAGCAGTGAAAACGGCAGCATCGAATACCGTACTGTCAATCTGGCAGACTCTGATTATCCCGACTTCACCTACGCGGCCGAATCCGCCGTGCAGGCGGTCGTCTATGTGGAAGTGACGGTCCAGCAGACCGCCCGCCGCGGCATCGACCCGTTCGAGTACTTCTTCGGCTTCGGTGACGGCTATGGTTTCGGCCAGCCCCAGTCCCGCGAGGCGAAGGGCAGCGGCTCCGGCGTCATTATCCGCCCGGACGGCTACATCGTCACCAACAACCACGTCGTCTCCGGCGCCACCAAGATCTCCGTGACCACGAACGACAACCAGAAGTTCGACGCCACCGTCGTCGGCACCGACCCGGCCACGGACGTCGCCATTATCAAGGTCGACGCGCAGAACCTCCCGACCCTCCCGATGGGAGACAGCGACCAGCTCCGCCTCGGCGAATGGGTCCTCGCCATCGGCTCCCCGCTGGGCGAGCAACTCCGAAGCACCATCACCGCCGGTATTGTCTCCGCCAAGGGCCGCTCCATGCCCGACGGCAGCGGCGAATTCAAGATCGAATCCTTCATCCAGACCGATGCGGCCGTGAATCCCGGCAACTCCGGCGGCGCCCTCGTGAACAAGAAGGGCGAGCTGGTGGGCATCAACACCGCCATCGTCTCCCAGACCGGTTCCTACACCGGCTATTCCTTCGCCGTCCCGGTGAACATCGTCAAGCGCGTCGCCGCCGACCTGATCGACTTCGGCTCCGTCAAGCGCGCCATGCTCGGCATCACCATGCAGCCCGTTTCGACCCTTGATAAAAAAATTCAAGAAGATTTGAAACTTAATTCCATGAACGGCGTATATATAGTTGAGGTTTCGAAGGGAAGCGCCGCGGAAGAGGCCGGCCTGAAGCAGGGCGACGTGATTGTCGCCATTGGCGGCCAGAGGATTACGGACGGTGCCTCCGTCCAGGAAAAGGTGAACAACTACCATCCTGGCGACAAGGCGGTCGTCAACTATATCCGCGACGGAAAGGAACTCACGACCGAAGTCACATTCCATGCCGCCGCCTCGCAGAACGGTGAGACGGATGTGGACGGTTCTGTCGCCTTCTACGGAGCGCGCCTGAAAGAATTGAGCAGTGAGGAGAAGCAGGCGATGGGTCTCCGGGGCGGTGTCAAGATCGTCTCCGTGGGCCAGGGCAAGATGGCCGACGCCGGCGCGACCAGCGGTTCCGTGATCCTGTACGTGAACGACGAACCCGTTTCGAAACCCGAGGACGTGATCGCCAAGGCCAAGAAGGCCCAGCGCGGCATCTACATCGAGGGTGTCGATGCGAATGGACAAACCTTCTACTACGGCTTTGGCAAGTAAGGAACTGCCGAAGGCCTGAACCATACCGTTACGGTCAGTTTCTTACCGAGACTGACCGTAACTTTTTTAATTAATAATGAGACAGTTAAAGATTACAAAATCGATCACCAACCGCGAGAGCGCGTCCCTGGACAAGTACCTCCAGGAAATCGGCAGGGAAGAGTTGGTGACCCCGGAAGAGGAAGTGGAACTGGCCCAGCGCATCCGCAAGGGCGATCCCGTGGCCCTCGAGAAACTCACCCGCGCGAACCTCCGTTTCGTCGTGTCTGTCGCGAAGCAGTACCAGAACCAGGGCCTGAGCCTCCCGGACCTGATCAATGAAGGCAACCTCGGCCTGATCAAGGCTGCCGAGAAGTTCGACGAGACCCGCGGCTTCAAGTTCATTTCCTACGCCGTGTGGTGGATCCGCCAGAGCATCCTCCAGGCCCTCGCCGAGCAGAGCCGCATCGTGCGTCTCCCGCTGAACCAGGTGGGCTCCCTGAACAAGATCAACAAGGCCCTCTCCAAGTTCGAGCAGGAGAACGAGCGCCAGCCCTCCAACGAGGAACTGTCCGAAATGATCGACGTCCCCAAGGACAAGATTTCCGATACCCTCCGCGCTGGACGTCCTCCCCAATGACGACTCCCCGATGGCCGACCGCGGCCTCGTGAACGAGTCCCTGAACACCGAGATCGAGCGCGCCCTGTCCACCCTCACGGACCGCGAGCGCGAGATCGTCAAGTCCTTCTTCGGCATCGGCTGCCAGGAGATGACCCTCGAGGAGATCGGCGAGCGCTTCGGCCTCACCCGCGAGCGTGTCCGCCAGATCAAGGAAAAGGCCATCCGCCGGCTCAAGAGCCCGTCCCGGAGCAAACTCTTGAAAGGATACCTCGGATAATGACACCGGAAAAATTCATCCAGAACAAGGCTGCCGAAGCCATCAAGGCCCTGTATGGGGCGGATGTCCAGGCCGATAGCCTCCAGGCCGCCGTGACCCGGAAGGAGTTCGAGGGCGATTACACCCTCGTGACGTTCCCGCTTTTGAAGATTACTCACAGCGCCCCCGATGCGACGGGGAACGCGATTGGCCAGTGGCTCGTGGACAACGTCCCCGAGATTGCGGCCTTCAACTCCGTGAAGGGTTTCCTGAACCTTTCCTTCTCCGCCGTCTATTGGGACGAAACCTTCGCCGAGATCGCCGCTGACGACGCTTTCGGCCAGCTCGCCCCCACCGGCAAGCGCATCATGGTGGAGTTCTCCTCCCCGAATACGAACAAGCCCCTTCACCTCGGGCATATCCGCAACAACCTCCTCGGTGACAGCGTGTCCCGCCTGCTGAAGGCCTGCGGCAACGAGGTCATCAAGTCCACGATCGTGAACGACCGCGGCGTCCATATCTGCAAGTCCATGCTGGCCTGGCAGAAGGAGTTCCAGGGCAAGACCCCGGAATCCACCGGCATCAAGGGCGACCACCTCGTGGGCGACTGCTACGTGGCCTTCGACAAGATGTACAAGGCCGAGGTCAAGCAGCTCATGGAACAGGGGATGTCCGAGGACGAGGCCAAGAAGGCCGCCCCTTCCCTGAAGGAGGCCCACGAGATGCTCGTCAAGTGGGAGAAGGAGGATCCGGAGGTCCGTGCCCTGTGGGCCATGATGAACGGCTGGGTCTATGCCGGGTTCGACGAGACCTACGCCGCCCTGGGCATTACCTTCGACCAGGTGGACCACGAGTCTGAGACTTACCTTCTCGGTAAGGAACTGGTGCAGAAGGGTTTGGACGAAGGCGTGTTCGTGCGCGAGGCCGATGGTTCCGTGTGGTGCGACCTCACGGCCGACGGCCTGGACCGCAAGCTCGTGCTCCGCGGTGACGGCACCTCCGTGTATATCACCCAGGATCTCGGCACCGCTGAGCGCCGTTTCGCCAAGTACGACCTCGACTCCCACGTGTATGTCGTGGGCAACGAGCAAGACTACCACTTCCAGGTCCTGAAGCTCATCCTCAAGAAGCTCGGCTTCGACTGGGCGGACCAGATCTACCACCTGTCCTACGGCATGGTGGAGCTCCCGGAAGGCAAGATGAAGTCCCGCGAGGGAACCGTCGTCGACGCCGACGACCTCATCCAGAGCATGTACGAGGAGGCGAAGAAGACCTCCGAGGAAAGCGGCAAGCTCGCGGACCTGAGCGAGGAGGAGAAGGACAAGCTGTACCACATGATCGGCCTCGGCGCCCTCAAGTACTTCATTATCAAGGTAGATCCAAAGAAGACGATGCTCTTCAACCCGAAGGAATCCATCGACTTCAACGGCAACACCGGTCCCTTCATCCAGTACACGCACGCCCGCATCTGCTCGATCCTGCGGAAGGCGACGGTGGAATTCGGCCCGGCCGACATCACCACCAGCCTTGTCCCTTCGGCGAAGGAAATCCGCCTCATCAAGCTGCTGGGCACGTTCCCGGCGAAGGTCGCCGAAGCCGGCGCGGCCCTGAGCCCCGCCGTCATCGCGAACTACGCCTACGACCTGGCGAAGGAGTTCAACCAGTACTACCATGACACGCCCATCCTCCGCGAGGAGGACCCGGCCGTCCTGAAGTTCCGCCTGGAACTGATTTCCGTGATGGCCCGCACACTCCGCTGCGCCATGGGCATCCTGGGCATCCAGCTTCCGGACCGGATGTAATCCATCCCCTTGTCATTCTGAGCGTCCTTTGTCATTCTGAGCGAAGCGAATGAATCTAAATAAAATCGCCAGCCTTGAACGGGCTGGCGATTTTCGTTGGTGCACCGGAAGACCTAGCTGATGAACTGGGCCTTGAGCAGTTCGATCTTCTGCGGGGCGTCGTCGCCCTTGGCGCCGAAGTAGAACTTGATCTTGGGCTCGGTGCCGGAAGGACGGACGGACACGACGTCGCCGGCCTCGTTGAAGAACTGGAGGACGTTGGATTTCGGGAGTCCGGTCTCCTCGGGCTTGTTGTAGTCCACGACCTTGGCGAGCGGGCTGCCGGCGATCTCCTTCGGCGGGCAGGCGCGGTAGTCGGCCATGATCTTCTGGATTTCCTCGGCGCCGGATTTGCCCTTGCGGACGATGTAGACCATCTTCTCCACGTACAGGCCATACTCCTTGTACACCTTCTGGAGGAGCTGCCACAGGGTCATGCCCTGGTCGGCGGCCCAGGCGGCGCACTCGGCGACGGCGCAGCCGGCGACCTGCGCACACTTGTCGCGCACGAAGGAACCGAGATTGAAACCGTAGGACTCTTCGCCGCCGCAAATGAACGTGGCCTTGCCTTCCTGCTGCTTCTGGATCTCAGCAATGTACTTGAAGCCGGTGAGGACGTTGTAGCATTTCACGCCGAAATGCTCGCAGATCGCGGCGAGCAGCTCGCTGGTGACGATGGTCTTGACGCAGTACTGGTTGCCGTCCAGCTTGCCGAGCTCCTGCCAGCGGGTCAGGATGTAGTAGGTGAGGAAGCTCCAGGTCTGGTTGCCGGTGAGCTGGACCATCTGGCCTTCGTCGTTGCGGACGGCGATGCCCAGGCGGTCGGCGTCCGGGTCGGTGGCGAGGACGAGGTCCGCGCCGGTCTCGTCGGCCTTCGCCAGGGCCATCTTCATGGCCGCGGGCTCCTCCGGGTTCGGGGAGACGACCGTCGGGAAGTTGCCGTCGCTGACATCCTGCTCGGGCACGTGGATGACGTTCTTGAAGCCGATGCGGGCGAGGGCCTCGGGCATGAGCTTGACGCCGCAGCCGTGCAGCGGGGTGTAGACGATCTTGAGGTCCGCGTGGCGGGCGACGGATTCCGGGGACAGCATCAGGGAGAGCTGGTCCTTCAGGTAGCATTCATCGACCTCGGTGCCCATCGGCTCGATACCGCCGGGAACGGTGCCGGCGACCGGGGCGAAACGGACGTCGGCCGGGTCCTCGATCTTCGCGACCTCGGCGACGATGTCCTTGTCCACGGGCGCGGTGATCTGGCCGCCGTCGCACCAGAAGACCTTGTAGCCGTTATACTCCTTGGGGTTGTGGCTGGCGGTGACCATGATGCCGGCGGTCGCGCCTTTGAGGCGGATGGAATAGCTCAGTTCCGGGGTGGGGCGCAGGGCGTCGAACAGGTAGACGTGGATGCCGTTGTTGGAGAGGACGTCGGCGGAAATCTCGGCGAACAGACGGGAGTTGTTGCGGCTGTCGTGCGCGATGCACACGCTGGCGGCGCCGTCCACATGGGCCTTGATGTAGTTCGCGAGGCCCTGGGTGGCCATGCCCACGGTGTACTTGTTCATGCGGTTGGTGCCCACGCCCATGATGCCGCGGAGGCCGCCGGTGCCGAACTCGAGGTTCCGGTAGAAGGCGTCTTCCAGGCCGACGGGGTCGGTTTCCTGCAGTTTCTTGATTTCTGCCTTGGTCTCGGCGTCGAAGTTCCCTTCGAGCCAGCTCTTGACCACATCCTTGTAATCTTTCATGATGGTATCGGTGTTTTAGTGTTTTTCTCTATCGTACAAATATAGCGAATAATGTGTATTTTTGCAATGCCAATGTCTTTCGCCGATTTCATATTGCAACACGAGGGGGACGATCCCGTCCGCCTTCTCCTGGCCCGTGACAAGTACCCGGAGGTCGATATCGACCTGGCTGTCACGACGTTGGAAGTGCGGCGCAAGCTCCGGACGAAAGTCCCCGAGTGGTATGCGGTTCCGTCGCTGATTTATCCCTTCCGGCTCTCCGGAGAGCAATGCAGTTCGAGTGAAACCGCCAGGTATAAGGCAAGGGTTTGCGGGAGCAGTTTGGTCCCCGAACCGTCGCTTCGCGACCCCTCCCATAAATGGGCCCCTCCCTCTTATGCGGCCGAGGGTGGCCACAGGTTCGGGGACCAAACCGCTCCCGCAAATGAGCGTTTGAAAATTGCTGATTTGACGGGTGGTATGGGGGTCGATGCGTGGGCGTTTGCGCAGGTGGCGGAGGAAGTGCTTTATAATGAGATGCAGGTTGAATTGGCGCGGGCGACGGAGTTGAATTTCAGGGAGTTGGGGGTGGAGAACGTGCGGTTTCGGAACTGCCGGGTGGAGCCGGGGAAGGTTGCGGAGGTGCTGGACGGGTTTCGGCCTGATGTCATTTTCCTGGATCCGGCACGCAGGGCCGGGGACGGGCGGAAGGTGTTCCTGATCGAGGAGTGCCAGCCGGATGTGCTGGGGCTGCTTCCGGAACTGTTCGAGGCGAGCCGGTACGTGCTGCTGAAACTCTCGCCGATGGCGGACATTACCATGGCCTGCAAGCGGCTGGGAGCGCACGTGAAAGAGGTGCACGTCGTGGCGGCGGGAGGGGAGTGCAAGGAACTCCTGTTCCTGCTGGACCGCGACTGGGAAGGGGCCCCTGCGACCTTCATCGTCGAAGGCGGCGCCGTGATGGAGATTCCCGGTCAGGCCGGGAATGACGGTCCCTCCCTTGTCATTTCGACCGGAGCGAAGCGGAGTGGAGAAATCTGGCTCTTCGAACCCGGGAAGTCCCTCCTCAAGGCCGGGGCGTTCGACCTGCCGTGCGAACGGTTCGGCTTGACCAAGCTGGGGCAGCATACGCATCTGTATGTGGGTGAGGCCATACCGGAGGCGTTGCGGCCGTTCGGGAAGGTGTTCGAAATCCTGGAGGTGCTGCCCTTGAACAACCGGACGATGAAGGAGGCGGGAAGGCGGTGGCCGCAGGCCGAGGTGACGGCCCGGAATGTGCCCATGACCTCCGACCTGCTGCGGAAGAAGCTCGGCTGCGCCTCGGGCGGGGACATCCACCTGTTCGGCGTCCGGATCGAGGCGGCCGCGGAAGCGGGTAACTACTTGATTGTAACTAAGAAACAATATGGAACAGATTGAACGGATTCAGCATTTCGAGATGCTGCTGGACCGGGTCGCTCCCGTCCTGGGAAGCCTGACGGAGGCGCTGGACGCCTTCGACGGCATCCAGGAGGACGTGCGGGAACTGTCGGCCTACTATGAAAGCGACGAATGGCGCGATGACTTCGAGGCCGACGAGGCCGGGAAACTGCCCGCGGACCTCAAGCGCGGCGTACTGTCCGAGGACGGCATCTACGACGCCCTCTCCGACCACTACGCCCTGACCGTCCGTCTGTTGGACACCGTTTCTGCCATCCTCAAAGACAGATAGACCATGACACGGACGGATACCCCTTTCTGGAAATGGCTCCTGCTGCTGATTGCAGGCTCTTTCCTGTTCATGCTGGCGTATGGATTCTCCGGGATTCCGGCAGCCCTGGATGAAACGTTGCACATGCCGCTCTGGTTGCAGGCGCTCCTTTGCGTGCTCGCTTCCGCGGGTGTGCTGGCGCTGTATGGGTGCTGGTGGCAATGGACTGAAAAGCAGAAGGCCCGGGACATCCCGATGCGCCGGCTGGCCGGGGACACCGCCATCGGCTTCGGCGTGGGCATCTTCTTTTTTGTCCTGGTGACGGGTTGCATGGCGCTGATGGGTGGCTATCGCATCGACAGTGTCAAGTGGGACTGGAACGCGCTGATCAGTAGCCTGTTCACGTTCCTTGTCGTCGCCGTCGGTGAAGAAGTCCTGTTCCGCGGCATCGTGTTCCGGATGATCGACGACCGGTGGGGGACTGTCGTCGCCCTCATTGTTTCGGCCCTGATCTTCGGCTTCGTCCATATCTCCAACAACAACGCGACGGTGTGGTCTTCCGTGGCCATCGCCGTCGAGGCCGGCCTCCTGCTGGGCGCCGCCTACAAATGGTCCGGCACCCTGTGGGTACCCATCGGCATCCACTGGTCCTGGAACTACTTCCAGGGCCCGGTTTTCGGTTTTGCTGTTTCGGGAAACGGGACACAGTCCCTTATCCACCCGGTCATCCAGGGCTCCGACTGGCTTACCGGCGGCTCCTTCGGCGCCGAAGCCTCCATTCCCGCCTTCGTCCTGGGCCTCTCCCTGGCTATCGTGTTCCTGCTGCTTCCTCGGCGTACTGCTTGCACCAGTCGATGAGGCCGCAGGCGACGCATTTGGGGGTGCGGGCGGTGCAGGTGTAGCGTCCGTGGAGAATCAGCCAGTGGTGGGAGCGGGCGCGAAGGTGCTCCGGAATATGGCGCTCCAGGTCGCGCTCGACCTCCAGGGGCGTCTTGCCGTTCGATAGACCCAGCCGGTGGGACACACGGAAGACGTGGGTGTCCACGGCAATGACGGGCTTGTCATAGACGACGGAGGCGATGACGTTCGCGGTCTTGCGGCCGACGCCCGGAAGGGTCATCAGCGAGTCGATGTCGGAAGGAACCTCGCCGCCGAAATCGGCCAGGAGCTTCTGCGCCATGGCGATCAGGTGCTCCGTCTTGGAATTCGGGTAGGAAACGCTTTTCACATAAGGATATACCTCGTCGAAGCTGGCGGAGGCCAGGTCCTGCGGGGTGGGGAAGCGTTCGAACAGGGGCGGGGTGACGATGTTCACCCGCCGGTCTGTGCACTGGGCCGACAGGATGACGGCCACGAGCAGCTGATACGGATTCCCGTAGTGGAGTTCGGTCTCGGCGATGGGGACGTTCCGTTCGAACCAGTCGACAATGCCCGCGAAGCGTTCCTTGCGTGTCATATCGTCAGGTCCAGTTCGAAGGTGTCGTCCTCGATGATTTCGGTGCAGTGCTCGTCGGCGCAGGAGAAGACGCGGCCGGGATAGCGCTCGAATATGGAGCGGTTGTGCGTGACCATGATGATGGCCGTGCCTTCCTCGTTCAGCTTGCGGAGGAGTTTCAGGATGCCGTCGGCGGTTTCGCCGTCCAGGTTGCCGGTGGGTTCGTCGGCGAGGATGGCCTGGGGGCGGTTCAGCAGGGCGCGGGCGATGGCGATGCGCTGCTGCTCGCCGCCGGAGAGCTGATGCGGCATCTTGTGGGCCTTCGTGCCCATGCCGACATCTTCCAGTACCTCCTGGATACGGGTGTCGATGGCGGTGCGGTCCTTCCAGCCCGTGGCGCGGAGGACGAACTCGAGGTTCGCTTCCACGGAACGGTCCATTAGCAACTGGAAATCCTGGAACACGACGCCCAGGCGCCGGCGCAGCATCGGTATGTCTTTTGTACGGATGTCGCGGAGGTTGAACCCACAGACGGATCCTTCTCCCTGGGTGAGCCGGTTTTCGGCCGTCATCGTCCGGATGATGGAGGTCTTGCCCGAGCCCACCTTGCCGACGATGTACACGAAATCGCCCGGGTTGATGGCCATGTCGAGGCCGTAGATGACGACGCTGTCCCCGCCCAGGATGTCTGCGCCGCTGAATTGGATAATGGGTTCCATTGCGTTTTTGGACTGGATTACACAAAGATAATCAGAAAAATTCGTAAATTTGTAAAATAATCTACGCGAAGATGAAGAAAAGACTGATCCTGGCCCTGGCGGCCGTCCTCCTTGCAGGAGCCGCCTCCGCCCAGACTCCGGAATACGACCGCGCCCTGGACCTTTACGGGCACGGAATGTACGCGGAGGCCGCCCGGCTGCTGGAGCGCATTCCCGGCAGCGAAGCCGAAGGTTACGCGGCCCTCTGCGCCCTCGAACTCCAGACCCCCGGCTATGAGCAGCGCGCCGAAGCCTTCCTGGACCGCTGGCCCGAATCCCTCCTGGTCCCGCAGGTGAACTTCCGCTGGGCGCAGGACCTGTTCGACCGCGGGCTCTATCGGGAGGCCTCGTACCGGTTCAGCTGCGTCACGCAGGACGAGTTGATGCCCGGCCAGGTGGCCGAATACGCCTACAAGAAGGGCTACAGCGCCTTCGGCAGCGGCGACCTCACCCTCGCCCGGACGCTCCTGGAGAAGGTGCAGAGCCTGCCGCCGTCCGACTACACGGCCCCGTCCCAGTACTCGCTGGGCTACGTGTGCTACTCGCTGGGCGACTTCCGCGAGGCGGCCGACTGGTTTGCCAAATCCGCCGTGGACCCGCGCTTCACGCAGCTTGCGAACTACTATATCCTCGAATGCCGTTTCAACGAGAAAGATTACAACTACGTGATCAAGTTCGGCGAGGATATCTACGACAAGATTCCGGCGGACCGCCAGCCGCACTTCGCCCGCATCATGTCCGAGTCCTACCTCGTGCTCGGCGACAAGGAGAAGGCCCGTTCCTACTACCAGAAGAACCTGGCGGACAACACGGCCCGCAACCGGTCCGACTGGTTCTACGCCGGCTCCGTCCTGTATGCCGTCGAGGACTGGCAGGGCGCCGTGGAGAGCTTCAGCCAGATGCCTGAACGCACGGATTCCCTGGGCCAGATCGCGAACTACCAGCTGGGCTACAGCTACATCCAGCTGCGCAACAAGGTGGCCGCCCTGGATGCGTTCAAGGACGCCGCCGCCCTTCCGTTCAACAAGGACATCCAGGAGGACGCATACTTCAACTACGCGAAACTCGCCTTCGACCTGAACAACGATGTGTCGGCCTTCAACGACTACATGAAGCGGTATGACGCCCTTTCCAAGGGGGACCAGATCTACAGCTACATGGCGATGGCCGCCCTCGCGAACCATGACTACGAGGCCGCCGTCGCGGCTTACGACAACATCGACGAACTGGACCCGCGGATGCAGTCCAACTACATGAAGGCCTATTTCCTCCGCGCGAACCAGCTGATCCAGAACGGATCCTTCCGCGATGCGGTGCCGCACCTGAAGGCCGCCGCCTACTACAGCCCCCGGCAGGATCCCTTCAACCAGCTCTCCCGCTACTGGATCGCCGAGTCCTACTACCGGGACGGCAAGTACGCCGACGCCCGCGCCGTCCTCATGGACCTGTACAACCTGTCCGCCCTGGATGGCAAGAAAGAAGGGAACCTGATCCCGTACGACCTCGCCTATACGTTCTTCAAGGAGGAGGACTATCCCGCCGCCCTGAAATGGTTCAACAACTACCTCGCCGGCAACCATAACGACCGGGGTGCCGATGCCGAAACCCGCATCGGCGACTGCTACTTCTTCCAGAAGGACTACACGACCGCCATCGCCGCCTTCGAGCGCAAGCTGGCCGATTATCCTGATCCCGACGACATCTACCCGTACTACCGTGCCGGCGTGGCTTGCGGCCTGGTGCGCGACTTCCCGCGCAAGGTCCAGTTCCTCGAGCGCGTGAAGAAGGCCTCCCCGGGTGTCCCGTACTATGCCGATGCCATGTACGAACTGGGCCGCGCCTATGTCTCCGTGGGCGAGCCGGAGGACGCCGTCCGGACGTTCCGGACCCTCCGCGCCACCACCGACGATCCCGACTATGCCACCCGCGCCCTGCTGGAGCTGGGCATGATCGCCCGCAACGCCGGGGACGACGCCAAGGCCCTGGAGTACTACAAGGAAGTCGCCGCCCAGGGCGGTGATTATGCCGATGACGCCCTCCTCGCGGTCGAGTCCATCTACCGCACCCGCCAGGAGCCCGATGCCTACCTCGCGTTCGTGAACAGCCTGGGCGACAAGGCCGCCCGCACCGACGCGCAGAAGGAGGAAGTCTACTTCGGCACGGCCGAGGAAATCTACCTCGGCGGCAACTACGCGAAGGCGGAAAGCACGTTCAAGAGCTATCTCGAGAAATATCCCGAAGGCGCCAAGGTGGCGGAAGCCGCCTTCTACCTGGGCGAATGCTACCGCGGGATGGGTGACAAGGAAAAGGCGGCCGATGCCTATGCCGACGCCCTCGAACGCGGCCTGGAAGGCTCCTTCCTGGAGACCGCCTGGTTGCGGCTCGGCGACCTTTCCTACTCCATGCAGCGCTATCCCAAGGCCTATGCCGCATACCTGAAGCTCCGGGACGCCGCGCAGCTGGACGACAACAAGGCCGCGGCTGCCGTAGGCATGATGCGTTCCGCGTTCAAGGCCCGTGAGTTCGAGGACGCCGTCGCTGCCGCGCAGTCCGTGCGCGGGATCCGCGGCGCCTCCGACGACCTCCGCCGCGAGGCCGACTACGTCCGCGCGAAATCCTGCCTCGGCATGAGCCGCCGCGCGGAAGCCTACGGTCTCTTCGAGCAGCTTGCCAAGGATCCTTCCACCGACGAAGGCGCCGAAGCCGCGTACCTGATCATCCAGGACAAGTTCGACCGCGCCGAGTTCGCCGGCATCGAGGACAAGGTGTACGACTTCGCGGCCAAGGCCGGCGGCCAGAACTACTGGCTCGCCAAGGCCTTCATCGTCCTGGGCGACACCTTTGCCGAGAACGGCAACATGACCCAGGCCAAGGCCACCTTCGACAGCATCAAGTCCGGGTACAAGCCGTACGGTCCCGAGGACGAAGTCCTGGACCAGGTGGAACTGCGGCTGAGAAAACTTAACAAGTAGCACGAACATGAGACAGCATATCCTTGCGACGGCCTTTGCGGCGGCGGTGACCGCCCTGGCCTATGGACAGAACCTGAATCCCACCGTGGAGGTCACGAACGCCTACGAAGGCGGCCCCTCCGCGATCGCCAAGCCCGCCCAGCAGCTGGCGGTGCCGGATTCCGTGACCCGGTTCAACCTGGATTTCGACTATTCCGTGTTCGAGAAGCCCTATCAGGGCGCCTATGAGTTCACGCCCTACTACGTGCAGCTCAAGCCCACGCCCAAGCCCTCCACGACGGAGAAGTTCTATCTCCGCGCCGGCGCCGGATTCACCCTCCATCCGGAACTGGACTTCGTCTGGACGCCGCTCCAGAAGGAGAAGTACCGGATGAGCGTGTACGCCACGCACCAGTCCTATTTCGGAAGGTATCACGATTTCGCACTGGGAACGCCCCAGGACGGCATTATCCCGGTCGTCAAGTCTGGCGGGAAAATGAATGGCTACCTGGCCGATACGAAGGCCGGCATCGACGGCACTTTCAACTGGGACGGCGGCCTGGTCACCCTGGACCTCGGCTTCCGCAACCGGATGGCCAATGATGCCTATCACTACCAGAAAATGAGCGGTCTTGAGGCCAAGGCCCGCGTCCGTTCCCTGCCTTCGGACGAGCCGCATCTGCTGTATGATGCCGCCATCGACTACTCTCTCCTGGGCGGAGACCTGTCCAGTTTCTCGCGGGTCGCGAAGGATTTCCGCGAGAGCAAGTTCGACCTGGTCGGCGAGTTCGGCCCCGTGCTGGATGCCGACCGCCGCATCCTCGTGGGCGTGAACCTGGACCTGGCGCGTTACATGGGCGATTTCGCCGGCTATACCGGCCGGATGGCCGTCACGCCCAAGTACCAGTTCAACCTGGACCGCTGGCGCTTCAGCCTGGGCGCGAAACTTTCCTGGCTCATCTATTCGGAGGACTTCAACCTTTGGACGAAGGACTTCCAGCACAAGTCCGGCTTCATTTTCCCGGATGTCCACATTGACTTCCACGCGGTGGACGACCGGCTGGTCCTCCAGACCTCCGCGACGGGCGGCGACCGGTTCAACACCCTGTCCGGCCAGTTCTTCTCGCATCCGTTCTCCTATGACGCCCTGTACGGCCATTCCGTGGAACGGGTCCGCGCCATGATCGGCGCGCGCGGCAACTTCGCCGGCCGCTTCCGCTACGACCTGCAGGGCGGTTATGCCCGCTGGACCTATGCGCCCGTGGAGGGAATGGCCTCGTATCACATCAGCGTTGTCGATCCGAATCCTTCCGACACTTTCACGACCGGGCTTACCGAGATCCTGGTCCTGAGACCCTCGCTGGTTGAAAAGGGCTTCAACCTCCTGTTCGTCGACTTCGACTACGGCTGGAAGTCCGAGAGCGTGACTGTCGACGGAAAGCTGTCCTACCGGCATACCAACATCGCCGACAGCGCAGCCTTCGGTCCTGCGGCCTTCACCGGTTTCATCCGGCCTGCGTACAACTACGGCACACGGATGAAGGGCGGCCTTGACATCGCCTGGTCCACCGGCCGGAAAGCCTCTGTGACCATCCCCAATGAAACCGGGGAGGTTACGAAGGTGTACCGCGTCCCCGGCTGGGTCGATCTCGGCGTCTTCGCGGAGTACCGTTTCACCCACCGTTTCGGCTTCTGGGCCAAGGGTGGCAACCTGCTCGACCAGGTGGTCCAGCGCACCCCGCTCCACGCCGAGGCGGGAATGTATTTTACGGCCGGTATCGTATTGAATTTCTAGGAAAAAATAGCTATATTTGCATGTTTATATGCAAACGTGCAAATTATGGCAGATATCGAGGAATTGAAGCAGGCTGAGGAGCAGTATTCAGCCAACAGTATCCAGGTCCTGGAAGGTCTCGAGGCGGTCCGCAAGCGCCCCTCCATGTATATCGGAGACATCGGTGAAAGAGGTCTCCACCATCTTGTCTACGAAGTCGTCGACAACTGTATCGATGAGGCGATGGCCGGCTTCTGCACGGACATCGAGGTGACCATCCTCGAGGACAATTCCGTGCGGGTGAAGGACAACGGCCGCGGCATCCCGACCGGCATGCACGAGAAGGAGCACCGCAGTGCGCTGGAAGTCGTCCTGACGGTCCTCCATGCGGGCGGTAAATTCGACAAGAACAGCTACAAGGTCTCCGGCGGTCTGCACGGCGTGGGCGTCTCCTGCGTGAACGCCCTGTCCGACCTCCTCGTCGCAGAAGTCCACCGGGAGGGCAAGGTCTTCGAGCAGCGCTTCTCCAAGGGCAAGCCCCTGGGCGACGTGCGCGTCATCGGCGAGACCTCCGAGGCCGACACCGGCACGATCATCACCTTCCACCCGGATGCCACGATCTTCACCCAGACCATCGTCTACAAGTACGAGACCCTGGCGAACCGGCTCCGCGAGCTGGCCTACCTGAACAAGGGCATCCGCATTACGCTGACGGACCTTCGCGAGGAGGTGGACGAGTTCGAGACCGCCGAGGATGGCGAGCGCAAGGCCACCGGACGCAAGGTGCACCGCAGCGACGTGTTCTACAGCGAGCACGGCCTCCGCGAGTTCATCGACTACCTGGATGCCGGCGAGCCCAAGCTCATCCCCGATCCCATCACCGTCAATTCGGACAAGGTGATCCCCATCGACATCGCCCTCCAGTACAACCAGGGCTTCCGCGAGCGGATCTACTCCTACGTCAACAATATCAACACCATCGAGGGCGGCACGCACCTGCAGGGCTTCAAGATGGGCCTGTCCCGTTCCCTGAAGAACTATGCGGAGAAGAACAACCTCCTCGCCAAGTTCAAGGGCGACCTCTCTCCGGAGGACTTCCGCGAAGGCCTCACCGCCGTCATTTCCGTGAAGGTGGCCGAGCCGCAGTTCGAGGGCCAGACCAAGACCAAGCTGGGCAACCCGGAGGCCACCTCCGCCGTTTCCCAGGCCACGGCCGCGGCCATGGAACAGTACCTGGAGGAGCACCCCAAGGAAGGCAAGACCATTGTCGAGAAGATCGTCCTCGCCGCTACGGCCCGCGCCGCAGCGCGCCGCGCCCGCGAAATGGTCCAGCGCAAGTCGCCGATGGGCGGCGCCGGCATGCCCGGCAAGTTGGCCGACTGTTCCGACCGCGATCCCGAGAAGTGCGAGCTCTTCCTCGTCGAGGGTGATTCCGCAGGCGGTACCGCCAAGCAGGGCCGCGACCGCCGTATCCAGGCCATCCTCCCGCTGCGAGGCAAGATCCTGAACGTGGAGAAAGCCGCGCAGGACCGCGCCTTTGAGAGCCAGGAAGTCCGCAATATCTACACCGCCCTCGGCGTTACCGTGGCGCAGGAGGACGAGAACGGCGAGAAGCGCATGGACCTGTCCAAGCTCCGCTACCACAAGGTCATCATCATGACCGATGCCGATGTGGACGGCTCGCACATCGCCTGCCTCATCCTGACTTTCTTCTTCCGCTATATGTTCGACCTGATCAAGAACGGCTATGTCTATCTGGCGACGCCGCCGCTCTACCTGGTCAAGAAGGGCAAGGAGGAAGTGTACTGCTGGACCGACGCCCAGCGTGACGAGGCGACGGCCCGCCTGGGCCGCGGCACCGACAAGGGCGTGACCGTGCAGCGCTACAAAGGTCTCGGCGAAATGTCCGACACCCAGCTCTGGGAGACGACCATGGACCCGTCCCGCCGCGTCCTGCGGCAGATCACCATCGAGAACGCCGCGGAAGCGGAGCGCACCTTCTCGATGCTGATGGGCGACGATGTCCCGCCGCGCCGCGCCTTCATCGAAGAGAACGCCCACTATGCAAATATCGACGCCTAAGATACCCCGGCGGCTCCTTCCGCTGGCCATTGTCTTCGCAATCCTCGTGCTGTTCATGCCGCGGACTGCGAAGTTCAATTACGACTACCGGAAAGGATCCCCCTGGCCGTACGAGACGCTCGTCTCCCAGTTCGACTTCCCGATCCTCAAGACCGAGGAACAACTCATGGAGGAGCTCGACCGGGTGGACGGGGGAACGGTCCCGTACTACCGCTACTCGGACGAAGTCGTCAACAATTCCGTGAAGGCCATCCAGGGCCTCGACCTGGGCAAGTACGCCCGCCTGCGTCCCGCCATCGCCTCCGGCATGGCCGATATCTACGCCAAGGGCGTGATCTCCGACGCGAAGGAGAAGCTGGACCGCGGCTACGGCGTCCTGTCCGGCGAAGTCATCTACATCCAGCGGAACAAGCGGGCGGCCGAGTATCCCCGGACCGAGGTGTACAAGGTCTCCGACGCCAAGAACCAGCTCCTGGCCGATGTCTCCCGCGCCTACCCGGACGTGAACCTCGATTCCCTGTTCAAGCGCTCGGGCGTGTACGACCTCATCGTCCCGAACCTCGTCTTCGACCGGTCGATGACCGAGCTCAGCCACGCGGAATCCGCCGCCTATGTGTCGCCGACTTCCGGCTACTGG
Organism: uncultured Bacteroidia bacterium; assembly: GCA_902785065.1. Lineage (GTDB taxonomy): Bacteria > Bacteroidota > Bacteroidia > Bacteroidales > UBA932 > Cryptobacteroides. The sequence continues at coordinate 180,616 of CACZXH010000005.1, forward strand.
AGCGCCGAGCAGAAGATCGTCTCCAAGGGCGATATCGTCACCCCGGAAATCGCCCAGATCCTGGATTCCTACAAGGCCGAGTACAACAAGGTGTACGGCTATGAGGGCCCCCGCATCCTGCTCTGGCTGGGGGACATCCTCCTCGCCCTGGCCCTCGTGGTCATCCTGTACTTCTGCGTCTATTTCACCCATCGGGAGATCTTCGCGAAGCCCAAGCGCTATTACTACCTGCTGACCGTCTTCACCCTCACCGCGGTGGTCTCCTTCCTCGTGGAACGGATCGCCCCGTCGATCGTGTACGTCATTCCGTTCACCATCACCGTCCTGTACCTGCAGGCCTTCTTCCCCAAGCGGGTGGTCCTGCCCGTGTACCTGGTCTCCCTGCTCCCGCTGCTGATCTTCTCCGGCAACGGCGTGGAACTCTTCTTCATGTTCCTGTGCGCCGGCGTCGTGTCGATGAACACCTTCAAGCAGTTCAACCGCGGCTGGAAGCAGTTCCTGAACGCGCTGATCATTTTCGGGGTGGAAGTGGTCGTGTTCGCGGGCTTCCGCCTGATCGATGCGGGCCGCAGCCTGATGTGGGTCAACGTCCTGCAGCTGTTTGGCGGCGCCATGCTCACCGTCGCCCTCTATCCGCTCATCTACGTCTTCGAGCGGGTCTTCAACCTGGTGTCCACCACCCGGCTCGAGGAACTCGCCGACACGAACAGCAAGCTCCTCCGCGAACTGAACGCCAAGGCCCCCGGTACCTTCCAGCACAGCCTCCAGGTGATGAACATGGTGGACGAGGCCGGCCATTCGGTCCACGCCAATGTCCCGCTCCTGCGGGCCGCCGCCCTGTACCACGACATCGGCAAGATGCGGAACCCGCTCTGCTTCATCGAGAACAGTTCCCGGACGCCGGGCAGCCCCAATTACCACGACGGCAAGAGCCCGCGCGAGAGCGCCCGCGACATTATCGCCCACGTCCAGGACGGCTTGGAGATTGCCAAGGCGAACAGCCTCCCGAACGAGATTTCCGACTTCATCCTCACGCACCACGGCACCTCCTTCACGGCTTCCTTCTACAACCAGTACCTGAACGAAGGCGGTGACCCGAACGACGTGGAGGATTTCTTCTACAAGGGCCGGAAGCCCCGCTCCAAGGAGGAAGTGATCCTGATGATCTGCGACTCCGTGGAGGCCGCTTCCCGCACCCTCAAGGAATATACGCCCGCCTCTTTCGACAAGTTCGTCGAAGACATGGTGGCGGCGAAAGACCGCTCCGGCCAGTTCGAGCACGCCGAGATCACGATCCGCGAGATGAATATCGTGAAGGCCACGCTGAAGACCTACCTGCAGCAGCTCTACCACGAGCGGATCGAATACACCCAGCGCAAAGAAGAATAATAACAAAAACCTAACGATACAATGAACATTACCAAAAACCAGCCCGATGCCCTGAACTACCAGGTCACCATCGACATCACCCCGGACGATTACGCCGAGGCTCTCAACGCCAGACTGAAAGAATACCGCCGCCGCGCCGATATCAAAGGCTTCCGCAAGGGAATGGCCCCGATGTCCCTGATCCAGCGCCTCTATGGCGACCAGTCCCTGTATGAGGCCGTGAACCGGCTCGTTTCCGAGCAGCTCGACACCTTCATCCGCGACGAGAAGATCCGCGTCGTCGGTGAGCCCCTCCCGTCCGAAGACCAGCCCCAGCTGGAATGGAAGTCCGGCGCCGACTTCACCTTCAAGTTCGACATCGCCCAGACCCCGGAACTGAACTTCGAGGTGGGCGAGGGCGACAAGATCCCGTACTACGAGATCAATGTCACCGAGGACGCCAAAAAGGCGATGAAGGCCCAGATGCTCCAGCAGTACGGCTCCCTCCAGGAAGGCACCAAGGCCGGCGAGAACGACTACATCATCGCCGACATCGCCAACGAGGCCCACAGCGCCGAAGGCGTGTATATCTCCGTCGCCCACGTCGCCGAGATCGCCCGTCCGCTGTTCGTCGGCAAGAAGGCCGGGGACAAATTCACCTGTGACGTGAGCGTGGCCTTCGAGAACGAGACCGACCGCGCCTCCATGCTCAAGGTGGACAAGGCGAAGCTCGCCCCCCTGGATCCCGTCTTCAACTTCACCGTCGTGAACGTCAAGACCTTCAAGGCCGCCGAATCCAACCAGGAGACCTGGAACCAGATGTTCGGCGAAGGCGCCGTGACCAGCGAGGAGCAGTTCATGGAGAAGGTCGTCGAACGCATCCGCGCCAACCACACCCAGGAGGCCAATTACCGCTTCGCCGCCGACGTCCGCAAGTACTTCGTGGACAAGGCCGGCATCCAGCTTCCGGAAGCCTTCCTGAAGCGCTGGCTCGTCTATGCCAATGACGGCAAGTACACCACCGAGGAGGTGGAGAAGGAATTCCCGGGCTTCGTCGAGGACTTCAAGTGGCAGCTCACCCGCGGCTACCTGATGCAGAAGCTCGGCCTGAAGGTCGAGAAGGCCGATATCGAGCAGGCCGCCGAGAGCTACGTCGCCTACCAGTACGCCATGTACGGCATGGGCAACGTGCCGCAGGATCTGATCAAGAGCTCTGCCCGCAACGTCCTGGAGGACGAGAACCAGGTGCGCCGCCTCGAGGAGCAGGTAGAGGACAACAAGACCATCGGCACCCTGCGCGAGAAGGTCTCCCTCCAGACCAAGAAGATTTCCGAGGAAAAGTTCCGCGCCCTGAAATAAACCGGCCTTTTTCCCGTATTCCCAGGTGTTACCAACATTGACTGACATGAACGAATTCGAGAAATTTGCCGTGAAAGGCCAGGGGATCGGCTCCGCCACCCTGTCCCGCTATGCGTCGGCCCTCGACGCCTATATCAACCCGACGATCACCGAGGAGCGCAAGCTGAACGTGGCCCAGATGGACGTGTTCAGCCGCCTGATGATGGACCGCATCATTTTCCTGGGCGTTCCCATTGACGACGACGTCGCGAACATCGTGATGGCCCAGCTGTTGTTCCTGTCTGCGAACGACTCCGCCGCCGACATCACCATGTACCTGAACACCCCGGGCGGCCAGGTGTCCTCGGGCCTCGCCATCTATGACACGATGCAGATCATCCAGCCCGACGTGGCCACGGTCTGCACCGGCATGGCGGCGTCGATGGGCTCGGTGCTCCTGTGCGCCGGCGCGGCCGGCAAGCGCAGCGCGCTGCCGCATTCCCGCGTGCTGATCCATCAGCCGCTGGGCGGCGCCCAGGGCCAGGCCAGCGACATCCTCATCGCCGCCCGCGAGATCGAGAAGACCCGCACGGAACTCTTCCGCATCATCGCCGAGCACTCCGGCCAGAAGATCGAGCGCGTCGCCGCCGACGGCGACCGCGACTTCTGGATGACTGCCGAGGAGGCCAGGGAGTACGGCATGGTGGACGAGGTCCTGTACAAGAAAGGCAGGTAATGGCCAAGCGGGAGAACCACCAGAACCGCTGCGTCCTCTGCGGCCGGACCGATGCCGAGGTCCCGTTCATGCTTCAGGGCATCGACGGGTACATCTGCTCGGACTGCGCGAAGATGGCGGCGGAATACGTGGCGGAGCTGGAGAAGCGGCCCGCGAAAGGGGACACCTCCGTGGGCTCGCTGGACAAGGCCCCGAAACCGAAGGAGATCAAAGCCTACCTGGACCAGTACGTCATCGGCCAGGACCGGGCCAAGACCGTCCTCGCCGTGGCCGTGTACAACCACTACAAACGCATCAGCCACAACCTGATCGGCCAGGCCGATGACGGGGTGGAACTGGAGAAGTCCAACATCCTGCTGGTGGGGCCCACGGGAACGGGCAAGACGCTGCTGGCGAAGACCATTGCCAAGCAACTGGACGTGCCCTTCACCATCGTGGACGCCACCGTCCTCACCGAGGCCGGCTACGTGGGCGAAGATGTCGAGAGCATCCTGACCCGGCTGCTGCAGGAGGCCGATTTCGACCTGCAGAAGGCCGAGCGCGGCATCGTCTTCATCGACGAGATTGACAAGATCGCCCGCAAGTCCGACAACCCCTCCATCACCCGCGACGTGTCGGGCGAGGGCGTGCAGCAGGCGATGCTCAAGCTCCTGGAAGGGAACGTGGTGAACGTCCCGCCGAAGGGCGGCCGCAAGCACCCCGAGCAGGAGTTCATCCATGTCAATACGCAGAACATCCTGTTCATCTGCGGCGGCGCCTTCGAGGGCATCGAGCGGCACATCGCCCGGCGCAAGAACACCCGGATCATCGGCTTCAACGCCGAGGAGAAGCAGCGCGTAGGCCAGGACAATCTCCTGCAATACGTTGATGCCCAGGATCTTCGGTCTTACGGTCTCATTCCCGAGATCGTGGGCCGTCTTCCGGTCGTCACCTATCTGGACCAACTGGACCGCGACTCCCTCCGCCGCATCCTGACCGAGCCCAGGAACGCCATTATCCGGCAGTATCAGAAGCTCTTCGAAATGGATGGCATGAAGCTCGAGATCGAGCCGGAGGTCCTGGATCTGATCGTGGACACGTCCCTCGAGCGGAAACTTGGCGCCCGCGGGCTCCGGAGCATCTGCGAGGAACTGATGAATGACGCCATGTTCGAAGCGCCATCGTCCAGGAAGAAGACCTTCAAACTCACGTTGGAATATGCGAAGGAGCGTCTGGCTGACTAGCCTGACGCTCTTTTGCGTTCTGGCCTGCGCGGGTCCCGTCCGGGATTCCGTGAAGACGACGTTCCAGACGGGGCAGGGGTGGCGGCCGTCCATCGACAACCGCGCCGATGCCGTGATGGTGTACGGCGTCGGCGGGAATCCGACGGACAGGAACGCCCCCGGCAGCGTGGAGGCCCGGCTCGCTTCCTGGCGGGAAAAGGGCTATGTCACGCATTTCATGACGGGCATTGCCTGGGGCGGCTATCAGGACTATTTCACCGGCGGTTGGGACGGCGAATGGCACCTGGACGAAGGCCAGGTCCAGATGGACGGGGATACGATCTGGCACGGGCCGATGGTTCCGTATATCGTTCCGACGGAGAACTACCTCGCGTATTTCAAGGAGCGGCACATCAAGCGCGTCATCGACGCGGGTGTGGACGCCATTTTCCTGGAGGAGCCCGAGTTCTGGGCCCATGCCGGGTATTCCCAGGCGTTCAAGCGCGAATGGAAGGCCTTCTACGGGGAGGACTGGCGTCCGCAGGACGAGTCGCCGGAAGCCACCTATCTGTCCTCCAAACTCAAATATCACCTGTATTACCGGGCCCTGGACGAGGTCAGTTCCTATGCGAAGGAATATGGACGCTCGCTGGGCCGGGACATCCGGTGCTATGTTCCTACACACTCGCTGGTGAACTATTCCGCCTGGCAGATCGTCTCCCCGGAAGCCTCGCTGGCCTCGTTGGACGGGGTCGACGGATACATTGCCCAGGTATGGACCGGAACCTCCCGGGTGCCGGACTATTTCAACGGCGTCCGCCGCGAGCGGGTGTTCGAGACAGCATATCTGGAATATGGATGTCTGGCCTCGATGACGGCTCCGACCGGCCGCCGCGTCTGGTTCCTGACCGATCCGATCGAGGACGCCACCCGCGACTGGGTCGATTTCCGGCGGAACTACCAGGCCACCTACGCGGCCCAGCTTCTGTACCCGCAGATCGACTCCTACGAGATCATGCCCTGGCCCGAGCGCATTTACGAACGGCCGTACCCGGCAGGCCCTGGGTCGGACGAGCGCATCAGCATCCCGCAGGATTTCGCGTCGATGATGCAGGTGATGACGAACGCCCTGCAGGAAATGCCCGTCTCCCGGAACACCCTGGACGGCTCGCAGGGCATTTCCGTCCTGATGGCCAACTCCCTGATGTTCCAGCGTTTCCCGGTCCATGAAGGGTATGACGACCCGCAGCTCTCGAACTTCTTCGGCCTGGCCCTGCCGCTGCTCAAGCGCGGCGTTCCCGTGGGCATTACCCATATTGAGAACCTGGGCTATCCGGAGGCGCTTGCCGGCGTGAAGGTCCTCCTGATGACCTATGCCAACATGAAGCCGATGGACCCGTCCGCGCACCGCCAACTGGCTGACTGGGTGCGCAAAGGGGGACGGCTCATCTATAGCGCTACGGATACCGACCCCTTCCAGGACGTACACGAATGGTGGAATACGGGGGAGTGCTCCTATGACGCCCCGTCCGACCATCTGTTCGCGTTGCTGGGCTTGGGACCGTATCCCGGCGGAGGCGTGTATCCCTGCGGCAAAGGGTGCGTATGCGTGCTGCGGTCCGACCCGAAAGAGTACGTCATGACAGCAGGCGGCGATGCGATGCTGCTGTCTGCCGTCGAATCGCTGTACGGTCCACTGCAGTGGAAGAACCACTTCCTGCTGGACCGCGGTCCCTACAAGATCGCCGCCGCGCTGGACGAAAGCGTCTCTGATGAGCCGTACGTCCTGGAAGGATCGTTCATTGACCTGTTCGATCCCACGCTCTCCATTGTTACGCGCAAGGAACTCACACCCGGCTCCCAGGCTTTCCTCTACGACCTCCGCAAAGCCCCCAGGGCTCCTGCCATCCTCGCCGCAGCCAGCCGCTCCTACGACCTCCACCGCACCGCCCGCACCTTCTCCTACTTGTGCAAGGCCCCCGCGGAAACCTATAACGTCACCCGCATCCTTCTCCGCCGCCAGCCCACGAGTGTGCTCGTAGACGGCGAACCGGCTTCGGATTTCTCCTGGGACCCCGCCACCCGCACCCTCTTCCTCCGCTTCCCCAACAACCCTGACGGCGTCCACGTGGAAATCCGATGGTAATTCGTGAAAAAGTGAAGCTCGACTCTTGCGGGAATGAAAAAAAGTTTCTACCTTTGCAATCCCAAAATGAATGAGGGCTTAGCTCAGTTGGTTTAGAGCGCTTGCTTGACAGGCAAGAGGTCGGCAGTTCAAATCTGCCAGTCCTCACAGAACGAAAGGCACTTGCAGGAATGCAGGTGCTTTTTTTGTTGAAACCTGTCAATTAATTGTCTATCTTTGATTCTTGGAGAACAATCAAATCGCTAAGACCATGAGAAAGAGTATCCTGACCCTATTGGCCGCCACCCTGATCGCCGCCGCGTGTTCGGCGGGCGAGGGATGGGTGAAGGTGGAAGGAAACAAGTTTGTGGACCCGCAGGGGAACGAGCTGGTTTTCCGCGGACTCTGCTTTTCGGACCCCGTGAAGCTGGTCCGGGCGGGGCAGTGGAACGAGCGGTATTTCGCCGAGGCCGCCGACTGGGGCGCGAACGTCGTCCGTTTCGCCGTGCATCCGACGAACTTGAATGCGATGGGCTGGGAGGAGACCTTCCAGGCCATGGACCAGGGCGTCGCCTGGGCCAAGCAGTACGGGATGTACGTGATCATGGACTGGCATTCCATCGGCAATCTCAAGGAGGAGAAGTACACCTCGCCCATGTACAACACCACCCAGGCGGAGACCTTCAAGTTCTGGCGCACCGTCGCGGAACGCTATAAGGACGAGCCCACGGTGGCGCTGTACGAGCTCTTCAACGAGCCAACGGTGACCGGTACCGGGGAGTGTACCTGGGAAGAGTGGAAGGAACTGCAGGAGCAGATCATCGACACGGTCCGGGTCCATAACCCCAACGCGGTGTGCCTGTGCGCCGGTTTCAACTGGGCATACGACCTTACGCCGGTGGCGGAAGCGCCCATCGACCGGCCCAATGTCGCCTACGTCTCCCATCCTTACCCCATGAAGCGTTCCGAGCCTTGGGAGCCGCAGTGGGAACAGGACTTCGGCTTCGTGGCCGACACCTATCCCGTCATCTGTACGGAAATCGGTTTCTGCCTCGAGGATGAACCCGGCGCCCATATCCCGGTGATGTCCACGGATGTGTACGGCGAGCACATTACAAAGTACTTCGAACAGAAGGGTATCTCCTTCACTGTCTGGTGCTTCGACCCCAACTGGGCCCCGATGCTGTTCAGCGACTGGGATTTCACGCCCACCACGCAGGGGCGTTTCTTCAAGGCGTACCTGCAGGATCAGGCGAAATAAATCATCGCAGCCCGAGGAGGCCGAGGGCGTCCGTGTAGTTCGGAATCTGGAAATGGGACAGATCCATGACCTCGGCGGCCGGGTGCGCGGTCGTCAGGGCGACGACCGTCGTGCCGGCGGCGAGGGCGGACCGCAGGCCATTGAAACTGTCTTCGAAGGCGATGCAGTCGGCCGGGTCGGCGCCTAACAGTCCGGCGGCCTTCAGGTAGCAGTCCGGGGCCGGCTTGCTGCGGGTGATGTCCTCCGCGGTGATGATCCGGTCGAAGAGGGCGGTGAATTCCGGATGGGTCCGGAAGACATTGCTCATTTTGGGCTGGTTGCTGCTGGTGACGACGGCGGTCCGGATGCCCATTTCCCGGAGGGCGCGGATGAACGCGACGGTCCCTTCCACATAGGGAAAGTCCATCTGCGCCTCGAAGGCGTCCAGGCGGGCCGTCAGACCAGCGCGCTCCGCCTCGAGCGGGCCGCTGAACCACTTGTCGTAGATCTGGGTCAAAGTCTGTCCTTTGATTGCATTCTCCAGGCCCGGCCGGTCCGGATAGTACCGGCGGAACTCGCTTCCCCAGAAGCGGGTGTACTGCGGCTCCGTATCGAAAATGACCCCGTCCAGGTCGAAAAGTGCGGCTTTGAATCTCGTCATGGGACCGATGCTTTTGAATCCGGCTGCGAAGATACGGTTTTTCGTTGGAATATTGCGGTTTCTGCTTATATTTGTCCGTATGGCTAAAAGATTATTCCTTTCCCTTCTGTACCTTGTCGCCGCCCTCACTGCGTGGGCCGGCCCCTACGGGACCTATTACCGCAACCTGCCGGCCGCCGTGGCCGGGAAAATGGCGGAACCGCAGTTGCCGGTGATTCCGGACAACTCGATAAGTCTCACGGAGTTCGGCGGCGTAGGCGACGGCGTCACGGACAACACCGCCGCCTTCCAGAAGGCGATCAGCGCCTTGCAGAAGCAGGGCGGCGGGCATCTCGTCGTGCCGGCCGGTATCTTCGTCACCGGGCCCATCTCCCTGAAGGACCATATCGACCTGCATCTGGAGCGGAACGCGGTCGTCCTCCTCACGCCCGACCGGGCCGCGCACCTGAAGGACGGCAAGGCCGTACCGGGCATCACCGCCAGCAAGCGGACGGACATCAGCATTACGGGTGAAGGCATCATCGACGGAAACGGCGAATGGTGGCGCGGCGTGAAACGCAGCAAGGTGAGCGACACGGAATGGAACGCCTTCAAGCGCATGGGCGGCACCGTCACCCCGAAGGGCGACCTCTGGTATCCCTTCAACCTCAAGGCTTTCGACAACATTGCCGATACCTACGAGGCCCAGGAGAAGATCCGGACGCACCTCGTCCGCTTCACGGACTGCGAGCGCGTCCTCGTCCAGGGCGTCACCCTCCAGAACTCCCCGAAGTTCCACCTCGTGCCCCAGCGCTGTAAGGACGTGATTATCGACGGTGTCACGGTCCGTTGTCCCTGGAACGCGCAGAACGGCGACGGCATCGACATCGGCCAGTGCAAGAATGTCCTCATTGTCCGGAACACCGTGGACGTGGGTGACGACGGCATCTGCATGAAGGGCGGTGCGGGCGCCGCGGCGCTCAAGGACGGCCCCTGCGACAACATCTTGATCGAGGACAATACCGTATTCCACGCCCATGGCGGCTTCGTCATCGGCTCCGAATTCTCCGGCGGCATGGTCAACATCGTCGTGCGGAACAACACCTTCTCCGGCACGGATACCGGCCTGCGGTTCAAGTCTGCGCCCGAGCGTGGCGGCAAGACCGAAAACATTTGGATTTCAGACATCTACATGTCCGATATCCAGGGCGAAGCCGTCGTCTTCGAGACATCCTACGCGGACCGTCCCGTCGGCCGGGACGACGCCATGGCGGCTGCGACGGAGAACTTCCTGCCCGACTTCCAGGATATCCACATTGCCCGCGTGACCTGCCGCGACGCCCGCGTCGGCGTCAAGGCCTCCGGCACGCTCCAGATGATCCACGACATTACCCTGGAAGACTGTCTCTTCTTCTATACGGAAGAAGCATCCCAGGTCGATGACGCCGGGATGCTTCAGCTGAAAAACGTCCGTTTCGAGACCTACAGGTAGTCCTCGAAATACATCGTCACCTTGTCCATCAGATGGATCCGGCGGCGACCCGACACGTTGTGCGGGTCCGTCGGATAGGGGAAGTAGTCCACCTGCACGTTGTTCTTGATGCACTCCTCGATGAAGCTGAGCGAGTGCTCCCACACGACGGTGTCGTCCACGGCGCCCTGGCAGATCAGGAGCTTGCCCTTTAGGTCCTTCGCCTTGTTGATGAGACTCGTTTTCGTAAAGCCCTCCGGATTCGTCGCTTCCGTGTCCATGTAGCGCTCGCCGTACATGATCTCGTACCATTTCCAGTCGATGACCGGACCGCCGGCGACGGCCACCTTGAACACGTCAGGATAGTTGGTAATGAGGCTGATGGTCATGAAGCCGCCGTAGCTCCAGCCGTGGACGCCGATGCGGGAACTGTCCACATACGGTTTTTCCATCAGCAGGCGCAGGCCGGCGATCTGGTCGGCCATCTCGGCCTGGCCGCACTGGCGGTTGATGGCGCGTTCGAATTCCGCACCGCGGTTGGAGGTGCCGCGGTTGTCCTGGACATACACGAGGTAGCCCTTCTGGGCCATGAGCATCTCCCACATCCGCACGCCGCCCAGCCAGCTGTCCTGCACCATTTGGGAGTGCGGGCCGCCATAGACGTACACGATGACCGGGTACTTCTTCTCCGGGTCGAAATCCTTCGGATAGTACAGTCGGTAGTAGTTGTCGAACTTCCCGTCGGCGCTCGGGACGGTGCCCAGCTCCACGGCGCAGGACGCGAAGTCCCGGAGCGGGTCTCCCGCCTCGAAGAGCTTCTGCGTGGTCATGCCGTCCGTGCTGCGGAGCATCGTCACACCCGGGGTGTCCAGGTTCGAGTAACGGTCGAAGAACCAGGTGCAGGCGCCGTTCATGGACACATTGTGCCAGCCGCGTTCCGGCGTGAGGGCCACCGGCTTGCCGATCTTCGCCTTCGCGAGGGCCTTCTTCGCCGGCGCCTTGACACTCACCTTGTAGAGGTGGTTCTCCACGGGCGAGACTTCGGCGGAGGTGTAGAACACGTTCACGCCGTCGTTGCCCACGTACTCGACGTCCGCGTCGACGGGCGTCAGGCGGCGGATATTGCCCAGGGTATCAAGCAGATACAGATTGCGGTAGCCGTCGCGGAGATCCGTCCGGTAGACCATGAGATCCTTGCGGCCCTTCAGGAACCGGACCGGGTCCAGCGGCTCCACCCAGCGCTCGTCGTCTTCCGTCAGGAGCGTACGGACGAACTCGCCGGTGGCGGCGCAGTACTGGTTCAGCTTCATATGGTGCTGGGTGCGGTCCAGGACCTGCACATACACGGACTTGTCGTCCGGGGACCAGCTGATGTTCGTGAGGAAGCGCTCCGGGGTGAACTCCGGGACGTTCAGGTACACGGTGCTGCCCTTGTCCAGGTCATAAATGCCCAGGGATACGATTTCCGAGTCCATTCCGTTCATCGGGTACTTCAGGAGCCGCAGGTCACCGGTCCGGGTGCGGATATCCAGCAGCGGGAAATCCGTCACCCGGGACTCGTCCTTGCGGTAAAAGGCAAGTTTCCGGCCGGACGGGGCCCAGAAAATGCCGCCGTTGATGCCGAACTCGTTCCGGCTCACGGACTTTCCGTAGACGATCTCGCGGTCGTTGGAGACGGCCACGGCGATGGTGTCCTTGTAGTCGGTGATATACAGGCTGTTGCCCACATTGAAGGCGGTCCAGCCGGTTTCCTGCGGCAGTTCGACGCTGTCATCCAGGCGGGCGGAATCCCACTTCTTGCCGTCGTAGAAGCGATATTCGTTGTCATTGACCCAGGTGTAATACCGGTTCTCCGGGGACAAGCGGCCAACGATGGCATTCTCCATTGTCAGCATCTTGCCGTCGTGGGCCGGGTGTGTGCCGATCACGCGCGGCTGGGCAAAAAGAACGCCGCCCACGAGGGTGGCGCTCAGCAGGAGGAGGGACTTTCTCATAGGAAGACCTGTTCTGCGGACGCGTCGATGGGCAGCCGGTTGGCCGGCTCCGTCACGGGCTCGCTGTTGTCGATGGTGTCCACGATGGCGCGCTCATAGCCGCGCCAGGGGAGGGCGCCCTTGTATTCCTTGTAATGGACGGTCACCCGCTGGCCTGTGAGCTGCTGGAGCTGCTCGGCGACGGCCTTGTCGGACACGGAGAACTTGAAGATCTTGGACTGGACGGAACCGTTCACAGAGCCTTTGGCGCCGTAGCCCGAGAGGATCATTTCGCCCTCGTAGGTTTTCCAGATGTAGCCGGTGTAGGTCAGGGAGTTCAGCTCGCCGGTCTTGGTGCCGTCGCTGAACACCCAGAAGAACTTGTAGTAGCCGAAGGCCGCGCCCACCAGGAGGAGGATCACGATGACCCAGGCGATGATTTTACCTGCTGTCTTTGCCATAGTAAAAGTGTTTATTCAATCTACAAATATAACGAATCGGGGCGGAAACGCCAAGCGCACGGCCTAGAATCCGCGTCCATGCTTGATCCATAGCTTTTCCTCCAGCTCGTTCCAGCGCTTCGCGCACTGCTCGTAAAACTGCGCGGTATAGGCATTGAGGGCGGTCGGGGACGGGTTGTTCTCCAGGACGGGCAGGCCCTCGAAGGCGATGTCCTCCATCTCGAGGATGAGCTTCTCGAAATCGTCCTTGTTCTTCTGCCAGGCGACGGTGCCGAGGCGGTTCGGACGGCGGAAGGTCCACAGGACGCAGTCCGGGACATACTGCTTCTGGCCGCAGTTGTCGAAGGCCGCCGGGAGGGCCGTGCCACCTGCGAAGATCGGGATGCGCGGGCTCTCGGCGGGGTTGTCCACGCCGTACCAGAGGATGCCGCCCAGGGCGTCCGGGAGCCAGTTCCGGAGCTGGATCACCGTGGAGTAGGAGCACCAGCACACGGCCAGGGTGCGGACGAATTCGACCGTGCCCGGGGCGATGGTGTTCAGCGTGTTGCGGGTGTCGGCGACGAGCCACGGGTTCGCGACCGGGCTCACGAGGGTGTCGCCCTTGGCATTGACCATCTTCCAGTCCTTGCACATGTCGTACTCCGTGCCCTCGTAGGTGCCGCGGAGAAGCTTGAACACCTCGCGGGCGCTCACCTTGTGCTCGGGTTTGATGCTGAAGGGGAGGTCGGGATCGTCCATGGACAGGCCCAGGGACGGCGCCAGCTCGTTGAAGACGAACCAGTCGCGGATGGCGAAGTTCTTGCCCTTCGCGCGGGGTACATTGTAGGCTTTGAACCACACGAAATCCCCCTGGCCGTCCCAGAGGCCGTATTCCTTCGCCACGGCTTCCACATTGTCGGAGGCCATGAAATGGTCCTTGTCCTTCCGGTCGATCCTGCCGATGCGCGGGATGTTGCAGGAGATGGATACCTCGTCGTCCGGGACGCGCTGGGCCACCCACACGGCGCCCACCTTGTCGCGGCCGCAGCCGACGATCTCGAAGGCCCACACTTCGTTCTTGTCCGCCACGGTCAGGCACTCGCCGGTGTCGCCGTAGCCGTATTTCTCGGCGGTTTCGCCCATCAGGCGGATGGCGTCGCGGGCGTTGTCGCAGCGCATCAGCGCGAGGCGGGCGAGTTCCTCGATGAGGAACATCGCATCCTTGTTGATAAGGGTGTCCGGACCCGTGAAGGTGGACTCGCCCATGGCGAGCTGTTTCTCGTTCAGGCAGGGATAGCCCGTATTGACATAGGCGTAGGTATGGCGGACTTCCGGAATCTCGCCCACCTTCCTGACACCGGTGGTGTCGCCCTTGAACTTCGTGTGCCGGAGGCCCTTGAAGACCTCGAACACGTCGCCTTTCTTATGGTCGACGGCGGGTTCCATCGAGATCCAGGTGTGCGAGACGCCGTCGCAGGTGTGGGAAGTGATGACGGAACCGTCCGTGGAGGCGAGCCGGCCCACCATGATGCTGGTGCAGCTTTCGGGCTCGTAGCAGTCGGGGTAGATGCTTTGCGCCCGGGCGCCTGCGGAGACGGCCAGCGCCGCCAGGAGAAGGATAAAACGGGTGGTTTTCATGCGTGTTACAGTAGGTCCTTGCGAATGTACGCTTTTTCTTGCACTTGACCAATGAATTGGCTACATTTGCGTGTCATGGGCGAGAAAGCGGAACATATCCGGGAGTTCGGGACGTGCTTCTTCGAGAAGTACGCGCAGATTGTGCTCTCCACGGTGCTGGGACCAGCGTTCGAGCCGCTCGTGAACCGTGACCGCCCGGACCTCCAGTCGCCCGCCGGCCGCGCCGTCGGCATCGAGGTCACCCGGGCGATGGAGGAGAGCAAGGCCGCCGGCCTCGCGCTCATGCAGGACATCGCCGGCCTCACGCGCGGTCTTCCCGCTGACGACCGCGACACCATCCTCGAAAGCGGCTACTCCTTCGGCCTCCGCACCGGCAAGTACGTGGGCGTCAATGAATTGCCATATTGGCGGATGGCCCTGCCCATGCGCCGCATCCTGGAAAGCAAAGTCTCCAAGGCCGCCAGCGGCTTCTACGGCCGCTGGGACAGCCTGGGCCTGTTCGTCTTCAGCAAGGACAACCTCTCGGAAGGGGAAGCCCTCAAGGCGATGAACTACACCATCAGCCTCCAGAAGTACCAGGACATCCGCTACAACCGCCTCTTCATCGCCGATATCGACGACCTCTTCGTCTGCAATCTCGACGACGGCCTGGCCGCTTCCTCCCGCCTCGCCCGCTACCGCCTCACCCAGGACCAGCGCCGCACCTTCTTCCTCGAGGCCATCCGCAAGCAGCAGGGGAGGTAGATTTCCCAGGAATTTGCTATATTTGTAGAAACTACAAAAAACCGAGCGATATGTCAATGTCAGTTTTCGGGCGGGCCTTGGTGTCCGCCGCGGCCGTGGCCGTGGGCCTGTGTGCGGCGGGGGCCGCGCAGGCGCAGAATCAACTCAAACCCTGGACCAAGGGCGGGTTCGAGACGCACCAGTACCGGAGCGTGTTCGCCGAGATGGGCTATCCGCAGGCGGAGGTCGATGCGAAACTGGAAGCGATCTTCCAGGAGGTTTTCCATGGGCCCGACAAGGTGTATTTCGAGGTAGGGGACGACATGGCCTACATGTCTGACGTCAAGAACTTCGACGCGCGCACGGAGGGCATGTCCTACGGGATGATGGTCGCGGTGCAGCTGGACAAGAAGGAGGAGTTCGACCGTCTGTTCCGGTGGGCGAAGAATTATATGCAGTATCAGGACGGGCCCATGAAGGGGTACTTCGCCTGGAGCCTGAGCCCGGACGGGACCATCCGCGGCAAGGGCCCGGCCTCCGACGGCGAACTGTACTTCATCACGGCGCTCGTCTTCGCCTCCAACCGTTGGGGCAATGACGGCGACATCAACTACCTCAAGGAGGCTCAGTTCATCCTGAACTCGTCCTGGGAGAAGGACGGCACGGACGGGATCAAGCCGTTCATCGACAAGGAGAACCATCTGATCACCTTCACACCGGACGGACGCGGTGTCGGGTATACGGACCCTTCGTACCACATTCCCGCGTTTTACGAGGTGTGGGCCCGCTGGGCGGGGGACGGCCGGGCCGATTTCTACCGCGCCTGCGCGGCGGCCAGCCGGGAGTACCTGCACAAGAGCATCAACCCGGAGACCGGCCTGAATCCGGACACGAACAATTTCGACGGATCCGTCATCGAGAACGCCTTCTTCGGCCGTCGGATGAAGCCTTCCTTCCGCTTCGACTCCTGGCGCGTGCCGATGAACATCGCCCTGGATTATTCCTGGGCCTGCGCGGACCGTGAATGGCAGACGAACTATGCCAATACCATCCAGAACTTCTTCTATTCCAAGGGGATAGATACGTTCGTGGACCAGTATAACGTGGACGGAACGGATGTCGATTTCGCGATGCCGGCCGGGCAGGGCGAGTTCCGCGGGACGGGCACGCGGCATTCCGTGGGCCTGGTGGCCACGGTCGCCGCCGCGACCCTCGCCGCGGACCACGCCATCGCCCGCGAATTCGCCCAGCGCCTCTGGGACAGCGAGAACAAGCCCTACGAGGACGGCTACTTCGACGCCTACTACGACGGCCTGCTCCGCCTGTTCGCCTTCATGCACCTAAGCGGTCATTACCGCGTCATCGAACCTACGAAATAATATGAAACGCTTCCCGATCCTCGCGGCGGCGACCCTCCTTCTTTTGGCCGGTTGCCACCAGGTGGAGCCGTATGGGGCCGTGCCTACCCAGCAGCAACTTGCCTGGCAGGACATGGACATGTACGCATTCATCCACTATTCCTTGAACACGTACACGGACCAGGAGTGGGGCTTCGGCAACGAGGATCCCGCCCTGTTCAACCCTTCCGACCTGGACTGCCGCCAATGGGCGCGCGTATGCAAGCAGGCGGGGATGAAAGGTATTATTTTCACGGCCAAGCACCACTGCGGGTTCTGCATGTGGCCGTCGGCCTATACGGAATACAGCGTGAAAAACGCGCCGTGGAAGGACGGGAAGGGCGATGTGGTCCGTGAACTGGCCGATGCATGCCGCGAGGAAGGGCTCAAGTTCGCCGTGTATCTCTCGCCGTGGGACCGTAATTACGCGGAGTACGGCAGGCCGGAGTACATTACGTATTTCCGCAACCAGTTGCGGGAACTCCTCACGAATTACGGCGACATCTTCGAGGTCTGGTTCGACGGAGCCAATGGCGGCGACGGCTGGTACGGCGGCGCCAACGAGACGCGTCGGATCGAGAAGACCTACTACGAGTGGCCGGAGACTTACCGGCTCATCCGCGAACTCCAGCCCGACTGCGTGATCTGGGGCGACAACGCGAACCGCGCCGACCTCCGCTGGGTGGGCACCGAAGCGGGTTATGTGGGCGAGACCAACTGGAGCACGATGCCCAGCGAAGGCCAGGCCGACTACGCCATGCTGCATTACGGCGTGGAGGACGGCGACGTCTGGTGCCCCGGTGAGACGAACACCAGCATCCGCCCGGGCTGGTTCTACCACGAGACGGAAAACGCCCATGTGAAGAGCCTGTCCAAGCTGATGGACACGTATTACAAGTCCGTGGGACGCAACTCGACCCTCCTGCTGAACTTCCCGGTGGCCCCGAACGGCCGCATCCATCCTGTCGACAGCCTCCGGGGCATCGCCTTCAAGAGCATGATCGACGAGGCATTCAAGACCAACCTCGTGGACAAGGCGCGCGTCTCGAATAAAGGCCTGACGACCACCATTTCCTTCCGCCGTCCGACGAACTTCAACCGCTTCGTCGTGGAGGAGGACATCGCCCTGGGCCAGCGCGTGAAGAAGTTCACGCTGGAGGCCCTGGTCGATGGCGCCTGGCTACCGCTCACGGACGAGCTCGCGGAGGACGGCGACGGCCTCACCACCATCGGCCATCGCCGCATCATCTGCTTCCCGACGGTGAAAGCCTCGAAGCTCCGTTTCACGATCGTCGACACGAAGGCCGAGCCCGTGATCAAGAAGATCGGCCTGTACCTCGCGCCCGTCCTGACCGCCGACATCCCGAACAGCGGCGAGAAGCGCTCGTCGGGCCTGCATATTTTCTTCAGCAGCCCGACGCAGATGCTCATGGACTGGGATTCCGAGCAGACGGTGACCGGGTTCCGGTACCTTCCGCCGCAGGACGGCACGAGCGGTACCATCACCCACTACACCCTCTGGGGCTCCACCGACTGGAACAACTGGACCAAGCTCGCCTCCGGCGAATTCTCCAACATCGTCAACAATCCTATCTGGCAGAACCTGACCTTCCCGGCCACGAAGGTCCGCATGCTCAAGTTCGACGCGGACCGGCTGGCTTCCGGGGAGCGGATGGGGTATGACGATATCGAAGTGGTGACGGGCGAGTAGGGGAGTTCGCGGAAAACGCGAAGGCGCCGCCAGGAAAGACTGGCGGCGCCTTCCGTTTACCAGCGTCCGAAATGGAACGCTCGGTTCGCGCGGCATTCGCGCTGGACAATCCTCCGCTCTTCGGCGAAGGGGGCCTCCAGCGCCCGGAAGCGCGCCAGCAGGCGCTGCCACTCGGGCAGCCGCGCCAGCGCCGGGCGCTCCTCCAGCATCTCCTCGCAGAAGGACTTCGCGTAGTGGAAGCGCTTCGGGAGCGCGCCCACGAGCACGTACCCGTACTCGCTGTCGACCTCGAAGCGCTCGTCCAGGCACACGGCGGCCGCGTCGGTGAACGCCTCGAAAGCCTCCTGGCACTTTCCGTGCAGCCGCAGGAACCGGCCGTAGGCCTCGTAGCTGCGGCTGAGCGCGATGACATCCTGCTCCGTCAACCGGCCCTGCCCGTCATCCCAGCCTTCGTCGTAGAAGGCCTTGAGGCTTTCAATCCGGTCGATGTAAGGCTGCGCGTACTCGCGAAGCAGTTCCGGGAGCAACTTGACCTGGCCCTTGTCGGTCCAGGCTACCAATTGATAAACCATGGCAACATGATTTTATGACAAAGAACGACCCGGCCCCCCGGTCCTCCCGTGCGTCAGGGTATAATGCGCCCTGTCGGGGTGGACCTTCGTCCGGGAATGATCATAAACCGTGTTGTCTGGAAAATGCTATCTGTGCATAAGAATCGCTTCGGTCGGCAAAGATACGACGAATAACTGAATTCCCAAGGGCTGCGCAGCTGAATTATTTACGGAAACCCCGTACTGCGGCCGTCGGTGCCCCGGGGGTTGGGAATCTTCTGTTTTGTAAGTTTCTGATTATTATTTTGTTGTGTGGTGTATGGTTCCCAACCCCGGGGTGTGCTTGGGGATAGACTTGCCCACTTTTTATTTGAGCCGAATCGAATTGATGATCCGCCCGCAGGCCACGCCTTCGCGGCGGGCGGAAAAGAGGGAAGAGGTCGTGTAGGTGTCAATGCCGAGGACTTGGATGGACTCGGGCGGGATGCCGAGCTGTTCCAGGAGCCAGCGGTTGGCCTTCCACAGGTCGATGTGATGGCCGCCGGACATGGGGGTACCGTCCCCGGGGCCGCGGAACGACCAGATCCCGTCCATCGGAAAACCGGCCTCCTTGAACTTCTCGGCCACCTCTTCGCCCACCTGGAAACTGTCCGGGCCGATGGACGGGCCAATGACCGCCAGCAGGTTCGCCGGCCGGCTGCCATACTCCTGGCCCATCGCCTCCAAGACTCCCTCGGAGATATGCAGCACCGTGCCCTTCCACCCCGCATGGACCGCCGCCACCACCCGTTCCACCGGGTCATACAGCAGCACCGGCACGCAGTCCGCTGTCCGTACGCCGATGGCGACGCCCGGCAGGTTGGTCACGAACGCGTCATACCCTTCCAGCTCTTCCCGCGTCATCCCCGGCCGGTCCACGATGGCCACCCGGCTCCCATGGACCTGATGCCCCTGGATAACCGGATAAGGGAGCGCCGCTTTCCTTTGGGTATAGAACGCTTCGACCCCAGGCTCGTCCTGGAAAAGCTTGATTATCTGGTTGTTATCATGCATAGTTTCGGTGTTTATCGCTGCGCGAACTGATGGGCCCGGTCGATCCAGGCCAGCAGCTCGGAATCAATCTCGTCAGGGGAGGCGAGCACGATATGGTGGGTCCATCGGCCCGGATACGGCTCGCATTTCACGGCGATCCGGGGCGAATCGACCGGCTCCGGCAGGCCCAGGGTCAGCGTGAGGAAATGCGCGGGCATCTCCGCCTTCCGCCGCACCCGGGTGAACGACACGCAGCCGAACATCAGCCGATCGAAGAAGGACACCTGCGTCTTCGCCACCCGGACCTCCATCTCCGGATACCGCCACACCAGTTCCTTCTTCAAGGCTTCATACAGCCCCCACGCCACCGGCTTCCCGGCAAAGAAATCTTCCTCCGTTGCCATCTATTTGCGATTGTGTTCGTAACTCCATCGGGCCAGGTCGGCAATCAACCCCAGTGGAAGCGGCCGGTCGACGGGAATCTGGATGGTCCCTTTGCTGGTCTTGTATCCCTTCAGCCGCTCTGCGAACGCCACGATGGCATCCGGCCCGGGGTAGAGGCCGATATGCTTGCTCGCCGCCGCGAAGTGGATGAGATTCCGTCCCTTCCAGAATGTCGGCATCGACCAACTGATCCGCTCCTCCGCCTCCGGAATGGCCGCCCGGATGCAGGCATACACCTCCTGCAGCAAGGGGCGCACGTTCTCGTCCTGCGTCTGTATATAGTCTGGAATCGTTGTCATCATGGCAGTCCTCCCGGCTTCCAATCACGAAGATAGTGATTTTTCCCCGCCCGGACAACGTCCGCCGCCAAACAGCCGCACCGGAATGCCGTTCCTGTGCGCTGTGTCAATGGTTGCCGTGCGCCACTGGCCGATTACTGCCTTCGGCGCACAGCAGGTGTCCGCGAAAGGCTTCCGGGGCACATCAATGTGCGCCAGTTTGGCGGAAGGGGCAGCGGAAAGCTTGCTGCATAAAAAAGAGGACAGCGATTGGCTGTCCTCTTTTTGTGGAGCATAGGAGATTCGAAAACCAACAATTACCCCCTGTACAAACCCTTGCAGGAATGCTTTCTATTGCGTATCTTTGCCTGTCACGTTGCTCGACTATGTGCAAAAATGGGATATTTTTGGGATATTTTCAATACGGCAGAGACCTTTAGAAATGAAAATTAAACGCAATGCAGCATTCCGCCTTTTCGCTTATGGAAAGGAAAAGAGCAGGTATCAGATCAGATTCCGGGTTACTTTCAATGCTCAACGGCTGGATCTGAAGACAGGATGCCAACTTGTTGACTCTAATGCCTGGGATGATGATGCCCAACTGGTTAAACCTGGATACAAAGGCCCCAAAGGGGAGACCTCCCTGTCCATCAATAATGAGCTCCGAAACATCAAAGACCAGATGGATGCTACTTTCAAGTTTTTCGAAGCGACGGACAAAATCCCTACACCGAGTGAACTTCAAAAGAAATACGAGGATCGTTTGAATGGAACTGTACCTCAGCGACCGGAACCTGAACCTAAGAAGGAGCGTAAACCCAAAGCCCCCGATTTCTTTGAGGTTTATGATAAGTTCATCAAGGAAAGCGGGGAGAAAAACGCTTGGACAAAGGCAACATATGCGAAGATGGAGACGATGCGGAGGGACCTTAAAGCCTTCAAGAAAAACCTTAAGTTCTCAGACCTAACTGAGTCTACCTTAGCGGAATTCGTGGCTTATTTTCGTGATGTGAAAACGCTTCGGACTCCCCGCAAAAAGAAAGGCGATAGGGAAGAGTACGACCACGATGACATCATTGGCCTGAAGAACTCTTCCATCGAAAAGAAACTGCGCTTTTTGCGCTGGTTCCTGAATTGGGCCACCGAGAAAGGCTACAATACGAACATGGCATACAAGTCATTCAAGCCAACCTTGAAGACCACCCAGAAGAAAGTCATTTATCTTACCAAAGAAGAGATGGGCCGCATCCGTAACCTTCAGTTATCCGAAGCCCAGGCATACCTTGATCCGATCCGTGACGTTTTCCTGTTCTGCTGTTTCTCCGGCCTCCGTCATTCAGACGCCAATAACCTACGCAAAAGCGACATTAAAGGCGACCATATTGAAGTTACGACGGTCAAGACGGCAGACAGTATATCTATCGAACTAAACGACGTCACAAAGGCTATTCTGGAGAAATACAAGGATGCCCCTTTCAACGACAATAAGGCCCTGCCGAACTACACAAACCAAGCGATGAACCGGGACGTCAAGGAACTGTGCCGACTCGCCGATATCAATGAGGAGATCCGAATTACGACCTACAAGGGTAACGTCCGCACTGACGAAATCCATCCCAAGTGGAAACTCGTCGGCACCCACACTGGACGTCGCACTTTTATCGTCACCACCCTGTCCCTGGGCATCCCGCCGAACGTCGTGATGAAATGGACAGGCCACAGCGACTATTCATCCATGAAACCTTACATTGACATCGTAGACGACATCAAGGCAACCTCAATGACGAAACTCAATGGGTTGTTGTAGAAAATGTTTAACTTCGCAGAAAAGGAAAAAAGTTATGGCACTGCCGATAAGTATAGAAAGACTTCTGGATGGCCGGACCGTTGAAGGTCACCGTATTGAATTCAAAGAAGGATGGAACCCGGCTCCCATCTATCGGACCATCTGTGCTTTCGCAAATGACTTTTCGAATGAAGGCGGTGGTTATATCGTTGTCGGTGTTGAGGAGAAAGATGGCCGTCCAATCCGCCCTGTCAAAGGTGTATCTCTGATCGAGATCGAGCCCATCGGCAAAGAAATGTTGGGGTATAATAACCTGATCAATCCCGTGTATCACCCCAAGACAAGCGTTGAAGAGATTGATGGGAAGACGGTATTTGTCATATGGTGTCCGGCTGGAATGGAAAGGCCCTATGAAGTCCCAGATGACGTTACGGTCAAAGACAAGAAATACAATTACCGCGTACGATACAACTCTTCATCTATCGTCCCCAAAGGGGAGATGAAGACGGAACTGCTTGAACTTGCGAGCAATATCCCATTTGATGACCGCCCCAATATGACGGCATCCATTAACGACATCTCCATTACCCTGGTCAGGGATTATTTGGTGAAGACCGGAAGCAAACTGGCCGATCAGATTGAAACCGAGCCTTTCCAATCCATTTTGGAGGCGATGGATCTTCTTGCCGGACCGAAAGAGGCTCTTCATCCGAAGAATGTAGCTTTGTTGATGTTCAATGACCATCCGGAGAAGTTCTTCCCATACACCCAGGTCGATATAACCGTTTTCCCTAAGGGCAAGCTTCAGGATCCGGACAACTTCATTGAAGTCCCTTCTATTAAGGGGCCGATTGACAGTATCTACAACAAAACGATGGCTTACCTCCAGACGAACATCGTCAAGGAGAATGTTCAGAAAGTGGATTATAAGCCGGAGGCTGAACGGTCCTTCAACTACCCGATTCATGCCCTGGAGGAAATTGTCGGGAACTGCCTTTACCACTATGATTATCGGAAGAGGGAACCGATTACCATTGAAATTGAACCTGATGCGATGTATATCAGCAATCCGGGCGGTCCTGACCGTTCCTTGAAACCGGAAGATTTTGCAAAGGGTTTTGTCCGTCCCCGTCAATACCGGAACCGAAGGATTGGGGACTTCTTCAAAGAATTGGAGATTACCGAAGGGAAATCGACGGGAATCCCGACGATCAAGCGCGCCATGGAGCATAATGGCTCACCTGAGGCTCGATTTGAATTCGATGACAGCTATTCCTGGTTCATGGTGACTTTGCCGATTCATCCGGTGTTCTTAAGTATCATCGGCAATGATACAGAAAATGATACAGAAGATGATGCAGAAAATGACACTGTAATTCTTGCGGAACTTCCTAAAAGACAACAAGATGTATTGCTTGCGATTAGTAAGAATGAGCGAATAACTGAAAAACAAATGATGCAAATGTTTTCTGTATCACGTCCGACAATTTCACGGGCAACCACAGCTTTGAAAGGGCGACGAATACTTATTCGTATCGGCTCTGATAGGAACGGATCCTGGTTAATCGTGAGAAAAGTTAAAGGACTCTGAACATCATCGTCCCTCGGTTACCTCCGAGGGATTTTCTTTTTCCAGGTTCCGGTAGCGTTATTTCCCTTTTGCCACTCAAATGGGGTGGCATTTTATGTACAAAGCTGCCGGAATGCAGTGGCAGAATGCATCAAAAACACATACCTTTCTAGGCATTCATCTTATACATCTAAAAGGACGATTTGAGGCTAATCATAACGTTCAGAGTACCATTTCAGAGTACCATTTTCAAAAACACTCACTTTTTTTCGAGAAAAACCCCGGAAATCCGTAAAAAGTGGCGCGTGGGCTCTTGCAAGTAAGATTTTCTTCCTAACTTGAATCAGGGAGTTGACCCATAATCCCTAGGTTTATGGCACATTGCCGGTTGAGAAAGCGGCAAAAACGGACTAAAACCCATCCGGCAAAACTACTGGTAATGTGCCACTGTTTAACGCTAAAAACTGTAAGCGAAATGAGTACTGAAATAAACATCAACGGGCTTCTTGAAAAGCCCCTTTGGCAGATGACTGGGGAAGAGTACTGCCAGCTCACACAATATGCTCTTTCCCTTTCCAATGGAACGGGAACTGCACCCTCTCCGTCAGGACAGAAGGCCCTCGGCGTTCACGCCCTGGCCGTGGAACTCGGCTGTTCCGATTCCACTATCTATGCCCTCATGAGGACACCGCGAGAGGAGGATGGATCCTCAGAAGGTGGTGGAGTCCTTAAGGATGCGATAGTTTCCCGTATCGGGCGACGGATCGTTTTCGATGTCGACAAGGCGCGTGAACTGGCCAAGCAAAGCCAACAGCGATGAGTCAGTTCA
>CACZXH010000006.1:0-42655 GCA_902785065.1 uncultured Bacteroidia bacterium
CGAATCAAAGAAAAACTAAACGGAATGAGTCCGGTGCAGTACCGAACTCACAACCATAGATCTAGTTATTAATCCGTCCAAAAAAAGGGGCGCACTTCACCAAAACCTCACCTGCGCCAAAATCATGCTCGACCTGCGCCGAGAAATCGGCAGATCCGACTTCTGTTCTACCGGAACACGACTTCCAGTCCGTCATAGGCCGCTTTCAGCGGCTCGGGAATGATCCGGTCCACCTCGACCTGAGGGCCGTATTCCGACTTGGAGAGGTGGGTCAGATAGACCTTCTGGCCCTCGACGGGAACGTACTTGCGGGTCTGCGTGAGGATCTTGACCGTGCTTTCGACCAGGTCCACGCTGGAGTGCGCGAACATCCGCTGGTCGGGCTGGTAGCCGGGCGCCATGTTGGCTTCCATGATGATGCCGGTGAGGAACTTGCGTTCGCGGGAGAACTGGCCGACGCCGGCGAGGCCGAGGGCGATGGCGGTGAGGCCGGCCGTGTCCGTAGCATACAGCAGGCGCGTGGAATCCTTCTCCAGCAAGTAAATCAGCGTCAATTCGGAGGCGACGTTCGAAGCGTGGTTCGCCGGAAGGGGCGTCACTTTGATGCCGTGCTCCTCCACGCTCTGGCCGAATTTCAAGGGTATGATTTCCGGAACCGGTTTCCCCGTCTGCTCCGAAGCCCTCATGAAGTCACGCTGCGCCCTTTCCAGCCAGGTTTCCCCGAGATAGACGCGCTTGACGCCGAGTTCCAGGGTAGCCTTCGGGTCGTAATGGTCCGAGTGGGAGTGGGTGAAGAAGACCACCTCGACATTCGCCCCTTCCGGAACCATGTCGGCGGCAGAAGGAGTGAAGTCGAACAGGACCTTCCCATCGGCGAGAATGCTGGCGTGGCGACGCAACTCGCCGTTTTCCGCCGGACCGAACCAGTCGGCGGCGCCGGTGCCGAGGAAACGGACATGGATGCCCGGACCGGTAGGTACATACACCACGGGTCCCTGGTCCCGCATCGGGAAGCCCCCGCGGGGACGGCCGCCCTGGGGCGGACGGTTCGGGGGGATCTGCCCCTGGGCGAGGTTCATTGGATTGAGTGCTGCCGCGGCGACGGGCGCGACGGCTGCGAGGCGGAGAAATTTCCTTCTTTTCATGGTGGATCTGAAAAAGGGACCAACGGTAGTCTGTCCCAAAGGTAAGCAAGTCTCGTTGGTTTTCAAAATGATTTGCAGAACTAAACAGAAAAAGCCATATTTGCCTAAACGTAACCAATCCTTATCCTAACTATAAAGAAGATTATTTTCACCTTCTTGCTGATGCTCGTCACAGCCCTGGCCGTAAACGCCCAAAACCTGGTGGGCAAACAGTGGTGCACCGTTCTCAACGACGAAGACGGCCAAGGCATTGCCGTGGCCCTCACCTTCGAGAAGAACGGAACCTGCGAGATGCTGATCGCGGCCCAGCAGGACATGAAAGAAGAGGGTGTGCCCATCAATCTCATCGCCTCCGTCACGGTGCCCGGCACCTACAAGCTTGACGGCAAAGACTTGAACAACCAGTTCAACAACGGGAAGGCCAAGGTCGATGTCGACTATGAAATCAAGGGCATGGATGCGAAGACCAAAGCCATGATGGCCAAAGAGATCAAGGGGAGATCAATACGCTCAAGACAGAGTTCAGGAAGGTCCTGCTGGGTGGAATGCCCAAGATGGACAACCTCAAGATCGTCAAGCTCGAGAGCAAGCAGCTCGTGGTCAAGAACGGCGACAATCAGGAGATTCCTTTTTACGCCGAATAGCGCGTATCTTTGACCGCCGATGAAACGCTTCTGCAAACTGATCTCGGACTATATGGGTGTGCTGGTGCTGCTGTCGGCACTGGCGGCCCTGCTTTTCCCCGGCACGATCGGTCACCTGAAGCCCAAGCTCATCAACCCGCTCCTGGGGGTGATTATGTTCGGCATGGGCTTGACCCTCAAAGCAGAAGATTTCAAGGTGGTGTTCAGCCGGCCCAAGGACGTGCTCGTGGGGTGCCTGGCGCAGTTCACGGTGATGCCGCTGCTGGCGTTTGCATTGACAAGGATGTTCAGGTTGGAACCCGCCCTGGCCATCGGCGTCATCCTCGTCGGATGCTGCCCGGGCGGGACAGCCTCGAACGTCATCACCTATCTGGCCAAGGGCGACCTGGCGCTGTCCGTCGGCATGACGGCCGTGTCCACCTTGCTGGCGCCGGTCCTGACCCCCTTGCTGGTGTGGCTGCTGGCGGGGGAGACGGTGGATGTCGATGTCATCGGCATGCTCCTGAGCATCCTCTGGGTGGTGATCCTGCCCATCGCGCTGGGCCTCCTCGTGAAGCGCTTCTGGCCCAGGACGACAGAGCAGGCATCGGCCTACCTGCCGGCGTTGTCGACCCTTGCCATCTGCCTCATCGTCCTCATCGTCATCGCCGCCAATGCGCACAAGCTGCTGGACGGCGGCCTGATTGTCTTGCTCGTGGTCGTGCTCCATAACGTTTGCGGCCTCGGCGCCGGCTACCTGATCGGCACGCTCCTGCGCCTGACGCCGGCCAAGCGCCGCGCCATCAGCGTCGAAGTCGGCATGCAGAACAGCGGCCTGGCCTCTTCGCTGGCCACCCTGCACTTCGCCGCCTACCCGCTCGCGACTATCCCCGGAGCCTTGTTCAGCGTCTGGCACAACATCAGCGGCGCCATGGTGGCGAAGCTTTATTCCAGAAACGCATGATCGAACTGTCCATCGCCGGGCGCCCCTGCCGTCTGTTCGGATCCGAGACACCGGAGTTCTTCCTCGTGCAGCCATCGGCCCGGCATGAGAATGCTTCGCTGGAGGCCGAGATGATGCAGCTCGCCGCCCTCATCGACAGGCCCTTTCTCCTCGTGACCATCGAGTTGGAAGACTGGACCATCGACCTGATGCCCTGGCCGGACGGGAATATTTCCCGCAATCTTGAGGCGGGGAAGCATGGGCAGGAGACGCTGGATTATATCCTGCAAGGCCTTCTTCCCGAGTTGGAGCGCCGATACGGCCCCCGGCCGGTCATCCTGGGCGGGTACTCCCTGGGAGGCCTTTTCGCCCTCTGGGCCTCCACCCGGACAGACCGCTTCCAGGCCATCGCCGCCGCGTCCCCGTCCGTCTGGATCCACGGCTGGATTCCCTTCGCCAAGAAGAACAAGCCGATGGCCGAGGCCGTTTATCTGAGCCTCGGTGACCGGGAAGAGCACGTGAAGAACCAGGCCATCGCGCGCGTCGGCGACAACATCCGCGCCTATTACGAACTGCTCCGGACCCACCTGGATCCGGAGCATTGTATCCTCGTCTGGGAGGAAGGCGGCCATTTCAACGATAACGCGGGCCGCCTGGCCCGCGCCTTCGCTTACAGCGTGTCCTGCTTGAGTTTCTCGATGTAGCGGTTGATCCGCTGGAGCTCCCGCGGAATCTGGATCGACTGCGGACAGTGCGACAGGCATTCGCCGCAGTGGATGCAGTGCTCGGCCTGGCGGAGGGTCGGGATGGCCCGGTTGTAGCTCACCAGGTAGGCTTTCTTGAGCTTCTGGTAGTCCTTCTGCTCCTGCGTCTGCGGATAGCGGCCTTCCGTGACGGACGTGTTGTAGTGCTTGAAGATGCCCGGGATGTCGATGCCCCAGGGGCAAGGCATGCAGTACTTGCAGTCCGTGCAGTTCACGGTGGGATACTCCATCATCTGGGTGGCCATCCGCTCCAGGAAGTCCAGTTCCTCTTCCGTGAGGGGCTTGAAGTGCGTGAAGGTCTTGACATTGTCCAGGAGCGGATCCATGTTCGTCATACCGCTCAGGGTGCACAGGACCCGGGGGTGAGTGCCGCAGAAGCGGAAGGCCCAGGAGGCGATGGACTTGTCCGGCTCGCGTTCCTTCATCTGGGTGGCGATGGCTTCCGGCACGTTGGCCAGGCGGCCGCCCAGGAGGGGCTCCATGATGACGATGGGGATGCCGCGCTTGTCCAGCTCCTCATACAGGTACGAGGCGTTGGCGTTCCGCCGGCCGTCGGCGTGGTTCCAGTCCACGAAGTTCATCTCGATCTGAACGAAGTCCCAATGGTACTTCCCGCTGTCGTGCAGGCCGATGAGTTCGTCGAACTCGCCGGGCGCGCCGTGGAAGGAGAAGCCCAGGTTGCGGATGCGACCCGCCTCCTTTTCCTTGACGAGGAAATCCATCATGCCGTTCTGCACGTAGCGCTGTTCGAAAGCGGCCACACCGCCGCTGCCGATGGCGTGCAGGAGGTAGTAGTCAAAATAGTCCGTCTTCAGCTGCTCGAAGGAGTCCTTGTACATCTGGATGGAGGCCTCCGGCGTGGCGTTGTTGAAGTTGGAGAGCTTCGTGGCGATGAAATACTTGTCGCGCGGATGGCGGCTCAGGGCAATGCCCGCGGCTTTCTCCGACTGACCCATCAGGTAGGCGGGGGAGGTGTCGAAGTAATTGATCCCGTGTTCGATCGCGTAGTCCACCATCTCATTGACGGCCTCCTGGTCGATGACCCGCTGCCCGTCTTTCTCAATCATGGGCCAGCGCATGCAGCCGAAGCCCAGGAGGGAAACCTTGTCCCCGTTGACGGGATTCTCGCGGAGCACCATCTCCTCCGGACCTTCCTCGGCCGGAGCCGTCGTGGCCTTCTTGGGCGTGCATCCCACGGCGGCGGCGCCGAGGGCCAGCGCCCCCGCGCCCGATATCTTGATAAAGTCTCTTCTTTCCATACTTGTCATTTCGAGCTTGTCGAGAAATCTATTCCTCGATATGGTTATGGCGTCCGTTGACGGTGATGGCGCTGATCGGGCGCGCCGGGCACAGGTTCTCGCAGGCGCCGCAGCCGATGCAGCGCTCTTCGTTCACCACGGGCCGGCGGTAGCCGGTCGCATCGTCCTTGACGAGCATGATGGCGCCGGCGGGGCAGTGGCGGGCGCAGTTGCCGCATTCCACGCCTTTCTCCACCACGCAGAGTTCCGGGTTCACGCGGGCCGTACCCACGTGGTACTGCGTCTTCTCCTCCTTGGTGATCTTCCGAATGGCGCCCGTCGGGCAGACTTCAGAGCAGCGGGTGCACTCCGGGCGGCAGTAGCCGCGCTCGTAGGACATTTCGGGCTGCATGAAGTGCTTGAGGTCTGTCGACGGACGAAGAACGTTGTTCGGGCACTCGGCCACGCACAGCTGGCAGGCCGTGCAGCGGCGGTAGAAGTCCTTAACGCTCTTGGATCCGGGAGGCGTGAGGGGAATGTCCCGCTCGGGCACTTCCTTGTCCAGGATGGTGGCGAAACCGCCGTCCACCTTCTTCTCCTGCGCCTTCAGCGCGGCCGTTCCCACGGCCAGCGCGGCGCCGGTGATGAACGCCCGGCGGCCCGCGTCGCCCTGCTCAGATGCCCGATCGGGTCGGGCATGACGGTTCGCGTCATTGCCGGCTTGACCGGCAATCTCTTTCTTCCCCCAGGCGAACCGATACTTCAGCCCGCCGAACTTGCAGGTGTCGATGCAGTTGAAGCAGTCCACGCAGCGGGAATAATCGATCTTGCGGTTCTCCACGTCGATGCAGGAAGCCTTGCAGTTGTGTTCACACTGCTTGCAGCCCTTGCACACGTTCGCGTCGATCATCGGACGGAACATCGCGAAGCGGGAGAAGAAGCTCAGCGTCGTCCCCACCGGGCAGATGGTGTTGCAATACGTCCGTCCGTTCCGCCAGGCCAGGATGGCCACCACTACAAGCGTGACCGCGGCCACGATAAAGGTGGGCAGGCTCCGCAGCCAGACCTCCTTGTCATAGAAGGTATAACTGTTCGCCCGCTCGGCGATCGCGGCGAAGAGGTTGTTCACCCACAGGTAGACCGGCTGGAACAGGTTCTGGACGATGCGTCCCCAGGCGCTGTACGGGGCCAGCAGGGCCACGAGCGCCTGATGATGAAGACCGCCCAGACGCCGTAGCGCAGCCACTTCATTTCGGGGCTGTAGCTGTACGGCTTGCGGTTTTTGTTCTTGCGCTTGCGGGCAACGTTCAGGTGCGCCACTCCGTCCTGAAACACGCCCAGCGGGCAGATGACGGAGCAATAGACCCGTCCGAAGACTAGGGTCAAGAGGACGAGGCCGACGATGACGGCGACGTTGAGGGCCATCACGGCCGGCAGGAACTGGATCTTCGCCATCCATCCCAGCCATCCGTGCAACGCTCCCGTGAAGTCGAGGAGCAGCAGCGTGATGCCCAGCCAGAAGACAACGGCCAGCGCGATGCGTATTTTCCTAAGCATTTGACCTTTTATTGTTTATCAGACAAATATAGGAAAAAATACTCAATCCAGAATGACCAGCGCGCGGGAGGGATGTGAAAACGTGAGCTTTATGACGTCCGCGTCGGCGCGGTTCAGCGTGGCCGGCCACCAATTGTCGAAGACAACCCCATCCGTCGACCAGTGGAGCCCTTCGGACTTGATAGTCAAAGAATTATCGGGGGAGAACAGCGATACGCGCCGTCCTTTGCCCACGTGCAGTTCGCAGCTGTCCGTGATGGCGAAAGCGGTGGAGAAGTCCGACACCATCTCCACGCGGATGCCCTCCAGGTCGAACATCCGGGTGTATTCCATCAGCAGTCCCAGGTTGCCCACGGTATGGTCCTCGCGGAGTCCCGTGGCGCCCAGGATATGGATATCAGTTACGTCCGGATGATGCTCCAGCACATACCGCATCGCCTTCGTCATATCATTGTAGTCCTGCTCTTCCACCGGAATGACGATCGGCGCCAGCTTCTCCCGCAGCCGCTTCGGCAGCGAGTCCATATCCCCGATCACCGCCTCCGGCAGCTTCTTCTCCCCGAACTTCCGCAGATACTTTACCGCCGCCCCGTCACAGCACACCACCGCCTCCGCACTCTCTAACAGGTACAAAGGATAATCCTTCCGAGGAAATTCCCCATTACACAGGATAACGATGCTATGCATCTTCTTCTTCGGGTTTTGTCTTCAGGATTTCGGCCTTGGACGTGCCCTTCGACGTCGTGTAGGTTTCCGGCTCGCGGAAGCCCAGGAGGAAGGCCTTGACGTCCATCCGCTTCTTGCCGGCGAGTTGGACATCGGTGAGGGCGAGCGCGCCGTCCTGGGTGGCGACGGCGAGATAGGTCTTGCCGTCAGAGAGGACGGTGCCCGGCGCGGCGTGGAGGTCGGAGCGCATTTCGCCGAAGAAGACCTTCAGTTGCGTCGCCTGGCCGTCCTTGACCAGTTCGGTGAAGGCCCCCGGGAACGGAGACAGGCCGCGGACCAGGTTGTAGATGTTCCGCGTGGTGTCGTCCCAGTCAATGTGCTGGAGCTCGCGGGTGAGCTTCGGCGCCGGCTTCAGGACCTCGGAACCCTGGACGAAACTGCGCTGGACGCGGGTTTCGACATTCTTCTGGATGAGGCCTTCCACCGTCTGGACCACCAGGTCCGCGCCGATGGCCATGAGTTTGTCATGGACGTCGCCGACGGTGTCCGTGGGCTCCACCCGGCACTCCTGGCGCAGGAGGATGCCGCCCGTGTCGATCTTCTGGTCGATCATGAAGGTCGTGACGCCCGTGAGGTTCTCCCCGTTGATAACGGCCCAGTTGATCGGGGCCGCGCCGCGGTACTGCGGCAGGAGGGCGGCGTGGAGGTTGAAGGTGCCCATCTTGGGCATCTTCCACACCACATCCGGAAGCATCCGGAAGCCGACGACCACGAACAGGTCCGCCTTCCAGGCCGCAAGGGCCTCGAGGAAGGCCGGATCCTTGAGCTTGTCGGGCTGCAGGAGGGGGAGACCGTTCGCCACGGCGTATTTCTTCACGGCGCTCTCGTTCATCTTGAGCCCGCGGCCGCTGGGCTTGTCAGGCACGGTCACGACGCCGACCACCTTATATCCGCGCCCCTTGGTGAGGGCGTCGAGCGGGGCCACGGCGAACTCCGGTGTGCCCATATAGACGATGCGGGTCTTCTTGAACAGGGACATGATCTTGCTGAAGATTTTGCGGCGCCAGGTCTTGAAGGCGTCCAGGTTGAGGGACTTCTCCCGGATGGCCATCCAGGTGAGGAACACACCGATCGGTATCAGGACGAAGGCTGATATGAAATCGCCGATGAACGGCGTCGTGGCGCCGTCGCGGGCCAGTTTCGTGCCCGAAATGTCCACGACCCAGTACAGGACGAAGAACAGGATGGACACGACGGCCGGAGTTCCCAGTCCGCCCTTGCGGATGAGGGAGCCGATCGGGGCGCCGATGAAGAAGAGGATGAAGCAGGCGAGCGCCTGGGCGTATTTCTTCCAGATTTCCACCTCGCTCAGGCGGAGGAGGCGGCTGTACTCGTAGGCCTCCATGCCCTGGGTCTGGATGGTGGATTGGATCTGGTTTACATTGGAGAGGGCGTTCTGATAGGCGATCCTGCGCCGCCCCGGATCTTCCCAGCTGGCCGGTTCCCGGCTCAGGTCGAAAGGTTTCTTCGCGGGATCCTTCCAGCCGGAATCCAACTGGGACTGCCACTGGAGGGCGTACGAGTGCCGGAGTTCCTCCAGGAACTTCTCCGCGCCGGCGTCCGACTTCTCGGCCAGGGAATCCCGGCCATGGCGGAGCTGGTCGTTGGACATGGACCGGACCTGGTCGCCGTAGCGGGCGGAGTCGGAATGGTGGAACGAGTAGTTCTCCAGCGGGATCACCATCTCCTGGCGGGCGAAATGGATCCGCTGCAGGGCGAGGGTGGTGTCCCGGTACCGGCGGGTGTTGGTCTCCTGGTAGTTGGTGCCGTCGAACAGCTGGAAAGTCAGGTAGTCCTTGGCCTTGGACATCTTCATCAGGCCGCTGTCGGCGACGGTCAGGCGGAGGTTGCCTTTGTCGGTCGTGTGGTCGTAGACCATCACCCCGTACATCATCCCGGACTCCTTGTTGCGGTCGTCGATGCGGAGGATGTACCCCTCGATGCCGTCGTAGAAGGTCCCGACGGGGATTTTGATCTCGGACTTGGTGCGCCCGATATCTTCGCGCATCGTGTAGATGTGGTTGATCGAGTAGGGGACCAGGCGGTCGCCGATGTAGAAGGCGGCGACGGCGATGACGGCGCTGGCGACCGTGGCGGGCAGCAGGATGCGGGCGAGGGAGATGCCGGCGGAGTTCATCGCGGTGAGCTCGTAGTGCTCGCCCATGTCGCCGAAGGTCATCATCGACGCCAGGAGGGTCGCCAGCGGCAGGGCCAGCGGCAGCACCTGGCAGCTTCCCCACAGGAGGAATTCCAGGATAACCTTGAGTTCCAGGCCTTTGCCGACCAGTTCATCGATGTACAGCCACAGGAACTGCATCACCAGGATGAATATGGTGATCGCGAGGATCGCGAAGAACGGTCCTATGAACGACTTCAGTATGAACAGGTCCAGCTTTTTCATGAGATTCCTCGACTACGCTCGGAATGACAAAGGGGTACTCGGAATGAAAGGAGGGTTACGCCGTCGCTAACTCGATCAGTTTCTCGAGGGCGGGCTTGAGGTTCGCGGTGTCGCGGCCGCCGGCCGTGGCGAGGCCGGGCTGTCCGCCGCCGCCGCCCTGGATGAGCTTCGCGGCTTCGCGGATGTCCTTCCCGGCGTTCTTGCCCTTCGCAACGAGGTCGTTGGAGTACATCGCGAGGAGGTTGGGCTTGCCGCCGAACTCATAGGCACCCACGAGGACGAGGTTCTCGGCCTTCTTCTGCAAAAGCAGAGCCATGTTGCGGGCAAAGCCCGGATCCACGGACATTTCGAACTGGGCGACCCGGATGCCGTTCACCACCTGGGCATTCGCATACAGGCGCTCGGCGATCTGCGCGGCCTTCTCGGCTGCGGCGGCCTCGAGCTGCTTGCGCGCATCGGCGTTCTCCTCGACCAGCTTGCGGATGGCGCCGGCGAGGTCAGGCGTGTTGTTGAAGAAGGACTTCGCGCTGCGGAGGGCATCCTCCATCGCATGGACATAGTTCTCGGCCGCTTCGCCCGTCAGCGCCTCGATCCGGCGGACGCCGGCGGCAATGGCGCTTTCGGACACGATCTTGAACAGGCCGATGTTGCCGGTCGCGGAGGTATGGGTGCCGCCGCATAGCTCCACGGAGCCGCCGAAGCGGACCACGCGGACTACATCGCCATACTTTTCACCGAACAGAGCCATCGCGCCCATGGCGCGGGCCTCGTCCATGGTCGCGTCACGCTTCTCCCAGAGGGGATCGTTGGCGCGGATGAGGGCGTTGACCTTCTTCTCGACGGCGAGCATTTCCTCGTCTGTCATCTTGGCGAAGTGGGAGAAGTCGAAGCGGAAATAGTCCGGGCCCACGAAGGAACCCTTCTGCTCCACATGGGTGCCCAGGATTTCGCGCAGGGCCTCGTGGAGGAGGTGCGTCGCGGAGTGGTTCGCCTGGATTTTCGCCCGGCGGGCCGCATCGACATGGAGGTCGAAGGATTCGGTGCCGTCGGCGGGAAGCCGTTCGGCGAGATGGATGGTGAGGTTGTTCTCCTTGACGGTGTTCAGGATCGCGATCTTCTCGCCGGAGGCGGAGACGATATAGCCGGTGTCGCCCACCTGGCCGCCCATTTCGGCATAGAACGGGGTCTTGTCGAAGACGAGCTGGTAGAGCTCCTTGTTCTTCTGCTTGACGGTGCGCTGCTTCAGGAGCGTCGCGCCTTCGTAGTCGGTGAGGTCATAGCCCAGGAATTCCACCTCGTCGCCGGCGGCGAACTCCACCCAGTCGCCGAACTCGTTGGCGGTGGCGTTGCGGGCGCGTTCCTTCTGCTTGCCGAGCTCCACCTGGAAACCGTCGAGGTCCACGGTGTAGCCCTTCTCGGTGGCGATGAGTTCGGTCAGGTCGATCGGGAAGCCGTAGGTGTCGTACAGGAGGAAAGCATCCACGCCGGAGATGACCTTCGTCGCGGCGCTCTTTTCCATGGTGTCTTCCAGGAGGCGGATACCGCGGTCCAGCGTGCGCAGGAAGGCGTTCTCTTCCTCGCGGATGACGCTCTCGACGAGCTTCTGCTGGGCCTTGAGTTCCGGATAGGCCTCACCCATGTCCTCCACCAGCTGGGGAACCAGGCGGGTGAGGAACGGCTCGTTGAAGCCCAGGAAGGTGTAGCCGTAGCGGACGGCGCGGCGCAGGATGCGGCGGATCACGTAGCCGGCCTTCACGTTGGACGGCAGCTGGCCGTCGGCGATGGAGAAGGCGATGGCGCGGATGTGGTCGGCGCAAACGCGCATGGCCACTTCCACTTTCTCGCTCTCGTGATATTTGTGGCCGGAGAACTCTTCCAGCTTGCCGATCAGGCCGCTGAAGACATCCGTGTCGTAGTTCGTGGCCTTGCCCTGGAGCACCATGCACAGGCGCTCGAAGCCCATGCCGGTGTCAATGTTCTTGGCGGGCAGCGGCTCCAGGTGGCCGTCGGCCTTGCGGTTGTACTGCATGAACACGAGGTTCCAGATCTCGATCACCTCGTCGTTGTCGGTGTTCACGAGCTCACGTCCGGGAACCTTTGCGATTTCCTCGTCGGAGCGGAGGTCGATGTGGATCTCCGAGCAGGGGCCGCAGGGGCCCGTATCACCCATCTCCCAGAAATTGTCATGCTTGTTGCCCAGCAGGACGTGGTCCGCCGGCATGTGCTTGAGCCAGGCTTCCTGCGCCTCGGTGTCGAGGGCGGTGCCGTCATCGGCCGCGCCTTCGAACACGGTCGCATAGAGCTTGGTCTTGTCGATCTTGTACACCTCGGTAAGGAGTTCCCAGGCCCAGTCGATGGCCTCGGCCTTGAAATAGTCGCCGAAGCTCCAGTTGCCCAGCATCTCGAACATCGTGTGGTGGCGGCCGTCGTGGCCCACCGCCTCGAGGTCATTGTGCTTGCCGCTCACGCGGAGGCACTTCTGGCTGTCGGTGGCCCGGGGGAACTTGGGCGCCGTATTGCCCAGGAAAATATCCTTGAACTGGTTCATTCCCGCGTTCGTGAACATCAGGGTGGGATCGTTCTTGATCACCATGGGGGCGCTCGGAACGATGGTGTGTCCCTTGGAAGCGAAGAACTCCAGGTACTTCTGTCGAATCTCTTTTGCAGTCATCATAATCACACTTATAATATCCTGCAAAGATACGGCTTTTTACGCGGAAATTCAAGCGTAGGGGATGGCCTTCCGCCAGCGGAGGGTCAGATAGGCGGCGCGGACCAGCAAATGGGCGAAATAAGCGGCCATCAGGAGGTGGATGGCGCCGGTTTCCGGGACAGTTCCCTGGACGGCTTTGAGCAGGCCTATGCCGATGAACCACACGCCGAAGAAACCCACGACGCACCAGGCGGTGGAGTTCCGCAGGTCCTTCGAGGCGGTTGCGCCCATGAAGATGCCGTCCCAGGTGAAGGCCGGGCAGCCGATGACCGGCATCAGGAGCAGCCAGGGAATGAATTCGCGGCCCGCGTCCACGACGCTGGGATCGGACGTCATGAGGCGGAGGAGCGGCACGCCGCCCACGCCGTATACGAGGAAGAACAGGGCTGTCACGCCCAGGCACCACAGGAAGGTCTGCCGGATCGTGGACCGCACGCCTTCCGGGGACCCTTCTCCGATGAAACGGCCCGTCAGCGCCTCGCCGGCGTAGGCGAATCCGTCGGTGAAATAGCTGAAAATCATCAGCAGCTTCATGAGGATGGCCCCGACGGCCAGCATCATGTCCCCGTACCGGGCGGAGATCATGGTGAATCCGATGTACACCGCGATCATACACACGCTGCGGAAGAAAAGGTCCCGGTTCAGGACGAAGAATTCCCGGAAGCCGGCCGCGTGTCCGACCTGTTTCGCGTGTTTCAGGACCCATCCGTACCGGAACCAGACCGCCAGCGAAGCGTACAGGAAACCGGTCCACTGGGCGATGAGGGTGCCCCAGGCGATGCCTGCGAAACCGAGTTCCGGCAGGCCGGCGTACCCGAAGGCGAGGCCGATGGACAGGAGGATGTTCGTGGCATTGACCAGCAGGTCGCAGATCATCGGCCGGACGGTGTCCTGCATGCCGATGAACCAGCCCTTGAAGGCGAACAGCGAGAGCGTGGCCGGGGCTGCCCAGATTCGGATGTAAAAGTACTGGGTGGCAAGGGTTTGTACCTCGGGCGAGCACTCCACCAGGAGGAATGCGACCTGCACGACGACCCATTGCAGGGCGATCAGCGCGAGGCCCGATCCGAACGCGATTCCGAGCGCCCGTTTCAGGGTGACGGCGATGTCTCCTTCCGCTTCCGCCACGCCGGCGCGGTGACGGCCGTACGCCTGGGCCGTCAGGCCGCCGGTTCCTCCTCGGAGGAACCCGAAATTCCAGTACAGCATGTCGAAGAGCATGGTGCCGATGGAAATGCCGCCGATGAGGGCGGCGGCGCCGAGGCCGCCCGAGGCGCCCAGGTGCCCGGCCACAGCGATATCGACCATACCCACCAGGGGAACGGTGATGTTCGCGAGGATACTCGGAACGGCGAGGCGGAGGATGTCCCGGTGGAGATTCATCGGAACTTCTTGTCTTCCTCCAGCATGCCCAGGTAGGATGCGTAGCGTTCGGGGGAGATGGTTCCCGCGTCCACGGCCGCCTTCACGGCGCAGCCGGGTTCGTGGGTGTGCGTGCAGGGGGTGAACCGGCACCCTTCGGAAGCGCGAAGCATTTCGGGGAAGTATTTGCCGATTTCCTCCTTCTCCAGGTCCACCAGGCCGAATCCGCGAAGTCCCGGAGAATCAATGACATAGCCGCCTGTTGCCAAGGGGTACATCTCGTATAGGGAGGTCGTGTGCTTCCCCTGCAGGTGGGCTGTGGAAATCTGGCCGATCTTGGGGTCCAGGGCCGGGTCCAGCGCCTTGATGAGGGAGGACTTGCCGACGCCCGATTCCCCGGAGAAAAGGTTGATCTTCCCCCGGCAGGAATCCCGGAGTTCCCCGATGCCTTCGCCGGTCAGCACGGATGTGTCGATGACGCGGTAGCCCGCTCCTTCGTAAATGGCGTGGAATGCGTCGACCTGCTCCGGCGCTAGCTCCCGGTACAGGTCCACCTTCGACAGGACGACGGTGGCCGGGATGCCGTACACGCCGCAGGTGACGAGGATGCGGTCCAGGAAGGGGAGTTTGACTTCGGGAAAGAACAGGGAGACGACGAGGTAAGCCATGTCCACGTTGGCGGCGATGATGTGCGCCTGGCGGGACAGGTTCGTGGACCGCCGGATCACATAGTTCTCCCGGGGCAGCACCTCCGTGATGACGGCGGTTTCCTCGCCGTCGGCCCACTCGTACCGGACGCGGTCTCCGACGGCCACGGGGTTGGTGATCTGGCTCGCCTTCAGGCGGATGCGTCCGCGGAGCACGGCGGGGAAGATCCGCCACTCCGGAAGGGCGGAAAGTTCGTAGTGGCTGCCGGCATTTTTGACGACGGTCGCTTCCCCTTGTGTCATTCGTCGCTCTTTTTGAACAGTTCGTACCGCAAAGATAGTCCGGGTTGGACATTAAAACTAGTAAACCATAATGAATATTCGTATTACCATTCAGTATCATACCCAGTGGGGCGAGACGTTGGTGCTCCGCATCGGGAAGAAGCGGTATCCGATGGATCCGGCTTATGCCAACATGTGGCAGAAGGAACTGACGGGGCGCAACCTCCGCGACGGGGACGCCTATTCCTTCGAAGTGGAGAAGGAAGGGAAGGTTGTCCGCCGCGAGTGGCGGGCGCACCGCTATGACGCTCCCGCCGGCGGCACGTCGCTGGTGATCCGCGAACGTTGGAATGACCGTCCCGCGAACTCCACGTTCTATGCCGCCGCGTTCAGCGACGTCATTTTCCGTCGCCCGGACGGCGTTTCCTTCCGGAATCCGCGTCCCACGGCCCCGTGGAAGGGGAATGTCGCCTTCCGCGTCGCCGCCCCCGAGGTCCGCACGGGCGAATCCGTCGCCCTGGCGGGCAGCGGCCCGCTCGGCGACTGGAAGGAGTTCCATCTGCTGGATGACGGTGCTTTCCCGTACTGGCGTATCGCCCTGGAGGTGAAGGCACCCTTCGAGTACAAGTTCGTCATCGTGGACACGGCCACCAAGAAGCCGGTCCTGTGGGAAGAAGGCCCGAACCACTTCTTCGCGGAACTGCCCGCCGCCGGCTGCCGCCTGGAAGTCGCCGACAACGTCCCCGGGTTCCGGACCCGCCCGTGGCGCGGCGCCGGTGTCGCCGTCCCCGTCTTCTCCCTCCGTACGGAGGACAGTTTCGGCGTGGGCGAGTTCAACGACATCAAGAAACTGGTCGATTGGGCCGTGGAGGCCGGTCAGAGCGTGATCCAGCTCCTGCCCATCAACGACACCACGATGACCCATACCTGGCAGGATTCCTATCCCTATAACGCCGTCAGTTCCTTCGCCCTGCATCCGCAGTTCCTGCACCTGCCCGCGGCCGGTGTCCGGAGGGATGCGAAGTACAAGGCCCTGAAGGCGGAACTGGAGGCCCTTCCGCAGGTGGATTACGAGAAGGTGAACGAGGCAAAGACCGCCCTTCTGCGGAAAGTCTACGCATCCAAGGGCCAGGAGACGATGCAGTCGCCGGCCTACCACGATTTCGTCGCGGCCAATGCCGAATGGCTGATGCCGTACGCTGCTTTCTCCGTCCTGCGCGACCTGAATGGGACCTGCGACTTCTCCCAGTGGGGTGAATTCGCCGAGTACAAGGTGCGTAAGGTGGATGATTTCGCCGCGGCCCACGTGGACGAGGTGAACTTCTATTGCTGGGAGCAGTTCCTGCTGGATGCACAGCTCCACGAGGCCGTAGCCTACGCGCACAAGCGGGGCGTCGCCCTGAAGGGAGACCTGCCGATCGGCGTGAGCCGCCAGAGCGTGGACGCCTGGCAGCACCCCGACCTGTTCCACCTGGACAGCCAGGCCGGCGCCCCGCCGGATGCCTTCGCGGTGGACGGCCAGAACTGGGGTTTCCCGACCTACAACTGGGAAAAGATGGCGGAAGACGGCTTCGGTTGGTGGAAGGCCCGCATGCGCAAGATGGCGGAGTATTTCGATGCCTTCCGCATCGACCATATCCTCGGCTTCTTCCGCATTTGGGAGATTCCGGTGCCGTACAAGAGCGGCCTCATGGGCCACTTCAACCCGGCCCTTCCGTACAGCGGAGAGGAACTGCGGAACAAGGGATTCAACCCCGTGAACACGGGCGACACCGATGTCCTGTTCGTGGAGGATCCGCGCCGCAAGGACTATTGGCATCCGCGCATCTCTTCGCAGAACACCAGCGCCTACGCGCAGCTCCCTGACTGGCTCAAAGACCGCTATAACGAGCTGTACAACGATTTCTTCTACCATCGGCACAACCAGTTCTGGAAGGAGTCGGCCTACCGGAAGCTCCCGGCCCTGCTCCGCACCACGGGCATGCTGTGCTGCGGCGAGGACCTGGGCATGATTCCGGCCAGCGTTCCTGAGACCATGGCGGACCTGGACATCCTGAGCCTGGAGATCCAGCGGATGCCGAAGGACCCGAAGGACACCTTCGCGGATCCTGCCCGCTACCCGTATTCCTGTGTCTGCGCGACCGGCACCCATGACACCAGCCCG
Source organism: uncultured Bacteroidia bacterium (assembly GCA_902785065.1). Lineage (GTDB taxonomy): Bacteria > Bacteroidota > Bacteroidia > Bacteroidales > UBA932 > Cryptobacteroides. The sequence goes on from CACZXH010000006.1 coordinate 16,566, forward strand.
CTCCGGGCCTGGTGGGAGGAGGACCGCGCCCTCACGCAGCAGTATTTCAACGGGGTGCTTCACTGCGCCGGCGAGGCTCCGGCCTTCTGCGAGCCGTGGGTCGCGGACCTGATCCTGGGCGCGCACCTCAAGTCGCCGGCCATGCTCGCCATCCTGCCCCTGCAGGACTGGATGGCCACCGACGGGACGGTCCGTTACGCCGGCAACCCGGCTGACGAGCGTATCAACGTCCCCGCCATCCCGCGCTACTACTGGCGCTACCGGATGCACTGCACCCTCGAATCCCTGATCGGCGCCACCGCTTTCAACCAGCACGTGAAGGGGATGGTCGACGCTTCCGGACGGAACGTGTAACCATGAAGGAAAACGATTGGAAATCACGTCTGGGCGTGGTTTATTCCACGAATCCGAACTTTCAGTATGAGACGGCTTCAGAGGCGGAAGCGGAGACGCTCCCGCCGGCGAAGCAGCGGCTCATCGTCGCCATCGACCGGCGCAACCGGGGCGGCAAGCAGGTCACGCTCGTGACCGGCTTCGTGGGCAAGGCCGACGACCTGAAGGAACTCGGCAAGGCCCTGAAGACGAAGTGCGGCGTGGGCGGCACCGCCAAGGACGGCGAAATCACCATCCAGGGCGATCTCCGCGACAAGGTCGTCGCCCTGCTGAAAGAAATGGGGTATAACGCCAAAAGAGGTAACTGATGCTGGACGATCCCTTCAAATCAGGGCAGCTCCTGCTGCCGGACACCCAGCCCGAAGCCGTGGCGGCTGCGGGGGAGGGCCTTTCCCTGGCCGCTTCCATTCTGGTGGCGGTTTCCGTGCTGTTGTTCCTGCTGGCGCTCCGCAGCTTCCTGAACGTGCTGCCCTATTTATCGGACAGCATCCTCCGGGCCCGTGGCAGCGCCGCCCTGGAGAACAGTGTCCGGGTGAGCCGGGACCGCAACCTGGTGGCCGCCGTCTTCCTCGTGCCCGCCATCCTGCTCATTTACCGCTACCGTCTCTTCGATATCGCCTGGTTCGACACGCTGACCCCGGACATGCGGATCGCTGCCGTCGCCGGCGTCTTCCTCGTGTTCCTGTTCGTCCGGTTCCTGTTGTACCGTTGGTTCCGTCCCCGCCGCCGTTATGACGATTACCAGATGGCTTACCGGGCGGGTTACACCTTTTTCATCCTGCTGATGATCCTGGCTCTCCTGACGGTGGGCGTCTGCTATGTCCTGCACCTTTCCGACCTGACTGTCAAGACCATCCTGCTGGTGGAGACCGGCGTCATGTATCTGCTGTATCTGTTCCGCCGCGGACAAATTTTGTCCATGTCTTGCAATTCATTGACAACTTTTTTGTACCTTTGCGCCCTCGAATTGCTGCCGACCGCCTTGCTGGTCGTCCCGGCGGTGATTCTTTAAGGTTAGTGCAGAATAGTAGTATGACAGTCAAGAACATCCTGATTTCCCAGAACACCCCGCGTGTTCTTACGCCTTACCAGGCCGTGACGGAAAAGTACGGGGTGGAATTCGAGTTCCATCCGTTCTTCCTGATCGAACCGCTCACCTCCCGGGAATTCCGGGCGCAGCGGATCAACATCCTTGATTACACCGCCATCGTCTTCTCCTCCCGCCACGCCATCGACGCGTTCTTCACCCTGGCGGAGGAACTCCGGTGCAAGATTCCCGAGACGATGAAGTATTTCTGCACGACCGAGGTCGTTGCGATGTACCTCCAGAAGCATATCGTGTACCGCAAGCGCAAGATCTTCTACGGCACCGGCACCCCGGACAGCGTGGTCGCGCTCATCGGTCCCAAGCATAAGGGGGAGAAATTCCTCATCGCCACGTCGGACAATTCCAACAACGATACCCTGTACCGCCTGTTCGATGCCGCGAAGCTGGACTACACCCCCGCGGTGTTCGTCAAATCCGTGCCTCAGGACCTCAAGGACGTGGACCTGCACGCCTACGACATGATCGTCCTGTACAACCCGGCCGACGTCAAGTCCCTGTACGAGAATTTCCCTGCCTTCGAGCAGGGGGATATCAAGTTCGTCTCCTACGGCCGTTCCATCGTCAAGGCGATGGAGGAAGCCGGTCTTTCCATTGAAGTGAAGGCCCCCTCTCCCGAGGTTCCGTCCGTGGCCCGCGCCATCGAACGCTATCTCGAGCAGCAGCAGTAGCCGCGCCCATGACGGCCACCCTCTCCAAATCCGAGCGTCTCTGCGGCAAGAAAGCCATCGCAGGGCTCATGGAGCATGGAAAGGGCGGCGTGACGGGCTGCCTGCGCTACAAGTTCCTGAAATCCGGTGAGGCCGATGTCTCCCGCATCCTCGTTTCCGTCCCCAAGCGCTTCTTCAAGCGCGCGGTGAAGCGGAACCTCCTGAAACGCCGCATCCGCGAGTCCTACCGGCTCCAGAAGGACCTCCTTCCTGCGCCCGTGGACATCGCCTTCCTGTACCAGGCCCGCGAGGTCCTTCCATACGACGTTATTTTTGCCGCCATGACCGCCGCCCTGACGGCCGTAGCCGCCAAAACCGAATAGGCATGCCCGGCTGGTTGAAAAACGTGCTCATTTTCCCGTTCGTGTTCCTGATCAAGTTCTATCAGGTATGCGTGAGCCCGTTCACTCCGCCGGCCTGCCGGTTCACGCCCACCTGTTCCCAGTACGCCCTCGAGGCGTTCCGCAAATACGGCCCCTTCAAGGGCCTTTACCTCACCGTCCGCCGCATCCTCCGGTGCCACCCCTGGGGTGGTTCCGGCTACGATCCCGTTCCGTAATGCCCCGAAAAGAGAACGTCCGGGAGATGTTCGACAACATCGCACCTAGTTATGACCGGTTGAACCATGTCCTGTCGCTGAATGTCGACAAGTTGTGGCGGCGCCATGCACTGAAGGAAATCGTGGACGGGACGCCGCAGCGGATCCTGGATGTCGCGTGCGGGACGGGGGATTCCACCATTTCGATTGCGAAGGCGGCCGCGGAAGGGTCGACGGTGATTGGGGCCGATATCTCCGAAGGGATGATGGCGCTCGTGCAAGGGAAGGCGGAGAAAGCCGGCGTCGGAGAGCGCATCAACCTGCAGGTCGCTGACGGAGAAGCTCTTCCCTATGAGGAGGGAACTTTCGACCGCGTCACCTGCGCGTTCGGCATCCGGAATTTCGAACACAAGGGAAAAGGCCTGGAAGAGTTCCGTCGCGTGCTGAAGCCGGGCGGAAAGGCGGTCATCCTGGAACTGTCCGTGCCGCAGAACCGGCTGGTCCGGTGGGCTTACGACCTGTATTTCCTGCATATCCTGCCCGGCATCGGCGGCGCCGTGTCCGGCAACCGGGCGGCCTACAGATACCTGCCGGCTTCGGTCCATCATTTCCCTTCCCCCAGCGACTTCTGCCGGATGATGGATGAGGCGGGCTTCCGGAATGTACGCTGCCGGACGTTCTCGTTCGGCCTGTGCCGGATGTTCGTCGGGGAGCGGTAGGTTTGCCCGTCCGGGTTTTTATTGCTACCTTTGCGGTCCGGAAACTTAAACCTACCTCATATAATGTCCAATTATTTCTATGACATGGTCCCCCGCGAGGAGATGGAGCGTCTGCCCTATCTTCCGACCATGGGGGAATTCGTCACGTGGATGGAGAAGACCTATGCCGACATGCCGGCCCTCTCCGACCTCGCGCACACGATTACGTACAAGGAATTCGGCGAGCGCATCGCGCGCCGCCGCGCCGTCATTGAAGGCCTCGGCCTTCCGAAGGGCGCGCACATCGCCATCTTCGACCGCAACAGCCAGGATGCCATCGAGCTGTTCCTCGCCGTCACCAGTGCCGGTTACGTGGCGATGAACCTGCCGGCCTCCCTGCCGGAAATGGCCCTCATCGGCTCCTGCATGAAATTCGACATCGCGGCGTTGTTCGTCCGCGATGAATTCAAGCCCCTCACGGCGAAGCTCCAGGGCGTGAAGGTCCTGCCGGCCTCCTCCATCGCCGAGGAAGGCGTTCCCGCCACCGTCGTGGACCCGGACCAGCCGGCCGCCATCTTCTTCACCGGCGGCACGACCGGCACCCCGAAGGGCGCCGTCCTCACGCACCGCGCCTTCATGCGCGGCTCTTTCAACGCCATCTTCAAGCCGGGCAAGGTGATCGGCGTGCACCGCTACATCGCCCTCCTGCCCCTGAGCCACGTATTCGGCGCCATCGCCGGCCTCATGGGCTGCTTCTACACCGGCAACCTGATGCATACCTGCGAGGACATGAAGGCCACCATCGGCAAGTTCCCGATGATCAAGCCCACCCTCCTCGTCATCGTCCCGGGCATCTGCGACATCCTTGCCGGCCTGTGCAAGATGTACGGCCCGCAGTTCCTCGGCGGCAACCTCCGGATGATCATTTCCGGCGCCGCGAACGTGCCCCCGCGCCTGGTGGACATCTTCACCAAGCTGGGTGTCGAGTTCTGCTTCGGCTACGGCCTCACTGAGACGGCGAACCTCACCTCCGCCAACGCCGACGCCATTACCCATCCCACCTCCATCGGCAAGGTCTATCCCGGCCAGGAAGTGCGGATCGTGGACGGCGAACTCCAGATAAAGGGCGACAACGTCTTCTCCGGCTACTACAAGGATCCCGAAAAGACGGCCGAGGCCTTCACGGAGGACGGCTGGTTCCGCACCGGCGACCTGATGCGCATCGACGAGGACGGTTTCCTGTATATCACCGGACGCATCAAGAACCTCATTATCCTGTCCAACGGTGAGAATGTGAGCCCCGAGAGCCTGGAAGAGCCCTTCTATGCCGATCCGTGCGTCCGCGACGCCATGGTGAAGGAGGATGAGCTGAACGGCGCCCCGGTCATCGCCGTGGAGATCCTGCCGTTCATGCCGGCCTTCGAGGGCAAGCCCTGGGAAGAGGTGACCGCGTACATGGACAACCTCGTGAAGAGGATCAACGATACGCTGCCTACCACACACCGGATCCTGAAAGTGACCGTGCGCACGGAGGATTTCAAGCGCACCGGCAGCATGAAAGTCGCCCGCGTATGACCAAGCAGGAAGTTTTCGACGGCCTGAAGGAAGTCCTTACCGTCCTGCGTCCGCACACGGACCTGACCAACGTGGATTTCGATACCGAGCTCGTCCGCGGGCTCGGCATCGACTCCCTCACGATGATGCTCCTCTCCCTCGCGGTGGAGGAGAAGTTCAAGATGCGCTTCCCCGATGGCGAGCCGATGCCCGTCACGGTCGGGGACGTGTGTGAGAATGTGCTGAAAGCGCTCGCTTAAGCCTCCAACTCCATCACATAGCTGCGGCGCCGCTGGAACGGCTTCGGGTCGTATTCCCCGAACAGGGACTGGACCTTGTAGTTTTCCTCGAGCTGCGGATTCAGAAGCATCCGTTTGATTCCCAAGCGGATGCAATTTTCATGGATATACTTGAACATGAGGACGTTCGCACCCTTTCCCTGGTACTCGGGCAGGACGCCGATGAGGAGCGCCTCGATGGTGTCGTTGTGCCGGAGGGAACGGAGGATGGGAATGAAGCCGAAGGGGAAGAGGCGGCCTTTCGCCTTACGGACGGCCCGGGAAATGGACGGCATCGTGACGGTGAAGCCCACGAGTTTGTCCTCCTCGTTCACGACGAAGGCGACGAGGTCCTTGTTCATGATGGGGACGTACTGTTTCACGTAGCCGTCGATCTGCTCTTCCGTGAGTTTGGAATACTCGTACAGCGGGGCGAAGGCGTCGTTCAGGACATGGAACATCTCCCGTCCGCGCTTGGCCATTTCGCGGATGTTCTTCCCGCGCCAGATGTGCAGGCCGTAGCGCTTCTCCACGAGGTCCGCGTACTGGAACATCGGCGGCAGGGTGTCGGGGAGGTCGATGTACCGCTGGGTCCAGTCGACGTCCTTGCGGAAGCCCATCCGTTCCAGGAACTCGCCGTAGTAGGGGAAGTTGTAGATGACAGTGAAGGGGGAGTCGTGCTCGAACCCTTCCACCAGGAGGCCTTCTCGGTCCATGTCGGTGAAGCCGAGGGGTCCCTTGACCTTCGTCGCACCCCACGTGCGGCCCCAGGCGATGACCGCATCCACGAGCGCTTTGGCCACGTCGAAATCCTCGATGAAGTCGATCCAGCCGAAGCGGACGGTCTCCTCCTTCCATTTCTCGTTGGCCTTGCGGTTGCGGATGGCGGCCACGCGGCCGACGACCTTCCCGTTGCGGCGGGCGAGGTACAACTCGCGTTCACAGAAAGACAGGGAGGGGTTCTCGTCGCCGAGAGACTTCAGTTCATCGTCCTCGAAAGCGGGCACCCACTGGGGGCAGTCCTTGAACAGGTCAAAAGGAAAGCGGATGAATTGCTTGAGCATGCGCCGCCCCCGGACAGAGACGATTTCGACAGGTTCCATAGGTACGTACACGTTGGTTTAAGCAGGGCAAATATAACGAGAATTATTCGTATCTTTGCAAAATATAGCGAAAAGAAGTACATGGACAAGAAGACATTCAACCTATGGAACCGGATCGTCGCCCTGGCTGTTTTCGTCATCGCCAGTGTGACTTACCTGTCCACCATAGAACCCACCGCCTCCTTCTGGGACTGCGGTGAGTTCATCGCCTCATCCTACAAACTGGAGGTGGGCCACCCGCCGGGAAACCCGGTGTTCCAGCTGTTTGCGCGTATTTTCACCATCCCGTTCCCGCCGGAGAAGGCGGCTGTAGCGGTGAACGCGATGAACGGTATCCTGTCGGCCCTCACGATCTTCTTCCTGTACCTGACGACGGTGTTCTTCGCGAAACGGCTTGTGAAGCCGGGGAAGGACGGGTATAGCGCCGCCCAGGCCATTGCCATCTTCGGCTCGGGCGCTGTGGGCGCGCTGGCCTACACGTTCTCCGATACCTTCTGGTTCTCCGCCGTGGAGGGCGAGGTGTATGCGATGTCGTCCCTGGTGACGGCCCTCGTCTTCTGGGCCATGTGCAAGTGGTACGAAGGGGCCGACGAGCCCCATGCGAACCGCTGGATCGTGCTGATCGCCTTCCTGATGGGCCTCAAGCAGCTCGTGGGCATCTTCCTCATCGGCGTCGTCATCGAGGCCCTGCTGGTGTTCCTGTTCATCCCGTATCTTCCGAAGTTGGCGGCTTTCTTCGACCGGATCTTCGTGAACGGTTTCGGCCTGCCGTACAACAGCGGCGCCCTGTTCTTCATGGTCGCCCTGCTGGCCCTTTGCTTCTGGGCCCTGTTCGCGACCCTGAAGAAGGACAAGGTCTTCTGGAATACGGTGATGCTGTGTGTCACGACCCTGGTGATCGGTTTCTCGCTGTTCTCCATCGTCATTATCCGCTCCTCCGTGAAGACCCCGACGAACGAGTACCAGCCGGATAACGCCTATACCCTTGTCCGTTACCTTTCCCGAGAGCAGTACGGCTCCACACCGCTCCTGTACGGCCAGTACTTCGATGCGCCGTACGACCTCAAGACCGGCAAATACTGGGCGCCGCTGAACGGGAAATATGTCCATGCCGAGGCTCCCGCCGATGCGGACTACCTCCCGGAAGGCAAGATGCTGTTCCCGCGCATGTGGTCCAACGGAAGCCCTTCCCACGTGGACTTCTACGAGTCCTATATGGACGGCAAGGGAATCCGCGTGAAAGGGGCGACGCATAAGAAACCCACGTTCGGGGCGAACCTGCGTTTCTTCTTCGACTACCAGCTGAACTGGATGTACTGGCGGTATTTCATGTGGAACTTCGTCGGCCGCCAGAACGAGATCCACAGCCCGACGCCGGGTGAACTGTTCTACGGCAACTGGGAAAGCGGCATCGGTCCGCTTGACCGGCTCCGCCTGGGTGACCAGCGCGATGCGCCGGCTACCCTCGCGGAAAACAAGGGCAAAAACCACTATTTCTTCCTGCCGCTCCTGCTGGGCCTTTTGGGCCTGGTGTTCCAGTTCGACCGTGACAAGCGCGGTTCCTGGATCGTGTTCCTGATGTTCTTCATGACGGGCATCGCCATTGTCCTGTACCTCAACCAGCCGCCTTACCAGGTGCGTGAGCGGGACTATGCGTATGCGGGCTCCTTCTACATGTTCGCCATCTGGATCGGTCTCGGCGTCGCGGCCCTGTATGAGTGGATCAACGACGCCAGCAAGGGCAAGGCCTCCAAAGCCGTTGCCGTCGGCGCATCCGTACTGTGCCTCGGCGTTCCCGCCCTGATGGCGGAAGAGAATTGGGACGACCACGACCGCTCAAACCGCTATACTTCCACGGAGATGGCCTCCAACTACCTCAATTCCGTGGGCCCGAACGGCATGCTCGTCACCCACGGCGACAACGATACTTTCCCGCTCTGGTACGCGCAGGAGATCGAGGGCGTCCGGACGGACGTCCGCGTGGTGAACACCTCCCTGTTGGGCACCGACTGGTACATAGACCAGATGAAATGGGCCTGCAACGAGTCCAAGCCGCTGCCCCTGACCGTTCCGCAGTCGCAGTACCTGTACGGCACCAACGAGTACGTTTTCATTACCTATGACGACGGCTCGCCGATGCTGATCAAGGACGTCATGGATGTGTTCAAGGATCCGAAGATGAAGGTGGAACTGACCTCCCGCCGGAAGGTAGACTTCATTTGCGCCCGGAAGATCGTCATTCCCGTGAACAAGGAAAACTGCCTGAAATACGGCATTGTCCCCGAGTTCCTCGCCGAAGCGATCCCCGAGACCATCACCCTCACCATGTCCGAGGACAAGAACTATATCACCAAGCCGGAGCTCTTCATGCTCGACCTGCTGTCGAACTACGAGTGGGACCGTCCGTTGAACCTGCTGAACATGGGCGGCGACCTCAATATCGGCATCAAGGACTATCTGATGTATGACGGCTTCTCCTACCGCTTCGTCCCGTTCAAGAACAAGATCACTTCGACGGACCCCGGCATTGTCGATGCCGACGACCTGTACCGCAAGATGACGGACGGCACCTTCAAGTGGGATGCCCTCAGCCGCAAGGACTGGTTCGTGGATTACCAGAACATGTACACTTTCCTGGGCGTGTTGTCTCAGCGCCAGTTGTTCGTGAACGTCGCGAATGCCTTGATCGACGCCCGTGAGGACAAGAAGGCCCTGGAGATCCTGGACCTTTGCCAGCAGAACTTCCCGGAGGAGAACTTCCCCCTGGAGACCATCTCGGTGGGTTTCAGCAGCAATGACTACATGGTGGTCCAGATGGTGGAGAACTACTACTTCCTGGGCGAGAAGGACAAGGCCCGCAAACTGGGCCAGAAGCTGGCCGATGGCCTGCTGGATACCTCCCGTTTCTATCTGGAGTTCTACGACTACGCGTCCTCCAACTTCGAGGGCTGCCATCGCTGCATCCTCTATCTTGCCGACGTTTTCAAGCAGTACGGCGACAACGATCTTTCCGACCGCCTGCTCGATTCCCTCGAGCTCCTCGTCCGCGTCGCCGCCGGCAGCCTGGATCCCGAAGATGACCGGGCCGCTGCGCCGGATACAGTGGAGGTGGAGGAGGCAGATTAGCGGCCTCTCCGACGCGTCCCGGTCAAAGCCCTGACATTGAACCGATTATAAAAAACTCCCTGGTGCGTTTGTACCAGGGAGTTTTTTGTAAGTCGCTAATAGTCAGCGAGGTGTGCAGGGTGGGACTTAGTCCTGGATCGCGGCGATGCCGGGGAGGATCTTGCCTTCGATGGCTTCGAGCATGGCGCCGCCGCCGGTGGAGACGTAGGAAACCTTGTCGGCATAACCCATCTGGGTCACGGCTGCGACAGAGTCACCGCCGCCGACGAGGGTGTATGCGCCCTGCGCGGTAGCATCGGCGAGATCCTGGGCGATCTGCAGGGTACCCTTCGCGAAGTTCGGGAGCTCGAACACGCCCACGGGACCGTTCCAGAGGATGGTCTTGGAGGCGAGGATGATCTTGCGCCAGTTCTCGAGGGAAGCCGGGCTGGCGTCCATGCCTTCCCACTCGTCCGGAATGTTGTAGATATCAAAGATCTGACGGGGCGTATCGTTGTCGAAAGCCTGGCCGCAGACGGTCGCGACGGAGAGGGAGACGTTCACGCCCTTTTCCTTCGCGGTGTTCAGGATCTCGAGGGCATCCGGCATGAGGTCATCCTCGTGCAGGGACTGGCCGATGTGGCCGCCGAGGGCCTTGATGAAGGTATAACCCATACCGCCGCCGATAATGAGGTTGTCCACCTTGCCGACGAGGTTCTTCAGGACCGCGAGCTTGGAGGAGACCTTGGAGCCGCCGATGATGGCGGTCAGCGGACGCTGGGCGTTCTTCAGGACGTTGTCGATGGCCTTGATCTCGCCTTCCATCAGGTAGCCGAACATCTTGTCGTTCGGGAAGTATTCGGCGATGAGGGCGGTGGAGCCGTGGGCGCGGTGGGCCGTGCCGAAAGCATCGTTCACGTAGCAGTCGGCGTAGGAGGCGAGCTTCTTGACGAAAGCCTTCTGGGACTCCTTGACGGCCTTCTTGGCGGCCTTCTTCTCGTCCTCGGAAGCATCCTCGGCGAGGCCGCGCGGCTTGCCTTCTTCCTCGGCGTAGAAGCGGAGGTTCTCGAGGAGGAGAGCCTCACCCGGCTTCAGGGCCGCAGCCTGCTCGTCCGCCTTCTGGCAGTCGGCGGCGAACTGGACGGGAACGCCCAGGCACTCGGACACGTGGTCCACGATGTGGCTCAGGGAGAACTTCGGATCCACCTTCTTGGGACGTCCGAGGTGGGACATGATGATGACGGCGCCGCCCTTCTCGAGGATCTTCTTGAGGGTAGGCATGGCCCGGCGGATGCGGGTGTCGTCGGTGATGTTGAAGTTCTCGTCGAGGGGAACGTTGAAGTCGACTCTCACGATGGCCTTCTTGCCGGTGAAGTCATAACTGTCGATGAACTGTTGCATATCAGATATTAGAGTTAAGAATTTTCCAGTCCACAAATTTAACAATTATTTCCGTATCTTTGCACAAAAGGAGCGGAAGAGATTTCTCGACAAGCTCGAAATGACAACAGCCATGACCATCGAATACCCTGCGGAATACTGGAAAGACTACGAACTGATCGACTCGGGACGCGGTGAGAAACTGGAGCGCTTCGGCAAGTACGTGCTCCGGCGCCCGGAGCCGAAGGCCCTGTGGGCGCCGTCGCTCCCGGAAAGCGAGTGGAAGCGCCAGAGCCACGTGGTCTTTCGGCCCGGCGCCGGTTTCGGCAAGGCCGGCAAAGAGGACAGCGGCACCTGGGAGAAGGTCCGCAAGATGGACGACCAGTGGAGCATCGCCTACAACGGCGCCCAGGACCCGGAGACGCATGCCGCCTCGGACCTGCACATCGCCCTGCGCCTCGGCCTCACCTCCTTCAAGCACGTGGGTGTGTTCCCCGAGCAGGCGCCCAACTGGGAGTTCATCTACCGGGAGACGCTGCGCCTGGGCCGCATCTGCAAGGCGAACGGGATGGGCGCACCGAAGGTGCTGAACCTGTTCGCCTACACGGGCGCCGCCTCACTGGCAGCCAAGGCCGCGGGCGCCGACGTCACGCACCTCGATTCCGTGCGCCAGGTCGTCACCTGGGCGCGTGAGAATATGGAGCGCAGCGGCCTGGACGGCGTGCGCTGGGTGGTGGAAGATGCCTTGAAGTTCGCGAAACGCGAAGCCAAGCGGGGCAACCGCTACCAGGGGATCATCCTGGACCCGCCCGCCTATGGACATGGGCCGGACGGGGAGAAATGGAAACTGGACGAACTCCTGTTCGACCTCCTGAAGAACGTCGCGCAAATCCTTTCCCCGCGTGACTCTTTCATGGTCCTGAACCTTTATTCGAACGGCTACTCCGCGATGCTGGGCGAGACGACCGTCCGCGAAGCCTTCGGCCTCCGGCCCGAAGCCGGCTTCACGGCCGTCCCCGGCCACGATGGTGCTTTCCTCGCCCTCGAAAGCGGCGAGCTCGCCCTCCGCGACACCTTCGGCAAGGTTCTGCCGCTGAGCATCTTCGTCCGGCTGAAGCGGTAAGTCCGGATCGAATCGGCTTTTCTTCACGTGCGGGCACATACGCCCGCACGTTTTTTTTGTACTTTGTTCCGTAAAGCATTATCTTTGTAGATTCCTATCAAAAAGGGATTTGTAACATAGATGCTTATGCGTGAACTAGTCGTCCATTGGCACGTCGATCCGGCCATCCTGCATATCGGTAATTTCGAACTCCGCTGGTACTCGCTCCTGTTCGTGAGCGGGTTCATCCTGGGCTGGTTTATTTTCAAGTGGTTCTTCCAGCGTGAGAAGATCGACACGAAACTCCTGGATCCGCTGCTGTACACCCTGCTGATCTGCACCATCGTGGGCGCCCGTCTCGGGCACTGCCTGTTCTATCAGCCGGATTACTACCTGGGCAGCTGGCAGGGCTTCTGGGAGATCTTCATGCCCTGGAAGGGCGGCCTCGCCAGCCACGGCGGCACCATCGCCCTGATCCTCGGGATGTGGTGGTTCGCGAACCACTACGGGAAGAAGCACGATTTCGACTTCGTGTGGCTGCTGGACCACCTGGCTATCGCGGTGGCCTTCGCCGGCGCCTTCATCCGCTTCGGCAACCTGTTCAACTCCGAGATCTACGGCGATGTGACCAACCTGCCCTGGGGCTTCGTCTTCGAGCTTCGCGGCGAGACGGAACCCAAGCATCCGACGCAGCTCTACGAAGGTTTCACCTACCTCCTGTTGGGTTTCGCCCTCATCGGCCTGTACTGGAAGAAACTGGACCAGATGCTCCGCGGGCAGTTCATCGGCATTTTCCTCATCGTGTGCTTCGGCAGCCGCTTCCTCATCGAGTTCATCAAGGAGCCGCAGGTGGAATTCGAGCAGACGATGGCCTTGAATATGGGCCAGCTCCTGTCCATCCCGTTCATCCTGCTGGGCATATTCTTCCTCGTGTGGGCGTACAAGAAACGGATGCCCGCCCGGGCGGTCCATCCGGAGCCGCAAAAGCCCAAGAAAGAGGCTACGCACTACGCGAAGCCCCTGGCCTAATCGATTATCAGTTAGTTAGCATATGTATTTGAAACGATTTGCCCTCCTCGCCGCAAGCGCCTTCCTGGCGTTTCCGGCGTTGGCGCAGTATCAGGACGCGGCCCCGCAGTCAGAGGCAGGGAAGGTCGTCCTCACGCTGGAGGACGCCCTGAAAGTCGCCCTCAGCGAAAACACATCCGTGAAGGTCGCGGATATGGAGATCGAGCGGCAGCAGTATGCCCGCAAGGGCTCGTATGCAGCCTTGCTCCCGCAGGTGAGCGCCTCCGGCATGTACAGTTACGCCCTCAAGAAACAGAAAGTCTACTTCGGCTCCGACAAGAAGGACGATGATGGAGAAGGCTCCTCGGGCGGTGGCGGCATGGCCGGCATGATGGCCTCCCTGATGAACCCCATCATGTATTACATCCAGCAGCTCTACGACGGAACCGGTATCCCGTTCGTCCCGTATGTGGACCCGGATGCGGGCAAGGAGGGCGGCGGATCCTCCGAGCCGATGGAAATGGGCCGTACCCATTCGGTCACCTTCGGTCTCAGCGCGCAGATGCCGCTGGTCAACTTCCAGCTCTGGGAGAGCCTCCGGCTCACCGGCGACCAGGTGGAACTGGCCGTGGAGCAGGCGCGCGAGTCCCGCCTCGGGACGGTCGCGTCCGTGAAACAGGCCTTCTACGGCATCCTTTTCGCGAAAGAGGCTTACAAGGTGTACAATTCCGTCTATGAGAATGCGGTGGAGAACTTCCGCCTCACCGAGATGCGCTACAACGCGGCGAAGGCGTCCGAACTGGACCTGACCCGCGCGAAGGCCAATGTGGCCGCCGCCATTCCGAACCTGTACAACGCGGAGAACTCCGTGGAGCTGGCCCTGTGGCAGCTCAAGGCCGTGATGGGCGTGGACTTGGACCGGATCATCGACATTGCCGGCACCCTGGAAGAATATGCCGGCCAGATGTTCAGTGACATCGCCGAGGGCGAGCGCGCCTCGCTGGACGGCAACTCGCAGCTCCGCCAGCTCGCCCAGCAGGCCGAGATGCTTTCCCGGCAGATCCGGATGCAGCAGTACGCCTACCTCCCGACCCTCGCGCTCACCTTCTCCTACTCTTACCTGACCCAGAGTGATATCTTCAACCTGAGCCAGTGGAAGTGGTTCCCGTCCTCGACGGTCGGCCTGAGCCTGTCCATCCCCATTTTCTCCGGCGGCCAGCGCTACCACGCCATCAAGCAGACGCGCGTCCAGGCCGACGAACTCGACCTTCAGCGGGAGAACGCCGAACGCCAGCTCCGCATCGGCATCCGCCAGAGCCTCGGCACCATGGACACGGCCATGCGGACCTATGACGCCTCGAAGGAGGCCCTCACCTCCGCGGAGAAGGCTTACGACATCGCCGTCAAGTCCTATCAGCTCGGCAAGAGCACCCTGACGGACCTGAACAACGTGGAACTCACGCTCACCCAGTCCCGTCTCGCCGTCTCCCAGGCCATTTACAACTTCGTCATCGCGAAGGCCGGCCTGGAACAGACCCTCGGTTATGATTTTAACGCGAATTAACAATATGAACTGCAGAATCATCCTTCCCGTCCTGGCCGCCCTGGCCGTGGCCTCCTGCGGCAGCAGGGGCGGTAACCAGCAGCAACCGGGTCCCGGCGCCCCCGGTGTCCAGGCCAACGTCACTCCCTCCGTCGAGGTGGTCACCGCCACCGCCCGGGACGTCGCCCAGGAAAGCACCTATTCCTCCTCCGTGGAGGCTTACGCCACCAACAACATCATGCCCCAGACCGGCGCCCGCATCCGCAAGATCAACGTGGAAGTGGGGGACTATGTCGCGAAGGGCCAGGTCCTCGCCGAAATGGACCGCCTCCAGCTGGAACAGCTTGAGCTCCAGATCCAGAACGACGAGATCGAGTACGCCCGCCTGAAGGGCCTCTATGAGGAAGGCGGCGTGTCCCAGTCCGACTTCGAGGCCGCCGAGCTCGGCTACAAGGTCCGCAAGACCAACTATCAGAACCTCCTGGAGAACACCATCCTCCGGAGCCCCATCAACGGCTTCGTGACCGCCCGCAACTTCGACGTGGGCGATATGTTCGCGATGAGCGCCCCGCTGTTCACCGTCCAGCAGGTGGTTCCGGTGAAGCTCCTCGTGGGCATCTCCGAAAACGAGTATACGAAGGTGAAGAAGGGCGACACCGTCTCCATCACCGTGGACGCCCTCCCGGGCCGTTCCTTCACCGGCCGGGTGAACCGCCTGTA
This sequence comes from uncultured Bacteroidia bacterium, assembly GCA_902785065.1. Lineage (GTDB taxonomy): Bacteria > Bacteroidota > Bacteroidia > Bacteroidales > UBA932 > Cryptobacteroides. The sequence continues at coordinate 31,803 of CACZXH010000006.1, forward strand.
TCCTACCATCAACGCCGCTACCCATACGTTCAACGCGGAAGTAATCGTCCAGAACGCTGACCGCGCCCTGCGGCCGGGCATGTTCGCCCGCGTGACCGTGAACTTCGGCACCAACCACCGCATCGTGCTGCCCGACCGCTGCATTGTCAAGCAGGAAGGCACCGGCCAGCGGTTCGTCTACCTGCTGAACCCCGATGATACCGTCAGCTACATTCCCGTGACCATCGGCCGCCACATCGGCGCCGAGTATGAGATCGTAGACGGTGTCGCCGAAGGGGCGACGGTCGTGAGCAAGGGACAGGCCACCCTCAAGGATGGCGTCAAGGTCGTGGTCCTCAACTAAGCCGGAAGCCCCATGAGCATCTACAGGACATCCGTCAACCATCCGGTCACGACCGCCCTTATCTTCGTGGCGTTCGCGATCCTGGGCCTTTTCTCCCTGACGCGGCTGCCGGTGGACAACTTCCCGGACGTGGAGTCCAACGTCATCATGGTGATGTCGTCCTACCCGGGCGCCAGCGCCGAGGACGTCGAGAACAACCTCACGAAGGTCCTCGAGAACTCCCTGAACGGCGTAGCGAACCTCAAGGACATCACGTCCAACTCCCGGGAGAACATCTCCGTCCTCACCCTCGAGTTCGAGTACGGCACCGACATCGAAGTCGCGACGAATGACGTCCGGGACAAGCTGTCGATGGCCAGCCAGACCCTCCCGGACGGCGCTTCCTCGCCGACCATTTTCAAGTTCAGCGCGGACGACATGCCCATTATGATCATGTCGGCCACCGCGAACCAGAGCGTCTCCGCCCTCGACAAGATCCTGGACGAGCGCGTTGCGACGCCGCTGGCCCGCGTCACCGGCGTGGGTACGGTTTCCGTGAACGGCGCCCCGCAGCGCGAGATCCACGTCTACTGCGACCCGAACAAGCTGGAGGCCTACGGCCTGTCCATCGCCTCCATCTCCCAGGTCATCGCGGCTGAGAACCGGAACGTCCCTTCCGGCAGCATCGACATCGGCTCCGACACCTACACCCTCCGCATCAAGAAGGAGTTCCAGGACCCCTCCGAGCTGGAAAACATCGTTCTCGGTAACGTGAACGGGGGCGTGATCTACCTCCGGGACGTCGCCCGCGTGACCGACGGCCTCGAAGAGAAGTCGCAGGAATCCTACACGAACGGCGTCCGCGGCGCGCAGATCATCATCCAGAAGCAGTCCGGCTACAACACCGTGAACGTGATCCGGGGCGTCAAGAAGGAACTGGCCAAGCTGCAGCGCAACCTGCCGTCCGACATCAAGATCACCCCGGTCGTCGACTCTTCCGACAACATCCTCCGCACCATCAGCTCCCTGAAGGAGACGATCCTCATCACGTTCCTCGTGGTGATGCTCATCGTGTACATCTTCCTGGGCCGGTGGAAGGGAACCCTGATCGTCGTGCTGTCCATCCCGATCGCCCTCCTGGCTTCGCTGATGTACCTCTTCGCGACGGGCAACACCCTGAACATCATCTCGATGTCCGCCCTGTCCATCGCCATCGGCATGGTCGTGGACGATGCCATCGTCGTCCTGGAGAACGTGACGACGCACCTGGAAAGGGGCGAGAAACCCAAGGAGGCCGCCGTCCACGGCACCGCCGAGGTGGGCATCTCCGTCATCGCCTCCACCCTCACGATGCTGTGCGTGTTCCTCCCGCTGACCATGATCTCCGGCATGGCCGGCATCATGTTCAAGCAGCTGGGCTGGATCGTGTCCATCATCATGATCGTGTCCACGACCGCCGCCCTCACCCTCGTCCCGATGCTGCCGTCTCCCGCGGATACTCCCGGATGATCGCCTGGTGCATGAACCACAAGCGGATCGTCATGCTGGCGGCGGCCGTCATTTTCGCCGTCGTCATCGCCATTTACGTTCCCCGGATGAAGACCGAGTACTTCCCGACGGCGGACCAGGGCCGCATCCAGGTTTCCGTGGAACTGCCCATCGGTACGGCGCAGGACGTGACCCGCGACTTGGCGCAGCGCCTCTACGAGAAGATCGTTGCCGACGTGCCCGAGATCAAGGTCCTGAGCTACAACTTCGGCCAGGCCGATTCCCAGAACGCCTTTGCATCCATGCGCAACAACGGCACCTACCTGATCTCGATGAATATCAACATCGGGTCGATGGAGGACCGCAAGCGTTCCACCTCCGAAATCGCCGACCTCATCCGCGAGGACCTCTTGCTTTTCCCGGAGATCAACAAGTCCACTGTCACGGAAGGCGGCATGGGCATGGGCGGACGAAGCGCCGTCCAGTTGGAGATCTACGGCTATGATTTCGAGAGCACGGAGAATGAAGCCCGGCGCATCCGCGCGAAGATGATGGAGAACCCGATCTTCGTCCAGGCGGTCCTGAGCCGCGACCAGTACACGCCGGAATACGAGGTCGATTTCGACCGCGAGAAACTGGCGCTCAACGGATTGACCTCCACCACCGCGGCCGCCGCCGTGAGCGCGGCGATGAGCGGCACCGTGGCATCCTACTATCGCGAGGACGGCGAGGAGTACAATATCCGCGTCCGTTTCGCGCCGGAATTCCGCGAGAGCCTGGAGGACATTGAGAATATCGTCGTCCACAACGCCATGGGCCGCGGCATCAAGGTGCGCGACCTGGGCGAGGTCGTCGAATCCAAAGTCCCGCCCACCATTACCCGCAAGAACCGCGACCGCTATATCACCGTCAGCGGCATGATGGCCCGCGGCCACGCCCTCAGTGAAGGTGTCGACTTCGTCACCTCGCTGATGGAGGCCGAACCGCTCCCTGCCGAGCTGTCCTGGGACATTGGCGGCGACTATGAAGAGCAGCAGTCCATGTTCTCCGACATGATCCTCCTGATGCTCCTCATCGTCATCCTCGTGTACATGGTGATGGCCTCCCAGTTCGAGTCCTTCCTGGGCCCGCTGGTGATCATGTTCTCCATCCCGTTCGCCTTCACGGGCGTGGCGCTCGGAAACATGCTCCACGGGATGGCCGTGGGTGTGATGAGCCTCATCGGTATCATCATCCTCCTGGGTATCGTGGTGAAGAACGGTATCGTGCTTATCGACTATACCATCCTGTGCCAGGAGCGTGGGATGAGCGTCCGCGAGTCCTCCGTCACCGCCGCCCGGAGCCGTCTCCGCCCGATCCTGATGACCACCCTCACCACCGTCTGCGGCATGCTGCCGATGGCCTGGGGCCGGGGCGAAGGCTCCGAGATGTGGAACGGGCTCGGCGTCACCGTGGCCTGGGGCCTTTCCATCTCCACCCTCATCACCCTCGTCATCATCCCGGTCCTGTACTGCGGTATCACCGAGCACCGCGAGCGCCGCAAGGCCCGCAAGGAACAACGAGGTTAACTGTCATTTCGAACATGTCGAGAAATCCATTGATATGAAAGCGATATTCATTGTATATAACCAGGCCTACAACCAGGAGATCGTGGAACTCCTGGAGGCTTGCGGCCAGCGGGGCTACACCGTTTGGGAGGAGATCGGCGGCCGCGGCTCTGAGACCGGCGAACCCCACCTCGGCAACCATGCCTGGCCTACACAGAACCATGCCGTTCTGACGGCCGTGAACGACGCCCTGGTGGCGGACATCATGGACCGTCTCCGGGCAACCGACCGGGACAATCCCAAACTGGGCCTGCGTGCCTATGTGCTGCCCGTGGAAGAAGCTTTGTAAGAATTTTTCACTATATTTGCGAAACGCTAATACCCTGTCTGTTATGGCAAAGATTGCAACCAATACCAGTTTCGACGAACTCCTCCAGAGCGAGAAGCTCGTAATCGTGGACTTCTGGGCCACCTGGTGCGGCCCCTGCCGCATGCTGTCCCCGCTGCTCGACGAAGTCGAGGCGGAGATGGAAGACAAAGTCGAAGTCGTCAAGGTCAACGTGGACGACGCCGACGAAATCGCGATGCGCTTCCGCATCATGAGCATCCCCACGCTGCTTTTCTTCAAGAACGGCGCCATGGTGGACCGCTCCGTGGGTGCGATGCCCAAGAGCGCCCTCGTGGACAAGATCAACGCAAACCTGTAGGCCGATGAAGCGGATCCTTGCCCTGGTGGTCTCCGTGGCCGCCTCCTTGATCCTGACTACCGCTGCGCACGCCCAGTTCGGCTTTATCGTGGGCCTCACCTCGTCTTCCGTGAAGATGGCGTCCGCCGATGCCATCAGCCTGTATCACGCCGGTATTACCGGCAAGATTCCCCTCGGTTCCGGTTTCGCCATCCAGCCTTCGCTCCTGTATCAGGTGAAGGGAGCCAATGTCGGCCATCTGGACACCGCGACCGACGAGGACTTCAAGGTGAAGACCGGTTTCGTGGAACTTCCCCTGGGTATCCAGTGGGGCCCGGAGCTGGGCTCTTTCCGCCCGTTCGTGTTCGGCGAACCGTTCATCGGTTACCGGGTCTCGTCCACCGACCGGGGGAATGAGACCTTCCAGGACTGGGCCAGTCAGGCCAAGAACAAGTTCGAGTATGGTTTCGGCCTGGGCGCCGGCCTGGAAATCTCGGACCATCTCCAGCTGTCCGTCCAATGGTTCAACAACCTGGGTACGATGTTCAGCAAGCCCGCTGAGGCCGGGACTGAATCCTTGGAGAAAGTCAAGAATTTCGAGGGGATCAAATTCTCGCTCGCTATCCTTTTTTAAAACATTCACTGATAAAAGCATACGATTATGAAAAAGTTATTTGTCATCGCCACGCTCTTCGCTTCGATGGTGGTTGCCAACGCCCAGCAGCTCGGTGTGACCGGCGGCCTTACGCTCTCCAAGATGAACGGTGTCACGAATCCCAAGGAAACCAAGGCTGTGGTCTTGTACAGCGCCGGTGTCCTGTATAAGGCAGACCTCGGCGCCGGCTTTGCGATCCAGCCCGAACTGCTTTGGCAGGTCAAGGGCGCCGATGTCCAGGAGAACACGGGTGCGCTCGACAACGTCATCGTGTCCCGAAGCAACAATGTGGAACTCGGCCTCGGCCTCCAGTGGGGTCCGGACCTGCTGGCTTTCCGTCCTTACCTCTTCGTAGAGCCCTATCTGGGCTATTCCTTGGGCGGCAAGGAAACCTACGCCTTGGCTAATACAGATGTGGGCAAAAAGGATTTCTCCAGTGCGAGAAACAAACTTGAATACGGTGTAGGTGCCGGTTTAGGCGTGGAAATCGCCAGCCACGTCCAGATCAGCTGTCAGTTGTTCCGGAATATGGGTCCGCTCTATAACAAGGAGAAGGTTCAAGAAAGCTATCGTAGCTCGTACGACCACCTGAAGAACTACCAGGGCATGAAGATCAACCTGGCCATCCTGTTCTAACAGATGCCCCGGCGCAAGGCGGTCGTCTTCTGCTCGGCCAGTTACGACATCGACCCCAAGTACAACGAGGCAGCGCGTGAAGTCGTTCGCGCGCTGCACGCGTATGGATGGACCCTCGTTTCCGGCGGCAGTTTCCGCGGGACGATGGGGGTGATCGCCGACGAGATGGAACGTCTCGGCGGCGACCACATCGGCGTCCTTCCGCGGTTCATGAAGGGGCTCGAGTATCCGAACCTGACCGAACTCATCTGGGCCGACACGATGGCGGAGCGGAAGGAGCGGATGCGCGAAGGGACCTCGGCGGTCATCGCCCTTCCCGGCGGCATTGGCACCCTGGACGAGTTGATTGAGTCGCACGTCCTGGTGAAGCTTGGGCGGTACGACGGTAAGCTGCTCGTCCTGAACGTGGATGGTTTCTTCGACCCATTCAAGGCCTTGCTGGACCATTACGAGGCGACCGGGATGCTGACGTCCGGCGACCGGGCCCTCATCGTCTTCGCCGATACGGTCCCCGAACTGGCTGAATACCTGAAATGAGCGCGTATCCATGTAGATTCAAGGCCTTCCTGGCCGGGCCTCTGGAGAAAGTCTTCGCCTTGCTGGAGACTTCCCTGGGGAGCGACATCGCGCTGCTGGATGCGACGAACCGGTCCCTGCTGTCGCAGGGCGGGAAGCGGATCCGGCCGGGCCTGACGCTGCTCGCCGCCGGCGCCTGCGGCGGTGTCAATGACGATACGATCCGCTTCGCGGCCGCCGCGGAGATGATCCACAACGCGACGCTCCTTCACGACGATGTCGTGGACGGTGCGGCCACCCGTCGCGGGAAGCCCACGGTGATGTCCCTGCTCAGCAGCCCGGCCTCGGTGCTGATCGGCGATTACTGGCTGGTGAAGGCCATCCGCTGCATCCTGGATGCAGACCGATACAGCGAGCGGACGATCCGCCTGTTCGCCAAGACACTCTCCGACCTGGCGGAAGGGGAGATGCTCCAACTCGAGAAGGCTTCCAGCGGCGACACGACCCGCGCGGACTATCTCCGGATCATATACTCCAAGACGGCATCGCTTTTCGAGGCATCCATCCTGGCCGGCGCCGTCTCCGCCGGCGCGCCGGAGGAATGGACCGCCGCCCTGGCCGGCTATGCCCGGAACCTGGGCATCGCGTTCCAGATCAAGGACGACATCCTGGATTATGCCGGGGACGAGGCGCTGGGAAAGCCGGTGGGTATCGACCTGAAGGAACAGAAAATCACCCTTCCACTGCTTTGTGCGCTGGATTCGGTGTCGGTGGAGGAGGCGTCCGGGATCCGGGCGCTGGTCGGGAGGATTTCCGACGAGCCTGCCCTGGCGGACCGGGTCCGGGCGTTCGTCCTGGACCACGACGGTGTAGAGAAGGCCGTGGCGGAGATGGAGAAATACATTGACGAGGCAGTTTCCTGCCTGGACGAGCTTCCGCCGTCCCCGGAGAAACCGTATCTTGTGGAACTGGCCCGCTATGTGGGCGAAAGGACTTTTTGACCTATGGAAACGATGAGCAGCAACGCGACCCTTGCGGCGGCCCTCCGGCAGATGGCGGAGAGCGGCCGGATCCCGCATGCGATGCTGTTCCACCAGAACGACGGCGGCGGCGCCTTCCCGCTCATCCTCGATTTCCTGGACGAAGTCTATGGACACAACCCTCGGGTGAAGAAGCTCATCCACCCGGACATCCATTTCGTCTTCCCGGTCGCGGGAGCGGACAAGCCAGTGTCCGACCGATTCATCGGCCCCTGGCGCGAATTGCTGCTGGAGAACCCGTGCTTCTATGAGAACGAACTCTATGCGGCCATCGGTATCGAGAGCAAGCAGAGCAACATCTCGGTTTTCGAAGCGCGCTCTATCCTGGACAAACTGTCCCTGTCCGCCGTGGAAGGCGGGTACCGGACGGTCGTGGTGTATCTGCCCGAGAAGATGAACCAGCAGGCGGCGAACGCCCTGCTGAAGATGGTCGAGGAACCGCCGGAGAAGACCCTTTTCCTGCTGGTTACGCTCCAGCCGGAGAAGGTCCTGACGACCATTTTCTCCCGCTGTCTGTTCCTGCGCGTCCGGCCGTTCTCCCGGGAGGAGGACCGTGCCATTCATGCGAAGGAGGGGGCGGAAACCACCGAGTTGGCCGATCTGTTCCACGACCTGCTGGACGCCCTGGTCCGGAAGGACCTCCTGGGGGCGCTGGAGGCGGGGGATGCCGTGGCCGACCTCGGTTCCCGCGAGAAGCAGAAGCGCTTCTGCCGTGTGGCCTCGGAGGGCTTGCGGAACATTTTCCTCCTGCAACAGGGCCTGCCTGCCCTGGCGGACCTCCTCGGAGACGAAAGGCCGTTCTACGAGGAAATGGCCGCGAAACTGCGCAAGAATTTCTCCCGTCAGGCGCTCGCTGCGCTGGACCGGGCGCTCCTCCTCGTGGAGCGGAACGTTAACCAGAAAATCCTGTTCACCGACCTGGTGAACCGGCTCTATATGACTGCATTATGATCGACACGAACGAGAATGTCCGGTATGACTGTTTCCGGGGCTGCGTGATCAGCGGCAACGAAGAGGCGGGGGTGGAGGAAATCCGCTACCGCCAGGGCTGCTGCAAGCTGGAGGTGTACGACTACCTCAAGGGCATCGGCCAGGAACAGTACAACAACTACTTCGAAGTCCGTTTCAAGAATACCCGCAAAGGCTTCTATGTCAATGCTTCCGGCCAGACCATCAAGACAGGCGACCTCGTCGTCGTAGAGGCCCAGACGGGCCATGACCTCGGCATCGTCACGCTGGAGGGCCCGATTGTCGCCCGTCAGATGAAATGCCGGGGCGTGGACCCTGACAAAACGGTTTTCCGGAAGATTTACCGCAAGGCGAAGACTTACGACATCGAGCGCTGGCAGGATGCCATCGCCCGGGAGCAGGAGACGATGATCCGCTCGCGCGTGCTGGCGGCGAACCTGGGCCTGGAGATGAAGATCGGGGACGTGGAGTTCCAGGGCGACGGCACGAAAGCCATTTTCTACTACATTGCCGACGGCCGCGTGGACTTCCGCCAGCTGATCAAGGATTTCGCCGAGGAGTTCCACATCCGGGTGGAGATGAAGCAGATCGGCGCCCGCCAGGAAGCCGGCCTGATCGGCGGCCTGGGTATCTGCGGCCGCGAACTGTGCTGCGCGAACTACATCACGGAGTTCAAGTCCATTACCACCTCTGCGGCGCGGGTCCAGGACCTTTCTTTGAATCCGCAGAAGCTCGCAGGCCAGTGCGGCAAGCTCAAATGCTGCCTGAACTACGAGGTCTCGAACTACATGGACGCGCACTCGCGCATTCCGAAGGTCTCCGAACCGCTGGAATTCGAGGACGGCCTGGCCTACCTGGTGAAGACGGACATCCTGGCCGAGACGATGTACTTCTCCTACGAGAAGGGCTCCCTCGCCAAAATGTATCCGCTCCCGGCCTCCGAGGTCCGCGAGATCATCATGATGAACCGCAACGGCCAGAAGCCTGAAACGCTTCTCCCGGATGCCGAACCCACGGCGCCGGAATTCGTCACCGCCGTCGGCGACGACAGCATCTCCCGTTTCGACGAGGCCCGCAAGAAGAAGCGCCGCAACAAGAACCGGAACAACAAGAACAAGGGCAACAAGGGCGCAACCGGAAACAAACCGAAGAAAGATGCATAGACCGGGTATGACATACCCAAACCGTCGCTTCGCGACCCCTCCCATAAATGGGCCCCTCCCTCTTATGCGGCCGAGGGTGGCCACAGGTTTGGGTATGTCACACCCGGTCTATGCCGTATTACTCTTATTCTTTATCTTCACGGGTTGTAAGGAACCGATGTCGGTGGAGAAGTTCGTGAAAGGGGAGGGGCCGTATACGTTCTTCGTGGACATGAGCGACAGTACGGCGTCGTATGATTTTGATTTGTACACAAGGGTCGATGCGCCGGTGGATTCGCTGCGGAAACTGGCGGCGCTGCCGCTGCAGGTGACGTGGACGTCGCCCACGTTCCATGTGTTCCGCGAAGAGGTGTATCTGCCCATGGAAGGGAAGATGTCGCTCTTTTCCAAGCAGGTGCGGGCGCCGTACCGGGCTGGGGTCCGGCCGGAGGAATGGGGCCCGTGGCAGGTGGTCGTGCGGGTGCAGGACCCGCCGGAGGGCTTGTGCGGCATGGGCCTGGTCGTTGCGAAAAACCGAGACTGATGGGACACGGCAAACTCAAGAAATTCGCTGAAAACGAGACGTTCCGCTGCCTGCTGCAGCCGGACGCGTCATCGGTATTGGCGAAACCGGAAGGCTCCCGGGAACTGGTCCTGCGGGACCATGCGATCAAGGGGAACTGGAACCGGGATATGTTCGAAAAGCCCCAGCCGATCGTGCTGGAACTGGGTTGCGGCAAGGGGGACTACACCATCGCCCTGGCCCGGCGGCATCCGGAAATGAACTTCATCGGCGTGGACATCAAGGGCGCGCGCCTGTGGAAGGGCGCCAAGGAGGCCACGGAGGAAAAGATGGGCAACGTCGCCTTCCTCCGCACCCGCATCGAGTTCATCGACGCCTTCTTCGGTCCGGGCGAGGTCTCCGAAATCTGGCTCACCTTCTCCGATCCGCAGCTCCGCGGCAGCGAGAACGCCCGCCTGACCTCCCCGCTTTTCCTCCAGCGCTACCGCCGTTTCCTGAAACCCGACGGCATCGTCCACCTCAAGACCGACTCCCGCTTCCTCTACGAATACACCCAGTCCGTCATCCGCGCCAATAATTTGGAAGTGCTCGCATCGGGTACGGACATCTACCATGATGGTATTCGGACAGGGGTAACTCTTGAAAACCGTCGCTTCGCGACCCCTCCCATCAAAGATGGGCCCCTCCCTCTTATGCGGCCGAGGGTGGCCACAGGTTTTCAAGAGTCACCCCTGCCCGAAAAAGATGAATGGGATATCGACTCCATATTTGAAGTGCAGACTTTCTACGAGACGATGTTCCTGAAAATGGGCCTGCCGATTACGTACCTGGCGTTCCGGCTGGAGCATGAGGGGGAGGGGTTCGCGTATCCGACGGATTTCGATGCGGCCTATTGGCGCGAGGCCGAAGGCCCCCGCCGGTCGTTCAGCCATCAGCCCACGAAGCAGTAATCAATAGTCCCCCCGGTCCATCTCGCGGCGGACGTCGCGTTCCTTGATGGTGTTGCGTTTGTCGTACTCTTTCTTACCCTTGGCGAGGGCGATGAGGAGTTTCGCGTACCCGTTGTCGGCGATGAAGAGCTTGACGGCGACGATGGTGAGGCCGGTCTTCTTGTCTTCCATCAGCAAGTGGTTCAGTTCCTTGCGGGTGAGGAGGAGCCGTCGGTCACGGACGGGCTCATGCTGCCCCCAGGATCCCCAGTGGTACTGGGCGATGTTCATTCCCCGGACGAAGAGCTGGTTGCCCACGAAGAAGCAGTAGGCGTCCTGGAGGGAAGCCTTGCCCGCCCGGATGGACTTGATCTCCGTGCCCACCAGCTGGATGCCGGCG
>CACZXH010000006.1:42667-134938 GCA_902785065.1 uncultured Bacteroidia bacterium
CCCACCAGCTGGATGCCGGCGGTATAGGTCTCCAGGAACTCGTAATCGAACGAGGCCCGGCGGTTCTTGATCTGGATGGTGCTCTTCGCTTTCGGCATACTCCTGTCATTTCGAGCTTGTCGAGAAATCTCGAAACGGACAGCAAAGGTACAGTTTTTTTCGTATTTTTGCGATATGTCCCTGCCGAACAAGACAAACCTCCTCCCCGACCGCCCCGGCATTCCGCCGATGGCGGCGATGCCCGAGCCCGAAACCCTCGACATTCCCGCCCTTGCGAAGGCCTATGCCGACGGGGACATCGACCTCATCTGCGTCCTCGGCCCCACCGCCTCCGGCAAGACCCGCTACGCGGTGCAGCTCGCGAGAGCTCTGGGCAATGCAGAAATCCTGTCGGCCGATTCCAGGCAGGTGTACACCGGAATGGACATCGGGACGGGGAAGGACCTCGGGGAGTACGGCGAGGTGCCGTACCACCTCATTGACATTGTCCCTGCTGGCAGCAAATACAACATCTATGAGTATCAGGCGGCCTTTGCCGATGCCTGGGCCGATGTCCGCGCCCGCGGCTGCGTCCCCATCCTGTGCGGTGGCTCCGGCCTGTACATCGAGTCGGCCACCCGGGCGTACAAGTTCGACCGCGAGAACGGCGTCCCGGCGGAGCTCCTGCCGCAGAAGACTTTCTACATCGGCACCCTTGTCTCCCGCGAGGAGCGCGTCGCCCGCATCGACCGCCGCTTGGACGAGCGCCTCAAGGATGGCCTCATCGAGGAAATCCAGGGCCTCCTGGACAGCGGCATCCCGGCCGACGACCTCCTCTGGTACGGCCTTGAATACAAGTTCGTTACGCAATATGTGCTGGGGAAACTCTCCTACGACGAGATGCACATCCTCCTCGCCAACGCCATCCACCAGTTCGCCAAGCGCCAGATGACCTGGTTCCGCGGCATGGAACGCGACGGCGTCCGCATCCACTGGATCCGGCCGTAAAGGTCCGGCCCTGTCATTCCGAGCGAAGCGAAGGAATCTGAAAAAAGTCAAATTTTTACTTGCAGATTCAAAAAAAAGTCGTACCTTTGCCGTCCCAAAAACAGAAGTGGAGAGATTTGGATTGCTTGCAACCACTCAAAAAAATGCTAAATTACATTTCATATCAGTGTTTTGTGTTTTTAGCCTCCGCATTCTGCACGGGGCTAATTTTTTTGATATGAACTACTTATTCACTTCCGAATCGGTTTCCGAAGGCCATCCCGACAAAGTGGCCGACCAGATCAGCGACGCCATCCTGGACGAGTTCCTCCGCCAGGACCCCGAATCCAAGGTCGCGTGCGAGAGCTTCTGCTCCACGGGCATGGTCGTGGTGATGGGCGAGGTCAAGTCCGAAGCCTATGTCGATATCCAGACCACGGTCCGCAACACCATCAACCGCATTGGCTACAACAAGGCCGAATACATGTTTGACGGAAACTCCTGCGGCGTGATGTCCGCCCTGCACGAGCAGAGCGCCGACATCAACCGCGGTGTGGAGCGCGCCGAGGCCGATGACCAGGGTGCCGGCGACCAGGGAATGATGTTCGGCTATGCCTGCCGCGACACCGAGGACTATATGCCGCTGCCGCTGTACCTGAGCCACTTCCTGCTGAAGATCCTGGCTGACATCCGCCACCAGGAGCCGGAGCTGATGCCGTACCTCCGCCCGGACGCCAAGTCCCAGTTCACCATCGAGTATGACGGGGATACGCACCAGCCCGTGAAGGTCCATACCATCGTCCTTTCCACCCAGCACGACGAGTTCGTCCCGGAGGGCCTCGGGTCCATGTCCTATCCGGACGCTGTCTGCGAGTTCGGTCAGGCCCGCGTCGATGCTGAAATGCAGGCAAAGATCCGCGCCGATGTGGAAGCCATCCTGATTCCGCGCCTGAAAGAGGCCCTTCCGAAGGAGACTGCCAGCCTTATCCACGACTACATCCTGCACGTGAACCCCACCGGGAAGTTCGTCATCGGCGGTCCCCACGGCGACACCGGCCTCACCGGCCGCAAGATCATCGTCGACACCTACGGCGGCAAGGGTGCCCACGGCGGCGGCGCCTTCTCCGGCAAGGACCCGTCCAAGGTGGACCGCAGCGCGGCCTACGCCGCCCGCTACATCGCGAAGAATCTCGTCGCCGCCGGCGTGGCGGACGAGTGCCTCGTCCAGCTCGCCTACGCGATCGGTGTGGCGAAGCCCGTGAGCGTGTTCGTGGACACCTACGGCACCGCGAAGAACGGTTTGAAGGACGGCGAGATCGCGAAGAAGGTGGCCGAGCTCTTCGACCTCCGCCCCGCGAAGATCATCAAGAAGTTCGGTCTGAAGAACCCGATCTACACCCCGACGGCCTCCTACGGCCACATGGGCAGAACGCCTTATACCAAGGCGGTTACGGTCCAGGGCAAGCCCAAGATCGTCCAGTTCTTCGGCTGGGAGCTCCTGGACAGCGTCCCGGCGGTGGAAAAAGCCTTTGGAATTGCGTAGAAAAGCACTGAAAATCAAATAGTTATAGCTTATTTCGGAGATTATGAAAAAATTTCATAATCTCCGATTTTTGTTGTACCTTTGCGCCCGTATTTTGAGAAACAACTATACATCCTATATTTTCTTACTTATGAAGAACGCTTTCAAAAGCCTTCTGCTCGCCCTCACTATGATGATGGCGGGCACTGTCGCCTTTGCCCAGGTGACGACTGCCTCCCTCGGCGGCCGCATCGTGGACACCAAGGGTGAGACCATCATCGGCGCCGCCGTCGTGGCGACCCACACCCCCTCCGGTACCACCTACGGTGCCGTGACCAACGGGGAAGGCCTCTATGCGATCCAGGGCATGCGTACCGGCGGTCCGTACATCGTGGAGGTTTCCTGCCTCGGCTACCAGACCGTGAAGTTCACGGACATCAAGCTCGCCCTCGGTGAGAACTACGTCCTGGACGGTTACCTGAACGATGATGTCGAGTCCCTGAACGAGGCCGTCGTCGTGGCCACTCCGGCTTCCCGCTTCGCGGCCGTCAAGACCGGTGCTTCCACCAACGTCTCCAATGACCAGATGATGACCCTGCCGAATTCCAGCCGTTCCATCAGCGCCCTCACCAAGCTCAGCCCGTATTCCAATGGCATGAGCTTCGCTGGCTCCGACGGCCGTTCCACGAACTTTACCGTGGACGGTGCGAACCTGAACAACAACTTCGGCCTTTCCTCCAACCTTCCGGGCGGCGGCACCCCGATCTCCCTCGACGCCATCGAGGAGGTCCAGCTCGTGGTCGCTCCCTATGACGTCCGTCAGTCCAACTTCGTGGGCGGCGGCATCAACGCCATCACCAAGTCCGGTACCAACACCTTCAAGGGTACGGCCTATGTGAATTACTACGACCAGCACTTCCGCGGAAACAAGATCGACGGGAAGGACCTCGGCGACCGCAAGGCGGAGTCCAACCTGATCTACGGCTTCACCCTCGGAGGCCCGATCGTCAAGAACAAGCTCTTCTTCTTCGCCAATTTCGAGGTTCAGAAGGAGCCTGAGCAGGCGATTAAGTTCCAACCCGATAACGCCAAGCAGGCCGATCTGCAGAAGATTGCCGACAAACTTCAGAAGGACTACGGTTATGATCCCGGTTCCTATACCGACTTCCCGGGAGGAACGGACAATATGAAGTTCCTGGCCCGAATCGACTGGAACATCTCCGACCAGCACAAACTTGCCCTTCGTTACAACCGGACAATCAATGAGTATTGGCGGGCTCCGAATGGAAACTCCTGCGATGATAAGTTCCGCAACAAGGGCCACAACCGTTCCAGCGAAGATTCCCATCCGTTTGCGAACAACATGTACAGCGAGAACAACAATGTAAATACGTTCTCCGCTGAGTTGAATAGCCGTTTCAACGAGAAGATTGCCAACCGTTTCCTCGCAACGTATACCAATATCAACGATCAGCGTGGCTCCAGATCCGCCCTCTTCCCGCATGTGGACATTATGACCGGTGACTATAAGACCGAAGGCAACTTCGTCCCTTATACCTCCCTCGGCTATGAGCTCTTCACCTACAACAATGGTGTGAAGAACAAGCAGATCACTGCTTCTGACAACCTGACTGTCTATTCCGGTTCACATACTTTTATGTTCGGCGCCAGCTACGAGTATATGAATGCGCTGAACTCTTACATGCGTAATGGTACCGGTTACTACCGTTTCGCGGACATCAATGATTTCCTGAACGGTGCTACGCCGCTGAGCTTCTGCTTGACCTACGGTTATGACGGAAACGAGAATCCGGCCGGCGAAGTCGCTTATAGCCAGGCTGCTCTCTATGCCCAGGACGAATGGAAGATCACCCCTCGCTTCAAGCTCACCTACGGCCTGCGCGGAGACATCATCCTGTTCGACAACTCCAGCATCATCACCAACCCGAACATCGCCAAGCTCGATTTCGGCGGTCGTCACATCGACACCGGCGTGTGGCCGGCACCTACTGTCCAGGTTTCCCCGCGCGTTGGCTTCAACTGGGACGTCTACGGTGACAAGAGCATCGTCGTCCGCGGCGGTACCGGTCTGTTCCAGGGCCGTCTCCCGCTCGTGTTCTTCACGAACATGCCGCAGTACTCCGGTATGATTCAGGGCTCCTACGGTCTGAGTGCTTCCATTGACAAGAAGACTGGAGAACTGGTCTATACGGACGATGTTCGCAACAAGTTGAACCAGCTCGTCAGCGGTGGCAAGTTTATGACCGACACCAAGGAGATCCAGAAACTGTTCAATCTCCCGACCTCTCCGTCCGCGGAAAGCGCCGGTTACGGCGGCAACGCTTCCTACGGCTATATCGTGGGTGTGGATCCGAAGTTCAAGATGCCGCAGATCTGGAAGACCTCCCTGGCCCTTGACCTGCAGCTCCCGACCTCCTTCCCGCTGTCCATGACTGCGGAAGGTATGTTCAACAAGACCCTTTGGGGTGTGTGCATGGAGGACTGGAACATCAACAACAGCAAGCTCACTGCGACCTTCGAAGGTCCGGACAACCGCATCAATTATGCTGCCAACTCCGGCTACCAGTACACCGATTTCTCGATGTACACGATGACGAATACCAACAAGGGCTGGGGCTACACCTTCAACTTTACGGTCAACGCCGAGCCGGTCCGGAACCTCAATCTGATGTTCGCATACACGCATACGGAGGCTAAGGAAATCTCCGGCATGCCCGGTTCCGCCGCCAACTCCGTGTTCACCGGCATGCCGACGATCAGCGGCACCAACTTCAGTGGCCTGCAGCGTTCCCAGTATGTCCTGCCGGACAAGGTCATCGCCAGCGTCAGCTACTTCCTCCCGTTCCGTGTCTTTGGCGGCAAGGGCCTGCATTTCAATGCGTTCTATACGGGCTCTTCCTCCTATGGCAACAGCTACATCTACTCCAACGACATGAACGGCGACGGCAACGCCACCGACTTGATCTACATCCCGGCCACGAAGGATGAGGTTGCGTTCAAGACTCCGGCCGACGCAGACGCGTTCTGGACCTTCGTCAATAACGACGCCTACCTGAGCAAGAACAAAGGCAAGTATGCCGAAGCTTATGCCGGCCGCGCTCCTTGGGTGCACCGTGTGGACCTCCGTATCGCTGAAGACTTTGCTTTCAAGATCGGCAATACGACGCACAACTTCCAGCTCAGCGCTTCCATCGACAACGTGGGCAACATGATCAACTCTTCCTGGGGTATCCAGAAGCTCTCCTGCTACCAGTCTTCCCTGACCGGAACGATCGCGCCGCTCAAGTACGAGGGTGTCAATGAAGCAGGACGTCCCTACTTCTCCATGGTGAAGGTGGACGACGCCTATCCTACCCAGAACTACACGAAGTCGTTCACGGACTATGCGCAGTGCTGGCACATCCTGTTCGGCTTGAAGTACTTCTTCAACTAATCTGACGGACTGTCAGCGTCCCCGACGGGGCCCCTTGAAAAGGGGTCCCGTTTTTTATTGTGCTTTTGAAGAATTATCTTTAAATTCGCAAAATGGAAAACTATATAATTTAAGCACGATAACCTTATGAGAAATCCCTTCAAAAGCCTTGTGCTTGCGTTCATCACGATGTTCGCAGGCATCGCTGCTTTCGCGCAGGTGACGACTTCGTCCCTCGGCGGCCGGGTCGTGGACCAGAACGGAGAGCCGGTCATCGGCGCCGCCGTCGTGGCCATCCACGAGCCTTCCGGCACCAGCTACGGCTCCGTGACCAACGTGGACGGTCTCTACACCATCCAGGGTATGCGCACCGGCGGCCCTTACCGGGTCGAGGTCTCCTGTCTGGGCTACCAGCAGGTGAACTACACCGGCGTTACCCTTACCCTGGCTGAAACCTACAACCTGAACGCCCAGCTTCCGGAATCCTCCGAGTTCCTCTCGGAGGCCGTCGTCATCGCGGCACCGACTTCCAAGTTCGCGGCCGTGGAGAAGACCGGCGCCTCCACGAACATCTCCCAGGCGGAGATGCTCGAGATGCCGACCATCTCCCGCAGCATCACGGACCTGGCGAAGATTTCCCCTTACGGCGGTAACGGTATGAGCTTCTCCGGCGCGGACGGCCGCAACGTGAACTTCACGGTGGACGGCGCGAACTTCAACAACAACTTCGGCCTCTCCGACGGCCTGCCCGGCGGCGGCGCCCCGATTTCCATCGACGCCATCGAAGAGATGCAGGTGGTGATCTCTCCGTTCGACGTGCGCCAGACGAACTTCATCGGCGGCGGCGTGAATGCGGTCACCAAGTCCGGCACGAACAAGTTCCGGGGCACGGCCTATGTGTATCACCAGAACGAGAACATGCATGGAAACCGTGTGTATGAGGAAGAACTGGCCGCCCGCGAAATCGACCGGAAGACCACCTACGGTTTCACCCTCGGCGGCCCGATCGTCAAGAACAAGCTGTTCTTCTTCGTCAACTTCGAGTATGTCGATACGCCTTCCACGGCTTTCCGCTGGCGGGCTTCCGAGAACGGCGTGATGAACATCGACCAGTACATCTCCCGCGTCACCCTGAACGACCTGCAGCTTGTCCAGGACAAGCTCAAGCGGGACTACGGCTACGACACCGGCTCCTACACCGACTTCCCGGCCCTGAAGTCCAACATGAAGGTTCTCGGCCGCATCGACTGGAACATCAGCCAGAAGCACAAGCTGGCCCTCCGGTACAACTACACGAACAACAAGAACTGGCTGGGACCGAACGCTTCCTCCTCCAATGCCAGCATGACGCCGGCCTTCGCCCGTGTCTCCCAGTTCGGTATGACGTTCGCGAATAACATGTATTCCATGAACAACCGGGTGCAGACCTGGTCCGTGGACCTGAACAGCCGTTTCTCCAACTCATTCTCGAACCAGCTCCTTGCGACCTATTCGATGATCGCGGACGTGCGCGGCTCCAATTCCGAGAAGTTCCCGCATATCGATATCCTGGGCAATTACTACAAGGCCAACGGCGCCATGGACATGATGCTCCCGTACATCAGCGCCGGCTACGAACTTTTCACCTGGACCAATGCGGTGAACAACAACACGCTCACCATCAAGGATGACCTCACCTGGTATGCCGGCGCCCACAAGGTGACCGCCGGCGCCAGCTTCGAGTACCAGATGGCGGACAACCACTACATGCGCAACGGCACCGGTTACTACCGCTACTCCTCCCTGCAGGACTTCCTGAACGAGGGTACGCCTGAGACCGTGGCCATCACGTACGGCTATGACGGCGAGAAGGAACCGGCCGCCCGGGTCCGTTTCTACCAGGCCGGCCTGTATCTCCAGGACGACTGGAGCGCCTCCGACCGGTTCAAGCTCAATTACGGTTTCCGGGTGGACCGCCTGATGTTCAACAATGCCGACGTGGCTACCAACGTCCAGATCCTCAATCTGGACTACGGCGGAAAGCATCTGGATACCGGCACCTGGCCCAAGTCCCGGTTCATCTTCTCGCCGCGGGTGGGATTCACCTGGGATGTCTTCGGGAACAAGAGCCTGAAGGTGCGTGGCGGTACCGGCCTCTTCGCGGGCCGTATTCCCCTGGTCTTCTTCACCAACATGCCGACGAACTCCGGCATGGTCCAGAACGTCGTGGCTCTCTCCACCACCTACAGCGGCGGTATCGCCAATCCGAATCCGCTGCTCAGCGAGTTCTCCGGCAAGATGATCACCGACACGGACGAGCTCATCAAGAAGCTGAACAGCCTGAACCCCGACAAGTATCCGCTGGACCGTCCTGACAAGGAAGGCGTGACTCCTTCTACCGTGAACGGTGTAGATCCGACCTTCAGGATGCCGCAGGTGTGGAAGAGCTCCCTCGCCCTGGATTACAACTTCCCGACCTCCTTCCCGCTGTCCGTCACGGGTGAATTCACCTTCACCAAGACCCTCAACGCCGTGACGATGAAGAACTGGAACATCCGCGACAATGAAGGATGGACCACCTTCAGCGGTCCCGACAACCGCCACATCTATCCGGGCACCCGGACGGGTGGCGTTCTGGACTACAAGTACAATGGCTCCGATGCCTACGTCCTTTCCAACACAGACAAGGGCTATGGCTGGATCGCCATGTTCTCCATCAATGCGGAGCCTGTCCGGGGCCTGCGGCTGAACGCCTCCTACACGCATACCGTGAACAAGGAGCTCACCGGCCTGCCGGGTTCCAATGCCGCTTCCACGATGAACTACGTTCCTTCCGTGGAAGGCGCGAACTTCCTCTCCCTCCACACCTCCCAGTACGTGAATCCGGACCGTATCATGGCGTCGGTCTCCTATATGGACAAGGGCAACAACCACTACAGCCTCTTCTATGAAGGCCTCCGCTACGGCGGTTACAGCTGGATTTACGGCAACGACATCAACGGCGACAGCAACAACTACGACGCCCTGTACATCCCGAAGGACAAGAACGAGCTCCGCTTCGTCTCCGACAAGGACCGGGACGATTTCTGGGCTTTCGTGAACCAGGACGCCTATCTGTCCAAGCACCTGGGCCAGTATGCAGAGGCCTATGACATGGCCGCTCCGATGCGTCACGTCTTCGACTTCCGCTACATGCACGACTTCAAGGTGAATATCGGCACCACGACGAACGTCCTCCAGCTGAGCGTGGACGTGCAGAACGTGGGGAACCTGTTCAACTCCAAGTGGGGTGTCTCTTCCCGTCTGTGGACGAACAACAGCTACGCGAACCCGCTCCGGCTCGACCATATCGATATCGACGGCGTTCCGGTCTATTCCTCTTCCGTCAGCGGCGCCACTTCCACTTGGACGCCTTCCAAGTCCTACGGCAACTGCTGGTATATGCAGATCGGTATCAAGTACCTGTTCAACTAACCTGTAAGCGCGAGAAAGATATGAAACTCTATCAATCCTTCCTTTCCATCCTCGCCGCTGCGGCGCTCGCCCTGGGCTGCGTGCCGGAGCAGGTCATCTCCTCCATACCCGAATTCAAGCCGGAGCAGTCCTATCTGGGTATCCCCTATGAAGGCGGCATCGCCAACACAGGCGTGACGTCCAAGACCGACTGGTCCTTCGACGAGTCCACGATTCCCGAGTGGCTTACCGTCACTCCGCATAATGGCGGACCCGCCGTCAACAGCATCGTTTTCGCGGCCGACAAGAACACCGCCGCTTCTGACCGCACGGCGAACCTCATCGTGAATGTCGCCGGCAAACAGCAGCGCTTCACGGTGGTCCAGAGCGGTCCGGGAGCCTTCGAAGCCCCGCTTTCGACGATCGAACAGGTCGCTGCCGGCGCCGACGGCGAAGTCTTCCGTATCCGTGCGACCGTGACCGGCATCCGCAATACCAATTACGGCAATATCGACGTGGACGACGGTACAGGCTCCATCTACATCTACGGCCTGTTCAACGGTATTGGCCAGTATCCCAAGGATGCGGCCGGCGGCTGGAGTTCCTTCGGCATCGAACCGGGCGACGTCATCACTGTCCAGGGACCGCGCACCATGTACGGCAGCACTCTCGAGCTCGTGGACGCCACACTCATCAAGGTGGAGAAGTCCCTGATCGCTGTCGAGCCTTCCGGGATCGAACTCGAAAGCGCCGAGGCGGGCACCTTCACCATCTCCGTCGTCTCCAAGGCCGACGGCATGGCGGTCCTCCCGTCCGAGAATTGGATCAAGCTGACCGACATTGCCAAGGGTGAAGGCGGCGCGGCCGTCTACAGCTTCGCCTATGAGGCCAATACCACCACGGCCGCCCGTACGGCTTCCGTCGTGTTCAAGGCCACGAATTCCTCCAAGAGCGTTTCCGTGACCCAGCCGGGTGTTCCGCCGACCGGCCAGAGCATCACTGAAATCGTTGCCCTGCCGGACAACTCCGGCGTGGAGACTCTCGAGTCCACCGTCGTGGCGAAGACCGCCAAGGGCTTCGTGGTTTCCGACGGTACCACCGCCATCTATGCCTATGACAACGGCGCCAATGCCGTCGAAATCGGCGACAAGGTGAAGGTTCTCGCGACGAAGACCACCTACAACGGCGTTCCCGAGCTCGCGTCGATTACCTCCGTCGAGAAGACCGGTACCGCCGCCGTCGAGCATCCGACCGTGAAGGACATCACGGCCGGCGCCCTCGACTATGCGGCCAACGTCGCCGAGTATATCCAGTTCAAGGGTGTCCTCAAGAAGTCCGGCAATTACTACAACGTGGAAATCGACGGTGTGGACGCCGGCGTCAAGCAGGGCAGCCTGGTTCAGCCGGTCGAGGCCGTCGGCGCCGATGCGTTCGATGGCAAGGCCATCACCGTGACCGGCTACTTCAACGGTCTCTCCGGCGGCGGCAAGTACATCAATGTCATCGTGACGAAGATCGTCGGGGCCGATGCCAAGGGCACACTCTCGAACCCGTACACCCCCGCCGAGGCGGCCGCGGCCGTCGCCGGCCTGAAATGGACCTCCAATACGGATTACGAGTCCACGGACGAGGTGTACATGAAGGGTAAGATCTGCAAGATCGCCAACAAGGGCACCTATACCGAGGGCGGAACCTACGGCAACGCTTCCTTCTACCTGTCCGCCGACGGTACGGGTGACGGTGAGTTCTATGTGTTCCGCGCCCTCTATCTCGGCAACAAGAAGTTCGAGGCCGGCCAGACCGACATCAAGGTGGGCGACGAAGTCATCATCTACGGCAAGCTGATGAACTACCAGAACAACACGCCCGAGACCGTTTCCGGCAAGGCCTACCTCTATTCCCTGAACGGTAAAACCGAATAACCAATGCTTCGCAATATGAAACTCAGAACACGTATGTTCGCCCTTCTGGGCCTGGCGGCCGCCCTCGTCGGCTGCCGTCCGGAAGAGGCCGATATCCTGCTCCCGGAGATCAAGATCGCCGGACCGGCGCTCACCTTCGATGCGGAGACCAAGTTGGCCTCGTGCCCGCTGGACATGCAGCTGGTGAACATTCCGCTGACCATCACCGCGAACCGCGACTGGAACGCCGAGATCAACTGGGATTCCGATGAGATTCCCTGGATCGCCGTGACGCCGGAAGCCGGCGTCGCCTCGGACCAGCCCCAGCAGGTGACCCTCACCGTCCTGAACAACGCCGGCTACAATCGCAACAAGCGGGTGAAGTTCTCGATCGGCTATGACTACAAGACCATCGACATTACCCAGACCGGCGAGCGCGGCGAGGAAATCATCGGCACGCTCGACAACCCGCTCACCGTGGCGGGCGCCGTCAAGTACGTGAAGAGCCTCGGCGCCGATGTCCAGAGCTCCTCGGGCGTGTATGTCAAGGGTAAGATTTCCCGGATCGACGACGGCAACAACTTCGCCGCCAGCGGCACGTACGGCAATGCCACCTTCTACATTTCCGATGACGGCGGCACCACTTCCGAGCAGTTCTACTGCTACCGCGTGCTGTACCTCGGCAACAAGAAGTGGACCTCCAAGGATCCGGATGTCAAGGTGGGCGACGACGTGATCATTTACGGCCACGTGGTCAACTACAAGGGCAATACGCCGGAAACGGTACAGGGTACCGCCTTTGTCTACGAGCACAATGGCGTGAACCGCGGCATCGACGAAGGCGGCGGTGGCGGCAGCGAAGGCACGCCCGCCGGCAGCGGCACTGCGGCCGACCCGTACAATGTGGCGGCGGCCCGGGCGGCGGTGAAGGACCTCACCTGGACCAGCAACACCGAATACGAGAAGACCGGCACCGTGTACGTGAAGGGCAAGATCTCCCGGATCGCCGACAACGGCACCTTCGGGCAGAGCGGCACCTTCGGCAATGCGACCTTCTACATCAACGACGACGGCGCCGAGGGCGCTGAGTTGTACGCCTACCGCATCCTGTACCTCGGCAACAAGAAGTACACTTCCGGCACCGACATCAAGGTGGGTGACGAAGTGGTCATCTGCGGCGAACTGATGAACTATCGCGGCAATACGCCCGAGACCGTGTCCAACGCGGCCTACCTGTACTCGCTGAACGGCGAGGGCGGTGGCGGCGGCGACACGCCTCCGGGCCCTGGCGGCGATCCCGCCGGCAGCGGCACTGCGGCCGACCCGTACAACGTGGCGGCGGCCCGCAATGCGGTCAAGGATTTCACCTGGACCAGCAATACCGAATACGACAAGACGGGCACCGTCTATGTGAAGGGCAAGATCTCCAAGATCGCCGACAACGGCACCTTCGGGCAGAGCGGCACCTTCGGCAATGCGACCTTCTACATCTCCGACGACGGCAAGGAGGGCAACGAGCTCTACTGCTACCGCATCCTCTATCTCGACAACGTCAAGTACACCTCCGGCACCGACATCAAGGTGGGCGATGAGGTGGTCATCTGCGGCGAACTGATGAACTATCGCGGCAATACGCCCGAGACCGTGGCGAACGCGGCCTACCTCTTCTCGCTGAACGAGTCCGGCGGTGGCGGTGGTGGCGGAGACACGCCCGGCGGCGCTTCCGGCACCGGCACCCTGGCCGATCCGTACAACCCGCTCGGCGCCATCAATGCCGTGAAGTATCTCACCTGGACTTCCAACACGGATTATCAGAGCACGGGCGACGTGTACGTGAAGGGTAAGATTTCCCGCATCGCCTCCGGCGGCACCTTCACCGAGGGCGGCACTTATGGCAACGCCTCCTTCTATATTTCCGAGGACGGAACGGAGAAGGACGAATTCTACTGCTTCCGCGTCCTGTACCTGGACAACAAGAAGTTCGAGGCCGGCCAGACCGACATCAAGGTCGGCGACGAAGTGGTCGTCTACGGCCAGCTCATGAACTACCGGGGCAACACGCCGGAGACGGTCGCCGGCAAGGCTTACCTCTATTCCCTGAACGGTGGTGGTGGCGGCGGTGACACGCCCGGCGGCGACACCGGCGACATCAAGCCGATGACCATCTCGGCCTACCTGGCCGAACCGGTGTCCACGACCCAGTGGTACGAGCTCACAGGCACCGTTTCCAACATCGTGAACACGACCTACGGTAACTTCGACCTGACGGATGCGACGGGCAAGGTGTACGTGTACGGCCTCAGCGCGACGAAGGTGGAGAAGAACGACAAGTCGTTCGCTTCGCTGGACATCAAGGAAGGGGACAACATCACGATTATCACGCTTCGTTCGGAGTTCAACGGCAACCCGCAGGCGGGCGGCAACACCCCGGCCTACCTGAAGAGCAAGAACAGCGGCGGCGGTGGCGGCGGTGAAACGCCGGCGGCCGGTACCGCCGAGAATCCTTACACCGTGGCCCAGGCCTTGGATGCCGTGAAGGACTTCACCTGGACTTCCAACACGGAATACGACAGCACGGACGACGTGTACATGAAGGGCAAGATTTCCCGTATTGCCTCCGGCGGCACTTTCACCGAGGGCGGCACCTATGGTAATGCTTCCTTCTACATTTCCGACGACGGCACGGAGACGAAGGAGTTCTACTGCTTCCGGGTCCTGTATCTCGGGAACAAGAAGTTCGAGGCCGGCCAGACCGACATCAAGGTCGGCGACGAGGTCATTATCTGCGGCAAGCTGATGAACTACAAGGGCAATACGCCGGAAACCGTTTCCGGCAAGGCGTACCTCTACTCGCTGAACGATGGCGGCACGCCGGGCGGCGGTGGCGGTGATACACCTTCCGGCAGCAGTGTCTCCTTCGCGACGAATGCCGGGACCCAGACCTGGGCGGCGGAAACGGACGGCACCTACGGCGTCGGCTTCGGCACCACGACTGAGGGTCTGAAACTGGGCTATTACAAGCATACGGGCGGTACCGCCGCGGTCGCCCCGAATGCCAATCATGTCCGCATCTATAAGAATTCCGTCCTCAGCGTCGCTTCGGCGGAAGGGAAGAAGATCAAGAAGATCGTCATCGGCTGCGCACCCAATTCTGGCACGACCTCTTACTGCTTCGACATGGCAGGCCTCGAGGGCGGAGCCTCTGCGACTTGCGACAAGTCGGCCCTGACCGTCACGTGGACGGGTTCCGCCTCGAAGGTGGTCCTCCATGCCAACAACGGCCAGATCCGGATGGAAAAGATCACCGTGGAATTCGAATAAGGCAGGGTGACTATGCGAACGAGACTACATACTGTTTTCGGCGCGTTCCTGCTCGGGATCCTCTCGCTGGGGTTTGTCTCCTGCGAGGAGGAGCCTGTGATTCCCGATCCGGAATTCATCCTCGTGCGGGATGCCGTTTCCAGCCGGAAAGGCAGCCAGTTCCTGGAGGTATATGCCCAGGGGAACTGGACCATCACGTGCGATGCGGACTGGATCCAGATCACTCCGACCAAGGGTCGGGGGAACAGCCGGGCCATCGCGCTGCTTTATGACGCCAATAAGGAGGAGGGGCCCCGCCAGGCCGACATCCGGCTCCAGGCGCAGGAGAAGACCCTCACGGTCACCCTGCACCAGAACGCCCCCTCCGACGATCCCGAACCCGAGATCAACGGAGGTTCCTCCACCCGCAAGGGCTGGATGGAACTGCCCGAGACCCGGCCGGACGACGGCCTGAACATCTTCTGGCACAACATGACGGTCGGAAGCTACACGGGCCGTAACTATTCCTTCTACTGGGATTACACCAAGCTGGTCTCCCACTGGGTGGCCTATCCGCTCAACAACGGCCTGCGCGCCAGCGGCTCCCGCTCCGACGCCTGGGGCCTCGACCCGCTCGTGCCGGCTTCCCGCCAGCCCAATGTCACCAGCACCTTCCGGGGCGGCTGGGCGCGCGGACACCAGATTCCGTCGGCCGACCGCCTGAGCTATAACGCCAACGCCCAGACTTTCTACGGAACCAACATGACGCCCCAGAACTACAACTTCAACGGCGAGATCTGGGCCCGTCTGGAAGAACGGGTCCGCGGCTGGGCCGGCCGCTCCGACACCCTGTACGTGGTGACCGGCTGCGTGGTGGACGGCAAGGTCAGTTATACGACGGATATCGACGGCAAGGCCATCGCCATCCCGAACGCTTACTACAAGGCGGTCCTCAGCTACAGCAAGTCGGCGTCCGAGAACGGCGGCTACCGCGGCTGCGCCGTCTATCTGGAGCACACCCACAACCCGAACGAGACCGTGGCCCGCAACCATTCTTCCGTGATGTCTATCCAGGAACTGGAAGCGAAGACCGGGGTGAACTTCTTCGTGAACCTGCCGGCCGCCATCGGCGATGCCGCCGCCGCGGCCGTGGAGACGGAGAACCCGAATTCGGTCAGCTGGTGGTGGAACTAAAACGACGAGACGATGAAAAGATTCATAACCATCCTTGCGCTCCTGCTGGCGGTTTCGCCGGCCTTCGCCCAGACGGGCGGAAAGAAGAGCTATGTCATCGGGTTCTACAACCTGGAGAACCTGTTCGACACCTATCATGACGAGGGGAAGAACGACTACGAGTACCTCCCCGACGGCGCGAACGAATGGACCGACTTCAAGTACCAGAAGAAGCTCGCCAACATGGCCCGGGTCATCCGGGCGATGCGGGACGAGAACAAGGCCTATCACGCCGTCCTGGGTGTCTCTGAGATCGAGAACCGGCACGTCCTGGAGGACCTCGTCGCGGAACCGGCCATTGCCGACGCGAACTACCAGATCGTCCATTACGACGGTCCGGACCGCCGCGGTGTGGACGTGGGCCTGCTGTACCGGCCGGAACTCTTCACCGTGCTGGAGTCCAAATCCATTCCCTTCAACTTCGACAGCACCCTCGACTTCGGGATGACCCAGGAGGAAAAGGACGCCTTCCGCACCCGTGACCTCCTGATGGTCCGCGGCCTGCTGGGCGGCGAAATGTTCGCCTTCTTCGTGGCGCACCTGCCTTCCCGCCTGGGCGAGAAGAGCGGCGCCCTCCGCTCCCGCGGCGGCCAGATGATGTACGAGGAGAGCGTCCGTCTGATGCAGGAATATCCCGGCATCAAGATCGTGGCCATGGGCGACATGAACGACAACCCTACCGACGACAGCATGGCCGTGTGGATGCACGGCCGGGAGAAGCCGGAGGAGGTAGGGTCGATGGACTTCTTCTCCCCGTTCGTGTCCATGCTCAAGGCCGGGTACAGCTCCCTGTACTATCGTGGCGGAAACAACATCTACGACATCCTCGTGGTGAATGAAGCCCTCCTGAACGCGCCGAAGGGCACGCTCAAGATCCAGCCGATCGTGAAGAAGAAGTACTACGCGCGCATCTTCAACCCGCCGTTCATGGTCCAGCAGGAAGGCCAGTATGCCGGCCAGCCGCTGCGCACCTTCTCGAACGGCGCCTTCGTGGGCGGCTTCAGCGACCACTTCCCGACCTATATTGTAGTAAGTAACAAGTAACCGGATATGATCAAGAAACTAACCTTGGCGACCGTCGCGCTCCTCCTGGCGCTGGGCCTTTCCGCCCAGACGTTCACGGGAGGCGTGCGCGGCACGGTCGTCAGCCGCGCCGACCGGTCCCCGGTCCCCGGCGCGGTCCTCGTGCTGTACCAGGGTACGGCCGAAGTGGCCACGGTGACTTCCGGCGACGACGGCCGCTTCCTCATCGAAGACCTGGACAACGGCATTTACGACCTGGTGATCCAGGCTCCGGACTACCTGGAGACGCGTGTCAACGTCACCGTCAACGACGGATATGTCAAGAACATGTTCAACCTCTCCCTGACCCGCGGCGCGGTCGTCAGCGAGGTGGACGTGGACAACCTCGTGGAGTTCGACATGGACGACACCGGTTACGGCGACAGCCCGACGGTCCTGTTCGGCCAGAACGACGTGTTCAACAATGTGGCAGGCTACAACTTCAGTTCCGTCCGTTACCGCGTGCGTGGTTACTCCTCCGAGTCGCAGGACGTGTACCTGGCCGGCGTCAAGATGAACGACGCCATCACCGGGTATTCCCCGTTCTCGCTCTGGAGCGGCCTCAATGAGGCCACCCGCACGAAGTACACCGTCAACGGCGCCGAGATTTCCGACTACGGCATCGGCGGCTACAACGGCCTGACGAACCTGCCTGTCAACGCCCTGTCCGTCCGCAAGGGATGGCGGGGGAGCGTGCTCACCAACAGCCAGCTGTACCGGCTGCGCCTGATGATGACCTACGCCTCCGGCCCCCGGGACGACGGCTGGTCCTACGCGTTCAACGTGTCGGCCCGCCTGGGCGGCAACGACTGGGTGAAGGGCGTGTACTACCGTTCCTTCGCCTACTACGGCGCCATTGAGAAACAGTTCAACGATGCGCACAAGCTCGGCCTTGTCTTCATGGGCACGCCCGGCCAGCGCGGTGCCGCGAACTCGTCCACCCAGGAGGTGTACGACCTCATGGGCGACAACATGTACAACTCCAACTGGGGCTACCAGAACGGCAAGGTGCGCAACGCCCGCGTCCGCAAGACGCACGAGCCCATCGCCATCCTCAAGTATGACTTCACCCCGGGTCACAAGTTCAACGCCGCCGCGACGGTCCTGTACCGCTTCGGCAAGAACGGCTACACCGCCCTCGACTGGTATGACGCCCAGGATCCGCGTCCGGACTACTACCGGAACCTTCCGAGCTACTACTTCATGGAGGACGACGACTACAACCGGATGAACGGGATGAAGGCCGCCTGGGCCGAGGAGGTCTGGCGGAACGACATTCCGCAGTACGCCCACATCAACTGGGACCGCCTGTATGCTGTGAACAAGTTGAACGTCGAGGACGGCGAACGCCGCTCCAAGTACGCGCTGCAGGAACGCCGCGTGGACCAGCAGGACCTGAACTTCGCCTTCAACTTCAAGTGGCGTCCGTCCCGGATCTTCACCCTCACCGGCGGCGCCGATGCGAAGGTCAACCGGACCGAGTACTACCAGAAGATGGACGACCTCCTCGGCGGTGAGTACTTCTACAACATGGACTCCTTCGCCGAGCGTGACTACGCGGCCTTCCCCTACATGACCCAGAACGACCTGGATTACTGGCTGGCCAACGGCAAGGTGCAGAAGATCCGCGTCGGCGACAAGTACGGTTACGACTACTATGCGAACGTCCGCAAGTGGAACGGCTGGTTGTCCGGCAAACTGAACGTCGGCAACTTTGAGATGGCGCTCGGCGGCCGCGTCGGCCAGACCGCTTTCTGGCGGCAGGGCCTGAACCGCAAGGGTCTGTTCCCGGGCGTGGACAACGAAGGGAAGCCGATCTACATCGACGGACGGGAAGTGACCACCTATGACGAGAACGGCGACCCGATTACGTCCTACGGCAAGTCCAAGGTGGCGAAGTTCCTGACCTATGCCGGCAAGGTGAACCTCAACTACGTTCTCCCCGGCGGCCACCGGTTCTACGCCAATGCGGGCTACTTCAACGACGCGCCGACCTTCAGCCAGTCGTTCATGTCCCCGCGTACGCGCAACCAGCTGGCTCCGGAACTGACGACCGTCAAGACCCTCACCGGTGACATCAATTACCAGGTGTCCTCCAACGGCTACAACTTCCGGATCACGGGTTACTACACCGACATCATGGACCAGGCCAAGGTGATGAGCTTCTACGACGACGGCCAGAACTCCTTCACCAACTTCGCGCTGACCGGCATCGACGAGCGGCATGTGGGCATGGAGATGGGCTGGAAGATTCCCACGGATATCCCGAACCTCGCCCTCCAGGGCGTGATCGCCTACGGCGAGTACTACTACACCTCCAACCCGAAGATGTACCAGACCATCGACAACAACGCCTCCATCGTGGAAGGCACCTATGGCGTCGTGGTCCCGTACTGGAAGAGCCATCCCGACGTGGACGGCACGATCGTCCGCCACTATGTGGAGTCCACCCCGCAGCTCGCCGTGAGCCTCGGCCTGAACTGGAACTGGAACTACTGGTTCGTGGACGCCGACATCGACTACTTCGGTCATTCCTACCTGTCGATGAACCCGCTCTACCGCACGGACTACGCGACGGCCGGCCCCGACCGCGAGGTCACGCCGTTCGAAGTCTCGTACATGTGCGAACAGGAAAAGTTCAACCCGGCGTGGCTGCTGAACTTCTCCGTGGGCAAGTCTTGGTACATCCAGCGGACGTACCAGCTGGGTTTCTCCCTGAACGCGAAGAACCTGCTGAACAACACCTGGGTGAAGACCGGCGGTTACGAGCAGACCCGCATCGTGAAGAACACCGTGGCGAAGGAAATGTTCTACCGTTTCGACTCCAAGTACTTCTACATGAGCGGTTTCAATTACATGTTGAACATCTATTTCCGATTCTAGGCCATGAGAAAGCGTATTCTGATTGTTGCTGCGGCAACCCTCGCCCTCGCCGCTTGCGAGGAGTGGGAGCCGGTGTTCACCGGCGAGTACGGCGACGTGTATATGTATGAGGCCGCGGAACTGGAAGTGACGTCCACCATTGCGGACCTCAAGGAACTGTATGCCAAACACGGCGTCCTGAAGATCCAGGACGACGACATGGTCATTGCCGGCAAGGTCATCTCCGATGACCACTCCGGCAATATCTACCGGGAACTGTATATCCAGGACGAGACCGGCGTGATTAGTGTCAAGATCGGCCTCTCCTCCCTGTACAGCGACTACAAGCTGGGCCAGACGGTCTATGTCAAGTGCAGCGGTCTCACCATCGGCCAGTACAACGGCATGCCCCAGCTGGGCATCGAGGACCCGACCGGCGAGTACGAGACCTCCTACCTGGACAACCGCTACCTGATCGACGCCCACGTCATCCGCGGCGCCTGGGGCGATCCCGTCCCTCCGCGCCGGGTTACGGAAGATGAACTGGCGGCCGCCCTCAAGGAGGGGTACACCAACCACCTCTGGGGCCAGCTGGTGACCTTGGAAGACCTGCAGTACGGCGCCCAGCCCGAGTACAATACCGAGGCGTACAAGCGTATCTTCATCCTCATCTACATCGATCCGTACAAGGACAAGAAGGCTTCCACCAACCGCGTCTTCTGCTCCACCGAAACATTCGGTGTGACCACCTGGGCCATGTCCAAGAACAAGTTCCTGGAGTACCTGGACGGCGGCCACTTCGACCGCTGCACCAGCTCGGACAAGTCGATGGACGATATCTTCGACGAGAAGACGGGCCTGACGGTGAAACAGACCATCCGCGAGAACGCGACGGCCATCACCACCAGTCACTACTTCCACATGCCGCACGGCCAGGCGGTCCAGATCCGCACCAGCGGCTTCGCGAAGTTCGCGGACACGGAGATCGACCCGGACATCCTCGGCGATCCCAAGGGGAAGGATGATTGCGCGCTCTGCTCCGCCACGGGTATCCTGACCGTGTACAACGGGGCCGCGCAGCTGGCCCTGGTCGATGAAAACAGCGTAAAGATCCAGAAATAATGACCCGAAGAATCCTGTTATTTGCAGCGATGGCATTGACGATGACCGCCTGCGGCCCGAAGGCCGGAAAGATTTTCAGTGAAGATTGGAACACGCCGTATGGCAATGCTCCGTTCAGCCAGATTTCGGAAGCAGACTACATGCCCGCCTTCCTGGCCGGTATTGAGGCCCAGAAGGCCGAAATCCGCGCGATCGTCGAGAATCCGGACGCTCCCACGTTCGAGAACACGATCGCGGCCTACGAGCTTTCAGGCGACTTGCTGTCCAAGGTGTCCGGCGTCTTCTTCAACCTCTCGGAATCGGACTCCACCCCCACGATCCAGCAGATCGAGGAGGAGGTGACCCCGATTATCACGGAGGCCTCCGACGCCATCTTCATGGACGAAAAGTTCTTCGCCCGGGTGAAGGCCGTGTACGAGAACATGGACGGCCTGGACCGCGAGCAGCAGATGGTCACCAAGAAACTTTATGACCGCTTCGTCCGCAACGGCGTCAGCCTGGACGCGGAGAAGAAGGCCCGCTTCGCGGAGATCAACAGCCGCCTTGCCGTCCTCAGCCAGAAATTCGGCCAGAACCTCCTGGCAGAGAACAACGCCTTCCGGGATGCTATCGGCGTGACCGTGTCGGCCTATCCGACTTTCATGGCCACCTGTGAGGACCGCGCGCTCCGCGAGAAGGCCTTCAAGGCCTATTCCAGCCGCGGCAACCACGGCGACGAGCACGACAACAACGCCATCGTCCTGGAGATTATGAAACTCCGGACGGAGAAGGCGAACCTGCTGGGTTACAAGACTTCCGCCGAGTATCTCCTCGCCGACAAGATGGCCGGCAACCCGGAGACGGTGGATGCCTTCCTGCAGCCCATCATGGACGCGTCGATGCGCAAGGCCAAGGAGGAGATTGCCGACATGGAGGCCGTCGCCGGCCACAAGATCGAGCCTTGGGACTGGTTCTACTATGCGGAGAAGGTCCGCGCCCTGAAGTATGACCTGGACGAATCCGTCACCGGCCCGTACTTCACGGCGGACAGTGTGTCGAAAGGCGTTTTCGCCGCCGCGGAAAAGGTCTATGGCATCCACATCGAGCCCGCGCCCGAGGTGGAGGTCTACAATGACGTGACGAAGGCTTACAAACTCACGGACGCCGATGGTTCCCTCCTCGGCATCTTCTACCAGGACTGGTTCTCCCGCGACACCAAGCGGGGCGGCGCCTGGATGAACAACTTCCGCGAGCAGTATGTCAAGGACGGCAAGGATGTCCGCCCGATCATCGTGAACGTCTGCAACTTCCCGCCCGCCACGGAGGACGCGCCGTCGATGCTATCCATTGACAATGTCCAGACCGCCTTCCACGAGTTCGGCCACGCCCTGCACGGCTTCCTGACGAAGTGCCGTTACGAGGAAGTGTCCGGTACCGCCGTGACCCGCGACTTCGTGGAGATGTTCTCCCAGTTCAACGAGAACTGGGCCTTCGTCCCGGAGATCCTCGCCGTCTATGCGAAGGATTACCGCACCGGCGAGCCCATCCCGGCGGAACTCGTGGAGAAGATCGGCAAATCGCTGAAGTTCAACCAGGGCTTCACGACGGGCGAACTCTGCGCCGCGTCCATCCTGGACATGAAGTGGCATGAACTGACGGCCGAGGACCTCGCGGAGTTCACCGACGCCCAGTCCATCCGCGACTTCGAGACGAAGGTCTGCGGCGAGATGGGCCTCATCGACGAGATTATCCCGCGCTACCGCACGACCTACTTCAACCACATCTTCAACAGCGGCTACAGCGCCGGCTACTACAGCTACCTGTGGTCCGAGGTCCTGGACGTGGACGCCTGGGAGAAGTTCGTGGCCGACGGCGTCTTCAACCCCGCCACGGCGAAGGCCTTCCGCCAGACCTTCCTGGAGAAGGGCGGTTCCGAAGAGCCGATGACCCTGTTCCGTCAGTTCCGCGGCGCCGATCCCGATCCGGCGGCACTCCTCCGCTCCCGCGGCTTGGAGTAAATCGCTGACTGATTGTTCTTTAACGTTCGAGAGGTGCACCGGCTGGTGCACCTCTCGATATTTAATAGGCTGTCAATCAGTTATTTGATATAACTGGTAATCACCTTCATACCGCCATCGGCAGGCTTGAAGGTGATGCCGGTGGAGGAGGCGGGGATGAGGACCGTCTCGCCCTGCCGGAGGTCGATGATATGGCCCTTGGTGGGGCCGCGGCGGCCTTCGGCGTCATAGACGGGCTCGGCGTCCGTGAGGGTGCCGCCGCCGGCGAGACACATCACCACAAGGAAGGAGTCGACATCCTCCAGGTTTTTCGTCACAGCTTCGTCCATCTCGTAGAGGCTGGTGGTGAAGTACTTGCAGGATACCAGCTCGGTTTCCGCATCTTTGACGGGCGTGTAGGCCGTCCGGTACTCCGGATACACCTTGTAGTCGATGGCGTCCTTCGCGAGCTCCGTGTGGAGCTGACGGGGCTTGCCGTCCAGGCCCAGCCGGCCGTAGTCGTAGATCCGGTAAGTGATGTCAGAGGTCTGCTGGATCTCGGCGATGAAGCAGCCGCCGCAGATCGCGTGGATGCGCCCGGCCGGGAGGAAGAACACATCGCCGGGATGCACGTCATGACGGGCCAGGACCTCGGTGATGGTGCCGTCGGCGACGCGCTTTTCATATTCTTCGGGTGTGATTTCCTCGGTCATGCCGGCGAGCAGGTGCGCGCCCGGCTCCGCATCGACCACATACCACATTTCGGTCTTGCCTTTGGAACCGTTGTGCCGCACGGCGGCCAGCGCATCGTTCGGATGGACCTGCACGGACAGGTCGGAGAGGGCGTCGATGAACTTGATCAGCAACGGGAATTCGTCGCCGGTGTTGGCATAGACATGCTCGCCCACAAGACGGCCCTTGTATTCCTTCACGAGATCCGCGATGGTACGGCCCTTGAGGGCGCCGTTCGCGACCACGGATTCATTCCCTTTCACGCCGGACAGCTCCCAGCTTTCGCCGATGTGCTCCTGCTCGGTTTCCACGCCCTTGTAGGGGGCGATCTTCTCGCCGCCCCAGACGATGGTCTTGAAGATGGGTTCGAATTTCAGCGGATACATAGGCTATTTGGCGTCTAATTGGGCCAGCGCGAAGTCATACGCGCCGACGGAAATGGCTTTGGAGGCGCCGATCTTGGAGATCATCACGCCGATGCGCTTCTGCGGGTCGTAGGTGACGGTCTTGTCGGTGCCGTACACCTTCAGCTCGCGGGCGCTGCCCTTGGCGAAGGCTTCGAATTCGGCCTCGTCGTCCAGGTTGTAAACCTTCATCTGCAACTTGGCGAGGGTGTCGCCGGACAGGGTGCGGACCGTGCCGCGGAGGGCGTCCAGCAGGGCCGGCATGAAGTATTTCTTGGAAGCGGTGATACCGCCGCCGATGACGATCAGACCGTCCATCAGCTGGGCCGCGATGGCCATTGCGTTGCCCGCGACGGTGCCCATCTCGGCGAAAGCGGCCTGTGCGGCTTCCGGATTACCGGGACGCGTGCCCTCGGCGATCTCGTAGATGTCCTTCGGGCTGAGGGAGGGATCGTTGATGCCGGAACGTTCGGCGTAGACGCGCTTGACGGCGCGGACGGCGACGCCGTCTTCCACGATGACGTCCTGGATACGGCTGTGCGGGAGGCAGTAGGTCTCCACGCAGGAGTTGTCGCCGCGGTTCAGCTGGCCGTTGATGACGCAGCCGATGCCGAAGCCCGTGCCGAAGGTGTAGCCGATGAGGTTGTGGTAGCGCTTGGTGCTGCCTAGGTACTCCAGTTTTCCGTTGACCTGCGGCAGGACGCCGCCGAGGGCCTCGCCGTAGGCGTACAGGTCGCCGTCGTTGTTGATAAACACGGGTACGCCGAACTTCTCCTCGAGGAACGGTCCGAGGGCGACACCGTCACGGAAGGACGGGAAATTCGGCAGGTAACCGCCGATAATCCCGTTTGGATAGTCGGCCGGGCCGGGGAAGGCGAAGCTGATGGCGACGGGCTTTTCGCCGCCGAGGGAGTTCATCACGGACTCGAACCCGACGACCATCGTCTTCAGGCACAGGTCCAGGTCATTGGCATTGGCAGGCAGCGTGATCGGCTCGCCCACGTACTCTTCGCCCTTCATTGCGCCGAACACCATGTTGGTGCCGCCGGCGTCCAGGGTAAGGACGATCCTGGAATCGTTGGTGTAGTTTCCCATATTATTTACCCATTGTGAATTCAAGTGTTCCGCCCTTGACGATGTCCTTGTACTCGATGTACGGGAGGTCGTAGGGCTGGCCGTTCAGCTTGATGCCGCGGATGTAGGGCTTCTCGTCGGAGAGGTCCTTGGCGGTGATGGTGAAGGTGCCGCCGGCGACCTTCAGGACCGCCTTCTCCAGGTTCGGGGCGCCGAACCAGAAACGCGGGCAGGCCGGTTCCACCTGGTAGAATCCGAAGCTGGAAAGGACGTACCAGGCGCTCATCTGGCCCACGTCCTCGTTGCCGGCGAGGCCTTCCACGTCGTTGAAGTACATTTCCTTGTACACCTGACGGAGCCGGTCCGCGGCCTTGTCGGGCTCGCCCAGCATGGAATACAGGTAGATGGTGTGGTGCCCGGGCTCGTTGCCGTGGGCGTACTGGCCGATGAGGCCGGAAATGTCCGGAGAGGCGTTCTCGCCTTCCACATGGTCCGGCGCCTCGAAGAGGCCGTCCAGCTTCGCGAGCATCGCCTCACGGGAACCGAACAGGTCCTGGAGGCCCTGGACATCCTGCGGAACGAGCCAGATGTACTGCCAGCCGGTTCCCTCGGTGTAGTCGGAGGTCTCGTGGCGGGAGTAGATCGGGTCGAAGGGCTCGGTGAAGGTGCCGTCGACCTTGCGGCCGCGCATGAACTGCAGGTCCGGATCCCAGAAATGGCGGTAGGAGTGGCTGCGGTCGCGGTAGACGACGGCCGTGGCCTTGTCGCCGAGGAACTCGGCGGCATTCGCCAGGGCGCCGTCCGCAACGGCGTATTCCATGTCGTTAGCGACGGATTCCCGGTACAGGTCGGCCGGGATGTAGCCATATTCCATCCGCAGGTCCTGACCACGGTCAGGCGTGGTGGCGGTCTTGGTCATGGCGGTGATCATCTGCTCCTTGGTGAGGCCGGCCTGGAAGCCCTTGACGATGTTGTCAGCGAAGGCGATGAGGCCCGGGTTGCCCACCATGCAGTCCGTCTCGTTGCCCATCAGGTGCCATACCGGCAGGTCGCCCTGCTCCTCGAAGATGTGGTAGAAGGTGGCGGTGATGTCGTTGCAGCGGTCTGCGTGGATGAGGGTCATCAGCGGCATCTGGGCGCGGTAGGTGTCCCAGAGGGAGAAGGTGGTGTAGTTCCGGAAGTTGCCCTTGCGGACGACGTCGTCGGAGCCGCGGTACTGGCCGTCCACGTCGTCGAAGACGGACGGAGCGACCATCGTGTGGTACATCGCGGTGTAGAAGACGGTCTTGGTGTCGGCATCCGGGCAAGTGACGGCGACGCGGCCCAGTTCCTCGTTCCACGCCTGGCGCGCGGCGGCTTTCGTGGCCTCGAAGTCCCAGCCGGGGAGTTCAGCGGCCATGTTGGCCTTGGCGCCCTCGATGGAAACGGGGGAGAGGGCGACCTTCAGGAGCACCTGCGTTCCTTCCTCGACCTTGCCCAGGTTGTAGTAACCGTAGATGGGCTTGCGGGTGCGTCCGCGCTCGCTGTCGTTGTTCGGGTTCTCCGCGACGGAGAATTCCACGGAAGGCCGGGAGAATTCGGCCCAGAAGAAAATCTTCTGGTTCTTGGCCCATCCCGTCGAGAAGCGGTATCCGCCGAGGGCTTTCACGTGGCCGGCGTCGTCCTTGACGACCTCGAAGCCGGCGTCGGTGACGTCATCCCAGCAGCCGCCGTTCTCCAGGTCGAAGACCAGGTTCGCGTTGTCCGTGGCCGGGAAAGTGTAGCGGTGGAAGCCCACGCGGGTGGTCGCGGTCATTTCCGCCGTGATGCCGTAGCGCTCCAGGGGGACGCTGTAGTAGCCGGGCTCGCAGATTTCCTTGGTGCGGTCTGCGTAGGACCAGGCGCCGGACTGCGGGTCGTTCTCCGTGCCGCGGGCGGGCGTGGTAGGGCCGGTCGTCGGCATCACCGTGATGTCGAATAGGTCGCCGATGCCGGTGCCGCTGAGGTGCGTATGGCTGAAGCCGATAACGGTGCGGTCGCTGTCATGGTAGCCGGAGCACCAGTCCCAACTCTGCGGGATGCTGGTCGGACCGAGCTGGACCAGTCCGAAGGGCACGTTGGCGCCCACGAATACGTGCCCGTGGCCACCCGTTCCGATTTTCGGGTTCACATAGGCGGCATAGTCTTCGGTGGCAGGTTCAGTGCCGCAGGCGGCCAGGAAAACGGCCGAAGCGACAAGGAGAATAGTGCGGAATTTCATTTCAATGTGGTTTATCTTGTAAAGATACGGATTATTTGTCATTTTTCAATCCAGCGGAGGTTGAAGCGGTAGTGGACGCGGCTGGAAAGGAGGTGGATCATCCCGTCGGGGGACTGGGTGCAGGCCAGGTAGCCCTTGGGTTCGGCGTGGGTGGCGTCCATGGTGAAGGTTCCGGTCCAGGCGCCGCCGTCCAGGACGCGCGTCTTGCCGTCGGTGAGGAGTTTCTTCACGGGCCAGGTGGCGCCTTCGTCATAACTCAGGGCCACGAACAGGCCGTTCTCGCCGAAGGAGCACAGCATGATCGGCCCTTCCTGCAACCGCTTGAGAACCAGCCGCTGGCCGCTGCCGATGGGCGGAAACTCCGTGGCGGAATAGGTCCATGTGTACCCGCCGTCATAGGAAATGCTGCAGGGCATGTGGCCGTCGATGGCATTGCCCCGCCCGAAGGCCATCAGGGAGCCGTCCTTGCGCTCCACGATGCCCGCGTGGATGCCGGCGATGGTGCTGCCGGTGTCCTCCCAGGTCTTGCCGCCGTCTTTGGAGACATGGAGCGAAGTTCCCGCCTCCCCGTCCGGTCCGGCGTCGCAGCACAGCAGGATGCGCCCGTCCTTCGTGACGATGGGCCCGGCGATGACCTGGTGACGGACGCGGTGTTCGGGTTCGATGTATCTCAAATCCGTCCACGTCCAGGAACCGTGTTCATGGACGGAAAGTCTTCTTCGCATCGCCAGGGCCAGGTCCTTCCATTCGCCGGCATCGCCGACTCCCTGGAAATGGAGGATTTCATGCTTTCTTCCGACGACGCGTGTCAGCAAGGCGCTTCCGGTCATGTTCCGGTCGGGGACTTTGCTGAACAGCCTGGCCGGGGACCATTTCCCGTCCTTGAAGGAGGATTGCAGCACCACCATCTCGCGCCCGGCCTCGGCGTCGGTCGAAAACCAGATGGCCAGCAGCTCTCCGCCAGGCACCCACGTGACGGCCGGCTGGTGGTTATGGGCATAGAAAGGGGTGAGGGGATCTTCCGGCTCGATGACATAGGGAAGCGGCTCCATGAAAACAGGTTCATGGACGGGATGACCCCATTTTCCCCGGGTTCTTCCGTCGCTGAGCAGGGGCCCTCCAATGACATCGGGACCCTGATCACTTTCCACCACCCGGAATCCCAGCAGGACGGAGCGGTCGGCCTGCACGGATCCAGACCGGTTGGCGCTCCGGAGATACCGCACAGGAGTGTTGTGGCTACCCCCGCGGACGACGCGGAATTCAGTGTTGCCATAATAATCAAAGCACCACTCCTCCACATTCCCGTGCATGTCATACAATCCCCACGCATTGGGCTCGAACTGAGCCACTTGCAGGGAGACGTGCTCCTTGTCACGGGTGTTCTTCTGCACCTTCCACTGGCTTTCCGGGAACGTGTCGTCCGTGTTGTAGGCGGTCGTGGTTCCCGCCCGGCAGGCGTACTCCCATTCCTCCTCGGTGGGAAGACGGTAGTGTTTACCGGTCTGCTCGGAAAGCCATCGGCAGTAGGCCATGGCATCGTCCCACGACACCATGATTACCGCCTCGTCATCTCCCATGGAGAAGCCTTGCTCGCCTCGCTTGTGCGTCGGGTCGAACGCCTCGTACTGCGCGTTGGTGATTTCCGTCGCGCTCATCCGGAACGCATCGACCGTCACCTCCCGCCGCGGCGCCTCGTCCCAGTCTTCCATGGGCGGATGGTCCGTCCCCATCCAGAACGCCCCTGCCGGGATGTCCACCATCCGGGGGAGGGGCAGTGCCTGGAGGGCCAGCGCAAGAATCAGCGTGATTGTCATTCCGAGCGAAGCGAAGGAATCTAGAGGATGTTCGTCCGCTTGGTGAGCTCGACGATCTCGGGGATATAGCCGAAGGCGAGGCCGGTGACGGTGTCGGCGCAGCCGTAGTAGACGGCGATGCGGCCGGTCTCCGGGTCGTGCAGGGCGGCGCAAGGGAAGGTGACGCTGGGCACGTCGCCAACGAGTTCATAGTACTCGCGCGGGCTGATCAGGTACTGGCCGCTGCGGGCGAGGACCTTCCAGGGCTCGTCAAGGTCCAGCAGGGCGCTGCCGAACGCATAGACATAGCCGTTGCAGGAGCGGAGGACTCCGTGATAGAGGAGGAGCCAGCCTTCAGAGGTCTCGATGGGCACGGGACCTGCGCCGATCTTCATGCACTGCCAGGCGCTCACCTCGAAGGGGGCCGGCGCCATCACGTGCCGATGGTGTCCCCAGAACTCCAGGTCGGGGGATTCGCTGTAGAAGATATCGCCGAAAGCCGTATGGCCCGTGTCGGAGGGCCGGGATAGCATCGCGAAGCGTCCGTTGAACTTCTTCGGGAACATCACGCCGTTGCGGTTGTACGGCAGGAAGGCGTTCTCCACCTGGTGGAAGGTCTCGAAATCGTCGGTCCAGGCCACGCCGATGGTAGGTCCATGGTACCCGTTGCACCAGGTCACATAATAGCGGTTCTCAATCTTGACGACGCGCGGGTCATAGCCATAGACCCACTCCGCCACCTCGGGGATGTCGCAGGAGAATTTGATCGTCTCCGGCTTGATGTCCCATTGGATGCCGTCCTTGGAGAAACCCACATGGAGCGTCATCCGGCGGTTCTTGTCGTCGCAGCGGAACACGCCGGCGAACCCGCCCTTGAACGGGACTACCGCGCTGTTGAAAATGCTGTTGCTGTCCGGGAGCAGGTCTCTCGGAATCACGGGGTTCTTGCTATACCGCCACAGGACATCCTTGCATCCTGCCGGCCTTTCTTCCCAGGGCATGCCCGGGAGGGGATTTCCAATGATTTTCATAGTTTATTCTTGACTGAAAGAGTAAGGTTTATCTTCT
The DNA here is from genome assembly GCA_902785065.1 of uncultured Bacteroidia bacterium. Classification (GTDB taxonomy): domain Bacteria; phylum Bacteroidota; class Bacteroidia; order Bacteroidales; family UBA932; genus Cryptobacteroides. The sequence goes on from CACZXH010000006.1 coordinate 72,790, forward strand.
TTCTTCGTGCCGCGGTCCGTGGCAGGCTCCGTGCCCATGCCGAACTGCAGCGAGGCGCCCTTCACCAGGTCGCCGTATTCCACATAGTTGTGCGTCCAGTCCTTGCCGTTGAGCTTCAGGGACTGCACGTAGAAGGCCTCGTCGCTGTTTTCGGGGGCGTCGATGGTGAACTTCGTCCCGTCCGGGCGCGTCACGACCGCCTGCTTGAACAGCGGCGTTCCCAGCGCGTACTGCGTGCTTGCGGGGCACACCGGATAGAAGCCCAGGGCGGAGAAGATGTACCAGGCCGAGGTCTGGCCGTTGTCCTCGTCCCCGCAGTAGCCGTCCGGTGTGGCGCGGTACAGGCGGTCCATCGTCTCGCGGATGTGCAGCTGGCCCTTCCAGGGCTGTCCGGCCCAGTCGTACAGGTACAGCATGTGCTGCGCGGGCTGGTTGCCGTGGGCGTAATTGCCCATGTCGGCCACCTGCATCTCCGCGATCTCGTGGATGCGGAAGCCGTAGTAAGCGTCGTCATAGATGGGCGGGACCACGAAGACGGAATCCAGCATCGCGGTGAAGGACTCCTCGCCGCCCATGGCGTCGACCAAGCCCTGGACGTCGTGGAAGACGGACCAGGTGTAGTGCCAGGAGTTGCCCTCGGTGAAGGGACCGCCCCAGCGGTAGGGACTGAAATCGGCCTGGAAGGTGCCGTCGGCGTTGCGGCCGCGCATCAGGCGGTCCTCCGCGCTGTACACGTTCTTCCAGTTGTTCGCGCGGGCGGCCCACTTGTCCAGTTCCGCCTGCGGGCGGCCCAGGATTTTCGCAAGTTGGAGGATGCACCAGTCGTCATAGGCATACTCCAGGGTACGGGCGGCGCTTTCGTTGATGCCCACGTCGCAAGGGACATAGCCCAGCGTGTTGTAATACTCGTGGCCCAGGCGGCCGGTGGAGCTGACGGTGGGATGCACGTGCTCCGTGCCGTACTGGATGCAGTCGTAGAGTTCTTGCAGGCCTTCTTTGTTCACGCCCTTCACGACGGCATCGGCCACGACCGAAGCGGAATTGTTGCCTACCATGCAGCCGCGGTGGCCCGGAGAGGCCCATTCGGGCAGGAATTCGTTCTCGCGGGCGACGTTGGCGTAGCCGGACTGGATTTCCGCATTGACGTCGGGATAGACGAGGTTCAGCAGCGGGAACAGGGCGCGGAAGGTGTCCCAGAAACCGGAATCGGTGTACAGGTAGCCTTTCTCGACCTTCCCGTTGAAGGGGCTGTAATGGACGGGCTGTCCGTCCGCGTCGATTTCATAGAGTTTCCGCGGGAAGAGGACGGCGCGGTACAGGCAGGAGTAGAAGGTGCGGTACTGGTCCTCGGTTCCGCCGCCGACGGCGATACGGCCCAGGATCTCGTTCCAGCGGGCTTTCGCTTCCGTGCAGACCTCCTCGAAGGAAGCGCCTTCCACTTCGCGGAGATTGCGGTTGGCCTGTTCCAGGGAGATGAAGGAGGAGGCCACGCGGGCGTTGACCTGCTCGCCACGCTTGGTCGCGAACTTCACGACCGCCATCGCGTGCTCGCGCGGACGGTCCTCCGGATACTCCAGCGCTTCGCCGTTGTAGATGTCGAAGGAGACGATGTCCTTGTCGAACAGGACGGTGAACCAGTTCTTGAAATCGCCTTCCACGCCGCCGTGGTTGTTGGTGCAGTAGCCCACGACCGTGCGCTTGTCATCCAGGACCTTCACGTAGGAACCGCCTGCATAGGCGTCGATGACCACGCCGGAAGTCTCGCTGTCCGGGAAGGTGAACCGCATGATCGCCGCCCGTTCGGTCGGGGTGATTTCCGTCTTGATGTCGTGGTCGGCAAGGTAAACGCTGTAATAATAAGGCTTTGCGACCTCGCTCAGGTGGGAGAAGATGCTTTCCCGCTCCTTCTCCTGCGGCTTGGAGGCATCGCGCACCGGCATCAGCGAGAAGGCCGCGTAGTCGTTGATCCACGGCGAGGGCTGGTGCGTCTGCTTGAAGCCGCGGATGTGGTGGGCGTCATAGGTATAGGCCCATCCGTCTCCGTTCTTCCCAGTCTGCGGGGTCCAGAAGTTCATGCCCCAGGGGAGGGCGATGGCGGGATAGGTGTTGCCCGTGGAGAGGGTGAAGTCGGACTGGGTGCCCACGAGGGTGGACACGTAGTCCGCCGGGTCGGTGACGAGGGTTTCACGGACCGGGGCCGTGCAGGCCGCGGCGAGGAAAGCCAGGAGGATCAGGGTCTTTTTCATAGGGGCAGGTTGTTGAGGAGTTCAAGTTTTCCGTCGTTCACGAGTTTAACGATGAGCTCGCCGAAGAGGGTGTTCTGCCAGGCGAACCAGGGCCGGGTGAAGTCGTTTGCATCGTCCTTGTTGAAGGACTCGTGCATGAAGCCGGTGCCGGCGTCCGTGCGGAGGAGCTGGATGAGGCAGGCGCGGATTTCGTCGTCGTCCTGCGCCGTGAAGGCCTTCATCATAATGGACATCGGCCAGACATTCTCGATGCCGATGTGCGGGCCGCCGATGCCTTCCCCGGCCTTTCCGCAGTGGAAGTAGGGATTATTCTCGCTCCAGACGAACTTCCGGGTGTTCAGGTAGACCGGGTCGTTGTACCGCTCCGGGTCCAGATAACCGAGGGCGAGGAGGGAGGGGACGTTGGCGTCGTCCATCAGCTGGTGGGAGCCGAAGCCGTCGACCTCATAGGCATAGACCTTCCCGAATTCGGGATGGTCCACGATGGCATATTGCTGCAGCGCCTGCTCCACCTCGGCGGCGAGGGCGGTGCATTCGGCGGCCATTTCCGGCTTGCCGCTGACGGTCGTGAGAATCTCCGCCATTTTGCGCAAAGTGGTGACAGCCATGAAATTGGAGGGCACCAGGAACTCGAAGGTCGTAGCGTCGTCGGAGGGACGGAAAGCCGACGCGATGAGGCCGACGGGCTTCACCGGATTGCCGCGGCCCACCACGCACTTGGTGTCCAGCTGGCGGTCGGTCTTCCGGAGGAACCAGTAGCTGCCGTGTCCCTCTTTCCGCTGCTGCTCCTTGAAGGTGGCGAGGATGGTCTTGGCAGTGTCCATCCAGAGGTCGCCGAAGACGGAGGTGTCCCCGGTCTTTTTCCAGTACGCGTAGGCGAGGCGCACCGGGTAGCAGTGCGAGTCAATCTCCCATTTGCGCTCGAACACGTACGGGCCGGGCGCCGGCAGGTCGGACTTGTCCGCCGGGCCGATGGGCTCCACGTTGAAGGCGTTGGCGTACGGGTCGATGAGGATGCACTTGAACTGGCGGTTGATGACGCCGGCGATCATCTTTTTCAGCGCCTCGTCGTCATTGGCATATTCCACGTACGGCCAGACCTGTGCGCCGGAGTCTCGGAGCCACATCGCGGGGATGTCGCCGGTGTAGACGAATGTGTCGGGACGGCCGTCCTCGTCCTCAAAGTAGTGGACGGTGGTGTCCAGGGTGTTCGGGAAGCATTTCCGGAACATCTCCTGCAACTTGGGATGGGTGATTTGCGCCGCGATGGCCTCCGTGGCCGCATCGACGGAGGGGGAGACGAAGGCGCGCTCCTCCACGGGAGGACGGTCGGTATACAGTTTTGTGGTTTTCTCCTCCTGTTTCGGCTTGGGCGCGCAGGCGGCCAGCGCGAGGAGGGTCAGGATTAGTGCTTTCTGTGGTTTCATATTGTGTTTTGTGTCATTATTCCCATTCTACCCAGGTCCGGTCCAGCCGGATGCGTTTCGGGGCGCCTGCCTTGCCGGTAAGGGTATAGGCGTGCAGCTTTTCCGGCGGAAAGTACTTCGAGAGGGCCGCCGCCAGGTTCGCCGCCTTCTCGTGGATCGAGTTGTCCCGGGGATCGATGAGCCGGTTGATGCTCGCTTCCAGCTCCGGTCCGCTGGGACGCCGGGTGATGCCCATGTACAGGTCCAGGAGTTCGTTCCGGTATGCCGGCAGGTCCCCGAACCGGATTCCTTCCGGATGGCGGAGAAACAGCAGGAACACCGTCTTCACGAGTGGCCGCAGGCGGATTTCCGTGTCGAAACGGTCCGGGAGGAGGATGCGGTAGTCTTTCGTGACGCGGATCCTTTCCCCTTCGTCCGTCCCCTCGAGCACCTCGATTTCGGCGAGCCGTTTCCGGATCAGGCCCATGGCTTCCAGCAGGGCGGCGGCATCCATTTCGTCCACTTTTTCCGCCAGGTAATCCACGGCCGGATCCTCCAGGATCCCGCCCTCCCGGCAATGCCGGAGCCAGATTTGTGCTTCCCAGCCTATCATCATACGAAGATACGCATTTTTTGCGGTCCCGCCTTAAAAAAGTCTGCAAGCCTTGCAGGAAATCCGACATTGCAAGGCTTGCAATCGTACCGTCCTTTCTCTTTCCGTTCCCGAACTTTGCAAAAAAGAGAAAACGACTATGATTCAGTTCAAACCTTATCCTTCCATCGGGAATGCCGCAGATGCGGCTTGGATGGCGCAAGTGCGTGAAAATGTGGAGATAGGAACCCTCTTCGCCGTGCAGGAGAAGGTTGACGGGGCGAACGTCTCCTTCCTGTGTGACGACCTGGACGTCCGGATGGCCCGGCGGATGGCCATCCTGGATCCGCTGGAGCCCTTTTTCGGCTATCAGCAGGTCCTCGAGCGGTACTCCGGGCACGTCTATCACATCTATAACCGGCTCCGGCTGGCGTATCCGGAGATGACATCCGTTGCAGTCTATGGAGAGCTGTTCGGCGGGTATTACCCGCATCCGGACGTGGCGCCGGATCCGGTGGGCTGGCCCGTGCAGAAAGGCATCTGGTATGCCCCCGGACACGATTTCTATGCCTTTGATATCTATGTTTTCACGAAAGACGGTGGCTTCTTCCTGCCGGTAATGGAGGCGAATGCGCTTTTCTCGGATGCGGGCCTCCTCTATGCCTGGAACCGCTTTGTCGGCCTCCTGGACGACTGCCTGGCCTACCCGCACGTCTTCCCGACCGCCATCCCGGGCGAGCTGGGTCTCCCGCCTGTCGACGGCAACCTCTGCGAAGGCATCGTCCTCAAACCCCTCGTGCCCATCTTCCTTCCCGACGGATCCCGCGTCGCCATCAAGGTGAAGAGGACTATTGCCATTTGATGGTGCCAGCGTTCACGAGGGTTTCGTGGGAAATGCGGTAGTCGGAGACTTTCCTGGACCCGACACGGGCCGTGGTGCCCTTGGCGGGCTTGGCGCCGGCGGCTTTCGTCACCGTCAGGGTCTTGCCGCCGGGCAGGTCGATGTCCACGCGGTCGAAGACCGGCAGGGTAAGCGTGTAGGACGGGTCACCCGGGCAGTCGGGATAGAAGCCCATCATTGAGAACACGGCCCAGGCTGACATCGTACCGGTGTCGTCATTGCCGGGGATTCCGTTCGGCGCATTGTGATAGTGCTTGGCCAGGAGGTCGTGCACCGTGCTCCAGGTGCGCCACTGCTCGCCCTTGATGCGGCTGTACAGGTACGGATAGGCGATGTCCGGCTCGTTGGCGGGATCGTACAGGCCCTGGTTGAATACCTTGTTCAGGGCCTTCACAAAGGCTTTGGAGCCGCCTGTGAGCTTGATGAGGCCGTCCACGTCATGCGGCACATAGAATGTGTAATTCCAGGCGCTTCCCTCGTGGAAGCCCGGCACGGGCTCGAAGTTCTCGCCCTGGCGCGGGTTGAACGGCTCCAGGAAGGTGCCGTCCTTCCGCAACGGCCGCAGGCATCCGTATTCCGGGGACCAGTAGTGCTTGTAGCCCAGCGAGCGCTGGCGGTACTTGGCGGCATCCTCGGGATGCCCCAAGGCCGTCGCCAGGCGGGCGAGCGCCGCATCGGCCATGTAGTACTCCAGGGCGTGGGAAACGGAGTTGTCGCCGGAGAAATCCTGCGCGAACCACCCCAGCGGCACGTACCCCCGCTCGATGTACGGGTCCACATCCGGCCGCATCCGGTTCTGGGCGCCCGGCGTGTCGGCAGACTTCAGGAAGGCCTCGTAGGCCGTAGCGATGTCGAAGTCCGTCAGCCCCTTGAGGAAGGTGTCCGTCAGCATCGGGATGACCGGGTCGCCCTCCATTGTGAAGGTCTCGCGGCTGTACAGCTCCCATTTGGGCATCCAGCCCCATTCGCGGTACATGTTCACCACGGACCGGGCCATGTCGATCTGCTTCTCCGGATAGAGCAGCGTCAGCAGCTGGTGCAGGTTCCGGCAAGTGTCCCACAGGGAGAACACCGTGTAGCGGTGCTGCCCCTCCGGGACGCGGCCCACGCCGCGGGCGCGCAGGCGGAGCTGCGCCTGCCCGTTGCGGCCTGTCGCGACCTTGACACTGTTCACGGCCTCCGGATGGCCGAACTCCATCAGCGGATACTCCCCGTTCACATCCTCCAGGATGTTCGGGTGGATCAGCGTATGGTACAGGGCGGTGTAGAAGATGGTCTTCTGCTCATCCGTGCCGCCCGTCACCCGGATGCGGCCAAGTTGGTTCTGCCAAGCCTTAGCTGCTTCGGCCTGCACGGTCGCAAAGTCAAACCCTTTCTGTTCGGCCTCCAGGTTCTCCCGTGCATTGTCGATGCTCACGAAAGAGACGCCTACCTGCAGCATCACCTGTTCGCCCTCGGCCAGGTTCTCGTAGCGGAACCAGTAGCCGATGTCGTCGCCGGAAAGATCGCGGGCGTAGGTCTCGTATAGTTTGTATCGGCCCGCATCGGCATCCCAGGCAGCCTCGGCCGTCATCGGCCGTTGCTTCTTCCAGTAACCGCAGCGGTCCGGCGCCTTACTCACGCGCAGGACGAAGTACATCGGGAACACGGCGTTCCGGTTGTAGCAGAACGTGCCCATCAGCTTGGACCCCTCGATCTCCCAGTCTGAAACCCGGCGGACCGTAGCGCCCGACTCGTTGGTCAGGCCTTCGCCCAGGTTCACGAGGATGTTGCCGGCCCCGGCCGGGAAGGTATAACGCTCCAGCGAGGTCCGGGTGGTGGCGGTGGCTTCCGTCAGGATGCCGCTGGCAAGCCGGTTGGAATAGTAGCCGGGCGTCGCCTTCTCCTCGGAGTATTCGCTCCCATAAGTGTGATAATCGACCTCCAACGGTCCCGTGGTGGGCATCGTCAGGACGGAACCCAGCTCCGGGCAGCCGACGCCGGAGAGGTTTACATGGGCATAGCCCGTGAAATAGCTGTTCTCTTCCACGTACGGCGTGGACCACCACCGGCTGTCCTTGTCCCAGGTGTTGAGGCTGGAGCCCATCACGTTGAACGGCGTCACGCTCATCAGCCCGTTCGGCGTCACGGCACCTGGGTTGCACGCCCCGAAGTTGGTCGTGCCGATGAAGGGGTTCACATATTCGGTCTGGGCGGCGAGCGGCAGGGCCAGGAGCAGGGCGGCCAGGGAGAGTCTAATACGCATAGCGGATGGCTTTTTCGGTTTTCCGGGCCCGGGCGGGCACGAGGGTGAAGGTGAAGTTCCGGTCCTCGTTGGACCAGACGGTGCGGGCGGGCTCGGGACGCGATCCCCAGCTGTCGTAACCGCCCACGCCGGATGCGGCCCCGTCGATGCAGATTTCGGTGAAATCGCGGTCGGGGACGTCACAGAGGTGGGTCTGATGGCGTTTGTGGTACTTCGCGGCCTCTTCCTCGTCGTGGACGGGCGGCGTGTCGAAGTTGGTCCACTGGAACGGTTGTCCGGACTCCTCGCTGTCCAGGTCCTCGACGCTGTGACGGAGGGCGCTGAACTCGAAGGCACCGTCGGCTACGACCGTCAACGGCTTCGTCGCCAGCCACTCGGTTTCCGTGTGGTGGCCGGTTTCCTGCGGCCGGACATACGGGTAGAACTCGTCGGAGGCCTTGGCCGCGAAGATGGACTTGAAAGTGCCGGTGTTGCGGTCGACGTAATTCTCCACCGGGCCGCGGCCGAAGTACTGGAAGTCATTGTCCTTCACGCGGAAGCGGAAGCCGATGCGGGGAATGTCCACGGGTTTCTTCTCAGCGCCGTGGAAGGCGGCTGCAATCTTCAGAAGGCCGCCGGAGAGGAGGGTGTAGTCCACCGCCAAAGAGCATCCGCCCGGTAGGGCATAGGTGGCGTGAATGGTCCCTTCCTCGACCGTCACCTCGGCTTTGAAGGCCTGGGAGGCCTCTTTCCAGGCATAGGCCCGGTAGGGCTGGTTGTTGCCGTAGTCGTTATCGGTAGGGCCGCGCCAGAAGTTCGGACGCAGGCCGAAGTCCGGGTCGAACAGGTTGTTTCCCCGGAAGGTATAGCTCCGGACAATGCCGAGGGCTTTGTCGAAGACAAGCTCGCCCTTCCCGGCTTCCAGCCGGATTTCGGTCTCGCTTTCCGTCACTTCCGCCGTCCTGCGGGACCTGTATTCCTTCGGCGCGCCCGTATCCTTCACGAGGACCTCGTCCGCGGCGACGACGGTGCCCTTGGCGAGCAGCGGCAGCGCGCGGGCGGTTTCCGTCTCGAAGAAGATCCGGTATTCGCCGCGCTTGCGGAGTTTCCGTTTCGGGATATCCACGGTGAATTCTTCGGCATCCTGGGCCGGGGTGGAGAAGGTCAGCTTGCCCTTCTGCACCGGCTTTCCGTCCCGTTCGAGCCGCCAGCGGACGGCATAGTCGCTCAAATCCTTGAAATAGAATCTGTTTTGGATGGCGTACCGGCCTTCCTCCGGCGCGACGCCGGTGATGGCGATGTCCTGGTAGACATGCTTGACTTCATAGTAGCCCGGGTGCGGGTTGCGGTCCGGATTGACAATCCCGTTGCACAGGAAGTTCGCATCGGAGGGTGCGTCCACGCCGTAGTCGCCGCCGTAGGTCCATCCCTTGTCGGCGTCGTAGAGACCCTGGTCCACCCAGTCCCAGATAAAACCGCCCTGCAGGTGCGTGTGGGCATAGATCTGCTCCCACTGGAGGTCGAGGGAGCCGGTGGAATTGCCCATCGCGTGGGCATACTCGGACGGGACGACCGGCCGGCCGGATTCCCGCTCACCCATGCGGGCGAACCACTCGGCGTCGGGGTACTGCGGGACGAGCATGTCCGTATTCCATTCCCTCTCTGCCCGTTCGTAGCAAACGGGGCGGTTCTGGCCGTCTTTCTCCAGGGCTTTCAGCACGCGGTAGGCTTCGTAGAAATTCACGCCGTTGCCGGCTTCGTTGCCGAGAGAGAGGATGGTCACGCACGGGTAGTTCGCCGTGCGGTGGTACATGTTCAGGACGCGGTCCAGGTGTTTGGCCTGCCAGGCGGCGTTGTTGCCGAGGGTCCGGTCCAGCTTGTAGCCCATGCCGTGGGACTCAATGTTCGCCTCGTCATAGACATAGAAACCGAGGCTGTCGCAAAGCTCGTAGAACTCCCGCGGCTGCGGGTAGTGGCAGGTCCGGATGGCGTTGATATTGGCCATCTTCATCAGTTTCAGGTCCTGCAGGATGTTCTCCCGGGTCTGGTAATGGCCCGTGTAGGGGTTGTGCTCGTGCATGTTCACACCCTTGAACTTGACGGGCTGTCCGTTCACGAGCAGGGCCTTCACGTCGCGTTCCCCATCCTTGACAGTGGCGATTTCGATGCGGCGGAAGCCCACGTGGAAGCGGGTGTATTCCCCGTTGACCTTCAGGAGGAGGGTGTACAGTTCCGGCGTTTCGGCCGACCATTTCCGCACGTCGGGAATGGTGTCAGCCACCGTCGTCAACTCCCCGGTGAAGTCGTAGATGGCATCGGCGACCGTTTCGCCGTTTGGGTCGAGGAGTTCATAGAAGACGTCGGCACGGGCTTCCGAACGCATTTTCAACTGGAAGACGCCCTTGGAAAGCGTGGGGTCCAGGGTGGAAATGACGCTGAAGTCGAAACGGGCGGGCGTTTTCTCGCTGGACAGGTACACGTCCCGCTCGATGCCGCTGATGCGCCAGAAATCCTGGCACTCGAGGTACGAGCCGGTGGAAAAGCGGTATACCTTGAGCGTCAATTCGTTGTCTCCTTCCTTCAGGGCCGTCGTGATGTCGAACCGGGCGAGGCTCTTGGAGTCCTCGGAGTAGCCGATTTCATGGCCGTTCACCGAGACGTATGTGCCGGACTTGATACCGGCGAGATTCAGGAAGACCGTCCGCCCCTTCCAGCCGTCTGGCACCGTGAAAGTCCGGTGGTAAATGGCGGCAGGGAAGACCTCCGGCAGCGTGGGCGGCTGCGGATCCCGCGGGCTGAACTCGTACGGATGGTTCACGTAGATGGGTACGCCGAATCCCTGCACTTCCCAGTTCCCCGGCACATGGATCCGGTCCCAGTCAGTACCCGCTTTGTCGTTTCGAGTTTCTCCTCTGTCATTTCGAGCGGAGCCGAGAAATCTCTCCATCTCGTGGTAATCATCGAAGTACTTGAAATCCCATGTTCCGTTCAGGTCCACATAGTTCTCGCTCTCGCGGAAACTCTTGGACAGCGCGCCGGCCCGGCTGGTGAACCAGACGGCTTCCGTGCGCCGGGTTTCGGCGTTCACGTTCGTCACGTCCACGTCCTGCCAGTAAGGCAGGTTCTGGGCGACGGAAACGACCGGGAGCAACAGGGCGATGAGTATCGGTATATTTTTCATAATCAATAGGTTATTGTTTCACTCAGGCGGATGTCCTCGGAGGAGGCGCCCACCTGGAGGATGAAGTCGCCGCGTTCGGTGACAGAGTCGCCGGCGGCATTCACGAGCGAGAACGCATCGACCCCGAGCTTCAGGGTGACGGGGACAGTTTCGCCGGCCTTGATGAAGACGCGGTCGAAGGCGCGGAGCTGTTTCCGCGGCCGGACGGTGGAGGCAAGCGGGTCCACGACATACAGCTGGACCACCTCGTCGCCGTCGCGGGAGCCGGTGTTTTTCACGTTGACGGTTACTTCCACATCGGGGACGCGGCCGGAGACGGTGAGACCGGAATACTCGAAGGTCGTGTAGCTCAGGCCGTAGCCGAAGGGGTAGAGCGGATCGGCGGACATCTCCACGTAGTCGTGTCCGCGCGGATTCTTCTTGTTGTAGTAGACCGGGAGTTGGCCAGCGTCGCGGGGGACGCTCACGGGGAGGCGTCCGGCGGGGTTGAAGTCACCGAAGAGGACATCGGCCAGGGCCGTGCCGCCTTCGCCGCCTGGATACCACATCGTCAGGAGGGCGTCGGCCTTTTCCGCGGCCCATTCCTTGTCCAGCGGACGGCCTTCGACATACACCACCACGACGGGCTTCCCCACGGACCGGACTGCCTTCAGGAGCTCGTTCTGGAGGCCCAGGAGGTCCAGCGACGCCCGGTCGAAGCCTTCGCCGGCCTCCATGTCGGAGACGGATTCCTCGTCCACGACGGCGGCGCCGGTATCAATGTACTTGGTTTTGAAGTCACGGGCGGAGGAGCCGCCCACGACGACCACGGCGACATCGGACAGCATCGTGGCGATGAGCGCCTGCGCGATGGTGGAGTTCTCCTTGTCACGCACGGCGCAGCCCTTCACGTAATGGACGTCGATGCCCTTGGCTTCCAGGCCTTCCCGCATCGTGACCACGTGGTCCTCCGCCTGCGGGGCGGTGTAGTCGCCCAGCTGGTTGTACTGGTTGTCTGCATTCGGGCCGATGAGGGCGACGGTCATGCCCTTTGAGAGGGGCAGGACGCCATTGTTCTTGAGCAGCACAATCCCTTCCCGGGCGGCCTGGGCAGCCACTTCGATATGCTCCGGCGTCCGGACGAGGCCGGCGGCCGCGGTTTCATCGACATACGGATGGTCGAACAGGCCCGCCTCGAACTTGCGGACGAGGACGCGCTTGACGGCGCGGTCCAGGACGACCTTGCTTATGCGGCCTTTCTCCACGGATTCCTTCAGCAGTGAAAAACAGTTCGCGCCCAGGTCCACATCCACGCCGGCATTGAGTGAAAGCTCGCCGGCTTCCTGTTTGTCCGCAGCGACCTTGTGGTCCCGGGCAAGGCCGTCGATGCTCTCCAAGTCGCTGACCACGAAGCCCTTGAAGCCCCATTCGTCGCGTAAAACGCCGGTCAGGAGCTCCGGGTTGCAGGTGGTAGGAATACCGTCCAGGGAGTTATAGGACGTCATCACGGACAGGGCGCCTGCGTCGATAGCGGCCTTGAAAGTAGGCAGGACGTTCTCCTTCAGGTCACGCATCCCGATGATGGACGGATTGCCATTGTGGCCGCCTTCCGGGACGCCGTAGGCGACGAAATGCTTCAAGGTGGAGATCACGCCCTTCGAGGAAGTGCCCCGCACCATGGCGGAAGCCATTTCCGAGGTGAGGAACACGTCTTCACCGTAGGTTTCTTCCACGCGCGACCAGCGCGGCTCGCGGGCCAGGTCGATCACCGGTCCATAGCCGATGGTTGCTCCCTGCGCCTGCAGTTCCGTGCCGATGGTCTCACCCACCAACTGCACCAGTTCCGTATCCCAGGTTGATGCCAGGCCGATCGAGGTGGGGAACACCGTCGTGCCGATGGCCATGTGTCCGTGCGGTGCTTCCTCGGCCAGGATGATGGGAATGCCGAGCCGGGTCGAGTCCATCGCATAGCGCTGCAAGGCGTTGTACGCCTTTGCCGCGAGCGTGGGATCCAGCCCGTTCTCCAGCGTCTTCCTGGTCCACGGATCGGCACGGAAAACGGCCCAGAGCATGCCTCCATGCTGGTTCTGGATAAAGACGCGGTATTGGTCGGAAATGGTGACGCTGTCAGCCGACACCTTGTCGTACATGGGCCAGCCCAGCGGGCAGATGAGCTGCCCCAGCTTCTCCTCGACGGTCATCCGCTTCAGCAGGTCGTCGGCCCGCTCCTCCGCGGAGCGGTCTGGATTCTTGTACAACGGAGTCTTGCCGTTGCATCCGGCGAGGAGGACAACGGCGGTCAGCAGCAGGGTTCTCAGTTTCATAGTTTGTGGTTTCATTGGCCTTTCCGGCCCTTTTTCAATCTTTCCCGCTCGGCCTTCAGGGCGCCCTTCCGGGGTGTCGAGGGGCCCTTCCGGGCTGCCCGGCCAGGCTTTCGCGGACGCGGCGGCATCGGGGCGTCCACGAGCGATTCGATATATTCATCCTCCGAAGGCGCCGGCACATTCTCCATGTCCGGTTCCACCAACTCGTAGTCCAGGAGCTTCTGCTCCAGGTTGGTGCCCTTGACGCGGATGCGGAGCGGGTCGCCGAGCTTGATAACGCCATGCTTGCGGCGGCCGACGGCGCGGTAGTGGTCCTCGTCGAAGTCGTAGAAGTCCGAGCGGATGGTGCGGTACGGGATCATGCCCTCGATCTTGGTGGGCTCAATCTCCACGTAGATACCCCACTGGGTGACGCCGGACACGTGGCCGTCGAATTCCTGGCCCACCTTGTCCTCCATGAACTCCACGAGCTTGTACTTGACGCTCTCGCGCTCGGCCTCCGCGGCGATGACTTCGCGTTCAGAGGCGTGTTTGCACTGTTCCGTGTAGTAGTCCAGGGACTGGGAATCAGCCCCGTGGAGGTACATTGCGAGGAGGCGGTGCACCATCACGTCCGGATAGCGGCGGATCGGGGAGGTGAAATGCGTGTAGAACTTGAAGGCGAGACCGTAGTGGCCGATGTTGTCGGTGCTGTAGCAGGCCTTGGCCATGGACCGGAGGGCCAGGATCTGGATCGCGCCCAGTTCCGGCTTCTCCTTCGCATCGGCGAGGAGGTTGTTCAGCGACAGGGCGATGTCCTTGCCGCTGCCGATGGGCCCCATCTTGAAGCCCAGGTTGCCGGCGAACTCGCGCAGGCCGGTGAGCTTCTCGAGGTTGGGCTCGTCGTGGACGCGGTAGACGAAGGTCTTGGGCTTCGCCAGGGCCTTGCCGCCCATTTTGCCGCCCGAGGCGACGAATTCCGCCACGGAGCGGTTCGCCAGGAGCATGAACTCCTCGATGAGCCAGTTGGCTTCCTTCGAAAACTTCTGGTGCACGCCGATGGGCTTGCCCTTCTCGTCGATATCGACCTTCATTTCGGGGCGGTCGAAATTGACGGCACCGGCCGCGAAACGCCGCTTGCGCAGGATGAGGGCCAGTTTGTTGAGCTTGAGGACGGCTTCCTTCACCTCGTCCGGGACGATCCCGCACTCGGATCCGGCGCCGAATTCCTGCTTCATCGCCCCGTCTCCCGCGTCGATGATCTCCTGGGCTAACTCATAGGAGAACCGGTAGTCGGAAATGATTTCCGTCCGGCCGAACCAGGGGTTGATGACCTTGGCGAGCGGGGTGATCTCGAACACGGCGGAGAAAGTGAGCTTCTCCTCGTGGGGGCGCAGGGAGCAAAGCTTGTTGGAGAGCTTTTCCGGGAGCATGGGTACGGTGCGGTCCACCAGGTAGACGGAAGTGCCGCGGGCCTGGGCCTCGGCATCCACCGGCGTTCCGGGCTTCACGTAGTAGGTGACATCGGCAATATGGACGCCCACCTCGAAGTTGCCGTTGTCCAGCTTGCGGAAGGACAGGGCGTCGTCATAGTCCTTGGCGTCGGCCGGGTCGATGGTGAAGGTGAGGGTCTTCCGGAAGTCCTTGCGGCCGGCGCGGTCCTTGTCGGTGATTTCCTCGGAAATCTGGTCTGCCGCGTTCTCCACGGCCTTTTCGAACTTGTAGGGGAGGCCGAATTCCGCCAGGATGGCGTGCATTTCGGTGTCGTTCTCGCCCGGCATGCCCAGGATGTCCACGACGTGGCCGATGGGCCCGGCCTCGCCGCGCGGCCACTCGTCCACGACGGCCGCGACCTTCATGCCGCGCACGCCGCCTTCCGGGACGGGCACCGAAATGTCGTAGGGCATCGTCTTGGAAGACATCAGTACCCAGGCCTGCTTTCCTACAATGTGGAGGATGCCCACGAAGGGTTTCTTGGAACGTTCGACGATGGCGATGATTTCGCCGCTGCGGCGCCGCACGTTGCCTTCCCGCTCCTGCGTGACGGCCACCCGTACGGTGTCCCCGTGCAGGGCGCCCCGGGTCTTGGAGGCCTTGACGAAGACGTCTTCCTCCTGCCCTTCGATGCGGACGAACACGAATCCCTCGCGCGACATCATGGCCGTTCCCACGAATTCGGGAACGATCCGCATTTTCTTCAACCGCTTCTCCGCCTTGGCGATACGCCCCCGGACGTTCTTTCTTTTGCTCATATCTTTTGCTTTAATAAGCAAAGATACGAAAAACCGCGGTTATTTGAAAGCGTTTTCGCTGAGGCCGGAGCCGGCGAGGCCGAGGTCGGCGAAGAAGGCGGGGACGGGACGTCCGAGGAGGGTGTCCACGTACAGTTTGGCGATATACTGCGACAGCATGAAGCCGTGACCGCGCATGCCGACGAACAGGCCCGCAGCCGGGTCCACAATGTAACGCGGCTCGGTATAATAGCCGCACCAGGTAGCCTGGAGGCTCATTCCCTTCAGCTGCGGAATCCATTCGGTGAAGACCTCGGTGGCGATTTCCAGGAAGGCCTGCGTATTGACCTTCAGGTTCTTGCCGGCCTCGGAGGCGTCAGAGGCGGGGGAGGCGCAGCCGATGATCTGGCCGGTGGCGGCAAGCTGCTGGCCGTACACGGCGGAGAAACCCTTGTAATGGCGGCGGTCGATGAGCATATCCAGCGAGTCGCCGTCCTTGCCAATGAGCGGCAGCCGTTTGGTGATGAACGCCTGGTGGCGGACCGGGAAGAGGCCGGTGTCCAGGCCCAGCATCCGGGCGAACTTCTCCGCCCCGGCGCCGAGGGCGTTCACGAAGACGGCCGTCTTGAACCGGTGGTAGCGTCCGTCGGCCGTCTTCACCGTGACGAGATAGGTCTTCCCGTCTTTGGCTACGTCGATCAGTTCCGTATCCTCCATGACCCGGCCGCCCAGGCCGATGCCGATCCGGCGCACCAGGTCGATGGTCTTGCCGGGGCTGGCCTGCCAGCAGTCGTTGGAGATAAGGGCATGGGTATAAATGTCCAGGTTGGGATTGATATACGGAGAGATCTCACGGGCGAAGTCCTTCCGGTCGATCATGTAGGCGTCGGACCAGGCGCGGGAGGCGTCGAGGCTCCGGTAGGTGGCGTCGTCATGGACGAAGTTCACGTAGCGCGTCATCTTGAAGTCGATGTCGTGCTGCTTCTGCAATTCTCTGAATATCTGCAGGTTGCCGTTTGCAATCTCTGCGAGGGCGGGGACAGAGAAAGCCGGGCGGCCGCCGGCGATGCAGCGCCAGGAGCTGCCGTGCTCCTTGTTCACGAGGACTGGCTTCAGGCCGGCTTCCGAGAAGTAGCGGAACAGGGCGGTGCCCGCCATGCCGCCGCCGGCGACGAAGGCGCCCACTTCCTCGACCGCCGCGTCAGAGAACTGCCGGGATGTGATGAGGGTATGGGCCCCGGACAGATTGCAGACGTTGCCGATTTCCACGAGGTTCGCCATCGGGCCGCGCGGGGTGAACTCGCCGGTCACCTCAATGCCGTGTTGCCGCAGGACCTGCTTGGCGCGGGGAAGGCAGCGGGAACCGCGGCACGGGCCCATGCCCAGCCGGGTGACGTGCTTGAGCTCCTGCGCGGTGATGCTCGTGCGACCTTTCAGGGCCTCCAGGATTTCCTGGAGACTGACGTCCTCGCAGTGGCAGACGTAGGTTTCGGATCCGTCGGCGTGGCAGGGGACCAGCTTCAGCGGCTCAGGATAGTTCTCTTTGAGGATGAAGCCGCGGGCGTCGGTCAGGGAACCGCCCTCCAGGTGGATGGCCTTGACCACGGCGATATTCGTCTTGTTGGGTTTGGGGATCACGCGCTCGATCTCGCCTTCGCCCACCTTCTTGCCGTTGTCATCGACCAGGAAAACGTTCTTGGCGCCTTCCGGAAGGTTAAATTCCAGCGGAAGGAAGACCTGGCTGCGGTCCGGGCGGTAGCCGAAGATGGCGAGGCCCGGGCACTGCGCCACGCATTCCATGCAGCCGATACACTTGTCATAGTCGATGACCGGTGTGACGGAGGTGGAACTCTTGGTGATCGCGCCCTGCTTGCAGGAGAACGAGCAGGGGTTGCAGGCGAAGCCGTACAGGCAGTCCGCGATGACGAAGCCCTTGGCCTTCCTTTCGCCAGACGGCATCGCGGGCTTGTCCAGCAGGCGGACGGGCCGCTGCTGGGAGTCGACGTAGTCTTTGGAAATGGTCAGGTAAGCGCTGTAGTCAATCCGCTTCCCGAGGTCCATCATCACCTCGTAGGCGCACTGGCGGCCGCGGAGGACGGCGGAGGTTCCCTCGCCGATCCGCACGGCGTCGCCTACGCCGTGGCAGGCGCGGCCGAACACTTCGGCCCCCTTGCGGAGAAGCTGGTTGTCGGGCAGCAGGCCCGTGCAGATGTTGATGCAGTCGATCCCGTCGATGCGAACCTCCGTACCCGGAAGGGGCTTGAAGTTCTCGCATTTGGCGATGACGGCGCCCGTGATGCCGGTGCGGTCCGCATTTGGAATCGCTTCCACGAGGGTGTAGGAGGTGAGGATGGGAATGCCGAGCCGGCGGACGCGGTTCGCCTGGACGGGGAAGCCGCCCTCGGCGGGCATGGCCTCGATGATGGCCTTGACCTTCGCCCCGGCCTGCATGGCCTGGTAGGAGGTGAGATAGCCGATGTTGCCGGCGCCCACGGTGAGGATGTTCTTGCCGAGGAGGGTGAACTCCGTGTTCATCATCCGCTGCACGACCGCGGCGGTATAGACCCCCGGGAGGTCGTCATTCTTGAAAGCGGGCATGAACGGGAGCGCGCCGGCGGCCACGACGAGCTGGTCCGCATCGACATAGAAGATTTCCTGCGTGGCTACATTCTTGACAGCCAGGCGCTTGCCTTCCAGGATATCCCACACGACACTGTCCAGCAGGATCCCTTCCCGGGAGTTGCCGGCGAGGGTTTCGGCGATGTCGAAGCCGCGCATGCCGCCGAACTTCTTCCGGTTCTCGAAAAAGAAGAACTGGTGCGTCTGCATCCGGAACTGGCCGCCGATGGCGCTGTTGTTGTCAATGACGAGACAGTCCACTCCGGCCGCCCGGAGTTCCTCGCGGACGGCGAGGCCGGCCGGTCCCGCGCCGATAATGGCGACCGTGGTCTTATACACCTTCTTGGGCGTATCCGCCGTCGTGGCCCGGACCTCGGCGAAGCTCCCGGTCCCGGCGCGGTGGACTTCCTGCACCCCGTCCACTTTCGTGATGCAGATACGGCGGATATGGCCGTCCACGACCATTTCGCAGGCACCGCATTTGCCGATACCGCACTCCATCGTGCGGTTGCGGTCTTTCAGACTGTGGTGATGGACGGGGAAGCCCGCCTGGTGGAGGGCGGCTGCGATGGTCTGTCCTTTCTGGCCGGTGACGGCGTGTCCTTCGAAGATAAACGAATGCAGGTCCTCCTGCGGAACGCAGAGGATGGGATGCTCCGTGATTTTGTACATGTCGATGCGGTTAGTTCAGTGTTTTGGCTATCAAAGATAACAAATCCGTACGAAAAACCGCAGAATGATGCAAAATTATTATCCAAATACTTCCCGCAGAACCGCAAGGGAATGGACCCGGAGGGTGGATTCGGTGTGGTACTCGAGGTAGCGCAAGAGGTCTTCACACAGGGCGTTCCGTTCCTCGCCCCGGAGGGGGAGGAGCATCGACTCGGAGAAAGACGAGGTCAGGAAGGGCTTGAGCTGTACCAGGTGCTTCTCCGCGAAGGGGGCGATGTCGTCGAAGGTGGGGCTGAAGCCCAGGGCGCCGGCGAATTCCAGCAGGAACCGGATGTGGAAGTTGGAGAAATCGCTGTCCAGGCTGTCCAGGGTCAGGATGCTGCGGACGCACCAGGGGTACAGGCCATCCTCCGCCTGCCCGTCCTTGACGGCGCGCATGAGCACCTCCGACAGGAACAGGCTCATTGTGTTCTTGTAGAGGTTGTTCCGGATGCCGTTCAGCGGGTCTTTCGCCGTGAGGTTGCGGGCGCTCCAGAGGGTGGATTTCGGATTCGGGACAATGTCCATTTCCAGGATGTTCATCGGCAGGAGCAGGGCCATTCCCGCTTTCTTGCTGATGCGGACGAGGAACCCGCGCCGCCCGTACGCTTCCGAAAGCGTGTGCACGACGACCGAGTTCTCGCCAAACTTCGTGTATCCCAGGACGATCGCCTCGATGTTTTCCGTCATCGGCTCTTCAGGAATTCGGCCATGGCCCGGAGGGCTTTGCCGCGGTGGGAAATGGCGTTTTTCTCTTCTTCGGTGATTTCGGCGGCGGTGACGTCATAGCCGTCCGGAATGAAGACAGGATCGTACCCGAACCCGCCCTTACCGGCTTTTTTGCGGGCGATCTGACCTTCCATGACGCCGTCGAAAAAGTGCTTTTCTCCATGCAGGATCAGGGTGACGGAGGTGCGGAAACGGGCCCGACGGGTGGCGTGGGGCGTGTTGAAGCCGTAGGAACGGGCGACGGAAGCCTCGTGCTCGCGGCAGGCCATTTCCCGCAGGAGCCGGGCGATGTTGTCGGCCGGGTTCTTCTGCGGGCCCCCGTAGCGGGCTGTGTGGACGCCCGGGGCACCGGCGAGGATTTCGACCTCCAGGCCGGTGTCGTCGGCGAAGCAGTCCAGGCCGGTCTTTTCGTAAATGTACTGCGCTTTCTGCAGGGAATTGGCCCTGAGGGTCTCGCCCGTTTCGGGTATATCTTCGGTAATACCGGCTTCGGCGGGCGTGACGAGCTCGAAACCCTCTCCGAGGATCTCGCTGGCCTCACGCAGCTTGCCGGGATTGCCGGTGGCAAAAACGATCTTCATAAACAGTTGCAATTTACGCCGCAAAGATACTCCATTTTTTCGTAACTTTGCCGGGGTGGCACGCCGTTTGTGCGATGGCGTCCCTGGAACAGAATGCATATGAAAAGAACGAGATATTTCCTCGCGGCCCTCGCCGCCCTCACCGTTTCCGTCGCCGCATCGGCCCAGTCCAAGAGTTTCTCCCTGGGCAAGTGGGTCGAACTCCACAACGCCATCCTCAAGGAACTGAACCGCTCCTATGTCGACTCCCTGGAAGTCGGCGATCCCTATACCGTGTACGTCCCGGAGGAAGAGCAGGAAGACTTCCGGATGATGTTGTCCAATACCTACGGCGGCATTGGCGCGGTCATTTACAAGCCCGACGTGAACGGCAATGTGCAGATCAACGAACCCTATGCCGGCTCTCCGGCCGCCAAGGCCGGCCTCCGCTGCGGCGACGAGATCGAGGCCATCGACGGGGAAACCACCCACGGTCTCACGAGCCAGCAGAGTTCCGACAAGATGCGCGGAAAGCCCGGTACGACGGTCGTTTTCCGTGTGAAGAAACTGCGCGGCGGTCCCACCTGGAAGGCGGGCGACGTCATTGAGGTCCCCGTTACGCGCGAACGCATCGCGCTTCCTTCCATCGAATACGTGGACATGCTCAACGACCGGGATGGCTATATCCTCATGACTAAGTTCACCGAAGGTGTGGGCCAGGGCATCCGCGATGCGTACAACACCTTGAAAAAGAAAGGGATGAAGCGGCTTGTCCTGGACCTCCGCAGCAATGGCGGCGGCCTGATGAACGAGGCTGTGAACATCGTCTCCCTGTTCGTCCCGAAGGGGTCCGTCGTCGTGACCTCCAAGGGTCGCGTGGCCGGTGCGGAGCAGGTGTACAAGACCACGACCGACCCGATCGACCTTGAAATCCCGATCGTCGTGCTGGTCGATTCCGGCTCGGCGTCGGCCTCCGAAATCGTGTCCGGCGCCCTGCAGGACCTGGACCGCGCCACCATCATCGGCACCCGCACCTACGGGAAGGGCCTGGTACAGAGCATCCGTCCGTTGCCGTACGACGGCCAGCTGAAGGTGACCACCGCCAAGTACTACACACCCTCCGGCCGCTGCGTGCAGGCCATCGACTACAGCCACCGCAACGAGGACGGCAGCGTGGGCCACATCCCGGATTCCCTGACGCATGAATTCAAGACCCTACACGGCCGTACGGTCCGGGACGGCGGCGGTATCACCCCCGACTTCGAAGTCAAGGGGCACAAGTACTCCCGCCTGACCTATTCCATCGTCCTGAACGGCATCGTGGACCAGTATTCCATGAAGTATGTCCGGGAGCACGAGGCGCTTCCCACGGTGGATGATTTCCATTTTGACGCTTATGACGATTTCGTCGCCTTCGCAAAGGACAAGGAGTTCGACTACCGTTCCTCCGCCCGCGCCCTGTTCGACGAAATGAAGAAAGTCCTCGCCGAGGACGGCCTCTCGGAGACGATGACCGGCGAACTCGCCGCACTGGAGAAATCCCTGGACATGGACAAGGAAACCTTCCTGCGGCTGAAGAAGGACGAGATCGTCCCCTTCATCGAGGAGGAGATCGCTGTCAGGTACTGGTTCCAGGAGGCTGGCATCAAGGTCCGGCTCCGTACCGACGACCAGCTGAAGGAGGCGCTCACGAAGCCGGCTATCAGCTGGTAGCCTAGCCTGGGTTCCCGATTTCCATCAGCCTTTTCTCGAATTCGTCGCGGTCGCAGGCCGCGGCGTTTCTCAGTTTGACGCGGTAGTTGTACACCGTGGAGGGTGATTTCTTCAGGAACCGGGCGATCTGGGCCGATTCGGTGACGCCGAGGCGGATGAGGGCGAAAATGCGGAGCTCGTTGGAGAGCTTGCCGGGGGGCAGGTCCTGCCCGATCCGGGCCTCTTCCCGCAGGAGGCCGTTCAACTGGTTCACAAAGTCCGGGAACACGCCCAGGAAAGTGGCGTCGAACTCGTCGTACAGGGTTTTCCGTTCCGTGTCAATGTACGCGTCCGACTTGAGGACCCGGAGGATGTCGTCCAGGTCCTTGGACTTGGCCGTCACGCGGAGCCCGGACCGGTAGCGCTCCAGGGCGTCGATGTGCTCGGAAAACATGGACAGGTAACGGCCCAGGTAGGTGTCCTTGATCTGGTTGGATTCCTTGAGCCGCTCCACGTTCTCCAGGATCTGCCGCTGCATCCGGCCGATCCGCTTGTGGTTCCGGTAGAGGCGCAGGAGGGCGAAACCCAGGGCGGCCAGGATCAGGATGGTGACGGCCAGGAAGCCTTTCAACTGGCGCTGACGTCGCTGTTCCAGCTTTTCATAGGAGGCGATGATGCCGGGCTGCGACTGGTTGATTTCGTCCAGCGCGGTGCGGGCGTCGGACCGGGTGGCGTCCTCATAAGCCCGTACGATGTAGGTGTACGCGCGGTCCAGGTCGCCGCGTTCGTACAGGATCCGGGAAAGGCGTATCAGGGACCGGGAAGCCTTGACCGGGGCTTGCTGGTCGCAGTTGGCGCTGATGGCGTAATGCCTCAGTTCATTATCCCGGTCTCCTTCCTCCCGGTAAGTTTTGGCAATCCAGTAGTGAATGATGGCCTGGTCCTGGAGGGAGAGCCGCTCGTCGGCGAGCCGCTCGGTCATCAGTTCCCGGGCCCGTTCCGGATGACCGTTCTCGATTTCAATGTCGGCATTGACCGTGTAATAGTCCAGCATGTCCTCCGTGAGCAAGGCCCGGCTGCGCCGCTGGTACAGCAGCTCCTGCGCACGGAATCTGGCCGAAAGCTCCGGATCCTTGGCCGCCAGGGCCATGCCGTGGTAGATGGAGTTGAGGGCCTGGTAATAGGACGCCAGCCGGCCGGTGGACCCTGCTGCCGAGGTATCGACGGCCTGGACCGCTTCAAGGGCGGTGTGGTACATGCCGGAAATCAAGTAGCGCTGCGCGAGGTCCAGGGCGGCGTCCAGGCGGAGTTCCGGATCGCCCGCCTCCACGGCGATCCCGTCCTTCAGGTGCGCATACCGGAGGGCGGAATCCACATCGTACTTGAGGTATCCGTCGAAGATACGGTCGCAGAAGCGGTAGCGGGCGCGGGGAATCGTAGTATGCTTGAACTGGATTTTCAAGTCGGCCAGGTCTGCGACGTGCTGCTGGCTGATGCCGGCTTCCTGGGCCAGCGACCGGTCCAGTTCCCGCAGGGCGCTCTCCCATTCGGGGGTATGGCTCCCGCCTTCCCCGCAGGAGGGAAGGAGGAGAAAAAGGCAGGCCGCAAGCGGCGCAAGGAACGCAGGACGCATGGCAAACTACGCTGGATAACGTGACAAAAATACGAAGAATCCCCGTTTTATCCAATGAATCCATCTACTATTTTATGTGTTTGGACAAACGATGTGCATATCTGATTATCAATGATTTATAGGAACGAACGGTCGTTAGGATATCTACTATTTCCGGAGCGTCCTTCCTTTTTTTTATAGAGAATCCATAACTTTGTCCTGACCGCAAATTCACTTTTAACCATACTCTTATGTTATCCAAGAAACTGCTCAGCGTACTGGTCATACTCTTCGGTGTGACCGTCTCTTTTGGGGCCTATGCCCAAAAGATTGCAGTACGCGGTACCGTCTCGGATGCCAACGGCCCCGTCATCGGCGCCGTCGTGCTTTCCGGCAGTACCGGCGTGACAACGGACGCGGATGGATCCTTCTCCATCAGCGTCGACCCCAACGCTGTCCTCGAAGTTTCCTGCCTCGGCTATGTGTCGCAGCAGGTGCCCGTCCAGGGTCGCCGCCAGCTCCTGGTGGTGCTTGAGGAGGACCAGAATATCCTGGAAGACGCCGTGGTCGTGGGCTACGGCACCCAGAAGAAAGAAAACCTCACCGGCGCCGTCTCCGTGGTGAAGGCCGATGAACTCAAGGACCGTTCCGCCCTCGACGTGGGCCACATGCTGCAGGGTACCGTCCCAGGCCTGAACATCACGTCGGGCTCCGGCCGTCCCGGCCAGGCCGCCTCGCTCAACATCCGCGGTTGGAACTCCATCAACGGAGGCAGCCCGCTGGTGCTCATCGACGGTGTGGAAGGGGACATCCAGTATCTCAACCCGGTGGACGTGGAGAGCATCTCCGTCATCAAGGACGCCGCCGCGGCTGCCATCTACGGCGCCCGTGGTTCGGCCGGTGTGATCCTCGTGACCACCAAGAGCGGCAGCCGCGAGAAGGAAGGCCGCGCCAAGGTCACCTACAGCGGCCGCTTCGGCGTCACCGCCCCGACCACCAGCACCGAGTATGAGACCCGCGGCTATGATTCCGTCTATCTGAACAACCTCTTCTGGGGCACCTACAGCCCGGGCACCAAGTATGCCAACTACACCGATGCGGACATGCAGGAGCTGTGGATCCGCCGGAATGACAAGGTTGAGAATCCGGAGCGCCCCTGGGTGGTGATTACGCAGGAGAACGGCCAGGACGTCTACAATTATTACGCGAATACGGACTGGTGGCACGTGCTGTACAACGACATCAAGCCCACCACGAACCACACCATCTCTGCCAGCGGCGCTACCAACCATGTGAGCTACCTGGTCTCCGGCGGTTACACGTACGAGCAGGGCATGTTCAGGGAGAAGCCCGATAATTATTCACGCGTGAACCTGCGCGCGAAGATCTCCTTCGACGTGACCGACTGGCTGCGGATCGGCTCCAACACGAGCTACTTCAACAGCTCCTACTTCTATCCGGGCCAGGGCGGCATCAACAACAACTTCGCGAAGAGCTCCGGCCACGGCCTTGCGAGCTATCCCGCCACGAATCCGGACGGTACGTCCCTGTACTACACCAAGTACAACGGATATACAATCATGGACGGTCTCCTCATGCTCCTCGCCGAGGACAACTTCAACGAGGACAAGGTGGACAACCTGAGCGAGACCGTGGACTTCACCCTGAAGCCGTTCAAGGGTTTCACCATCAAGGGCGACTACACCTACACGCTCAAGTACAACCGCTACATGAACCGTGCGGTGCCGGGTTACTATTCCAAGTACCCCAATGTGATCGAGACCAAGGCTGATGCATCCCCGTTCCTGGACAAGCTTTCCGAGAGTGCCAACACCAACATCTACCAGGCCTACAACCTGTACGCCACCTACGAGAACAGCTGGAACAAGGCCCATAACCTCAAGGTCATGGCCGGCGTGAACTACGAGACCCGCTGGATCAAGGACCTGGGTGCCATCGGTTACTACCTGTACTCGACGGAACTGAACGACCAGAACCTCATCGGCGCCGACCCCAACGACCCCGACGGCAACAAGCGCATGGAGACTTCCGGCGGCCAGAACGAGTACAAGCTCGCCGGTTACTTCGCCCGTCTGAACTATGACTTCAAGGGCCGCTATCTGATCGAGCTGAACGGCCGTTATGACGGTTCTTCCCGCTTCCTCCGCGGCAGTCGCTGGGTGTTCTCTCCGTCCGCTTCCCTGGGTTGGAGAGTGAGCGAGGAGCCGTTCTTCGCTCCGCTCCGAAGCTGGTGGGACAACTTCAAGATCCGCTTCTCCTACGGCCAGCTGGGCAACCAGCAGATGAGCTCCTACTATCCGGCCATCCGGACCGTCTCCACCAGTGGCAAGTCCTCTTACCTGCTGGGCGGCGCGAACCTGCCGCAGGCCTCCCTGTCCGCCCCGGTTTCTTCGGGCCTCACCTGGGAGCGCTCCCTCCAGAGCAACCTGGGCGTGGACCTGGCCTTCCTGGGCAACCGCCTGGAATTCAGTGCCGAAGGCTATATCCGTGACACCAAGGACATGCTCACCGCCGGTGAGCCTCTCCCAGCTGTGTACGGCGCTTCCACCCCGCAGGAGAACACGGCCGATCTCCGGACCAAGGGTTATGAGATCTCCCTGGGCTGGCGCGATTCCTTCAAACTGGGTCCCGATGCCTTCCATTACGGCATGAGCGTCGTGTTCTCGGATTATGTGTCCCATATCACCCGCTTCAACAACCCGGACAAGCTCTTCGCCAAGACGTACTGGGTAGGCCAGAAATACGGTGATATCTGGGGTTACCAAATCGCCGGCCTGTTCGCCACCGACGAGGAGGCCAAGAGCTATGGCGTGGACCAGAGCAAGGTGAACGATGCACAGATCTTCCCGAACGGCCTCTTCGCCGGCGACATGAAATTCGCCGACCTGGACGGCGACGGCGCCATCAACAAGGGTGCGGAGAAGGTCGGCGACAGCGGCGACTGGCAGATCATCGGCAACAGCAAGCCCCGGTATAATTACGGTGTGAACCTGAATGCCTCCTGGTTCGGCTTTGACCTTGCGGTCTTCTTCCAGGGCATCGGCAAGATGGACTGGTATCCGGCGGCGGACGCCCGTAATTTCTGGGGTCCCTACGCCCGTCCTTACATGACCTTCATCCCGAAGGACTTCCTGAACGACTGCTGGAGCGAGGAGAATCCGAACGCTTTCTTCCCGCGCCCCCGCGGCTATATCGCGATGAACGCGAACCGGCCCCTGGGTGTGGTGAACGACCGCTACCTGCAGAATATCGGCTACCTGCGTCTGAAGAACCTCACCTTCGGCTACACCCTTCCGGAGAAGTTGACCAAGAAGATCTCCATCTCCAAGCTCCGTCTGTATTTCACCGGCGAGAACCTGTTCTACTGGGCGCCCGGCCTGCACGGCAGATACGTGGATCCTGAAATGGCCATGACGGGCGGCAACATGCGCATCTATCCCTGGCAGAAGAGCTACGTCTTCGGCATTGACATCACCCTTTAATGAATCCCGCTATGAAAAAGATAATCATTCCCGTACTGATGCTCCTGGCCGGATTCGCTTTCACCGGCTGCGACGACCTGCTGGACGCCGTCCCCAAGGACCGGCTTTCCGCCGACACGTTCTTCAAGAGCGAGAGTGAGCTCCAGGCCTACTCCATCGGCTTCTACGAGCTGTTCCCCGGTTCGGACCTGTATGTGGCCAACGACGACCACTACACCCAGAACAACATGTCCAACGAGGGCATGGGCAAGCGCACGATTCCTGCCAGCGGTAGCGGTTGGAGCTGGTCGGCCCTCCGCAACATCAATACCCTGCTCGAAAACATCGGCAACTGCCCGGATGAGCAGGTCCGCCTCCACTATGAGGCCCTTACCCGTTTCTTCCGCGCCTACTTCTATTTCGCCAAAGTCAAGCGCTTCGGCGACGTCCCGTGGTATGACAAACCCATCGGTTCCACGGACACCGAGCTGCTCAACAAGCCCCGCGACAGCCGTGAGCTGATCATGGAGAAGATGATCGAAGACTTGGACTTTGCCATTGGGAACCTCCCCACCACCAAGAGCGCCTATGAGGTGACCAAGTGGACGGCCATGGCCCTGAAATCCCGCGTCCTCTTGTTCGAAGGCACTTACCGGAAGTACCATGCAGGCGACGCCTCCCTGGCTACCCTGCCTGCCAATGCCAAGGATTACAAGTGGTATCTGGCCGAATGCGCCAAGGTTTCCCTGGAGTTCATCCAGTCCAGCGGTTACGGTCTGCACGCCGGCGACGTGAACACGAGCTATCATGAACTGTTCACCACCATGAACGCCACCGACCTGATGGACGAGGTGATCCTCGCCCGCGACTACAACAAGGCGTACGGCGCCGTCCACAGTTCCGGCAACACGATGACGGTCGGTTCAATGGGCTGCCCCGCCATGACCCGCAAGCTGGTGGCCAGCTACCTGATGAAGGACGGCTCCCGCTTCACCGACAAGGCCGGCTGGGAGACGATGACCTTTCAGCAGGAGACCCAGGACCGCGACCCGCGCCTGGCGCAGAGCATCCGTACCCCCGGTTACAAGCGCATGGACCAGGAGACCTTCACGGCCCCCGACCTGAAGGTGTCCTTCACAGGCTACCATCCGGACAAGTATGTGACCACGCTGGACCAGGATTCCTACAACAACTCGGACATCGACCTGATCATCTTCCGCGCCGCGGAGGTCATGCTCAACTACGCTGAGGCCCTGGCCGACGCCGGCACCCTGACGCAGGACGACCTGGACCTGTCCGTCAACAAGCTGCGTGACCGCGTGGGCATGCCGCACCTGAACATGGCCGACGCCAACGGCAACCCCGACGCATTCCTCACCGACCCGGCCTTCGGCGGTTACCTGAGCTCCGTGCTGGCCTCCGACGCCAACAAGGGCGTCATCCTGGAGATCCGCCGCGAACGCGCCATCGAACTCTGCCAGGAAGGCCACCGTTACTACGACCTGATGCGCTGGAAGGAAGGCAAGGTCTTCGAGGCCCCCTTCTATGGCATGTATCTCCCCGGTGTGGGCGTATATGACCTGGATGGTAACGGAACTGCCGACTTCGAGGTCTATGCCGCCTCCGCCACCTCCAGCGCCGCGGTGACCAAGAAACTCGGCTCCGACGTCATCCTCAAGGACGGCGACGCCGGCATGATCCTGCTGCACAGCGACGTCTCCCGAACCTGGAATGAAGACAGGGACTACTTGTATCCCATCCCGACGGATGACCGGAACCTCACGGGAGGCGCGCTCACCCAGAACCCGGGCTGGAATGACGGTTTGAAATTCTAAACGGACCCGCAACATGAAAAGAATTATATCCTATCTCCTTCTCCTTTCCTTCGCGCTGGCCTTCACCGCCTGCCGCGAAAAGGAGCCGCAGCCGCCCGTTTCGCAGATGAAGGGCGTGTTCTACGCCGGCGCCCCGGACCTTGAAGAAGTCATCGAGATCGTCCCCGGCAAGAGCAAGACCGTGGACGTGCAGGCCTATGCCGAAGCGGTTTCGGACCTCGTCCTCAACCTGACGCTGAAGGTCGACCCTGACGGTGCCGCTGCGTACAACAGCGCCCACGGCACCAACTACCAGATGTGCCCGGGTTCGGCGTATGAGTTCACGACCAACAAGGTGCTGATGCCCCGCTACGGCAAGGCATCCACCTCGGCCAAACTCAAGATCTCGGCTTCCGGCATGGAAGAAGACGTCATCTACGTGGTTCCCGTCACCATCGACGAGGTGATCGGTACCGACAACTGGGAGCGCTCTTCATCCCCTTATGCCTATGTGCTCGTCAAGCGGGCCTATGTGGCCCCGGATGCCGGTTCCGGCACCAAGAACGATCCGTACAACCTCTACACGGCGGCGGACATGCTGAAGATGTCCGAGCTGCTGGTCCCCGGGACCAAGGTCTATTTCCGCATGAAGGCCGACATCGACATGGAAGGCATCGACTGGGTCCCGCTCAACTTCGCGTCGCCCTACGACAACTGCGTCGACTTCGACGGCGCTGGCCATACGATCTCGAACTTCACGTCCACCTTCGCCAACTACCCGAGCTTCTTCGGCGTGCTGTATGGTAACGTGCACGACGTGACTTTCGCGAACGCCGTGATCGAGAGCGCCGTCGGCGGCGCCACCGGCATCATCGGCAGTTACTGCGGCACGACGGTCAGCGGTGTCCTCAAGGCTGGCGAAGCGCATCGCGTCCACGTCCAGGGCCGGGTGACTTCCCCGGGCGGCAACAAGAACGGTACGGGCGCCCTTTTCGGCCGTATCTGTGGCGCGAACATCACCGCCTGCTCTGCCGATATGGAGATCGAGAGTGGCGAGGACTACGTGGGCGGCATTTTCGGCTATGACACGGGTGCATCCACGGTCAGCGACTGCTGGACGAAGGGCCACGTCGTGGCCGGCTCCAAGGTGGGCGGCATCGGCGGCGGCTTCATCAAGGCCGACTCCGAAATGTACAACTGCTTCTCGCTGATGACGGTCGAAGGTTCCTTCCAGTATGCCGGCATCCTCGGCCATGCGAACCTGGACCAGAAGAACGCCAACACGACCAACACCCCGAACAACCATGTCGAGGGCTGTATCGCCTGGAACGAAGAGATCAAGTCCCGGGCGACGGACGGGGCCGAGCACTACAGCAGCGGCGTCATCGTCGGCTTCACGGCGACGCAGAATTTCCTGGTCAACTGTTTCCGCAAGGCGGGAATCGCCTTCTCGGAGTGTGAGAAGAACGCCGAACTCGGTTATGTGGTCACCAACCAGGGGAATGCCGGTCCCGGTGCCCCGCTGGTGTGCGGTACGAACACCTATGACTTCGCCTACCACGGCCTGGCGGCCCCTGCGGACGCCACCGTCACCTCCCTGGCCCGTTCCCTGGGCTGGAGCGACACCGTGTGGGATTTCAGCACCCCGATCCCGACCCTCAAGGCTGGCACTGGTGGCGGTGACGACGAGAATGTCAACGCCGGCGGCCAACTCCCGGACTATCCCGAGCACGACTTCTTCAACTAATAAATGCATCAGATTATGAAAACAAGATATTACTTTGCCTTTTCGCTCCTTGCCCTCGTCTTCTCCTGCGGTAAGGAAGTCCAGGACCAGATGCCCGGTCCGGACGATCTGGTGACCATCCGCGCCATCCTTCCCGACGCGTCCGCCACACGCGGCGCCGGCCTGGAGACGAAGCTTTCCTGGACCTGGAATTCCGGGGACAAGATCACCGTCATCGGTGAGACCACGGAGATTTTCAAGATCAAGGAAGGATTCTCCCCCAAGAAGGCCGAGTTCGTCGGCAAGCCCGTGAAGGGCAATACTTTCACGATCCTCTATCCCGGTCAGGACGCCGTCGAGCAGGACTGGAGTGTCCAGACCCAGAAGGGGAACAACAGCCTCTCGCACCTCCGCTATGAGGCGGCGCTCGAGAATGTCGATGACTATTTCACCTTCTCTTTCGACCCTGCATGGGCTGCGGAACACGCCGGCACCCTCAAGCAGACCGGTGTCCTGAAGCTCACGGTCGAGGTCCCCGACGGAATCACGGAGCCCACTTCAATCGCCGTCACCGCCGACACGCCCCTATTCTACAAGGGCAACGGCGAGGAGGAAAAGACGGACAAGCTCCAGCTCAACCTGACCGACTGCACACCCGAAGACGGCGTCCTGACGGCCTGGTTCAACACCTCCTGGAATGCGGCCGAAGTGCCTTCCGGATCGACGCTCTACGTCGTCCTGGGCGGTAACGACAAGCTCCTCAGCCGTGACGTGCTGTTCTCGAAGAAGGCCACCCTGGAGACGGGCTTTGTGAACCTGTTCACCCTCTCCGGCGGCGGCTGGGCCGACGAAGCACAGAACGCCCATTATGCCGGCGGCAAGGGCACGAAGGCCGCGCCTTGGATCATCAAGACGCCGGAGCAGCTCTCATACCTGGCCGGAGACCTGGCCGAAGGATCGATCCGGTATGCCAAGCTGGATGCGGACATTGACATGACCGGGATCGACTGGGTGCCGCTGAACAATGTCGAGCCGTACAACAAGTTCATCGACTTCGACGGAGACGGACATACCATTTCCAACCTGACGGTGGGTGAGACCCCGTACGCCAGCTTTGCCGGCGTGCTGTACGGCACGATCAAGAACGTCACCTTCGACGGCGCCCAGATCGATGCCGGTGGCAACAAGACGGGCGTGGTGGCCGGTTATGTGGGTACGAGCGCCAATCTGTATCCGTGCTCGCTGACCGGCGTGACCGTGAAGAATTCTTCCGTCACCGGCACGAGCTCCATGGGCGGCGTCGTTGCGCAGGTGGCCGTGGTCACGACCATTTCCGACTGCCACATCCAGAACAGCACGGTCACGGGCGGCACCACCAACAATATCGGCGGTTTCATGGCGTATCCGGATGCGGCCGGCGCCCGTATCGAGAACTGTTCGGTGACCGGTGTTACGGTCAATTCTCCCAACGCCATCCAGTATGTGGGCGGCTTCACGGGTAACATCAACAAGGCGGCCGTCTTCGAGAACTGCCAGGTGAAGGACGTCATCATCAACGCCTCTTCTTCCAAGCGTGTCGGCGGCTTCGTCGGCCAGGCGGGACGCCACGAGGGCTCCGTGATCACCAAGTGCGTCGTGGAGAACGCGACCATCAGCGGCGGCCAGAACTCCGGCGGTTTCGTCGGCGTCGACTATCACCCCGCCATCAGCAAGTGCGCTGTGATCGGCGGCTCCATTACGGCGGGCAACACCCAGGTGGGCGGCTTCGCCGGCTATCCGGAAGGCAATGCCTCCCTGAAGTGCCAGATTACCGACAGCTACTCCACCATCAAGGTGGAAGGCGGCAGCCGGGCCAATGTGGGCGGCTTCATCGGTATCGCCAAGGGCCTGATCGTCGTGACGAACTGCTATGCGGCCGGTGAAGTGACCGGCACCGACGCCAAAACCGGTATTTTCGCCGGAAGTGTCGATGTAAACACCGCAGCCATTTCCCACTGCATCGGCTGGAACGCCACCCTGCCTTTCGCCGGCGTGGTCAAGGACGGCTCCGAGGAAGTGAAAGACAACTATGCCGGCGCCGACGGCACGATTTCCGCCAAGGCGACGGAATTCGGCTGGTCCGCCGAGGTCTGGGACCTCTCCGGTGACGCCCCTAAACTGAAGTAGCATGAAACGGAAAAACCTCTATTTCATCGCGGTTTTCCTCCCCCTGCTGGTCTGGTCCTGCAAGGGGGAGGATCTCCCCGATCTGATTCCGCCGCCCCCGACACCTTCCGGCCAGGAGGGCGGTGGAGGCGGAGGCGGCGATACGCCGCCCGCCTGGGAAGCCAACCGCGGCCAGGTGGTCCGGCCTTCCGCCGGCAACGGCTGGACGGTTTCGACCGTCCGGAAGGGCATCACCTACTATGCCTATTCCGGCAAGGATGCGGTGACCGGCGTCAACCAGGAAGCCTTCGCCATCGACCTGGACCTGTCGAATCCGAATTATACCGTCGCGCTGACCCATACGATTCCGGCGGCGGTGACGTCCGATGTCTACAAGGACAACAAGGCGATCGTGGCGATGAACGCCGGCTATGAGGCCGGGTCGATCTTCATCAAGATTGGCGGGTCCACCAAGTCCGCCATTCCCAACACGCAGATCTCGGATACCGGCGTCCCCAACTGGAAGAGCGAAGCCGCATTCTTCTGTGACGGCGTGCGGAACGTGAGCATTGCGAAGGCTGGCGACTTGATTCGTCCTTATAAGGCGCCTGACGAATACCAGGCCCTGGTGACGAAGCAGCGCAACTTCTATATGCAGCGTCAGGATAAGTTCATCATTTCCAGCGCGCCGATGCTGCTCGACGACTACAATCCCGTTGGGGAGACCTACATCGACAACACCATCAACAATTGGAGCAGCCTGAACTCGGAGCATCCGCAGTACCATCAGCGCAAACGGCATCCCCGAACGGCGGTGGCCCTCACGCACGACAACCATCTCATCCTGTTCGTCGTGGACGGCCGCACCACCATCAGCAACGGTATGTCGGCCAAGGAGCTGACCCAGTTCCTGGTGAAGTACTTCAACCCGCAGTACGCCCTCAATATGGATGGCGGCGGTTCCACGGCGATGTGTGTCGAGGGACAGGGCAATGCGGAGACACATCTGGTCAACAAGCCCTGCGACTCCGGCGGCCGTGCGGACAAGCAGCGCGCGCGGGATACGCATTTCGTGATCCTTGAAGCCCAGTAAGCCGTGGCCAGACGAGTATCCGTTTTTTTCTTCCTCCTGCTTGCAGGGGCGTTCTTCCTGGTGTCCTGCAAGAAGACGCCGACGGTGGATCTTCCTCCGCCGGAGCCTCCGCTTGTCCTCGACACCCGGCACAAGGGACCGGTCGCCGTCTTCATTGGCGACAGCATCACCTGGCAGTGGGAGCGGCAGGGCGTAGGCCATCCCGCGTTTTTCTCGTCCAACAACTATGTGAACAAGGGAATCAGCGGCAACAAGACGAGTGACATGC
This sequence comes from uncultured Bacteroidia bacterium, assembly GCA_902785065.1. Lineage (GTDB taxonomy): Bacteria > Bacteroidota > Bacteroidia > Bacteroidales > UBA932 > Cryptobacteroides. Next base: position 106,304 of record CACZXH010000006.1, read on the forward strand.
TGGCCCGCTTCAAGGCGGACGTCGTGGACTTGGACCCGCACTGTGTCGTCATCGAGGGCGGGACCAACGATATTGCCGCTACGACGCTTGCGTCCATCCTTGAGCGGCTGAAGTCGATGGCCAAGATGGCCCAGGACGCGGGCATTCCGGTCATCATCGGGTCCGTTCCGCCTTCCAACAGTTTCCCCAAAGTCCCCGGGTTCCGCCCGCAGGACTCGATTCCCGTTCTCAATGGGATGATCAAAACCTGGGCTGACCAGGCGGGCATCCCGTATGCCGACTATTACTCCGTACTGGTTGACGATGAACAAGGCTTGAAGAAGGAGTATCAAAAGGATTCCATCCATCCCAACGCCGCCGGGTACACGGAAATGGAAAAAGTGATTACGCCGATCCTGAAGAAAGTCCTGGAAGAAAACGCCAAGAAATGAATAGACGGTTGTCATTCTTTGCGGCGGTGTTTCTGCTGCTTGCCGCCTGCAGCCCCCGGCTTACACCCGGGAGCGCGGCCCCGGAAAGCGCTTTCCAGCCGCGCCCGGCCGGCTTCGCCGACCGCTACGCGCGGGAGGAAATGGTCATCCTGAGCCGGCACAATATCCGCTCGCCCATCAGCGGACCTGGGTCCGTGCTCTCGCGGATCACGCCGCACGCATGGTTTGACTGGAGTTCCGCTCCCGGTGAACTGTCGCTCCGGGGCGGCGCGCTGGAAATGGAGATGGGCCAGTTCTTCCGGGAGTGGCTCGTGGGCGAAGGCTTCTTCGCCAAGAACGGCGTCCCGGAGGCGGGGAGCGTCCGCTTCTATGCCAATTCCATCCAGCGCACCCGCGCCACGGCCCGTGCTTTCGCTGCCGGGATGTTCCCGATGGCCGATATCGACGTGGAGCAGCACACTCCGCTGGGAACCATGGACCCGGTTTTCAACCCGCAGATCACCCGCCTTTCCGAGGGCTTCCTCGCGAAGGCCTATGCGGAAATCGAGGCCATGGGCGGGCCGGACGCGCCGCTGAAGGCGAAGTACATGCTTCTCGAGAAGGTCCTGGACATCAAATCCAGCCCGGCGGCCAGCCACGACACGACGGCCTTCGGGGCCTTTCCCTCGGCCGTCCGCTTCGAACTGAACAAGGAGCCCATCATGACCGGCGGCCTGAAGATGGCCTGCTCCGCCTCGGACGCCCTGACGCTCCAGTATTACGAGGAATCGGACGCGGTGAAAGCTGGATTCGGTCACAAGCTGTCCGAGCAGGAGTGGGCCGAGGTCTCCTCCGTGAAAGACTGGTACCAGGACGTGCTGTTCGCGGCGCCCAGTGTGGCTGCGAACGTGGCGCATCCGATGCTGCAGGAACTCCTTGCTGAATTGCGTACGCCCGGACGTAGATTTGCCTTCCTTTGCGGGCACGACTCCAACATCGGCAGCGTCCTGGCTGCCCTTGGCGCCGAGCCGTACAACGCCCCTGCGGCCATCGAGACGAAGACACCCATCGGTGGGAAGATCCTCTTCGAGAAGTTCCGCGGTCGGGACGGGAAACTGTATGCCGATATCTGGCTGGTCTATGCCTCCGCCGACCAGCTCCGGGCGGTGACCCTTCTCACTCCGGTGAATCCTCCGATGGCGCTCCAACTGCATTTGAAAGGCCTGGCGCCCAATGCCGACGGCCTGTACCTGCTGGAAGACCTCGAACGTCGCTTCGTCGAGGCCATCGACCTGTATGAAACCTTTTAACCGAACTGAAAGATGAAAAGATACCTGATTACGGCTCTTTCGCTCCTCCTGTGCGTGACCGCCGGCGCCCAGCGCCTCGGCGTCCGGGAGGAAGTCCGCGCGGACTGGAACAAGTCCTCCGGACTGGACTGCCTGCTGGACCTGTCGCCCAAGGCGCTGACCCCCGTTCCGAAGGGGTATGAGGCCGTGTATATCAGCCACTATGGACGCCACGGCTCCCGGTATGCCTATACCGGAGACGCCTATTCCATTATCCTGAACATGCTCGCCGAAGGCCGGCGCGAGGGCAACCTCACCGCCCGCGGCGAGAGCCTGCTCAACGACCTGGAGCCTTTCTGGGAGTATGTGCAGTACCGGGTGGGCGACCTTACCGAGATCGGCTGGAACCAGCATCAGGAGATCGCCCGGACGATGGTAAAGAACTATCCGACCGTGTTCGGGAAGGGGAGTTCCGTCGATGCCTGCTCGTCGCCGTCGGTCCGTTCCATCATGAGCATGTCCTCTTGCTGTGCGGCTCTTTCCCGCCTGGCGCCGGAGACTTCCGTCTATGAGCACCAGGGCATCACGGATGTGCAGGCGACACGGCCCAACCAGGGCTCGAACCCGTTCAAGTACCAGGGGCCCGAGGAGGTCTTCCCGTATGCGGAGAGTTCCGAGCGCTTCTTCCTCCGTCATTTCCCGAACTACAAGGATGTCCTGGCCCGCTTCTTCAAGAATCCGGACAAGGCCCTGGGACAGCGGAATCCTTACAACGTGTTCTTCCACCTGTACATGTTCGTGGCCGGCATGAACAGCCTGCCGCAGGATGTGCGCATCGACGTGAAGGACTTTTTTACGGTGGAGGAGTTCGCCACCCTCTGGGAGACGGATAATTACGAGCGTTTCCGCGAGTACCACGCCTACCGGACCCCGTGCTCGTCCATCGTGGACGATATGGTGGAGAAGGCGAGCCAGCGGCTGGCCGCCGGCAGCCGCGGCGCCGACCTGCGCTACGGCCACGACCACGTGGTAATGGCGCTCGAACTGATCATGGACCTGGACGGCTTCGACCGGGCCCCGGCCCATCAGGACGACCTGGTGTACTGGTTCCAGACCTTCCGCTCCCCGATGGCCGCCAACATCCAGTTCATCTTCTTCAACCCCAGGAAGGGTAAATCCGGAGACACGCTCGTGAAGGTCCTCCTCAATGGGGAAGAAGCCCATTTGGGCGACCTGGAAGGCTTCCCGTACTACCGCTGGGACGATGTGAAGGCCTATCTGAAAGCGCGCACGGACCAGTTCGTGTTCCGCTCTGAGGATAAAGGATGGACGGTCAAGGAAGTGGCCCCCGGTCTGACCTACCGCCGGTTCGAAGGAAACGTGGACGGTGCCGCGCAGCGGATCTTCATCGCCGACTGGGACATGTCAGCGCCGGGCTACGCACTCAAGTTCACCTCTTCGGTGCCGGATGTGCGCACCTCCGACGTGTTCAAGGCCCATGACGGAGCCGTGGTGGCGATGAACGCCTGCTATGAATCGACTTCCATCGTCCTGAAGGTGGACGGGGAGTATGTGACCTGCATGCCCAACAACACGATCATGTCCACCGGCGTCCCCAACTGGAAGAACGAGGGGGCCGTCTATACCGACGGCGGAAGCAAGGTTTGGATCTCATCGGACGGAAAAGGGAAGACGGTCGACCAGCAGCGCACCTTCTATTCCAACAGCACGGCGCCCAACATTTTCTCCAGCGCGCCGATGCTCATCGACGACTACGACCCCGTGGGCGAGAGTTTTGCGGGCTTCCAGACGGACGTGAGCAAATACGAGTATGAGGATCTCCACCGCCACCAGGGCGTCCGCCATCCCCGGACCGCCGTGGCCGTGACCGGAGACAACCATTTCCTGATGGTGGTCGTGGACGGCCGCCGGGCGGGGGTGAGCGAAGGAATGTCTGCCCGGGAACTCACCCGTTTCCTGCGGAAGAATTTCAATCCCCGCTATGCCCTGAACATGGACGGCGGCGGTTCCTCCACCCTTGTCATCGCCGGTGAGGGGGACCCGAAAACCCATGTCGTGAATCGGCCTACCGACGCGAAAGGTGAGCGCACGGTGGCCTCCCATTTCGTTCTTGTCCATGAATAAGTTATACACTTTTTTCCTCCTCCCGTTGCTCCTCCTTTCCTGCGGAAAGTCGAAGGAACCCGTGACCATGACGCTCCTTTCCTACAACGTGGGCGTCTTCTCCAAGTACGAGGACGACACCACGCCCCAGGTGGCCGAACTTATACGGACAGCCGGGGCTTCCCTGGTGGCGCTCAACGAACTCGACAGCTGCAACCGGCGTCATGCGGCGTACCAGTTAAAGGAACTTGCCACGCAGTTGGGCGACTGGCCCTTCCAGTTCGCATCGGCTTTCCCCTATGCGGGCGGCGCCTATGGCAACGGGGTTGTTTCCCGCGAAAAGGTTCTTTCCCGGTACAAGGTCCATCTCCCCAAGTCCGACGGCTCCGAACCGCGGAGCATTGCGGTCGTGGAGACGGACCGGTGCGTCTTCGCCTCGGTGCATCTGGACTATGTCGGGGAAAACTCGCAGCGGGATCAGGTAGGGGCGCTGAACGACTGGTTCAAAGCGGTGTACGCCGACGCCAAGAAGCCCGTCTTCCTGTGCGGCGACTTCAACGCCGATCCGGACAGCGAAGCGATTCAGTTGATGCGTCAGGGCTGGACCCAGCTTTCAGGGACGGATAACACTTACTCGACCCAGAACCCGCGCAAGTGCATCGACTACGTCTTCGCCTACAAGGCCGCGGCTCCGGTGGAAGTGCTCTCCTCGGAAGTCCTCACAGCCGGCACGGAATCCTTCTCCGACCATTTCCCGGTGAAGGTGGTGGTGAAGTTCTAGCTGTTTCAAAAAAGGGAACCGTCCGAAGACAGTTCCCCCCAGCCGAAGGTCGAAACAGAATCACCTTTGGGAAGTCTCCGCCCGGACTACTTAGCGTCCCTCAACGGACTTTGCCACGACGCACACGGGTGTACGACTTTATTTTGACAAAGAAAGGAGCCTTGAACCGATAGTACAAGCTCACGCAGATACGAAAAACCTTTCTTTTCATTACAAATAGATTTAGAGTCCTCGTGAAAGGTTTTCGGGCGGCGCACAGAGTACCCCTAAGGCTGTTTTTCTATTTCTTGGAATTGAAAAGGCATTTCAGTGAGGGCTGAAATGCCTTTGTAGTAAGGGCTCAACATCCATTTGTAATGTTGTTACAAAGGTACGAAGTTTTTCCTTTGATGCAAGTGGAATCACATAAATTGCGTATTTTTGTATCATGATTGCGCAAGAAACCATCGACGAGGCCGTACGGCGGCTGTTCTCCACGATTGAATTCACCCAGGAGCCGGAAGGGCTGTACGACCCGCTCCGGTATATGGTCGCCATCGGCGGGAAGCGGCTGCGGCCGAAACTGTGCCTGACCGTGTACAGCCTGTTCAACGATTCATTCGGCCCGGAGATCCTGGGACCTGCCGCGGGCCTGGAGGTATTCCATACCTTCACCCTCATTCACGACGACATCATGGACCGTTCCCCGCTGCGGCGCGGGAAGGAGACCGTGTGGAAGAAGTGGTCGGCCGATACCGCGATCCTGTCCGGCGACGTGATGTGCATCGACGCGTACAAGCGCATCGCGCAGGCGCCGGAAAACACTCTGGGCGACGTTCTAGAGCTGTTTTCCACCACCGCAGCACAGGTGTGCGACGGACAGCAGTATGACATGGACTTCGAACACGTGAAGGCCGTGACCATGCGCGAGTACCTGAAGATGATCGGCCTCAAGACTGCCGTCCTCATCGCCTGCTCGGCGAAAATGGGCGCGCTCATCGCCCACGCCCCGTCGGAGATCGCCGATGGCCTGTACAACTACGGTTACAACCTGGGCCTCGCGTTCCAGGTGGCCGACGACTACCTCGACGCCTACGGCGACGAGAAGGTGTTCGGCAAGCCCATCGGCGGCGACATCGTGAACGGGAAGAAGTCCTGGCTCACGGTCCGTGCGATGGAAAAGGGTGCGAAGGGCATCGCCGAGGCCCTCGAGGCGGACCTGTCGCCCGCAGAGAAGATCGCCACCGTGATGGACCTCTATGATTCGGTCCATGTGGCCGAGGACGCCCGCGAAACCGTCGCCCGCTTCCACGAAAAGGCGCTCTCTGCCGCGGAGAAGGTGACCGGCATTGCCGGCTACACCGTCCTCAAGCGCTTTGCCGACGACCTGGTGGACCGCGTGAAATGAGGCCGGAGGAACTGGAAATCATGGCCCCGGCGGGGAGCTTCGAAAGCCTCGCCGCCGCCGTGGAAGGAGGTGCCGATTCGGTCTATTTCGGCATCGGCCACCTGAACATGCGCTCCCACTCTGCCAACAACTTCCAGGCGGAGGACCTCCCGGAGGTGATGCGCATCTGCCGCGCCTATGGGCTCAAAGCCTATCTGACCCTGAATATCACCCTGTACGGCGAAGAGCTCGACGAAGCCCGCCGCGTGCTGGACTTGGCGAAGGAAACCGGCGTGAACGCCGTCATCGCCTCCGACATGGCCTGCATCCTGTATGCCCGCGAGATCGGCCTGGAGGTCCATATTTCCACCCAACTCAGCATCTCCAACGTGGAGGCGCTCCGTTTCTACGCGCAGTTCGCCGACGTCGTCGTCCTCGCGCGGGAGCTCCGGCTGGAGCAGGTCAAGGAAATCTACGAAACGATTGTGCGCGAGCACATCACTGGCCCGTCGGGCAATCTCGTCCGCATCGAGATGTTCGCCCACGGAGCCTTCTGCATGGCCGTTTCCGGCAAATGCTACCTGTCCCTCGCCGCCTACGGCGAGAGCGCGAACCGCGGCGCCTGCATGCAGGTGTGCCGCCGCGGCTACCACGTCACCGACGAGGAAACCGGCTTCGACCTGGTGGTGGACAACAAGTACATCATGTCCCCGAAGGACCTGTGCACGATCGAGTTCATGGACAAGATCATCGACGCGGGCGTGAAAGTCTTCAAGATCGAGGGCCGTGCCCGCGCCGCCGACTATGTGAAGCGCGTCTCCTCCTGCTACCGCAGGGCCGCGGACGCCGTCTGCGACGGCACCTATACGCCCGAACTCGCGGCCAGCCTGAAGGCGGAGCTCGCCGGCGTGTTCAACCGCGGCTTCTGGGACGGCTATTACCAGGGCGCCCGCCTGGGCGAATGGAGTGCCGTCTACGGCAGCCAGGCCACCCGGCGCCGGGAGTACATCGGCAAGGTTACCAACTGGTTCAACCGCATCGACGTAGCCGAGATCCGCGTCGAGACCGGCACCCTGCACGTCGGCGACGAAATCGCTTTCATCGGCAAGACCACCGGCTGCGTGGAGATCAAGGTCGATGACATGCGCGTGGACCTCAAACCCGTTTCCGAAGCCCCCAAGGGTGTATTCTGCTCCGTCGCCGTCCCCGTGGCGGACCAGCCCGTGGACCACATCAACGACCACCCCGCGAAAGAGGCGGACGAACGCATCCACCCCCGTCGCGGGGACAAGGTGTTCAAGTGGGTCGAGGACTAGAATTCCCTACAGCTCCAGCGCGGAACCCCGGTAGAAGTCCAGGAGGCGGCTCTGGAAGAGGTACTCGCAGGCGGCCTGGGCCTTGTCGGAGCGGGCTTTGGCGAGGCGGGTACGGGCCTCGTTGTATTCCGTGACGGTGGCCTTGCCGTTCTCGTACTTGGCCTGGGCCAGGATGAAGGCGTCCTCGGAGGCCGTGGCGGCCTCGGAGGCGGAGCGGTACTTGGCTTCCGCCGCGAGGGCGTTCGCATGGGCCTGCTGGATTTCCTTGTACAGGCTCTGTTTCGCCTTGTCCAGGGTGATTTGCTGGAGCGTCCGGTTCAGCCGGGCCGTCCGGACGTTGTTCCGCGCGGAGAAGCGGTCGAAAATGGGCACGCTCAGCGAGAGCCCCACGTACGGGCTGAAATTGTGCGAAAGCTGCTGCCAGAAGCCGTCCTGCGGATAGAGGCTCCGGGTGTTGGTGTAGTAGCTGGTGCCCATGCCGCCGCTCAGGGAGAGGGTGGGGGAGAAGCCGGCCTTGGCGATCTTGATGGACAGGTCGCTGCCGTTGAGCCGGATCTGCTCAGCCTTCACGCCCGGGCGCTGCTCCACGGCATCGGCATAAATGTCCTCGGGTCGGGCCAGCAGGTGGTCGCCCACGGCGATCTCAGGCTTGACGATGGAAAACCCGTCCGCATTCGGAAAGTCCAGCAGCTGCGACAGGTCCAGCAGGGCGTTCCGAAGGTTGTTCTCCGCCTGCACGAGGGTGAAGTCGCTCTGCGCGAGGGTGGCTTTCTGCTGGGAGAGTTCGGCCTGGGAGGCCTTTCCGTTCTCCACCATCGCCTGCAGCCGTTCCACCTGGGCCTGGTCCAGTTTCAACTGGTCCTTGGCGACGTCCACGATGTCATAGTCGTAAAGCACCTGTACATAGGCCTTGGCCACGGAGACGCGGATGTCGTCGCGGGCCCGCTCGAGGTCGGCCAGGGCGGCGTCCAGGTTCAGTTGGGAAAGCTTGACATTGTTCGGCCGGGCCATGCCGTCGAACAGGTTCATGCCTGCGCCGATGGAGAAGCTCGTGTTCGTCGTGGTCGCGCCGGTGGTGTAGGTGTTGTCCTCGGTCAGACCGCGGCCGAAGTTCACGTTCTCGTTCGCGGAACCACTGACATTCGGGAAGTAGGCATTCTTGGACGTGTTCAGCTGGATTTCCCGCTGGGCCACGTTCAGCTCGCTCTGCTTCACGTTCAGGTTGTGCTCCAGGGCCCAGTCCAGGCATTCCTGGAGGATCCAGGGGTGGGACAGGTCCTGCGCCCCGGCGAGGGCAGGGGAGAGCAGCGCGAGGGCAAGGAGGATTCTTTTCATGATGCTACTTCTTCTTTTCGTCGAGGATCTGGATGCCGCGGACCTTCTCGCCGAGGGAGAGGCCTTCCTTGATTTCGATGTTCACGCCGTCGGAGATGCCGGTCTTGACGTCGCGGCGCTCGTAACCGTTGGCGCCGAGGACGTAGACGAAAGTCTTCTCGCCCTCGAACTGGATGGCGCTTTCGGGCAGGGTCATCACGTTCTCTTCGCGCTGGAGCTCGATTTCGGCATTGGCGCTGTAGCCGGAGCGGATGGTGACGCCTTCCGGGACCTTGACGGTGGCCTTGATCTCGAAGAGGTTCGTGCCACCGGATTCCGTGGCCTTCGGGGAGATGTACTCCAGGGCCGCGTCGATGGCCACGTCCTGCAGGGCGCCCACGGTGATGCGGACGGGCAGGCCGATATGGACCCGGCCCACCTCGGTCTCGTCGATATTGCCGTCGAAGATCAGGTCGTTCATGTCTGCGACCGTGGCGATGGTGGTACCGTCGTTGAAGGTGTTCGAGTTGATGACCGTGTTACCCACTTTCACCGGGATGTCCAGGATGAGACCGGCCACGGAAGAGCGGACGAGGGTGGAGCTCCCGGACTTGTTGGACGACGACACGCCGTCGCGGATGATTTCCAGGGATTCCACGGAAGCGGCGTACTCTTCCTGGGCCTGCTTGAGGGCCTGGGCCACCTGCTCGAAGGCCTCGGCGCTCACGAGCTGCTGGTCGAACAGGTTTTTCTGGCGGTCGTAGTTGGTCTGGGCCTGCTTGAGGTTCACCTCGGACAGGCGGACGCGGCTCTGGGCGGCGCTCAACTGGCTCATCTCGGGAATGACCTTGAGCTTCGCGATGACCTCGTTCTTCTCGACCGTCTGGCCGGCTTCCTTGTACAGCTCGGCCACGATGCCGCTGATCTGGGCTTTCACGTTCACTTCGTCCCGGGGCTGGATCTTGCCCGTGACGACGGTGGATTTGGCGATGGTGCCCATCTCGGGCGCCAGTTCCTCGTACTGGATCTCCTTCGGGCGCGAACGCTGGAACAGGTACGCGAAGGTGCCGATGAACACGGCAGCCACGAGGAGGATGGTCAGGATTCTACCGAATTTTTTCATATGTTGTAATTTTATTCATCACGCATGGCGTCCACGGGTTTGATCTGCATGGCGCGGAGAGCGGGCATCAGGCCCGCGAGGACGCCGAGGACGGTGAGGAGGAGGGCGGCGAGGACCGCGGTGCCGAAGGGCACCTGGAAGGCGGCCTTCAGGACGCCGTCCGTGGTCATTGCGAGCTCCACGCCGGAGAGGATGAGGACGCTGAACACGATGCCGACCATGCCCGCCACGAGGGTGAGGACGATGCTCTCGGAAATGATCTGTCCGAGGATCTGGTTCGGGGTGGCGCCAATGGCGCGCCGGATTCCGATCTCGGTCGTGCGTTCCTTCACCGACACCATCATGATGTTGGACACGCCGATGACGCCGGCCAGGAGGGTGCCCAGGCCGATGAGCCAGATCAGGAAGTTGATGCCCTTGAACAGGTTGTCCACGATGCCAAAGATGAGCTGGGTGTTCAGCAGGAACATCGCCTGCTCGTCCGTCGGCTCGATATAGTGTTGCCGAGCGATGATCTCCCGCACACGCGGCGTAACATCGCTCATCGTAATCCCTTCCTTCGCCGTGAAGCAGAGGAGATGGACCGTATTGCCCAGGTTGTACGCCCTGCGAGCCTGGTTGATGGGGATGGTTACCGCGTCGGAGGCGCTGCCGTTGATGCTGATGCCGTTGCTGTCCCGCCAGTCCACGCCGATGACGGTGTAATAGCTGCCGTCGATGCTGATCCGTTCCCCGAGCGGGCTGCCGCCTTCGGGGAAGAGTTCCTCATAGACGCGCTTGCCGATGACGCACACTTTCCGCTCCTGCAGGTTGTCGGCGTCATTGATCCAGCGTCCGTATTTGATCTTGGGAGTTTCGATGTTGGCGTAATCGGCCCGGGCGCCTTTCACCACGGCGCGGGAGGAGGTGTTCTCGTCCCGGGTGACGGACTTGCCCCACAGGCTCACGGAAGGGGAGACGGTCTCCAGTTCCGGCACCATCGCCTTGAGCCGGTCCACGTCGGCATATTCCAGGTCCCAGGTACGGCCCTTCTTGAAGCCCTTGTAGGGCTTGGTGGTGGCGCTGGTGGCGACGATGCAGGTGTTCTGGGCGAAGCCCTCGAAATTCTGCACCAGCAGGTCCTTCAGGCCCTGGCCGCCGCCGGTGAGGAGCATCAGCATGAACACGCCCCAGAACACGCCGAAACCGGTAAGGAGGCTCCGGCTGCGGTTGCGGAGAATGCTGTCCAGGATTTCCCGGAAGGTATCGGTATCGAACAGGGGCTTCATTCCGCACGCAGGGCTTCAATGGGTTTCACACGCGCGGCCTTCCAGGCGGGGACGGCCCCCGCGATGGTGCCGGCCACGATCAGCAGGATGGTCGCTTCCAGGGCCACGTCCAGGCCCACGGTCGGGTTCACCAGCATCCGGATATCCCCGATTTCCATCCCGATGTCCACGGTCCGCTGTCCCACGGTCTTGTCCATGACCTGGCAGGCGATCATGCCGAGGAACATGCCGATATAGCCGAAGATGGCCGTGATGGTCACGCTCTCGGCGATGATGAGCTTCAGGATCTCGGCCGGGGAGGCGCCGATGGCCTTCCGGATGCCGAACTCGTGGGTGCGCTCCTTCACGGCGATGAGCATGATGTTGGAGACGCCTACGATGCCGCTCACGAGCGTCAGGAGGCCCAGGATCCACAGGAAAGTGCGGATGATCCGCTGGGCGTCGTTCATCTCCATGTTGTCCGTGTAGCCGTTCTCGACCCAGACACCCCGCCGGTCGTCCGGCGCGACGTCATGCCGCAGGCGCAGGGCCCCGGCATATTCCTTCTCGAAAGCTTCGTATTCCTCCTTGGTTTCCGGGCCGTCCACCGTGAAGGTGATGCTTTCGATCTTGTCGCTCGTGTCGTAGATTCCCTTGTAGGTGGTGAAAGGGATGGGACAGGTGCGGTACATGTTGGACTCGTCGGTATGGTAGATGCCGACGACCCGGAAAGAGACCGTTCCGGCGCCCACCCATTTGCCCACGAGGGCTTTCGGATCTTTCGGCGAGAGTTCCTTGGCCTGCGCGAGGCTCAGGACGACGACTTTGCGGCGTTCCTTCAGGTCGTCCGGGTTCAGGAACCGTCCGGCGTACATCTTGATCTTGTTCTGCTCCTGGTATTCGGGCAGGACGCCGGAAATCTGGCCGGCAACCGTGTACCCGTCCAGGGTGAAAGTGACGCCCGTGGATCCGGTCTGGCGGGTGACGTTCCCGACGGTGGGGGACCACCGGGGCCCTTCCGTCCAGGTGACGTCCGTCTCGTCCAGCTGGACCATGCGTCCCTCCTGGTAGCCGGCATACGGCTTGGAGGTGCGCCAGCCTTCCACATAGATGGTCTGGGTGATGTAATCCGCCATGTTGCCCATGAACGAATTCATCAGGCCGTTCCCCGCGCCCAGCAGGCAGATCAGCAGGAAAATGCCCCAACTCACCGCGAAGCCCGTGAGGGCCGTGCGGAGCTTGTTGTTCCTCAGATTACTCGCTATTTCGTGGAAAAGTTCCCGCATTACTTCATCATGGTTCCGTCCCAGGCCGTATGGGCCTTGTTCTCTTCAATTTCGCCGATGATGCCGTCCTTGATATGGATGATCTTGTCGGTCTCGTTGGCGACGCCGCTCTCGTGGGTGACGACGATGATGGTGATGTCCTCCTCTTGGTTCAGGCGCTTCAAGAGCTGCATCACCTCGACGCTGGTCTTGGAGTCCAGCGCGCCCGTGGGCTCGTCGGCGAGGATGATCTGCGGGCGGGTGATGAGGGCGCGTGCGATGGCGACACGCTGCTTCTGACCGCCGGACATCTCGTTGGGGAAGTGGGAGGCCCAGGCCGTGAGCCCGAGCTTCTCCAAGTATTCCATGGCCATCTCGTGCCGCTTCTTCCGCGGGACGCCCTGGTAGTAGAGGGGGAGCTCCACGTTCTCCACGGCCGTCTTGAAGTTGATGAGGTTGAAGCTCTGGAACACGAAGCCGATCATCCGGTTGCGGTAGTCCGCCGCCTGCTTTTCGGTCAGGTCCTTGATGAGCTTGCCGTCCAGCCAGTATTCGCCGGTGTCGTAATTGTCCAGGATGCCCAGGATATTGAGGAGGGTGGACTTGCCGGAGCCGGAGGCGCCCATGATGGACACGAATTCCCCGCGTTCGATGGCGAGGTCGATGCCTTTGAGCACGTGCAGCGGCTGTCCGTTGTCGTACGTCTTGTTGATTCCCTTGAGTTCGATCAGCATTTGTTGTGTATTAGTATGCTATGACACTGCAAAGATAAGCGGAAAAATGAAACCGGCCAAATCTTTTTGCAAAAATTTGGCCGATTCAATATAAAAATGTTGTCTGTCAGTATTTTATTTCAGCGCCTCGAGGTTGCGCGGATTCTTGATATCCTTGCCTTCGGCTGTATAGAGGTAGTCCAGCAGGGAAGCGTAGTGTTCCTCCACCTTGCCGCGGACGATCTTCATCGTGGAGTTCATCATCTTGTTGGCAATGGTGAATTCTTCGTCGCAGATGCCGACGGCGGTCGGGAGCCAGCGCTCGGGGAACATCCCCTCGTGCTTGCCGCCCTTCTTGTAGGAGTCCACTTCCTGTTGGATGATGTCCAGCATCGCCTTGCGGCCTTCCTCGGAGGCGGCGTCTAGGCCCTTGGCCTCCACGGCCTCCTTCAGCGCGGCCTTGTCCGGCACGATGAGGGCGACGCAGTACGGCTTCTGGTTGTTGTGCAGGACGCACGCATTGACGAACTTGGAAACCTCCGTCAGGTTGTCCTCGAAGCCTTCCGGGGAGTACTTCTCACCGTCGGAGGAAATGAGGAGGCTCTTGAAGCGGCCCACGACATACAGGAATTCCGGATCCTCCGGGCAGATGTAGCCCATGTCGCCGGTGTGGAGCCAGCCGTCGATGATGGTGTCGGCCGTGGCCTTGGGATTCTTCCAATAGCCCGCCATCACGTTCTCACCGCGGATGACGATCTCGCCGCGGGTGCCGTGCGGGACTTCCTTGCCTTCGGCGTCCAGAATGACGATGTCCATTGGCTTCACCAGCCGGCCGGAGGAGCCGAAGCGGGCGTGGCCCGCGGAGTTCGCGCAGATGATCGGGGTGGCCTCGGTGAGGCCGTAGCCCTGGAACATGGGCATGCCCACGGCGCAGAAGAAGCGCTGGAGTTCGATGTCCAGCAGGGCGCCGCCGCCCACGAAGAACTGCATCCGGCCGCCGAAGCTCTCGCGCACCTGCTTGAAGAGGATCTTGTCGAACAGGGCCACGAGGGGCTTGCGCCAGAAGGTGCCGCCCGTGCCGCGGTTGTAGTATTCCTTGTTGTACTTGATGGCGTTCTGGAGGGCGAAGTTGAAGAGTTTCTCTACCTTCGGTCCTTTCTTCTTGATGCCGGACTCGATGTTCTTCTTGAAGTTGCGGGCCAGGGCCGGGACGGACAGCATCACGTGCGGGCGCGTCTCGGCAATGGCAGCAGGGACGTTGCGCAGGGTGGCAAGCGCGTTCTTGCCGATAGGCACGAAGGCGATGGAGCCGGCGTATCCCATCATCGTGTACATGCCCGCCACATGCGCGAAGCAGTGGTCCAGCGGGAGGATGATGAGCATCGTGGAGTCCGGGCCGATGGAAATGACCGAGTTGCCCTGGGCCACGTTGGCCGTGTAGTTGCGGTGTGTCAGGAGGATGCCCTTCGGATCCGCCGTCGTGCCGGAGGTGTAGGAAATGTTCGCGTAGTCGTCCGGACCGATGGACTTGAAGCGGGCCTCGAACTCGTCGCGGTGGGCCTTCAGGAACTCGTCGCCCATTTTCTGGATCTCGGACATCCGGATTTCCCTGGGCTCCAGCTTGTCGTAGTCGAAGGCGGTGTCGTCGAAGACGATGACCTTCTCCACGTCGGGGCATTCAGGCAGGATGGCGCGGATGCGGGGCAGATGGTTCCCCGAGACGAAGATGTACTTGGATTCGGAATGGTTGATGCGGAAGACGAGGTCCTTGCCTTCCCCCAGATTCACGGAAAGGGGGACGTCGACGGCGCCGGCGTACAGGGCGCCGATTTCCGCCAGGATCCACATCGCGCGGCTCTCGGACAGGAGGGCGATCTTGTCGCCTTTCTTCACGCCCAGGGAAAGCAGGCCGGCGCCGATGCGGTAGGCCTCGTTGCGGGTCTGTTCCTGGGTGATTTCCGTCCACTTGCCGTTGACTTTCTCGCGGAGGTATACATGGTCGGCAAACTGCCGGGTGTTTTTTTCGACAAAGTCGATGATGGTAGGTCTTTCTGTCATATACACGTCGTTTATTAAAGGAAAAACCCCGCCGTTATTCGGCAGGGAAAAGGCCGAAGAGCTCGGCGTCGATCTTGTCCGTAATGTACTGGAAGTCCTCGGGCTTGTTCTCGAACTTGATCTTGTCCACGTCGACCACCAGGAGGCGGGCCTTGTAGTCCTTGATCCAGTCCTCGTAGCGCTGGTTCAGGCCGGTGATGTAGTCGATGCGGATGGAGCGCTCGTACTCGCGGCCGCGCTTCTGGATCTGCGCGATGAGGTTCGGGATGGAGCTGCGGAGGTAGATCAGCAGGTCCGGCGGGTTCACCAGGGACATCATCAGGTCGAAGAGGTCGGAGTAGTTCTCGAAGTCGCGGGTAGACATCAGGCCCATCGCATGGAGGTTCGGGGCGAAGATGCGGGCGTCCTCGTAGATCGTGCGGTCCTGGATGATGATATCCTTCTGCTTGGAGATCTCCACTACGTCCTGGAAACGCTTGTTCAGGAAGTAGATCTGGAGGTTGAAGGACCACCGCTCCATGTCTTCGTAGAAGTCGGCGAGGTAGGGGTTGAAGTCGACGGATTCGAACTTCGGGGTCCACCCGTAGTGGGCGGCGAGCATCTTGGTCAGCGTGGTCTTTCCGCTGCCGATATTTCCGGCGATGGCGATATGCATGATGATAAGGTTTTAGATCCTTCGGCTTCGCTCAGGATGACAAGAAAGAAGCGTGCAGGATGACAGTACAAAAGTAGCAATTATTTCAGAACAAACCATACAGTTCCGCGTCGATACGGTCCGTGATGAGGGCGAAGTCCTCGGGACGGTTCAGGAAATCCAGGTTGTCCACATCGATGGTGATGAGGCGCCCGGTGTAGCTGCCGATCCATTCCTCATAGCGCTCGTTCAGGCCGGCGAGGTACTCGATGGAGATGCCCTGCTCGTAGTCGCGGCCGCGCTTGGCGATCTGCGCGACGAGATGCTCGATGGAACTCTTCAGGTAGATCAGCAGGTCCGGCTGCTTCACCACTTCCATCATCACGTTGTAGGAGTCCATGAACGTGTTGTAGTCCCGTTCCGACAGGTTCCCCTGCGCGTAGTTGTTGGCCACGAAGATGTTCACGCCTTCCATGACCGTACGGTCCTGGATAATGACGTCCTTGGACTTGCCGATCTCGATGACATCGTGCAGGCGCTTGTTCAGGAAGTACATTTCCAGGGCGAAGGACCAGCGCTTGATATCGGCGTAGTAGTCTGCCAGGTAGGGATTGTAGGTCACCGACTCGAACTTCGGCGTCCAGCCGTAGTGCCGGGCGAGGAGGGTGGTGAGCGTTGTCTTGCCGCTGCCGATATTGCCTGCGATTCCGATATGCATGGGAGAGAGGGGTTATCTTTACAAAGTTAGGGAAATATTCCGTATTTTTGCAAGGTAAACCGAATGACGCCATGCTTCAGATCAAGATTTTTCCGGTGAACCCGCTGGGGGCCAACTGCTACGTATGCTGGGAGGACGCAGGCCATGCCTGTATCGTCGTGGATCCCGGTTTCTACCGGGCCGACGAGGAGGACATGGTGTTTAACTTCCTCACCGAGAACGGTCTCCAGCCGGATGCCGTCTTCCTGACGCACGCGCACTTCGACCATGCCTGGAGCGCGGCCTCCGTGGCCCGGCGCTGCAACTGTCCGGTCTGGATGTCGGCGGCGGACGATCCCATCCTGCGGGACCATTCCGCGATGCTGGACCGGCTTAAACTGGAAAAGACCGTCGAACTGTTCGAATACAAGGATGCGACGGACGGAACGGTCATCCACGCTGGCGGCGTAGACTGGAGAGTCATCGCGACTCCGGGACACACGCCGGGGTGCGTGTGCTACCTGTGCGAGGCGTGGGGCGTCCTCCTGTCGGGCGACACGCTGTTTGCCGGCAGCATCGGCCGGACGGACCTGGACGGCGGCGATTACGACGCGCTGATGAAGTCGCTGCGGGACAAGCTCCTGGTCCTCCCGGGCGACACGGACGTCCTTCCCGGCCATGGGCACCCGACATCCATCGCCCGCGAAGCCGCTTCCAATCCCTTCCTGCTTCCTTTCAACGAACCCAATACCGACTGGTCGGACCAGGACGGCCTTGCCATCGACGGAATCTAGGCCATTCGGCGGGTTTCTTTCTTGTTTTTGCCGATAGTTTTGCGTAATTTTGTACGACTATGGGCATCACGGAACGTAAATGGACCGTCCATGCGCCGGGTGATCCGGAAAAGGTGGGACGGCTGGCGACGGAGCTCGGTGTAGACCGGGTTCTGGCGGAGCTGCTGGTCCAGCGCGGTGTGGAAACTTTCGAGCAGGCCCGCCGCTTCTTCCGGCCCAGCCTCGACGACCTCCACGACCCATTCCTGATGAAGGACATGGACAAGGCCGTGG
This sequence comes from uncultured Bacteroidia bacterium, assembly GCA_902785065.1. GTDB lineage: Bacteria > Bacteroidota > Bacteroidia > Bacteroidales > UBA932 > Cryptobacteroides. The sequence goes on from CACZXH010000006.1 coordinate 123,708, forward strand.
AACGGCTCCACGAGGCCATCACCAAAGGCCAGAAAATCCTGGTTTACGGCGATTACGACGTGGACGGAACGACGGCCGTCGCCCTGGTCTATTCCTTCGTCCGTCGCTTCACCAAGCGGGTGGAATACTACATTCCCGACCGCTATGACGAGGGCTACGGCGTCTCGTACAAAGGCCTGGACTGGGCCTCGGACAACGGCATCGACCTCCTTATCACCCTGGACTGCGGCATCAAGGCCATTGAGAAGGTGGAGTACGCCCGCAGCAAGGGCATCGACGTGATCATTTGCGACCACCACCTCCCGGAGAACGAGCTTCCCGGCGCCGTGGCGGTGCTGGACCCCAAGCGGGAGGACGACCACTATCCCTTCGACGACCTGTGCGGCTGCGGCGTGGGCTTCAAGTTCGTCCAGGGCTATTCCCAGAAATACAACATCGACTTCGAGACCCTGGAACCTCTGCTGGACCTGCAGGTCGTGTCCATCGCCTCGGACCTTGTGTCCATGGTGGGGGAGAACCGCGTCCTGGCGCACTTCGGCCTCAAGCGGCTGAACGAGAACCCCCGCAAGGGCCTGCTCGCGATGCTGAGCCTCGCGAAGCTGGAGCCTGGTCACGTGACCATCGACGACATTGTCTTCAAGATCGGCCCGCGCATCAATGCCGCCGGCCGCATGGAGTCCGGCCGCCTCGCGGTGGAGCTCCTCACGGCGATGGACGACCGCTCCGCCTTCCAGATCGGCGAGAAGATCAACGACAACAACAACGAGCGCAAGAACATCGACCGGGAAATCACCCAGGAGGCCCTGGAGATGGTCGCGAACGGCACCGCCCTGGAGACGGAGAACGTGACCATCGTCTACAACCCTACCTGGAACAAGGGTGTCGTGGGCATTGTTGCTTCCCGCCTCGTGGAGGCCTATTACAAGCCTACGGTGGTTCTTACGAAGTCCAACGGCTTCATTACCGGCTCCGCCCGCAGCGTCGCCGGTTTCGACTTGTACGCCTCCATCGAAAGTTGCGCGGACTTGCTCGAGAACTTCGGCGGCCACGTCTATGCCGCCGGCCTCACGATGAAGGAGGAGCACTTGGAAGAGTTCTGCCGGCGGATGAACCGTTTCGTCTCCGGCAACATCACCAAGCAGGAGCTCACTCCGGTGGTGGACATCGACGCCCGACTGGACTTCTCGCAGATTACCCCCAAGTTCTTCCGCATCCTCAAGCAGTTCCAACCCTTCGGCCCCGGTAACTCCAATCCCGTGTTCCTCACCGAGGACGTGTACGACGCCGGCAACGGCCGGAAAGTGGGCGCCGGCGGCGTGCACCTGAAGCTGGACCTGATGCAGGAATCCCAGCCCTACCGCCAGATTCCGGCCATCGGCTTCAACATGGCCGACTTCTACGACCAGGCCGGCAACCCCATCGACGTTTGCTACTCCATCGTCGAAAACTTCTACCGCGGATCCTCCACCTTGCAGCTCCGCCTCAAGGACATGCGGGAGCGGGACGAATTGATTTAACCCATCCTGAAATATGAAAAGGCTTGCTCTTTTGATGCTGCTGCTGACCCTGGGCTTCGGGGCCGGGGCGCAGAAGGTCGTCCATCTGAACCGGTATGCGGAGGCCAATGCCGCGCTTCCTGCCGTCAGCGGCCCGCGCGTGGTCCTGTACGGTGATTCCATCACCGACGGCTGGCCCCGTCAGCGTCCGGAGTTCTTCGCTTCCACCGGCTTCATCGGCCGCGGCATCAGCGGCGAGGAAACCGCCCAAATGCTTCTCCGTTTCCGGGCCGACGTCATCGATATCGGCGCCTCCACGATGGTATTCCTCGGGGGCATCAACGACATCGCACAGAATCTGGGCGACCCGTATGTCGAGGATGTCACCTACGCCAATATCCTCTCGATGATCGACCTTTGCTGGCAGAACGGCATCCGGCCTGTGATCTGCGCCTGCCTGCCCTCCTACAAAATCCGCTGGCGCCCGGAAGTCACCGATTCCTTCGAGAAAGTATGCAGCCTCAACGCCCGCCTCAAGGCGTATTGTGAGCGCCACGGCGTTACTTTCATCGATTATGGCAACGTCCTTGCCGGCCCTGACGGCAAGATCAAGGCCGACTACTCCGGTGACACCGTCCACCCGAATGCGGCCGGTTACGAGCTCATGGAAAAACTCCTGCTGGAGACGCTGAAATAGCTCCTACTGCGCGATAAACAGATACGTGATCGTTCCCAGCTGACGGGCGGGGGCGGTCGAGGAGGCGTTGAATTTGCTCAGGCGGGCGGCGCGGGTGGCAAAGCTCCGCAGGCAGCCGTCCTTGGAGGAAGCGCCGTCGTCGACCTTGGCGTCCACGACGGTGCCTTGGTTGTTGACGGTGATGATAACCGTCACTTCACCTGCACCGACGCAACGGTAGGCGGGAATGGGAAGCCGGGTGGCCTTGCGGCCGTCGAGGGACCAGGAAAGCACGGAAGGACCGCTGTAGGTTTCCTGCTTGCGGGGTTTGGGATCGGACGGCGGCGTGACGGGATCCTGTACGTAATCGTCCGGATCGTCCTGCTGCCGGTGCTGGCCATCCTTGAGGTCCTGCGCCAGACGTTCGGCATCCCGGTACAGCTGGTCCGCGTCGGTGTTGCGGTCATCCTTGAGCTGGGAGCGGTTCACCGTCACGTTCCGTACGGGCTGGGTGCGCGCGGCGGCGAGGAGGTTTTCCAGCTGCGCGAGCGCCGTGCGCGAAAGCTCTTCCTGCTGCTCGATGCGCTCCTGCTCCTCCTGTTTGGTGAAGTCCAGCACGAAGGAATTCTCCCGCTGGACGGTATACCCGATCTGGCCCAGCAGCAAAATGATAATCACCGCGAGATGAACGATCGCGGTGATATACAGTCCTGCTTTCTGATCGGGGGTCAGTTTCATTTGTGACGGCGGCTCCGTTTCTCCAGCGCCTCCTCCACCGTGGTGGTGAGGACGTCGATGGCCACCTGGTTGTGGCCGCCCTGGGGGACGATGATGTCGGCGTAGCGCTTGGAAGGTTCGATGAACTGCAGGTGCATCGGCTTCACCGTGTCACAGTAGTGCTCGATGGCGGTGTCGATGGTGCGGCCGCGCTCGGCCACGTCGCGGACGATGATCCGCAGGACGCGGTCGTCGTCATCGGCATCCACGAAGATCTTGATATTCAGCTGGTCCCGGAGTTCCTTGCAGGTGAAGATCAGGATGCCCTCCACGATGATCACCTCGGCCGGTTCCACGGTCACGGTTTCCGTGGTGGAACGGGAGCAGGTGATGTAGGAGTACACCGGCTGCTGGATGGTCTTGCCCTGCTTGAGCTCCCGGATCTGCTGGCACATCAGTTTCCAGTCGATGGCATCGGGGTGGTCGAAGTTGATGTTCTTGCGTTCCTCCACGGGAACGTGGCTGGAGTCCTTGTAGTAGGAATCCTGGGGGATGACGACCACCCGGCCCTGCAGCTGGCGGGTGATGGCCTTGACGACCGTGGTCTTGCCTGAGCCGGAACCTCCGGCGATACCGATGACGAGCATAGTTTCAGTGTATGTGTTTTGTCTTTTTGAATCCTGCTAGAACTCCGCATTCTTCGGCGTACGCGGGAACGGGATGACGTCGCGGATGTTGGCCATGCCGGTGACGAAGAGGAGCAGGCGCTCGAAGCCGAGACCGAAGCCCGCGTGCGGCACGGTGCCGTAGCGGCGGGTGTCGATGTACCACTCGAGATTCTTGCGGGACATGCCCAGCTCGTCAATGCGGGTCTCGAGCTTCTGGAGGTCCGCTTCGCGCTCGGAACCGCCGATGATCTCGCCGATCTTCGGGAAGAGCACGTCCATGCCGCGGACGGTCTTTCCGTCCTCGTTCTGCTTCATGTAGAAGGCCTTGATGTCCTTGGGGAAGTCGATCAGGATAACCGGCTTTCCGAAGTGCTGCTCCACGAGGTAGCGCTCATGCTCGCTCTGGAAATCGGTGCCCCAGTGGACCGGGTACTCGAACTGCTTGCCATTCGCAACCGCCTTCTCGAGGATGTCCACGGCCTCCGTGTAGGTGACGCGCTGGAAAGCGATGCCCAGCACGCTGCGAAGGCGCTCCACGAGGCCGTCGTCATATTTGTCGTTGAGGAACTGCAGGTCATCCATGCAGTTGTCCAGGGCGTACTGGACGAGGTATTTCACGAACTCCTCGGCGAGTTCCATGTCGTCGTTGATGTCGTAGAAGGCCATTTCCGGCTCGATCATCCAGAACTCCGCAAGGTGGCGCGGGGTGTTGGAGTTCTCCGCCCGGAAGGTGGGGCCGAAGGTGTAGATCTCGCCCACGGCGGTGGCGCCGAGCTCGCCCTCGAGCTGGCCGCTCACGGTGAGGCTCGTCTTCTTGCCGAAGAAGTCCTTGGAGAAATCCACGTTACCCTTCTTGTCCAGCGGGATGTTCTTGAGGTCCATCGTGGTGACCTGGAACATGTCGCCGGCGCCCTCCGCGTCAGATTCCGTAATGAGCGGGGTATGCAGATAGACGAAACCCTTGTCGTTGAAGAACTTGTGGATGGCGAAGGCCATGGCGTGGCGGATGCGGAGGACGGCTCCGAAGGTGTTCGTCCTGAGGCGCATGTGCGCGACGCTGCGGAGGTACTCCAGCGAGGTGTCCTTCTTCTGGAGCGGGAAGCGCATCGGGTCGCATTCGCCGATGACCTCGATTTCCCGAGCCTGGATTTCCACGGCCTGGCCGCTGCCGATGGAGGCGACGAGCTCGCCCTTCACGGCGAGGGAGGCGCCGGTGGTGATGCGCTTGAAGAGCTCTTCGTCAAAGAGTTCCGCATTCGCGACAACCTGGATATTATTGATGGTGGAACCGTCATTGAGGGCGATGAATTTGACCTGTCTGTTGCCTCTCTTCGTCCTGACCCAGCCTTTGGCCAGCACTTCCACGCCCGGCTGCATCCCGAGCAGTTCCTTGATCTTGATTCGTTTCATAGTATGATTCCTGTAAATCATGCAAATATACGGAAAAAAACCCTATTTGCCTACTGCACGGGGGAAGATAACAAAAAAGCAGCCCCGGAAGGCTGCTTTCTTGCAATATTCACGTGCGGATTATTTGTCTCCGCCGGGTTTTCTCGAAGCGTACATGATCTTCAGCGCGGAGCAGCGGCGCAGCTCCTGCTTAACATCCGACACGATACCCATTCTGACATCCTCGTCAACGCGGAGGTTGACGGTCATGAGGGAACGGTCGGCCTCGGACATGGCGTCACGCTCGGAAGCGATGAAGTCGCGGATGTCGTCGATCGTCTTGAAAGAATCGTTCAGCTGGATACGGGCATCGGTACCGTACATGGCCTGATACTGGCGGGTCGGCGAGCCGATGTTGATGTTGGCGGACAGGTCCTTGCGCTCGAGCTTCGCGGCTTCGGAAGCCACGGGGAGCTTGACGATGACCTTGTTCTCCGTCTCACGCATCTGCGTCGTCACCATGAAGAAGAACAGGAGCATGAACACGATATCGGAGAGGGAACCCGAGGAAATGCCGGGAACGCTCTTATTGTTTCTGGAACCTCCGAATTTTGACATAATTCAATCCTCCATTATTTCTTACCAGTGTCCTTCGGCTCGGCCTCGGAGATGTTCTGGGGCACGGCCTTCTTGACGATGTCTTGCTGAGCTTCGGAAAGACGGGCGAATTTCATTCCATACTCGCGCATGGAGAATTCGTCACGGAGTTCGTTCACGGCCTTGACGAGCTCATTCTGCACTGCGAGATAGGCCTGGTAGCTGGTACCACGGTCGTTCTGCAGGGAGATGACGCCCTTGGAGACCATGTAGGTCTTGCCCTCGATCTCCTTCTCCTCCTTTTCGGGGAGGTTCGGGTCGTTGTTCGGGTTCGCAAGGAACTCCTTCATCTTGTCTTTCAAGTAGGCGATATCCATGGCTTCGTTACCGGCAAAGAGCTTATCTGCAGAATTAATACGCACGATGACGATATTACGACGGTTCACCTTCTGGTCCTGGGCCTGTTTGGCATCCGGGATCGGGGGGAGACGGCGCTGCAGACCTGACTGATCACCCATCGTGGTGGTCATCAGGAAGTAGCACAACAGCAGGAACGCGATGTCCGCAGTCGAGCTAGAGTTGATTTCCGGTGTTTTCTTTGCCATGATTTACGCTTTTTTAGTGCGGATAGCGGAAATGACCTCACCGACGATGATGGCGGCAACGGCGCCCACACCAAGGAATAAGGTGAGGTTCAGAACGGTATCAGTGAGCTTGAGTTCGGATGCGGTAGGCGGGGTCGCGCCGGTGAAGCCGATGGCCGGAGCACCGGAAGCCAGCAAGTAGGCAACCAGGCACAGGACCGCGGCGGCACCAAGGCCGATACCGATACGCACAAGGCTCTTGGGGTCAGTCGTGGCGGAGATGTACAGGCCCACGCACAGGACCGCGACGAGGGCGATGCCCAGCATGATGTAGGCCCAGACGAGGAGCGTGTTCACAGCTCCGTCCTCACCGCTGCCATTGAACCGGGTGAATGCCCAGACAGCGAGGCCGACGCTGATGATCAGGAGCGCCCAGCTAACCCATTTGAAAATTTTTGCGTATAACGGATTTTCCATTTTTACTTGGATTATCTGGTTCGTTATGAATTACTTGTTGTACTTGACCATCGTGTCGACGAAGCGGATGGAGGCGTCCTCCATGTCGATGGTGAGGGTGTCGATCTTGGACAGGATGTAGTTGTAGAAGAGCTGGAGGATAACCGCGACGATAAGACCGCCGACGGTGGTGATCAGAGCGACCTTCATACCACCCGCAACAACGTTCGGGGAATACCGATAACGGTACCAAGGAAACCGAGGGACGGGGCAATGGCGATGAACAGGGAGATCCAGCCGAGGCCCTTCTCCATGAGGCTCATCTGGACGGAACCGTAGGAGACGATGGTCTTTTCGACGACATCGACGCCCTGGTCGGCACGGAGGAGACCCTGGTAGAAGATGGAAGCGACCGGGCCGCGGGTGTTGCGGCAGACCTCCTTGGCCTTCTCGACGCCACCTTCCTTGAGCGCGGCCTCAACCTTGTCGAGGAGCTTGGTGGTGTTCGTCTTGGAGAAGGAGAGATACAGGATTCTCTCGATGGCGAGGGCGAGACCGAGGATGAGGCAGATGAGCACGAGGCTCATGAAGCCGGCGCCACCTTCGATGAACTTGGTCTTGAGGGCCTGGTGGAGGGGAACTTCCTCACCGGAACCGGCGAAAAGGTCGGTGACCGGCTCGTCAGCGGCGACCTGCTCGGTAGCAGCAGGGGCGGCCTCGTCCTGGGCGGAAGCGATGTTCGCAGTGAAGGTCATGAGACCGGCAACTGCCAAAAACATGAAAAACTTTTTCATAATCGTTTTTGTGTTGTTAGTTATAAATTGAATTGAGTTAGTTAATAAATTCCTAGTTTCAGGTGCTTGTGTTCAAAAGTCCGTGCAATTTAGCAAAAATAATTCAAATGACAAGGATTTATTTGCTTATTTCGCCAAACAGGTCCTCCCCGAAGCGGTTTTTGACCCACTCCGGATCCTCGCTCTGGCCCTGCAGGACGAACAGTTTACCGAGGGCGGCCTCGGTGGTGATGTCGTATCCCGACACCACGCCGGCAATCTTCAAAGTCTTGCCCGTGGCGTAGAGGTCCATGTTGACAGTGCCTGATTTACACTGTGTTACGTTGACGACCACCTTGGACTGACTGGCCGTGCGGACGAGCGACAGGAACCAGGGGCGGGTGATGGCGTTGCCCGATCCGTAGGTCTCCAGGATGACCGCGCGGATCTCCGGAGCGAGCAGGAAAACGGTCACGACCTCGGGCGTGATGCCCGGGTGGATCTTGAGGATGGACACCCGGGTGTCCAGCCGGTCGTGGACCTTCAGGGGCTGCGACCAGTCCGCCGGATAGCGGATGACGCGGGTGTTGTACCGGATCCGGATGCCGGCCTCGGCGAGGGGCGGGCAGTCCGGGGAGGCGAAGGCGTCGAAGGCTTCGGCGCTGAGCTTGGTGGCCCGGTTGCCCCGGATGAGGATGGAGTCGAAGTAAATGGACACCTCCGGTACCATCGGATGGCCATCCCCGTCCATCGCCGCGGCAATTTCCACGGCCGAAATCAAATTCTCCTTGCCGTCCGTGCGCGGAACGCCGATGGGAAGCTGGCTTCCCGTGAAAATGACGGGCTTCCGGAGCCCTTCCAGCATGAAGCTCAAGGCCGAAGCCGAATAGGCCATGGTGTCGGTCCCGTGCAGGATGACGAAGCCGTCGTAGTCGTCGTACCGGTCCCGGATCAGGTGCGCGAGACGCACCCAGAGGGACGGTTCCACGTCGGAAGAGTCAATGAGCGGGTCGAAGGTGTAGGAGTCGATCCGGACGGCGAACTTGCGCAGTTCAGGAACTTCCTCGGCGATCTGGCTGAAGTCGAAGGGCTTCAGGGCCATGTCCACCGGGTCCTGCTTCATGCCGATGGTGCCGCCGGTGTAGATGATGAGGATGGAGGATGCTTTCATATCCTGTACAGGGTTTCAGCGTTGTGGGTGGTGGCCGCTTCCACCTCCTCGAAGGAAAGCCCTTTGAGTTCGGCGACCTTGGCGGCGACCAGGGGAAGGAAGGCGCTCTCGTTGCGCTGCCCGCGGTGCGGGACGGGTGCGAGATAGGGCGCGTCGGTTTCCAGGACGATATGCTCGAGCGGAATGCGTTTCACCGTTTCCGCGAGCGACGCTTTCTTGAAGGTGACGACGCCGCCGATGCCGACGGAGAAATCGCCGCAGCGGCGGGCGCGTTCATAGACCTCGAAACTGCCCGAGAAGCAGTGCAGGATGCCCCGCAGGTGCAGGTGGCGGCAGTCTTCGAGGATGGTGAAAAGGTCGCCCCAGGCGTCCCGGAGGTGGATATTGACCGGAAGGTCCCACTGCGAAGCGAGTTCCAGCTGGACCCGGAGGGCCTCCTTCTGGAGGGCGCGGTCCTCGTCCCCTTCGTGGTAGTCGAGTCCGATCTCGCCCACGGCGACGACGCCCCGTTCCCGGTAGGGGAGCAGCTTGTCGATCTCCTCCTTCCAGTCCGGGCCCACTGAGCACGGATAGAGCCCTACCATGGGATAAAGCACGCCGGGATAGCGGTCGTTAATCGCCCAGAGGGCGTCCCGTTCTCGGCTGTCCACGTCGGCCTGGACCATCTTGCCCACCCCGGCTTCCAGGGCGCGCGCCACGGCGGCGTCGGCGTCCGGCAGGAGCCATTCGTCGTAGAAATGGGTATGGGAGTCGATGAGCAAAATGGTTCAATTTGCGGTCCAACCCACAAATTTACACAATTTTCGCGGGAATCGTACACCGGCGGAGCAGGTCTGTCTCCAAATAACCGTCCGTCTCCAGGATGGCGGCGCGCTCCTGGACCTCGGGCCAGGTCCACCCGGTCTCCCGGACGATTTCGTCCAGGGAAATGCCCGGATGCCCCTTGACGACCAGGGCCAGCCGGATCAGGGGACTGTCCGCCCCGTATTTCCGCCCCAGGAGGGTCTCCAGGCCCGCTTTCCGTCGCCGGGCCGTCTTCCCGAGCCCGAGCCGCTCCACCAGGTCCTCCGGGTCCGTGACAATATCCGCCATCCGCTGGCGGATCAGGGAGTTGCAGCCGGCGGAGCGGACGTCGTCGGCCCGCCCGGGGAGGGCGTACACATCCCGGTTGTAGTCACAGGCGTACTTCGCCGTAATCAGGCTGCCGCCCTTGGTCTTGGATTCGATGACGACCGTCGCCCGCGACAGGCCGGCAATGATCCGGTTGCGCCGGATAAAGTTCAGCGCGACGGGGGCGCTCCCGGTCGGATAGTCCGTCACCACGGCACAGCCGGGCGTCCGGACCATTTCCCCGGCCAGCTCCGTGTGCTGCCAGGGATACACCTTCTCGATGCCGGTGGCCATCACGCCGACGGTCGTGAGACCGCATTCCAGGGCCGTCCGGTGGGCGATTCCGTCGGCCCCGAAGGCAAGGCCGCTGACGATGCACGGCGGTACGGAGGCTTCGCCCATGGCAAGCACGAGCCGCCGGCACCAGTCCCGCCCGTATGGGCTGAGGTCCCGGGTGCCTACGACGGCGATGCAGGGGCGCATTTCGAAGACGCCGGCCGGGGGAGAGGACGCGTTGAAGTACAGGGCGAGCGGCGGATCCCCGCATTCGGCGAGGAGGGAGGGGTAGTCCTCCTCCCCGAAGCCGATCATGCGGAAGCCCCCGCCCGCGATGCGGTCCAGCTCTCCCGCCGCCCATTCCAGGAGTTTGCCGTCCAGCTGGTCCGCGAATTCCCGGTACGGCCCCAGGGCCTCCCGGAGGACGGCTTTGTCGAGGTCGAATACGGGTGCCGCCGCTCCGAAATGCTGCAGCAGGGCGTGTCCGGCGGCGGGCACGTAGCCCAGCGCCTTGTTGAGGGCGCAGAGGGCGGTTCTTTCGTCAGTGCGTGCCATGGCGTTTTTTCCGCCAAGGTAGGAAAACGAGCAAAAAAACAACACCCGTTGTGGAAAACAGGTGTTGTTTCAGTATGTATTTTATGTGTTTCTTACGCTACAGGATAAGGAGCGCGTCGCCGTACGGGCCGAACCGGTAGCCTTCCTCGAGGGCCACCTTGTACGCGTTCATTACGTTCTCGTAGCCGCCGAAGGCCGCGACGCACATGAGCATCGTGGACTGCGGGAGGTGGAAGTTGGAGACGGCCGCGTCCGGGACGGAGTACTGGTACGGCGGGAAGATGAACTTGTTGGTCCAGCCGTCGAACACGTTCACTTCGTGCGTGGTGGTGACGTAGGTCTCCAGGCCGCGCATGACGGTGACGCCCACGGCGACGACCTTCTTGCCGCTGCGCTTGGCCTTGTTGATGGCCGTGGCGGCTTCCTCGCCGATGATCAGGCGCTCGGAGTCCATCCGGTGCTTGGAGAGGTCCTCCACATCCACGCGGCGGAAGTGGCCGATGCCCATATGGACCGTGATGAATGTCTTCTCGATGTCCTTGAGGATCATGCGGTTGAAGAGTTCGCGGCTGAAGTGCAGGCCGGCCGCCGGGGCGGACACGGCGCCTTCGTGGGCGGCGAAAATGGTCTGGAAGTTCTCCGCATCCTCCGGGGTGACCTTGGGCTTCACCCACTGGGGAACCGGCGTCTCGCCGAGGGCGAACAGGGCTTCCTTGAAGTCCTCGTACGGTCCGTCGTACAGGAAACGCAGGGTACGGCCGCG
>CACZXH010000007.1 GCA_902785065.1 uncultured Bacteroidia bacterium
AAATAATTACAACTATGGCAGATGTTAAAGTTCTCGCAGAAGAGTTGGTTAACCTTACTGTGAAAGATGTCCAGGAACTCGCTAAGATCCTGAAGGAAGAGTACGGTATCGAGCCCGCCGCCGCCGCTGTGGCAGTCGCCGCTCCCGCCGCTGCCGCCGAGGCTGCCGCCCCGGCCGAGCAGACTGAGTTCGACGTGATGCTCACCAGCGCTGGCCAGGCCAAGCTGCAGGTGATCAAGGCCGTCAAGGAGAACGCCGGTCTTGGCCTCAAGGAGGCTAAGGAACTGGTCGACAAGGCTCCTGTCGCCGTCAAGGAGAAAGTTTCCAAGGCCGAGGCCGAGGCTCTCAAGGCCGCGCTCGAGGAAGCTGGCGCCGAGGTTGAGATTAAGTAACTCCCGCCCGCTTCCCGTAAGGGAAAGAATCAGGTTTAGAGCCCTCAGTAGGCTCTAAACCTTTTTTCCGTCTTAATTTTTTCTCCCCCAAGCGAAGGAAGCACAAATGTCAAACAAGACCCAAAACAAGCGAGTCAATTTCGCAACATCCAAAATTCTGGAGTATCCTGACCTTCTCGAGGTCCAGCTCAAGTCCTTCCGGGACTTCTTCCAGCTCGAGACCACGCCCGAAAGCCGCCGCAACGAGGGTCTGTTCCAGGTATTCCAGGAAATTTTCCCGATCGAGGACACGCGGAACAACTACGAACTCCGCTTTATCGATTACTTCATCGATCCTCCCCAGTACTCGATCGAGGAATGCCTTGAGAGGGGCCTCACCTACAATGTCCCCCTGAAGGCGAAACTCCGCCTTTCCTGCACCGATCCCGAGCACGAAGACTTCGACACGAGGGTCCAGGACGTGTATCTGGGCAACATCCCGTACATGACGCCTGCCGGCACCTTCATCATCAACGGATCGGAGCGCATCATCGTTTCCCAGCTCCACCGGTCCCCGGGCGTGTTCTTCGACCAGAGCATGCACGCCAACGGGTCCAAGCTGTATTCCGCCCGCATCATCCCCTTCAAGGGATCCTGGATCGAATTCGCGACGGACATCAACAGCGTGATGTATGCCTACATCGACCGGAAGAAGAAGCTGCCTGTGACCACCCTCCTGCGCGCCATCGGCTACAACAGCGACAAGGACATCATCGACATCTTCGGACTCGCCGATGAGGTCGCCGCCGACGAGGCCACCCTCCGGGAGAACAGTGGCCGCCTCCTCGCCGCCAAGGTCCTCAAGACGTGGACCGAGGACTTCGAGGACGAGGACACCGGTGAGGTGATCCCCATCGAACGTACGTTCGCCATCGTCGACCGCGGGGAAGCGCTCGACGACGATACCATCGAAAAGATCCTTGACACCGATGTCAAGACCATCCTGCTGCAGAAGAACGAGGCCAATTCGGCGGAATATGCCATTATCTACAACACCCTGCAGAAGGATCCGACCAATACGGAGATCGAGGCTGTCAACTTCATCTACAAGCAGCTCCGCAACTCCGAACCGCCGGACGAGTCCACCGCCCGCGACGTCATCGACAAGCTCTTCTTCTCCGAGAAGCGCTATGACCTCGGAAGCGTGGGCCGTTACCGCCTGAACAAGAAGCTCAGCCTGACGATCGATCCGGGTGTCCGCGTCCTGACGAACACCGACATCATCGAGATCATCAAGTATCTCATCCAGCTGATCAACTCCCGGGCCACGGTGGACGATATCGACCACCTCTCCAACCGCCGCGTCCGCACGGTGGGCGAACAGCTCGCCAACCAGTTCAGCGTCGGCCTGAGCCGCATGGCCCGCACCATCCGCGAGCGGATGAACGTCCGGGACAGCGAGCAGTTCAACCCGATCGACCTGATCAACGCGAAGACCCTGTCCTCCGTGATCAACTCGTTCTTCGGCACGAGCCAGCTCTCCCAGTTCATGGACCAGACCAACCCGCTGGCCGAAATCACCCACAAGCGCCGTCTCAGCGCCCTCGGCCCCGGCGGTCTTTCCCGTGACCGCGCCGGCTTCGAGGTCCGTGACGTGCACTACACGCACTACGGCCGCCTCTGCCCGATCGAGTCTCCGGAAGGCCCGAACATCGGTCTGATCTCGTCCCTGTGCGTGTATGCCCGCATCGACGAGCTCGGCTTTATCGAGACCCCGTACCGCGAAGTCCACGACGGAAAGGTGGACCTCAGCGACAGCGGCTGGCACTACATGAGCGCCGAAGAGGAAGAGAACAAGCACGTTTCCCTAGCCAACGTGGAGATGACCGATGACGGCCAGCTCCTCGGCGACCGCATCCAGTGCCGCCTGGAGGCCGACTTCCCGCTGGTCTCCAAGGAGGAGGTCGACTATATGGACGTCGCCCCGAACCAGATGGCTTCCGTGGCTGCGTCCCTGATCCCGTTCCTGGAGCATGACGACGCCCACCGCGCCCTCATGGGTGCGAACATGATGCGTCAGGCCGTTCCGCTCCTGAGCCCGGAATCCCCGATCGTGGGCACCGGCCTGGAGGAACGCGTCTGCATCGACTCCCGCACGCAGATCATCGCCGACCGCACCGGTCTGGTGACCTATGTCGACGCCAACGAGATCCACATCAAGTACGACCGCACCGAGGACGAGAAGTTCGTAAGCTTCCAGCCCGAGGAGACGGTGTACAAGCTCCCGATCTACCGTCGCACCAACCAGTCCACGACGATCAACCTCAAGCCGCTTGTGCGCAAGGGTGACAAGGTCGTGGCCGGCCAGGTCCTCACCGAAGGCTACGCCACCCAGAACGGCGAGCTCGCGCTCGGCCGCAACCTGAAGGTCGCCTTCATGCCTTGGAAGGGTTACAACTACGAGGACGCCATCGTCCTCAGCGAGGAGATGGTGAAGTGGGATATCCTCACTTCCATCCACGTGGACGAGTACCTGACCGAGGTCCGCGAGACCAAGCGCGGCATGGAGGAACTCACTTCCGATATCCCGAACGTCAGCGAGGACGCCACCAAGGACCTCGACAAGGACGGTATCGTGCGCATAGGCGCCCACATCGAGCCGGGCGATATCATGATCGGCAAGATCACCCCGAAGGGCGAGAGCGATCCTTCCCCGGAAGAGAAGCTCCTCAAGGCCATCTTCGGTGACAAGGCCGGCGACGTGAAGGACGCCTCCCTGAAGGCCAATCCTTCCCTGAGCGGCACCGTGATCAAGACCGCCCTTTACCAGAAGGTTTCCAAGGACAGCGGCCGCCGCGGCGCGAAGAGCGAGCAGAAGGCCCGCCTGGAAATCAAGCAGCAGGAATTCGAGAAAGCCGCGGAGAAGCTCCGCGCCACCTTCATCGAGAAACTGTGGTCCCTGGTGAACGGCAAGAAGAGCGCCGGCGTGAGCGACCTCTACGGCGTGGAGATCTTCCCGAAGGGCAAGGAGTTCACGCTCCAGGGCCTGAAGGAAGCCGACTACATGAACATCAACTCCTCCAAGTGGACGAACGACGCCAAGACCGCCGGTCTGGTGCGCGAGCTCATCCAGAACTACTGCATCGCCCACAAGGAGGCCGAGACCCGCTCCAAGCGCGAACTTGACAAGATCAAGGTCGGCGACGAGCTCGGTAACGGCGTGATGCAGCTGGCGAAGGTCTATATCGCCAAGAAGCGCAAGATCACCGTGGGTGACAAGATGGCCGGCCGTCACGGCAACAAGGGTATCGTGGCGAAGATCGTCCGCCAGGAGGATATGCCGTTCCTCGAGGATGGTACGCCGGTGGACATCGTCCTGAACCCGCTGGGCGTGCCTTCCCGTATGAACCTCGGCCAGATCTACGAGACGGTCCTCGGCTGGGCCGGCTCCGAGTTGGGCCTGAAGTTCTCCACCCCGATCTTCGACGGTGCGTCCATCGACGAGATCTGCGACTACACCGACAAGGCCGGCGTGCCGCGCTTCGGCAAGACCCGCCTGCGCGACGGCGGCACCGGCGACTGGTTCGACCAGCCCGCCACCGTGGGTGTGATCTACATGATCAAGCTCGGCCACATGGTCGACGACAAGATGCACGCGCGTTCCATCGGACCGTACTCCCTGATCACCCAGCAGCCGCTCGGCGGTAAAGCCCAGTTCGGCGGTCAGCGTTTCGGTGAAATGGAAGTCTGGGCCCTCGAAGCCTACGGCGCCGCCAATACGCTCCAGGAGATCCTGACTGTCAAGTCCGACGACGTCAACGGCCGTTCCAAGACGTACGAAGCCATCGTCAAGGGCGATCCGATGCCCGCTCCGGGCATCCCCGAGTCGCTGAACGTCCTCCTGCACGAACTCCGCGGCCTCGGACTCAAGGTCACTTTGGACTAATTTAAAGACTGTTACGAATATGCCTGCATATAACAACAAGGAAAGCAAAGTGAAGTCGAACTTCTCCAAGATTTCCATCGCGCTCGCTTCTCCGGAGGACATTACCGAAAGGTCCTGCGGTGAGGTCCTGAAGCCGGAAACGGTCAACTACAGGACCTACAAGCCCGAACGTGACGGTCTCTTCTGCGAGAAGATCTTCGGTCCGACCAAGGATTACGAGTGCTACTGCGGCAAGTACAAGCGCATCCGCTACCGCGGCATTGTCTGCGACCGCTGTGGTGTCGAGGTGACGGAGAAGAAGGTCCGCCGCGAGCGCATGGGTCATATCACCCTGACCGTTCCGGTGGCCCACATCTGGTACTTCAAGAGCGCCCCGAACAAGATCAGCGCCCTCCTCGGTGTTCCGTCGAAGAAGCTCGAGTCCGTGATCTATTACGAGAAGTACATCGTCATCAACCCGGGTATGAGCGAGTACGCGAAGTACGACCTCCTGTCCGAGGACGAGTACCTGACCGTGATGGACCGTTTCCCGGAGAACTACACCCTCGCTGACGACGATCCCCAGAAGTTCGTCGCCAAGATGGGTGCCGAAGGCATCTACGACCTCCTCAAGGAGATCGACGTCGAGGCCCTGGGCAAGTCCCTGCGCCAGCAGATGCGCACCGAGACTTCCCAGCAGCGCAAGACCGACATCCTCAAGCGCCTGTCCGTCGTGAAGTGGTTCCAGGAGTCCAAGGACATCAACCGTCCCGAGTGGATGATCATGAAGGTCCTGCCCGTGACTCCGCCGGAGCTCCGTCCGCTCGTCCCGCTGGACGGCGGCCGCTTCGCCACCTCCGACCTGAACGACCTGTACCGCCGTGTCATCATCCGCAACAACCGTCTGAAGAAGCTTATCGAGATCAAGGCCCCGGAAGTGATTCTCCGCAACGAGAAGCGCATGCTCCAGGAAGCCGTCGATTCCCTCTTCGACAACTCCAAGAAGTCCTCTGCCGTCAAGAGCGAGTCCAACCGGGCGCTGAAGTCCCTGTCCGACTCCCTGAAGGGCAAGCAGGGCCGCTTCCGCCAGAACCTCCTCGGTAAGCGTGTCGACTATTCCGCCCGTTCGGTCATCGTCGTCGGTCCGGAACTCAACATGCACGAGTGCGGTCTGCCGAAGTTCATGGCGGCCGAGCTGTACAAGCCGTTCGTGATCCGCAAGCTCATCGAGCGCGGCATCGTGAAGACCGTCAAGAGCGCGAAGAAGATCGTCGACCGCCGCGATCCGGTGATCTGGGACATCCTCGAGAACGTGATGAAGGGCCACCCGGTCCTCCTGAACCGTGCACCGACCCTGCACCGGCTCGGTATCCAGGCTTTCCAGCCGCGGATGATCGAAGGCAAGGCCATCCAGCTGCACCCGCTCGCCTGTACGGCGTTCAACGCCGACTTCGACGGTGACCAGATGGCTGTCCACCTCCCGCTGGGCAACGCCGCCATCATGGAGGCCCACCTCCTGATGCTCGGCTCCCACAACATCCTGAACCCGGCCAACGGCTCCCCGATCACGGTTCCGTCCCAGGACATGGTCCTCGGTCTGTACTACATCACCAAGGAGCGTCCGGGCGCCAAGGGTTCCGGCCTGAAGTTCTACGGTCCGGAGGATGTCATCATCGCCTATGACGGCCAGAAGATCGACATGCACGCCCCCATTGAGGTGCGCCTCCCGGTCGACAAGCAGGATGCTTCCAAGGGTACGCACATGGTGAAGACCACTGCCGGCCGCATCATCGTGAACCAGTACGTCCCGGACGAGGTCCCGTACGTGAATGAGCTCCTGGGCAAGAAGGCTCTCCGCAGCGTCATCACCACGGTCATCAAGTCCACGGGCGTCACCCGTACCGCCCAGTTCCTGGACGACATCAAGAACCTCGGTTACTACCAGGCCTTCCGCGCCGGCATCTCCTTCAACCTGGGCGACGTCCTCGTTCCGGCGGAGAAGTACGGCCTCATCGAGAAGGGCTACAAGGATGTCGAGGGCATCAAGATGAACTACGCCATGGGCTTCATCACCAACAACGAGCGTTACAACAAGGTGATCGACCTCTGGACGGTGATCGACAACAAGCTCACGGCCATCGTCCGCGAGCAGATCTCCGCCGACCAGCAGGGCTTCAACCCCGTGTTCATGATGCTCGACTCCGGCGCCCGTGGTTCCGTCCAGCAGATCAAGCAGCTCTGCGGCATGCGCGGCCTGATGGCCAAGCCGCAGAAGTCCGGCGCCTCCGGCGCGGAGATCATCGAGAACCCGATCGTGTCCAACCTGAAGGAAGGCATGACGGTGCTCGAATACTTCATCTCCACGCACGGTGCCCGTAAGGGTCTGGCCGATACCGCCCTGAAGACGGCGGATGCCGGTTACCTGACCCGCCGCCTGGTGGACGTCTCCCACGACGTCATCATCACCGAGGAAGACTGCGGTACGCTCCGTGGCCTGATCGCCACCGCGATCAAGAACAAGGACGAGGTCGTCGAGTCCCTCGGCGAGCGCATCCTCGGCCGCACGTCCGTCCATGACATCCACAACCCGCTCACCGGCGAACTCATCATCGCCGCCGGCGAGGAGATCCGCGAGGACACTGCCGCCCTCATCGATTCCCTCCCGATCGAGCAGGTCGAGATCCGTTCCGTCCTCACCTGCGAGTCCCGCAAGGGCGTCTGCGCGAAGTGTTACGGACGTAACCTGGCCACTTCCCGCATGGTCGAGAAGGGCGAGGTCGTCGGTGTCATCGCCGCGCAGTCCATCGGTGAGCCGGGTACGCAGCTGACCCTCCGTACCTTCCACGTCGGTGGTACGGCTTCCGGTTCCGTGGTGGACAACACCATCGAATCCAAGTACGAGGGTAGGCTCGCGTTCACAGAACTCCGCACCGTCGAGGGCGTGGACGAACAGGGTACGGCGAAGACCATCGTCGTGAGCCGGATGACCGAACTCCGCATCGTGGACGAGAACACCGGTATGACCTACTCGCAGTACGACATCCCGTACGGCTCCACGCTGTACTTCAAGGATGGCGACGCCGTCAAGAAGGGCGACCTGATCTGCGAATGGGATGCCTACAACGCCACCACGATCGTGGAAAGTGCCGGTACCATCCGCTTCGAGAACATGGCCGAAGGCGTCACCTACCGCGAAGAGAACGCCGACGAATACTCCAACAACACCGACAAGGTCATCATCGAAGGCCGTGACAAGACCAAGAGCCCGGCCCTCCTGATCGTCGACGAGAATGGTGTGACCCTCCGCCAGTACAACCTGCCGGTCGGCGCCCACATCATGAAGAACGACGGCGACGCTGTGAAGGTGGGCGACGTGATCATCAAGATCCCGCGCGCCATCGGCAAGGCGAGCGATATCACGGGCGGTCTCCCGCGCGTGACCGAGCTCTTCGAGGCCCGCAACCCGTCGAACCCCGCCATTATCTCCGAGATCAACGGCGAAGTCCTGATGGGCAAGGTCAAGCGCGGCAAGCGCGACATCATCGTCCGGAACCGTTCCGGCGTTGAGAAGCACTACGAAGTTCCGATGACCAAGCAGATCCTGGTCCAGGAGAACGACTATGTCCGTGCCGGCACCCGCCTCTCCGACGGCGGCATTTCCCCGACCGACATCCTCAACATCCTCGGTCCGGTGAAGGCCCAGGAGTACATCGTCAACGAGATCCAGGCCGTGTATCGTCTGCAGGGCGTGAAGATCAACGACAAGCACTTCGAGATCATCGTCCGCCAGATGATGCGCAAGGTCCAGATCGGCGACCCGGGCGACACCGAGTACCTCCCGGAGGAACTCGTGGACAAGTGGGAGTTCATGGACGCCAACGACGCCATCTTCGGCAAGTACTACGTCCTGGATCCGGGCGACAGCGTCCGGTTCGAGGAAGGTGACATCATCGGTGCCCGCGAGATGCGCGGCGAGAACGCCTCGCTGGAGCGTCAGGGCATGAAGATGATGGTGGTGCGCGAAGCCAAGCCGGCGACGGCGTCCCAGATCCTCCAGGGTATCACCCGTGCGGCCCTCAAGACCGGCAGCTTCATCTCCGCCGCCTCCTTCCAGGAGACCACGAAGGTGCTCAGCGAAGCCGCGATCCGGGCCCGTGTGGACCACCTCGAGGGCTACCAGGACATCGTCGTGGGCTCCAAGACCGACTACGTCGCCGCGATGAACGAGCTGTAGCCGTTCTCAAAAACACAATCCGAAGCCGGCCATTTCAGTATGGCCGGCTTTTTGTATATCATAGTGGAAAACTCCAGAAATGATGAAAAACATGATCAAAACCTTCGCCCTGGCGGCGATAGCCGCTTTGGCGCTCACCGGATGCATCAAGCATGAGCCCTACGGCCACCGTCCGTATCCGGACGACGGCGGCGGGAATGGCGGACACGGTGGCGGCGGTGGAAACAACCAGGAACAACTCATCCTGCGGGAGCATTCGGAGTGGGCCCTCAAGTATGTCGGCCGGGAAGATTATCTGAACGACTTCGGCGAGATCGAGCGGGTGGAACGCTTCCAGCACGCTTATAACGGCACCGGCTATTTCATCATCCGGATCGTCCGTCCGGACGACTTCAAGAACAATTACGACAACGATGCGGCCGGATTCTTCACCTACGAGGCGGAGAGCCTGCTGACCGATGCCAAGAACGACGGCAAGAACTTCTGGCAGTACACCGACGAGGTGTTCAACGCCAAGACGCCGGACATCCTGTTCAACCGGCTCCGCAGCGGCACCTGGACGGCCTTCCTGATCGAACTCGACAATACCGGAAAGGTGACCGGCAACTATGCCGAAGCCACCTTCACCCTCCAGCAGGAAGACGCCTCCGCGGCCTACAAGAAGTGGCTGGGTGCGTGGCGGGTGTCCAACGGCCTGATGGGCTTTGACCTGGATATTTCCGCCCTCGACAATAATTTCCTCTACAGGATCGACGGTTGGGAGCGCGGACAGGCTGTGGCCTTCCAGATGGACCAGGAATACCTCGAAGGTGAATTCTGGGCCCCGAACGGCTTCCTGTACATCCGTTCCCAGTACCTGGGGACGTATGAGGATGACAACCTGGGCAAGGTGGACGAGCTCTTCATGGGTAACATCTTCGACTCCAACGGCTTGACGATCATCACCGACGAGGGCATCGACCTGGCCGTGATGGTGCCGATGGACGGGGAGACGGCGGAATTGCAGCCGGTGGAGGTGACGCTGAAGACGGACAGCGGCGACTATACCACCAGGTTCCATTCGATGCAGTACTACATGTGGGCGTACAACACCGGCGAGTGGCATCCTTACAATGCCAATGTCCCGCAACTCCCGCTCACGATGACGCCGCTGACGCGGACCCGGGCCGACGAAGGCCTGGCGCAGGCCAGGGAGCGAGTCGCGACGAAGGCCTCCATCCATCACAGTCAGCCGAAAGCCGTCGGGTCGTCCGCCCGAAAGAGCGTGGCGAAGAAGGCCGTACGGATGAAATAAAATTCGTATATTAGCAGTCTGGATTTACAGACTGCTTTTTTTATGCGAAATCTCTTTCTGACCAATACCCTGACGCGCCGCAAGGAGCTCTTCGTGCCTATCCATCCGGGCCACGTGGGCATGTACGTCTGCGGCCCGACCGTCTATGGGGACGCGCATCTCGGCCACGCCCGTCCGGGCGTTACATACGACGTCCTTTTCCGGCTTCTCAAGCACCTCGGCTACAAGGTCCGCTACGTGCGGAACATCACCGACGTGGGCCATCTGGAGCACGATGCGGACGAAGGCGAGGACAAGATCGCGAAGAAGGCGAAACTCGAGGATCTGGAGCCCATGGAAGTGGTCCAGACCTACACCGAGCGCTACCACGAGGCCATGCGTCTGTTGAACGTGGAGTCCCCGTCCATCGAGCCGCGTGCCTCCGGCCATATCATCGAGCAGATCGAGACCGTGAAGAAGATCCTCGCGGCGGGCTATGCCTACGAGTCCAACGGGTCGGTTTATTTCGACGTGGAGAAGTACAACAAGGATTTCGGCTACGGCGTGCTGTCGGGCCGGACCCTGGAAGCGACCCTGGAAGGGACGCGCACCCTGGACGGCCAGTCCGACAAGCGCGCCCCGTACGACTTCGCCATCTGGAAGAAGGCCGAGCCGGAGCACATTATGCGCTGGCCTTCCCCGTGGGGCGAGGGCTTCCCGGGCTGGCACCTGGAGTGCTCGGTGATGGGCGAGAAGTACCTGGGCAAGGAGTTCGACATCCACGGCGGCGGCATGGACCTGATGTTCCCGCACCACGAGTGCGAGATCGCGCAGAACCAGGCGTCCCGCGGCACCCAGGGCGTACACTACTGGGTCCATAACAACATGATCACCATCAATGGGCAGAAGATGGGCAAGTCCCTCGGGAACTTCATCACCCTGCCCGAGCTGTTCAGCGGCAACCATCCCAAGCTGGACCGCGCCTACAGCCCGATGACCATCCGTTTCTTCATCCTCCAGGCCCACTACCGCAGCACCCTGGACTTCTCCAACGAGGCACTCGCCGCCGCTGAAAAGGGCTACAAGCGCCTGATGCAGGCGGGCCGGGAGCTGGGCGCAGGGGAGGGTGTCATTTCGAGCGAAGTCGAGAAATCTGCCTCCCCGGCGGTGCAGGCCCTCATCGAGAACGTCTACGACGCCCTCTGTGACGACCTGAATACCCCCATTGCCATTGCACACCTGTTCGAGGCCGTGAAGCTGGTTAACGGCGGGAAGTTGCCGGAGGCCGATAAGGCCGCCCTCCGGACGCTCTTTGATGACATCGTGTACGGCGTCCTGGGCCTGCGCGACGAAGAGGCCGCCGGCGGCTCCGGCAAGGCCGAGAAGGCGCTGGAAGGCGTCATGGACATCGTCCTGGAAGACCGCCGCAAGGCCCGTGCGGAAAAGAACTGGGCCGAATCCGACCGCATCCGCGACCTCCTTGCCTCCTTCGGCATCACCGTCAAGGACACCAAGGACGGCGCCACCTGGACGCTTGACTGATTCCTGTCATTCTGAACGAAGTGAAAGAATCTATGAAATTCATTTCCTGGAACGTGAACGGCCTGCGGGCCGTCGCGGGGAAAGGGTTCGCCGACACGTTCGTGGACCTGGACGCCGACTTTTTCTGCCTGCAGGAGACCAAGCTGCAGGCCGGGCAGATCGACCTGGAGTTCCCGGGCTACCTTTCCTATTGGAATTACGCCGAGAAGAAGGGCTACTCCGGCACCGCGATTTACACGAAACACGAACCGCTGTCCGTGCGGTATGGCATCGGCATGGACGAACACGACCACGAGGGCCGTGCGATTACGCTGGAATATCCGGATTTCTTCCTGGTGTGTGCCTACGTGCCCAATTCCCAGGACGGCCTGCGGCGGCTCGATTACCGCATGCGCTGGGAAGATGACATGCGCGCCTACCTCAGCGGCCTCCCGAAGCCCGTCATTTTCTGCGGCGACCTGAACGTCGCACACGAGGAGATCGACCTGAAAAACCCTTCCTCGAACCGCCGTAACGCTGGTTTTACCGACGAGGAGCGTGCGAAGTTCAGCGCCCTGCTGGACGCCGGCTTCATTGACACCTGGCGCTTCCAGCACCCCGGCGAAGTCAAGTACTCGTGGTGGTCCTACCGCTTCAACGCCCGCGCGAACAACGCCGGGTGGCGCATCGACTACTTCGTCGTCTCCGCCGCCCTCCGTGACCGCATCCTTTCCACCGCCATCCACGACGAAATCACCGGCTCCGACCACTGCCCCGTGGAGCTCGTCCTGGGGTAGGGGCATTTTGAAAGAAACGCAGCGGGTGGTCCAATGATTTGGACCACCCGCTGCGTTGGGTTTACCGGGAGAGGAAGCCTAGAACGGCAGGTCGTCGTTCGGGGCGTCGGAGGGGGTGGGGGCAGCGCCGGGAGCCGGGTAGGCGGGTGCGGCGGGCTGAGGGGGGGCCATCGGTGCGGAGCCTGCGGGGGCGTAGCCGCCCTGGCCTTGAGGCTGGAAGCCTTGGCCGGAATAGCCGCCTTGGTAGCCGCCCTGACCAGCGTAGCCCTGCTGGCCCTGATAGCCGGTCTGGCCGCCCTGGGGGGCGTCGGGGCGCTTGCCGAGGAGCTGGATGTTGTCGGCCTGGACTTCGGTGGTAAAGCGCTTGTTGCCGGTCTGGTCCGTCCATTGACGGGTGCGGAGCTTGCCTTCGATGTAGATCTGGCTGCCCTTGTGGACGAACTTTTCCACGAGGTCCGCGTTGCTGCGCCAGGCGACGATGTTGTGCCATTCGGTGTTCTCGCGGGTTTCGCCGTTGCGGTCGCGGTAGCGTTCGGTGGTGGCGAGACGGAAGGATGCCACTTTGGCATTGCCCTGGGGGCTCTGGGGATTGGAATCAAGGTAACGGATTTCAGGGTCGTTTCCAACGTTACCGATCAGCATGACTTTGTTGAGTGCCATAATACATATATTTTACACCCCTAAGTTAGCAAAAAATCCGGAACATCGCATCGGCGTCCGGGGTTTCTCCCGTAAAAATCTCATACCCGGCGACGGCCTGGTACAAGAGCCATCGGAGGCCCGAAACATAGGCCTTTCCGCGTCCCTCCAGGCAGGGCGTCCGGTAGTTCGCCTCCAAAATGACCGCCCCGGGGAAATCGGGAAAACTGTCCATGGAACCGGGCACCGTGTAGATCACGAGGTCGGGGGAGAGGGCGGATAGATCATCGGCAGGAATCCAGTCGCAGCCCAGGTCTTCCGCCAGGGCGGCGGCGCGGGCGGGGGTGCGGTTGGCGAGCGTGACGCGGCAGCCGAGGCGCCGCGCGGCGACCGCCGCGGCGCGGCCGGCGCCGCCGCACCCGACGATGAGCGCCTCCGACACGGGAAGCCCTGCCTCGCGCACAGCGAGCACCACCCCGTCCACGTCCGTGTTGTAGCCGACGATGCCGTCCTGTGTCTTGACGGCGAGGTTCACGGCGCCGCAGAGGCGCGCGTCGTCCGACAGCGCGTCTACGGCGCGGAACGCGGATTCCTTGAAAGGCGCCGTAATGTTGATACCATCGTATTCGTCCAGGAAACGATGCCAGGAGGCTCCGAAATCGGCGCCTTCCAGCAGGTCGTACGCATAGCGGCCTCCATATGCCGCTGCAAAGAGCTTGGGGCTGAACGATCCGGCCACCGGATGGCCAATGAGTCCAAACCGTTTCATCGGCGGAAGAAGGTTTCGTGGATGTAGGATTCCGCGCCGCAGAGGATGCCCGTAATGACCTGGGACTCGTGCGAGAGCGTGGCGAAAATGAGGCCGGCGGCGAAGGGGACGCCGTATATGCTCGAGAGCGCGAGGGCGACGGCGCCGTGGAAGGCGCCGAACCCGCCCGGTACGGGAATGAGCGAACTCACGGCCCCGGCGAACATCAGCAGCAGCGCGTCGGCCATCCCGAGCCCCTCGATCTTTTCGAGGGCGCCGGCGAGTTCCGGACTCACGGAGGCCGGGTCGATACCCTGCAGGGCCCACATAATGCAGGCTGACATCAGCCAGTACAATACCCAGAGCAGAACCGTATACAGGAGGAAGCGCCAGCCGTGGCGCATATGCAGACAGGAAACGAGGCCGTCATAGGTGCCCCGGATCCATCCCCAGAAGCGACCCCAGATGCCCCCGCGGTCGCGCAGCCGCCAGCACGCGAAAACAAGCCCGCCTGCGAGCAGCACACCGAGGACGAGGATCCACCACAGGTGGCCCTTGTCGGCGAGGCCCGGGAAGAGGTTGTCCGTCAGGAAACTCCCGAACCGGTTCCACAGGAGCCCGAAGATGAGCAGGGTGACAGCCAGGAGGGACAGTCCGTCCCACACGCGGTCCGCCACGACCGTGCCTAGGGCTTTGTCGAAGGTGACGAGCCGCTTTCCATCGCCGTCCCGGCCGGAATGCTTGACCACGTACCCGCAGCGGGCAACCTCGCCTGCACGGGGGAGGACGTAATTCGCGAGCGTGCAGATGTTGACGGCGTTCCACGTCGTGACGCGGGACGTGGACGCATCCAGCGGCAGCAGTTGCATCCGCCAGCGGATCGCACGGAGCCAGAAGGCCGCCGCGCCCAGCGCCATGGACAGGACGACATACCCCCAGTGGCACTCGCGGAGCGCCGTGCCGAAGTCTTTCCAGTTCACACCCCGGAAGGAAAAGTACAGGAGCAGGGCCGCGACCGCGATCCAGAGCCCGTACAGGAGGATATTCTTCACTTTCTTGTCCATTGCTCACACAAAGTTAATGGAAAATCCCCAAATAATGTATAAATTTGTAGGTTATTGGAAAAAACCGCCTTCGTATGAAATCCATCCTGGGCATTGGAAACGCCCTCACCGACATCCTGGCCGTCCTTTCGGACGACACGCTCCTCCGGAGGTTCCACCTCCCGCTCGGGAGCATGCAGCACGTGGACATGGAGACGGGCGACCGGATCTGGGACGCGCTCAAGGAGTACGGTGTAAAGTACGTGCCCGGAGGCTCGGCTGCGAACACGGTCACCTGCACGTCCATTTTCGGGATGCCGTCGGGTTACATCGGCAAGATCGGCAACGACGACCTGGGCAACCTGTTCAAGAGCACGATGGAGCAGTACGGCGTCCGCGCGCAGATGCTCTATGGCACCAAGTCCAGCGGCCGCTGCATGGTTTTCATCACCGGGGCCAATGCCGAACGCACCTTCGCCGACTATATGGGCGCCACCCTGGAGATGGGCCCGGAGGACCTCGTCCCCGAAATGTTCGAGGGCTACGACTACTTCCACATCGAAGGTTACCTCGTCCAGAACCAGGAGCTCATCGCCAAGGCTGTCCGGCTCGCCAAGGCAGCCGGCAGCATTATCTCCATTGACATGGCCTCCTACAATGTCGTGGAATCCAATGACGCCTTCTTCCACAACCTCGTGGAAAACTACGTGGACATCGTCTTCGCGAACGAGACCGAGGCCAAGGCCTTCACCAAGCTGGAGCCGCGCGAGGCCTGCGCCGAAATCGCCCGCCACTGCCACTGCCGGATCTCCGTGGTCAAGGTGGGCAAGGCCGGGTCGATGGTCCAGTCCGGCGACGAATACCACTTCATCGACCCCTGGCCGGCCACGCCCGTGGACGCCACCGGCGCCGGCGACACCTACGCCGCCGGTTTCCTGTACGCGCACTCCCTGGGCATGCCCCTCCGCGTCTGCGGCGAGGTCGGGTCCATCATCGCCGCCAAGGTGGTCGAGGTCATCGGCACCAAGATCGACGTACCCCGCTGGCGGGATGCCAAGCAGGAAATCCGCGAACTGATCGCCGCCAACACGAAATAGACTATGCTGGAACCGGTAAAAGAAATGCTCAGGCGCCAGAGCCTGAAGAAGAACGCCTCCACGGAGACGTGGAGGACACCTCGTTCAACGAATGCAAGAACACCCTCCTGCTGTTCTTCCGTGAACACAATATCAAAGGCGATATCTTCTTCTTCGACTTCCGGAAGCTTACGGAAGGCGAGCGCCTCATCACCAGCATCACCACCACCATCCTCAAGAAAGACCTCAACTGGTTCGGCAAGCCCTCCCGCGAGAAGGTCGCCCTGATGCTCGACGGCGAGCCCGACCTGTTCATCTCCCTCCTTCCCTCGACCGACTTCCCCCTTGAGTTCATGGCCACCGCCTCCCGCGCACACTTCAAGATCGGCCGCGTCCAGCTGCCGGGCAACACCTTCGACCTCGTGTTCAAGGATCCCGAGGACCGCAGGCTCAGCGAAGCCGAAGTGTGCAAGGAACTGATCAAGTTCATGGGCAAGATCCGATGAAGAAATACCTCATCGTCTTCCTCATCTCCATGGTGCCGCTCATCGAACTGCGCGGCGCCATTCCGTATGCCGTCGGGATGGGCCTCCCCATCGTCCCGTCCATCATTGTCTCCGTCATCGGCAATATGCTGCCGGTCCCGTTCATTTTCCTGTTCGCCCGCCGCATCCTGGAGTGGGGGAAGGACAAGAAGTACATCGGTAAGTTCTTCACCTGGTGCCTCGAGAAGGGCGAGAAGGGCGGACGCAAGCTGGAAGAAAAGGCGGGACGGGGCCTCTATGTCGCCCTGCTCCTGTTCGTGGGCATCCCGCTGCCGGGTACGGGTGCCTGGACCGGCACCCTCGCCGCCAGCATCCTGGACATGGACTTCAAGAAAAGCGTTTTGTTCGTGCTGCTGGGCGTCCTCCTCGCCGGGGCGATCATGCTCCTGGCGTCGCTGGGCCTGTTCGGCGCCATCGACTTTCTCCGATAATAACCAACAACCGCATAACTATGACACTGAAAAGGATCATCCTCTGGAGCGCCTCGCTCCTCCTCGCCGCGAACTGCCTCACGGGCTGCCTCGCCGGCAAATTCATGACCAACTACGCCCTCAAGCCCGCCCAGCACGGTGAGGCCGATATCGAGCGCACCCGCGCCAAGGCCGATTCCCTCGCCCCCGGCGTGATGGCCTGGTACGACGACCTGCACCAGAAAGGCATCTTCAAGGATATCAACCGCACGGATCCGGACGGTTACAAACTCCACGCCGTTTACGCCCCCGCCAAGGATCCCGCTACGGCCCAGGGCACGGCCATCATCGTCCACGGCTACACGGACAACCACCTCGTCTTCATGTACCTCGTGCGCATGTACCGCGACGAGTTCAACTATAATGTCATGGTCCCGGACCTGCAGTTCTTCGGCTACTCCGAGGGCGTGGCCGCCCAGATGGGCTGGCTCGACCGTCTGGATGTAGAGGACTGGGCGGCGGTCGCCCACGACATCTTCAAGGATGATTTCACCGTGGTGCACGGTGTGTCGATGGGCGCGGCCACCGCGATGATGATGAGCGGCGACGACCTCCCGCCCTACATCCGTGCCTTCGTCGAGGACTGCGGCTATTCCTCCGCCTGGGACCAGTTCGCCCACAACCTCAAGGACAGCTTCCACCTGCCCCCGTTCCCGATCCTGAACAGCGCCAGCCTCGTCTCGAAGCGCCGCTACGGATGGGGCTTCAAGCAGGCCTCCTCCGTGGAGCAGCTCGCCAAGTGCGACCGGCCGATGCTCTTCATCCATGGCACGGAAGACGATTTCGTCCCCGTGGACCATGTCTTCAAGAACTACGAGGCCAAGACGCACGGCTACAAGGAACTCGTCCTCGTCGAGGGTGCCGTCCATGCGAACTCCTACGCGAAGGATCCGAAGAACTACACCTGGCGGGTGAAGTACTTCCTCGATCGCGTGAAGAGCGGAGAAATCAAGTAAGGGATCAGGCGTTCCGCTGCCGGACGGCCTCGAAGAGGAGGATGGCGGCGGAGACAGAGACATTGAGACTGTCCAGGCGGCCGAGCATCGGGATGCGGATGTGCGCATCGGCGGCGCGGCGCCAGACATCGGTAAGACCGGTGGATTCGGTACCCATCACGAGGGCCGTTCCGCCGGTCATATCCGTATCATAATACCAGGACGAATCCTGGAGCTGGGCGGTGAGGATGCGGATGCCGCGGGATTTCAGCCAGTCGATGGTTTCGGCCGACGAGGCGCATACCGTGGGGACGGTGAACACGGCGCCGATGCTCGCGCGGATGAGGTTCGGGTTCCACAGGTCCGTAAGCGGGTCGCAGACGATGACCGCGTCGGCCCGGGCGGCATCGGCGCTGCGGAGCACAGCGCCCAGGTTCCCCGGTTTTTCCACCGACTCCAGCACCATCACGAGCGGATGCTCGCTCAGTGCGAGGTCCTCCAGGTGCCGCTCTCGGACTTCGACCTCCGCGAGTACGCCTTCCGTCCCTTCCCGGTACGCCACCTTCCGGTACAGCGCTTCGGGGATTTCGACGAGATTCCCGGTCAAGCCGGGAATGACGTCAGAGAGGGAGCTGGGGCTGTCGTCATGGCCGGCCCCGACCGGCCATCTTTCTCTCATCACCTCCGGACACACGAACACCGTCCGTACATTGAATCCGGCTTCCAGGCAGTGCTCCAGCTCGCGGCGGCCCTCCACCACGAAAAGACCCTGCTCCCGCCGCGCCTTGGATTTTTCCTGCAGCAGGAGCAGATTCTTGATCTTCGGGTTCTGTGCCGATGTGATCGTTTCAACTCTCATAGATCCTCACGTCGGTCTGCGACCTCCTCAGGATGACAAGGGTTGTTTCCTGTCATCCCGAGCGAAGTCGAGGAATCTAAAACTTCTCCGGACGCATCGTCGGGAAGAACAGCACGTCCTGGATGGCGTCGTTGCCCGTCATGAACATGGTGAGGCGGTCGATGCCGATGCCGATGCCCGAGGTGGGCGGCATGCCGTATTCGAGTGCGCGCACGAAGTCATAGTCGATGTACATCGCCTCATCATCACCCTTGGACTTGAGGGCGGCCTGCTCCTCGAAGCGTTCGAGCTGGTCGATCGGGTCGTTCAGCTCGGAATAGGCGTTCGCCAGCTCCTTGCCGGCTACGAAAAGTTCGAACCGCTCGGTGAGCGTGTCGTCGTAGCGGCAGCGCTTAGTGAGCGGGGACATCTCCACGGGATAATCAATGATGAAGGTGGGCTGGATGAGGTTCTTCTCGCAGTATTCGCCGAAGATGGCGTCAATGAGCTTGCCCACGCCCATTTCCGGGGCGACCTCGATGTTCAGCTGTTTGCAGGTCGCGCGCAGCTGTGCCTCGTCCATGCCCTTGACATCGACGCCGGCGTATTCCTGGATCGCGTCCAGGATGCGAAGGCGGCGGAAGGGGCCCTGGAAGGAGATTTCGTTCCCGCTGATGGTCTTGTTGAGCCCACCGGTGGCTTCGGCCACCTGCTCGAGCATCTTCTCGGTGAAATCCATCATCCACTCGTAGTCCTTGTACGCCACGTACAGCTCCACGCAGGTGAACTCCGGGTTGTGGGTCTTGTCCATGCCCTCGTTGCGGAAGTTTTTCGCGAACTCGTACACCCCCGGGAAGCCGCCCACGATGAGGCGCTTCAGGTACAGCTCGTTCGCGATACGGAGGTACATGTCCACGTCCAGCGCGTTGTGGTGCGTAATGAACGGGCGCGCGGTCGCGCCGCCCGGGATGGGCTGCAGGATCGGGGTTTCCACCTCCAGGCAACCGGCCTCGTCGAAATAGCGGCGCATCGTGGAGATGATCTTCGCCCGCTTGACGAAGGTTTCCTTCACCTGCGGGTTCACCACGAGGTCCACATACCGCTGGCGGTAGCGGAGCTCCAGCTCTTTCGCATGGACGGAAAGCTGGCCCGTCTGGGTGATGAAGGCGAAACCCTTGATGCCGATGATGTCGCCGATGTCCAACAGCTTCTTGAACACGGTATTATATAAGGTCTTGTCCTCTCCGGGGCAGATCTCGTCCCGTTTGACATAGACCTGGATGCGTCCCGCGTGGTCCTGCAGTTCCATGAAGGAAGCCGCGCCCATGATGCGGCGGGACATGATGCGGCCGGCGAGGCATACATGCGCGAAATTTCCCTTCTCGGGGTCGTAGCCCGCCGCGATTTCCGCGGTGGTGGTATCCACCGGATACAGGGGGGCGGGATATGGATTGATGCCCAGTTCGCGGAGTTTTGCCAGGGATTCCCGGCGGCCGCGTTCCTGCTCGTTGAAGTCGTTGGAATTTGCCATGGTAATCGGGTTTTCTTTTATTAATAGGTGCAAAGGTACGAAAAACCTCTTACATATAGGTGAGTCTCGTTTTTTTTAGATAAATTTTAATAAAAAGTTGGGAAAATTAGATTATTCTGCTTAATTTTGCGAACGTATTAGATAGTGTCCAGACCGGGACGCAGTTTGCGGCGGCCGCAGACGGGAAGGATTTGGAACTGAAATACATTATATAAAATAGAAATAAACAACAACAATTCTTATCATATGAAACTGAAAAGCTTAACACTGATTCTCGCCGTTGCGCTGGGTGCACAGGTTGCATTTGCGCAGCAGAGCAAGTCTGATCCCAGCGTGGAGTTCAATCCGCACTGGTACGGACAGATTCAGGGAGGCGCCGCCTACACCATCGGTGAAACGGCCTTCAAGAATCTGATTTCTCCGGCTGGTGCCCTCTCCCTCGGTTATCAGTTCAATCCCACCCTCGGCGTGCGTTTCAATGCCGCCGGTTTCCAGGGTAAGGGTGCTGTCGTCTCTCCGCTTGAGGTGTATAAGTTCAACTACCTCCAGGGCGCGTTCGACCTCACCCTCAACCTGGCCCAGCTCTTCGGCTACAAGCATGACCGTGTGTTCAATCCGTTCGTGTTCATCGGCGGCGGCGCCGCCTTTGGCTTCAACAACGGTGCGAACAAGGTCACGAAGACCAATCCGAAGGAATATTTCGCCCTCCTGTGGGAGAAGAACATGATCACCCCGGTCGCCCGCGTGGGCCTGGGCGCTGACTTCCGGCTGAGCGACGCCGTCGCCCTCACCCTCGAGGTGAACGACAATGTCCTCTCCGACAAGTTCAACTCCAAGAAGGTCGGTCACCCCGATTTCCAGTTCAACGCCCTCGCCGGCCTGAAGATCAACTTCGGCAAGACCACCCGTCCGAGCGCCAAGTACCTCGCTGAGCTCGCCGCCGCGGAGGCTGCCGCCGCCGCTGAGAAGGCCCGCCTCGAGGCTGAGCGCGCCGCGAAGCTCGCCGCTGAGAAGGCTGCCGCCGAGAAGGCCGCTGCCGAGAAGGCCGCCGCTGACAAGCTCGCCGCCGAAAAGGCTGCCGCCGAGAAGCTCGCCGCCGAAATGCGTCAGGTGAACACCTTCTTCACGATCAACTCCTATGTCATTTCCGACGAGGAGGCCGCGAAGCTCATCCGCTACATCGACTGGCTCAAGGCGAATCCGGACGTGAACATCGCCATCGCCGGCCATGCCGACAAGGGCACCGGTACCAAGCGTATCAACCAGAAGCTCTCCGAGCAGCGTGCCGCCGCCGTCAAGGCGTTCCTCACCGAGCGTGGCATCGCCGAGAGCCGTATCGTCTCTGTCGTCGCCAATGGTGACCGCATCCAGCCGTTCGAGGAGAACGACCTGAACCGTGTCGTCATCAGCACCATCGAGTAATCAATTAACTCTTAATTCTATACCAACTTTATGAAAGTTAAATTCACCAAACTTGCAGCGCTGCTCCTCGCTGGAGTAGCCCTGTTTGCGACCGGATGTACCGACTACGAAGTCGACATCCAGAGGAATGCAGACGCGATTGCCTCCGTCAAGGACCAGATCGCTGCCCTGCAGGCTACTATCGCGACTCTTGAGACTGCTGCCGACCACAAGGCTGACGTCGACAAGCTGAACAAAGCAATCACCGACCTTCAGTCTGAACTTAACGGTAAGATTGCCGAGCTTACCACCGAGGTGGGCAAGAAACTCGACAAGAGTGAGTTCGAAACTGCCAAGAAGCAGCTCAGTGATGCTATCGATGCCGTTGCTGCTAGAGTCAAGGCTATCGAGGATGCTAACTTCCAGAAGCAGCTTGATGATCTGAAAGCTGATGTGGCGACGAAGGCCACCAAGGCTGAGCTCGAGAAGGCCGTTGAAGACCTGACTAAACTTGTCAACGGTGAGATTGCGAAACTCGATACGAGGATTACGAATCTTGAGGCCGCTGTTAAGAAGATCAACGAGGAGACCATCCCTGCCATTAACACTCAGATCTCCAATCTTCAGTCCCAGAAGCTCGACAAGAGTGACTTTGAAGCTTACAAGACAGCGACCGCCACGACCCTGAAGCTCATGCAGGATGCCATCGATGAACTTGGCAAGACTTGCGCTACCAAGGAGGAACTCAAGGATGCGGTTGATAAGATCCTGGCGCTTCTTCAGAGTGACTATGCCACCAAGAAGGCCCTCGAGGATGCTCTTGCTAAGGCCATGGCCGCTATCGACGATGTGAAGGGTGCTATCCGCAGCCTCGTCTTTGCCCCTGAGGTTTATGTTGACGGTGTCGAGGCAATCCTCGTGAGCACTTTCAAATACAACCCGCTCACGCTCAAGGATGCGGACAAGGTTTCCGAAAATGCTGTGGCTGATACGGCTTCCTTCAATGTCACCCCTATCGTGACTGCCAAGTATCACGTCATTCCTTCCGACGCTGACCTTTCCTTCCTGACTGAAGGCGACACCGTGAAGTTTGTCCTTCGCGAAAAGGATCCGTTCATCGTGTCCCGTGCTGCCATTGAGCCTACTAAGGATTTCTCTGTTACCGGTATTTATCGGGGTCTCGACAAGGAAGAGGTGGGCGTCATTGATATCGAGGTCAAGGTGACCGGCAAGCCTGCTGAAGACGAACTGATTTCCGTCGTTGCTCTCCAGCTCCAGAATGGCACCGAGATCTACACCTCCGACTATGCCACCATCTTCTCTCAGGATATCGCTGATATCCGTATCGCCGATCGTACCAAGAAGGAAGAGCCTTCCCACTATCGCCGTGCTACTGAAACCATCTCCAAGACTGATTCTGAGGCTGCTATTGCTGACCTTGCTGCTTGGACCGAGCAATTTGATACCCTCTCTGTGGATCATCAGATGGCCTACGATGCTGCGTTCGACCTGAATGAGTATGTTATCGCTCACTTCCTGGCTCCGCAGGAGGAACCGGTTGACGGAGAGGAAGGAGAGCAGAAGGAACTGAAATGTGATGGTCCTAATGAGAAGATCTTCGAAGGCCTTGGCTTTACCTGGAAGTTCGAGCTTGTCAAGAACTACAAGGTTGGCAACTCCGAGATGTTCAATCTCTCCGATGAAGGTGTTCTCACTGCGAAGGACGGTAATGCCATCAACCTGACTCCGATCGTCCGCGTTACCATGGTCGATCCTGAGAACGATAATAACAATGTCCAGATCGCCTATGTGAAGGTCTGGGTTGCTCCTTCCGCCAAGGATACTGACATTACCTGGAGTAAGGATAAGAAGAAGACGTTTGATATCGAGGATCAGTTCGAGTTCAAGTGCGAGGGTGACACCCTGGTCGCTGATTCCACTGTTCTCTATAAGAAGATCTACAATCTCTTCCCGATCACGAAGACCAACTTCGACGCCGCTTATCCTACGTTTGTCAAGGCTCTCGATCCGAAGGTTGACACGCTTGGTACCGTTTCTTACGATCCTAAGACCGGTGAACTGAGCTGGATCATGACTGCTGAGGAACTCTGGCCGATCGCTTCCGATCCGAAACTGAAGGAAGGCGAAATTCCGGTGATTACTCACAAGGTTGCCTTCGAGGCTATCAATGGCGCTCAGGTTGTCGTGACCCTGAAAGCTGACGTTAAGCCTGTCGCGGCCTATAAGATCCCTGTTGAGCGTTACATCGAAAGCTACTGGACGACCGGAGAGAAGGTACCTGGTACTGAGTTCTCTGAAGGTGCCAAGTATGAGTTCGCGCTCTATAATGTGTTCACCCCTGCTGTCGGTGACACCGCTTCTGCCAAGTGCCTGTTTGATAACAATATCAATGCTGCGTTCTTCCAGGACAAGACTGGTGTGATCGATCTCGCTGCTATCCCCGAGCTTAATCTTCCTGCCGTTGGTGAGCCTGGTCTTGAGATTACCAGTATCCAGTATTTCTTCTGCAAGGAGATGGAGGATATCAAGACGATCGGTGACTTCAAGGTCGAGTTCGAAGTCAGCGCTGACTCTCTCAGCCTGTTGGCTACCATCAAGAACGCTGAGGAGATGAAGTTCCCTGAGCTTAAGAATGTCCAGGATACCATTGCTACGATCAACAACGAGGCTGGTGGAATTGCTCCGAATATCGTTAGCCTGAACAAGAATAGTGATGTCGCCAAGGCCCTTCTGAATACGATGGCTGTCATTGGTAAGGATGGTGACAACGAAGTTCCTTCCGCTGGTGAACTTTACATTTACATTGGCGCTATTGGCAAGATTTGCGGTGACGACAATGGTGAAGGTGGATTTGATGTGAAACTCTACTGGCCGAAGGCTTGGTATGACGAGCCGTCTAAGGCTGAGTGGCAGGATCATTTCGCTGCTAAGTATCGTCAGCCGGTCTATCTCTCCACGTCTGCTGGTGATTCCTTCATTGATGCTGTCGACTTTGGTGAGGGTGGTTCCTTCATCACTGTCAAGGACCTCGTGAATCCGAAGGATTGGCGTGCACGTCCGTTCGACGAGCAGAAGGATAAGTTTGGTAATGTCAAACCTGATCAGGTTGATGGTATCAACTATTTCTCCAACTACTGGTCTTACTATGGCCCGATCGACATTCAGGTTGATACGTTGAATATTAAGTGCAACCTGGGTACGGGTGGTGTTGTTATCGATCTGCCTGTTTCTATCTCTGTCCGCTCTGGTGTTGCTAAGGATGACCTGAAGGATCAGATTGTTGATCTTACCCTCCCGTATCGTGAGAAGGATCAGACCAACGCCAGTGGTCTCACCATTGATGAAAAGATCGAGGCTCTCTCTGCGAAGGCTGGTCAGTTCGGTTTCTTCACCTACAAGAATAATGGTACCAATGTGACCAGAGACTTCGAGATGTATGTCCCTGTCAAGATGACCTATGGCTGGGGTGTCCTTGAGAAGACGATCACTGTTAAGGTCTTTAAGACTGTTGATTCCTTCCAGAAGCAATAGTTCTTAGATATAGATTTCATTAGGCGCACTCGTTTGGGTGCGCCTTTTGTTTTTATTAAGATAGTTCGTATCTTTGCTAGAGTTATGAAAAGATTCTTTTTGATCCTGATCTCTTGTTTTTTGACTGTTCTTCCTGTTTTTGCTCAAACGAAGGAGGATCAGTTTGTTCCTGAGATCTCTATTCCTGTGTTTAAACTCGATATTGGTGAAACTCCTTTTCGCAACGATACGACTTATACTTACAAGTTTCCCTTCCAGAATATTGGAACCGCTCCTTTGAGCATTATTCAAGTAAAGGCAGGTTGTCCTTGTGTTTCTGTATCTTTTCCGGAAGATCCTGTTCCTGTCGGTCAGGTTGATACCATTATTGTTCGTTTCACGCCTACTCGTGCTGGCCGTTTCACACAGCGTGTTGCTGTCATTTCCAATGCGAAAGAAGGATCATTGAAACAACTGTATGCCAAGGCGACCTTATTGAAATCTTCGCCTGATAAAGAATGATTTAAACTTTTCTCAAATCATGAAAAAGACAATTGCATTTGTGGTGGCCTGTTTAATGGTGTTGGCTGGTTCTCTTAGTGGTTTAGCTGCAGAGCCTGATAAGCCTGGAACCAAGCTGATTACTGTCCAGGGTGGTTATGGCCCGGGAATCGGAGCTATTGTCTCCGGCAATATCGCGATGGCGAACCTGGGAGCTGCCCATCTGTATGGTGGCCTCCAATTGGGTGCAAATATCCGTCATGGCGGTGTGACAGGCGCCAAAAAGACGGATCTCTCTGTCGCGCCGCGCCTGATGTTGGGCTTTAATTTGGGCCGGGTTGTTGAGTTGCACTTCGGCGGTCTTGCCGGCGTTGCGGCACAGCGTTTTGAAGCGTCCCAGAACAAGTTGGTCTTCAACTACGCTGGTTTTGGTGGTTTCCGCTTTAATGTCAGTGATTCTTTCGGCATCGTGCTGGAAGGTTACTACGCTTATCCCACGAAATACCTGCTCGTCCCGTACGGCTCTGCAGGCTTCGCCTTCCGTTTCTAGTATAAGTCTATCATAGATAATAGATTGGCCGGGTCTCCTCCCCAAGAGACCCGGCCGGTATATAAAACGAACTTAACAAATAGACATGAACTTGAATTCCATGTCCATGGCAAAGGTATAACCTTTTACTGAATTTACCAAACTAATTACGGTTTTTAAGCAAAATAAAATATTTTACTTTTAATTTAAAAGTTTTTAGATTCCGGGTCAAGCTCGGAATGACGAAGGTAGAGAGTTCTTGACTTCACCCGGAATGACTGGACGGTCGTCCACATAGGTCCTTTTTAAATCCACTTTTGTTGCCCCTGTTGAAGTTCTTAATTGACTGATTGTCAAGCGTGAACTTTTACAGGGACTCTCTTTTTGTCCACTTTCGGTGGAAAAGTGGAATATTGGACCGCGTTCCTCCGTACTTTTGCACCGTCCGGCATGGCTGCCGGGCTTACACTTGAACAAACCATTCCAAATCTTTATGAAAAAAATCGTTGTATTCGTAATGATGCTTCTGAGCGTAGCGGCTTACGCGCAGAGGCGGACCGTTACGGGCACGGTGACGGAAGGGTCCGGCTATCCGGCGATCGGCATCACGGTCGTGGAGCAGGGCACGCAGAACGGCGCCGTGACCGACGCTGACGGCCGGTATTCCATTACGGTCGCAGGCCCGCAGGCCGTGCTCGTGTTCGACGCGCTGGGCTACGGCACTGTCTCCGAGACCGTAGGTTCCCGTTCCGTCGTGGATGTGACTATCGAGGAGGAAGCCCTCGCCCTGGACGCCGTCGTGGCCATAGGCTACGGTTCCGTCCGCAAGAAGGACCTCACCACGGCCGTGTCCATTGTTTCCACCGAAGATGCCGCCCTGCGGCCTGTTTCCGAGGCTTCCGGCCTCATCCAGGGCAAGGTGGCCGGCGTCCAGGTCCAGCAGACCAGCGGCCTGCCGGGCTCCGGCATGACGGTCCGCGTCCGCGGCAACAGCTCCATCGCCTCTTCCAACGACCCGCTGTACGTCGTAGACGGTGTTCCGGTGGGTGAAGGCTCCTACGCCATTGCTTACCTATCCCCGAACGACATCGAGACGATGCAGATCCTCAAGGACGCCTCCTCCGCGGCAATCTATGGTTCCCGCGCGGCGAACGGCGTTGTGCTCATCACCACCAAGCAGGGCGGCCGCAACCAGGCGCCGCGGGTGAATTTCACCTCCTACGTGGGCGTGTCCAACGTGACGCGTTCCTTTGATGTCCTGAATGTGGACGAGTACCGCGAATACGCGAAGGAATTCAATATCAACATCCCTGCAGGCCTCAAGGACGAGACCGACTGGTTCGACTACACTTACAAGACCGGCATCACCCAGAACTACCAGCTGGGCGTGTCCGGCGGCGGTGACAAGTTCCGCTACTACATCGGCGGCGGCTATTCCGACGAGCAGGGTATCATCAAGGTCGCCTACGCCCGCCGCTACAACGTGCGCGCCAGCTTCGACGTGGACATGTACAAGTGGCTTACCGTGGGTGCGAACGTGGCTTATTCCAACTACAAGAACAACGGCATCATCTCCGGTACGGGCGCGAACCGCGCCGGCGTCGTCCTGTCCGTCATCAACACCCCGACCTACGCCGTGGTGTGGGATCCGGAGAACCCGAAACAGTACTACGATGCGTTCTACGGCCTGGGCGGCTACACCACGCCGGCCGAGAACATGGCCCGCAGCGAGAGCAACTTCGACACCACCGACCGCGCCATCCTCACCGGCTATGCGCAAATCAACTTCACCAAGAAGCTG
Organism: uncultured Bacteroidia bacterium; assembly: GCA_902785065.1. Taxonomy (GTDB): domain Bacteria; phylum Bacteroidota; class Bacteroidia; order Bacteroidales; family UBA932; genus Cryptobacteroides. The sequence goes on from CACZXH010000007.1 coordinate 27,710, forward strand.
AACTTCAAGAGTACCGTGTCCATGGATCGCCGCTGGGTCCACAGCTGGTCCTACCTGGACCCCGTCCAGACCGGCTACGGCCGCACCCAGCACGGTGAGGCGACGGATACCCGCAGTGACGACCGCCGCATGATTTTCGACAACATCCTTTCCTACAAGGATACCTTCGGCGGCAAGCACAATCTGGACGTGATGGCCGGTACTTCCGCCACGACCTCCGACTGGCAGCAGCTCAGCGGTTCCCGCAGCAACTTCAACCCCGAGTACTACGACAAGATCTGGGGCCTCGGCGGCGGCAACAAGGGCGGCCTCCGCGGCCAGTCCACGGGCTGGTCCCAGTGGGCGATCATGTCTTACCTGGGCCGTGTCGCCTACAATTTCGACAGCAAGTACTACCTCACGGTGAACTTCCGTGCGGATGGCTCCTCCAAGCTTGCTCCGGGCCATAAGTGGGGCTATTTCCCGTCCGCTTCCGCCGCCTGGCGCCTCACCGGCGAGGATTTCCTGAAGGACGTTTCCTGGCTGAACGACCTCAAGCTCCGCGCGGGCTGGGGCCAGCAAGGCAACCAGTCCGGCCTGGGCGACTACGCCTGGGTCCAGACCTATGGCACCACCTATTATGACTGGACCAACGAGGAATACGCTTACGCGGTCCCGTCCATCGGCGGCAAGTCCAACTTCGGCAACAAGTACCTGACCTGGGAAACCACCACGCAGACGAACGTGGGTATCGACGCGAGCCTCTTCGGCAGCCGCATCACCCTTGCCCTGGACGCCTATTACAAGAAGACGGACGGCCTGCTGATGAACGTTTCCCTGCCGGCTCCGAACCCGAGCATTTTCCGCAATGAGGGCAAGATGTCCAACTGGGGCGTTGAGTTCGCCCTGAACACGGTGAACGTCGCCCGGAAGAACTTCGAGTGGACGACCGACTTCAACCTCTCCCTGAACCGCAACAAGCTCGAGAGTCTCCAGCTCCAGCAGGTGTACTACTACGTGAACCCCGAGCGCATCGGTGAGAACATCGTCCGGATGGCTCCCGGCGAGGCCCTGTCCAAGTTCTGGGGCTACAAGGTCACCGGCGGTGTGGACCCGGAGACGGGCCTGCTCGTGTACGAGGACCTGAACGGCGACGGTGACATCACCGACGCGGACAAGCAGTACATCGGCGATGCCAACCCGAAGTTCATCGGCGGTATGACCAATAACTTCCACTTCTACGGCTTCAACCTGAGCATCCTGGTGACCGGTTCCTACGGCAACGACATCTTCAACGTGTCCAAGGTGGACATGATGGGCATGCAGAACGGCGCGAACCAGCTGCACAGCGTCGTCCGCCGCTGGCGGATTCCCGGCCAGATCACCGACATCCCCAAGGCCGGCGAGAACTGGAACGCGAAGCCGTCCGACTACTGGATCGAGGATGGTTCCTACCTGAAGGTGAAGAACATCACCCTGTCCTACGACTTCCAGGGAAAGTTCCTCCGCAAACTGAACATCGCGAAGATCCAACCTTACGTGACCCTCTCCAACTTCCTGACGCTCACGAAGTACACGGGTTACGACCCTGAAATGAGCCAGTATTCCAGCGCCACCAACATGGGCATCGATTACGGCACCTATCCGAACGTGAAGACCGCTATCTTCGGCGTGAACATCGACTTCTAAACCGGCAGCAATATGAAAAAGATCAATATTATCCTGGCCATCGCCGCCATTTTCGCCCTGACTGCCTGCGACCTGGACCTGTATTCCCCGACTTCCTTCAACAAGGGCAACGTGGAGACCTCCGGCGACTCCGAGGAGACTGCCTCCCAGTACACCCGCCGCTCCGACATGGAGAGCCTGCGGAACTCCCTGTACAACAGCTGGGTGAAGGACATTCAGGAGATGGGCCTCGAAGACTGGCTCGTCTATTCCGAAACCCGCGCCGACAACGCCTACTGTGGCACCACCTCGGCCGAAATCATGTCCCTGGAAGCCAACAAGCAGGACGGCTCCAACAAGAACATCACCCGCGACTGGAACTGGTACCAGACCCAGGTTTCCAATGCAAACCAAATCATCTGCAACGTGGACCGCATCCAGGCCGAGGACAGCTCGATGTCCACGACCGAGCGCGACCAGTGGAAGGCCGAGGCCCTCATTTGGCGTTCCTTCTGCTTCTTCCGGCTCACCCAGCTCTGGGGCGATGCCCCGATGGTCCTCGAGATCCCTCCGACTATCACCGTCGAGAACGTGGAGCAGGTGTATCCGCTCTATTATCCGGACCGTACGCCGATGAACGACGTCTATGAGCAGCTCGTGAAGGACCTCACCTGGGCCGCCCAGTACGCGCCGAAGTCCAATCCGGCCAACAAGATGCTGATGTCCGACGCCTTCGCGTACGGCCTCCTGGCCCGCATTTACGCTGAAAAGCCCATCCGCGACTGGAGCAAAGTCATCCAGTACTGCAACCAGATCGAGGGCATGGGATTCTCCCTGGAGCCCGAATACGGCAAGCTCTGGAGCTATGACGACGACGATGCGTACCGCAACTCGCCGGAGTCCATCTTCGAGGTGCAGTGGACCAACAAAGCCAGCGGAAACTGGGTGTACATGATGTACCACCGCAACGCTTACAGCCCGAACGACAGCTACTCCTGGGCCAAGTGGACCACTCCGTCCCGCGACCTCATCGAGGCTTTCCAGAAGGAAGGCGACGAGGTCCGCTACAAGGCTTCCATCGTCTGGGATTCCTGCGGCTGGAGCAACTACTATCCGTCCGACAACTATGCATTCATGCACAAGATGCCGACGAACATCTCCTCCATCCTCGTGATGCGTCTCGCGGAGATCTATCTCCTTCACGCCGAGGCTCTTGCCTGCACGGGCGACCTTGCCGGCGCGACCGAGTACGTGAACAAGGTCCGCACCCGCGCGAAACTCGCTGGTATCGCCGTCCCGGCCAGCCAGGACGCCGCCATCGACGCCATCCTCAAAGAGCGTCGCCTGGAACTCGCTTTCGAGGGCTTCCGCTTCTTCGACCTCGCCCGTCACGACCGGATCTACCAGGTCCACGACAGCATGAACGCCAAGGATTCCTATTGGCAGCAGCGCAAGCCCCTCACCGAGACCCGTCTCTTCCTGCCGGTCCCGACGACGGCCCTCGACGCCAACCCGAACATGAGCCAGAACGCCGGTTATTGATACCATGAAGAAAGTATCCTTATACGCGCTTATCGGCCTGTTCGCCCTGTGCTCCTGCGCCTGCGGGGGCAAGGACCCGGTGCCGTCGACAGACCCGGACCCGAAGCCGGACCCCCCGGCAGAGGTCTACGACGCGACCCTGTGGACCACGACCTTCGACAAGACCCGCGACTTCGAGAAGTCGGGCGTGGCCTTCGGCAAGGCGGCCACGATGTCGCCGAACGTCGTCCGCTTCACGGACGAGACTTTCCAGACGGTGGATGGCTTCGGCCTTGCCATCACCCAGGCTTCCTGCTACAACCTCTTGAAAATGAGCCAGGAGGACCGTACCAAGCTCCTCACGGAACTATTCAGCACCACCGCGGGCGCCGGCTCTTCGCTGATCCGCGTCTGCATCGGCGGCTCGGACTTCTCAATGGATGAGTACACCTGGTGTGACAAGGAGGGGATGGCGAACTTCGCCGTCCACGAGAGTGAGAAGACGTTCCTGTTCCCGATCCTGGACGAGATCTACAAGATCAACCCCAACGTGCAGATCATCGGCTCCCCGTGGAGCTGCCCGCGCTGGATGAAGATGGATGTCCAGGGGAACGGAAACCCGTTCAACAGCTGGACCTCCGGACGCCTGAACCCGAAATACTACGCCGACTATGCCGACTATTTCGTGAAGTGGATCCAGGAGATGCAGAAGCGGGGATATCAAGTGCTGGGCGTCACGCTCCAGAACGAGCCCCTGAACCACGGCAACTCGATGTCCCTGTACATGCCCTGGGAAGACCAGCGCGATTTCCTGAAGGTCATCGGTCCGGCCTTCGAGAAGGCGGGCCTGAAGACGCAGATCATGCTGTTCGACCACAACTACAACTACGACGACAAGGCCGACCAGCGGAACTATCCGCTGAATATCTACGCCGATGCGGCTGCCGCGAAGTATGCGGCCGGCTCCGCCTGGCACAACTACGGCGGCAGCGTCTCCGAACTGGACAAGATCCACCAGGCGGCTCCCGAAAAGGGCATCTGGTTCACGGAGGCTTCCATCGGCACCTGGAATTACGGAAAGGGCTTCGGCGCCCAGTTCCAGGAGGATTTCCGCAATATCGTGCTGGGCACCCTGAAGCGCTACGGCAAGGGCGTGACCCTGTGGAACATGATGCTGGACAATGAGGGCAAGCCCTACCGTCCGGGCGGCTGCAGCACCTGCTACGGCGCCGTGTCCATCGACCAGAAATCCTACGGGCTCAAGACCGTGGACCGCAAGTCCCACTGGTACGATGTCGTCCATCCCTCCGTGGTCATCAAGCCCGGCGCAGTCCGGATCGGCACGACGGGACGCACCGCCGCGAACGTGACCTACCTGGCCTTCCGCAACCCGGACAAGTCCTATGCCGTCCTCTTCCTGAACGAAGGCTCGAACCCCGAACAGTTCGTGTTCGCGACCGACGCCCATTCGGTTCCCATTACGGTACCTGCAAAGTCCGTTGTTTCAGCTACTTGGAAAGATTAAGCGCAATATGAAAAAGTTTCTCTATATGACTTTGGCGGCCGTCGCCGTGATGGCCTGCCAGCCCAAGGAACCGGCGTTCCTCACCACTGACAAGGGCCCGCAGCAGACAGTCAACTGCGACGCGGCCGCCCTGATGGGCTCCGATTTCCTCTTCACCGTGGACCTGCAGGACCCGATTGCCCTGTCCACGCTGAAAGTCCAGCTCAAGTTTGACGATACGGTCGTGGCGGACACTACGATCCGTACCAAGACGAACGGCGCCTATGAAGGTCGCCTGCTCGTCCCGTTCTACAAGGACATTCCCGACGGCATCGCCACGGCGGTGTTCACGTCCCAGAACATCCAGTTCGGCGTCACCACCGAGGAGCGCGAAGTGCGGGTTTCCCGTCCGGACTTCGATTACCTCCTGCTCAAGCCCGTCGCGGGCGGCGAGTACCGGATGGAGAAGACCGGCGAGTTCACCTACGCGGTGAGCGGCGATTTCGACGCTTCCGTCGATGCGTTCATCGAGACGGCTCCCTTCGACGCCGCCGGCCGCAAGTTCTCCTTCGGCTACGGCGCCACGGGCGTCGAGCTGGGCGCCACCACGCCCATTCCGTTCTCCAACGGTGTCGCGGGCAACTACGAGATTTCCTTCAACACCCGCACCTGGGAGGCCGCTCCGTTCGTGAAACTCACCGTGAACGGCACCGAGGCCGTGATGATCGACAAGCAGAACTATGCCGCCGTCGTGAACCTGCACAAGGGAGAAGCGATCGTCATCGAGGGCTACGCGCCCGGCTTCGACGACTTCACGCTGGATCCGGACTGGTTCACCGAGGACTTCAAGTTCAACGCGGTGGACGGTCTGTACAAAGTCACCATCCAGATGGGCAATCAGTTCTTCCTCGTGGAGAAGATGGTTTCCGCCGATGCGTATGCGACGCTCAGCAACGGCAATGCCGTGTGGCTGATTGGCGACGGGTACGGCAAGCCGGGCATTTTCTCCGCTTCCTGGAACACGGGTTATGGTCTCTGCCTCGCCGAGGTCGAGCCGGGTATCCACCAGATCACCTTCGTGGGCGGTACCTCGCTCAAGACCGGTGACAACCTGAATGTCAAGCTGTTCCACCAGAAGGGATGGGGCGGTGAGTTCGGCGGCGGTTCCTACGCTTCCGTGGTGAGCGACATCGCCTATGCGGGCGAGTCCGATGGCAACATCCACCTGCTGGAGGGCCAATCCATCGAAATGGGCGGCATCTATCGCTTCACCCTGGACCTGACCGGCGGTGTTTCCGCGGCCGTGCTCAAGGTCGAGAAGACCGGCCAGCAGGAGATCGAGTCCGACAAGATCTCCGTGAACGGCGTCGAGCTCGAGATGCTGAGCGCCAACGAGTACGCCGGCAAGGTGTCCCTGAAGAAGGGCGACGCCCTCTCCGTGAAGGGTATCGACGACCTCGCTTCCTGGTGGTTCGATCCGGACTTCGTGGCCGGTGGCAAATGGAACGCCGTGGACGGCGACTACGTCGTGACCCTGGATAAGGGGAGCAAGGTGGGCCGTGCGCACCGCGTGAACGGTGCCGGCGCACGGGCGAACCTAGCCGAGGGCGGCCTGTACATCCAGGGTTGGGGCATCGCCCCCGTCCGGATGACCGGCCAGGTCGGCTGGCCGGGCGCCGGTGGCTACCAGCTCGCACAGGTGGCCGACGGCATCTTCCAGATGACCGGCAAGGCCGTAGCCGAGACGGATGACACCATCGGCGGCCGCTGGCGGATCGACTACGCCAACTTCAAGTTCTTCTTCCAGGACGGCTGGGGCGGCGAAAGCTCCAAGGAGATCACCATCGACGGCAACGCCGCCGAGCACATGAGCCAGGGGAGCGACGGCAATCTGAACCTCGTCGGCACCCTCGAGGAAGGCGCCACCTACCGGATGACCGTGGACTTCACCGGCTGCACCATCGACGGCAATTCCATTACCGCCGGCAAGGAGAAGGTCACCTTCGAGAAGCTCTGATTCTAAGGGCGCATGATGCAAAGCCTGCGGAACTGACTGTTCTGCAGGCTTTTTTTCGTATCTTTGCCTATTATGACACGGAAACTATTGACCTGGGCCCTGATGCTGGGCCTGTCGACCATACTTTCGGCGAAGGAACCGACGCGGCAGATCCTGCGGGAATTGGATGCGGCCTTGGCGAACGCTTCCACCTACGAAGGCTATTTCCAGCAACGGGCGGACGTGCTCCGGCAGATGCTGGCAGGGAAGAACACCCCCGAACAGGAGTATGAGATCCGGAAGAAGCTCGCGTCCGAATTCGCGTCCTACAGCATGGACTCCACCATCGTGCAACTGGACCGGAACCGGGCACTGGCCCGCCAGCTGGGTGACGCCTACCGCCAGGCGGAGACCGATTTCGCCCTCGCGCGGGAGTACGCCATGGCCGGTTACCATTCCGATGCCCTGGATATTCTGTCCGGATACCGGCTGGAAGCGATTCCGCCGGGGCTGGAGTATGCGTTCTTCGATGTCTCTGGCTACCTGTACGGCGAGCTCGCCGCTTACTCGTCCAACAACGCCCAATATTGGCAGAAAAAGGACATGTACCGCGTGTCGATGCTTCCGTTCCTGGAGGAGGGGACCTATGAGTGGTATGACCTGCAACGGGTGCAGGCGGAATCCGACCGGGACAAGGAAAAGGCCTTGGAATATGCCCTGAAGGCCCTGGAAGTGACCGAGCCCAATTCCCGAACATACGCCCGCGCCGCGTTTTTTGTGTCTGTCTACCAGAAAGACCCCGACGAGGAAATCGCCTGGCTGGCCCGCTCCGCCCTCGCTGACGTACTGTGCGCCAACAAGGACTACGCTTCCCTGAACACACTCGCTGAGCGGCTGTACCGGCAGGGGGACATCGACCGCGCCTTCAAGTACGCGGCGGACCACGGGATGCCCGACGCCCTGTTCTTCGGCGGCAAGCTACGTCCCTGGCAGATCGCCCAGTTCTTCCCGGCCCTGGAGCAGGCCTACGCCGCCAAGAATGCCCGGCATACGCGGCAAATGTGGATGCTCATCGGCCTGGCCGGGCTGTTGCTCATCGCCCTTGGCGCCCTCCTGTTTTACCTGTCCCGCCGCCAGCGTGTCCTGGTCCGCACGCGGAAGGCTTTGGAGGAGGAAAAGGCCCGTGTGGACCGGCGCAACCAAACGCTTCAGGACGTGAACGAACAGCTCCAGGCCCTGAACAGCGAACTGCAGGAGTCCAGCAAGGTCCGGCAGGAGTATATCGCGCTGTACCTGCAGAACCTGTCGGAGAACATTTCCACGTCCCGGCAGTATAAAAACCACGTACTCAAGTATATCCGTCGTGGAAACGACAAGTATCTGATCGAGGAGATCGAAGCTCTGCCGCCCATCGAGGACGACATCCGGGAGTTCTACCAGATGTTCGATCGCACCTTCATCAACCTCTATCCCGATTTCGTGGACGAGTTCAACGCCCTCCTTGCAGACGGCGAGGCCATCGTTCCTAAGGGCGACGATATCCTCACTCCGGAACTCCGCGTCTTCGCCCTCATCAAGCTGGGCATCACGGAATCCTCCAAGATCGCCGCATTGCTCCATTACTCCGCAAACACGGTGTACAACTACCGGGCGAAGATCAAAAACAAAGCCCGCGGTGACCGCGAGCTTTTCGAAGACGCCGTTCAGGCTATTGAGTAGATTATCTTGAGCTGAAAGCGAAGATGGTGTGGCTGTGGTATGTCTCTCCGGGACGGAGGACCGCCGACGGCCATTCTGGTTTGTTGGGCGTGTCCGGATACTTTTGGGTCTCCAGGCAGATGCCGGAACGTTGCTGATAGGTGATTCCCTTCTTTCCAGTGACGGTGCCGTCCAGGAAGTTGCCGGAATAGACCTGGATGCCGGGTTCGTCGGTATATACCATCATAGTGATACCGGAGGCCGGGGAATAGAGCAGCGCTGCCAGTTTGGTGATGTCACCCTTTGTTTTCAGGACCCAGTTGTGGTCGTAGCCGTTACCGTTCTTGATCTGTTCATGATTGGAGTCTATAAAGGAAAAGATAACCGTCGGTGTGGTAAAATCAAACGGCGTATTTTTCACCGGAAGGATCTCCCCCGTGGTCATGTACGTGCTGTCCACCGGCGTATAGCTGTCGGAGTTGACGCAGAGGATGTCGTTGACAATGCTGCGTTCCGGGTCGCCTGAGAGGTTGAAGTAGGAGTGGTTCGTCATGTTGATGACGGTCGGGGCAGTGGTCGTAGCCTCGTAGGCAATGTCCAGCTTGTTGTCGTCAGTGAGCGTGTAGGTAACGTAGGCCTTCACTTCGCCCGGGAAGTTGTTGTCGCCGTCGGGGGAGACGCGGAGGAGTTTCACGTGCTGGGCATCGGCCTCGACGCACTCATACACCTGGTACTGCCAACCGGTAGGGCCGCCGTGGAGGCAGTGGCCGAAGTTATTCTGCGGGAGCTGGTACTCCACGCCGTCCAGCGTGAACTTGCCCTGGTTGATGCGGTTCGCATACCGGCCGATGGCGGCGCCGAAGTCCGTCTGGTTGTTCTCCGGGAAATAGTCGGAGACCTTGTCGAAGCCCAGGACGACATCCTGCATCTTCCCATCCTTGTCCGGGACCATGATGGAGACGATGCGGCCGCCGAAGTTCGTGACGCACACCTCCATGCCTTTCGCATTGGTCATCGTGTAAAGGGCGGTGGGCTGACCGTTATAGGTCGCTTTGAAATCCTTCGGGTTCAGACCGGAAACCGTGAGGTTTTTCTGCTGGCTGCAGGCGGCGAGGAGGGCCGCTGCACCGAGCAGGATCAGTAATTTTTTCATATGTACAATTGTTTTGTTGTGTTGTCTTAGTTGTATACAAAGTTGCGAAAAATTTTCTATATTTGAGAGATTTTTAACCGACCGACATAAATTATTTAACAATAAAACACAAGACAACATGACTGAAACCAAGAAAAACACCAATCTGGTGGCCATCATCACGATGTGCTTCATCTTTGCGATGATCTCCTTCGTGACCAACATGGCCGCTCCGTTCGGCAACATCTGGAAGGGCCAATATTCCTGGGCCGGCATGATGGGCAACATGATGAACTTCGCCGCCTACCTGTTCATGGGTATCCCGGCCGGCAAGATGCTCCTCAAGGTCGGCTACAAGAAGACCACCCTCATCGCTCTGGCGACCGGCTTCGTGGGCGTCGTCATCCAGTGGCTCTCCAGCCGTTCCTTCCTGGGCGGCAGCGCCATCTACGTGTATCTGCTGGGCGCCTTCGTCTGCGGTTTCTGCGTCTGCATGCTCAACACCGTGGTGAACCCGATGCTCACCATCCTGGGCGGCGGCGGCAACCGGGGCAACCAGTACATCCAGATTGGTGGTACCCTGAACTCCCTGACCGGCACCCTGACACCGCTGCTGGTGGGCGTCCTCATCGGTACGGTCACGGCCAACACCGCGATGTCCGATGTTGCTCCGCTGCTGTTCATCGCCATGGGCGTTTTCGCCATCGCGTTCATCATCATCTCCTTCCTGCAGATCCCCGAACCCGCCCAGGAGCGCAAGACGACCGTCTATGAGCACAGCGCGTGGAACTTCCGCCACTTCGTGCTCGGCGCCATCGCCATCTTCTTCTATGTGGGTATCGAGATCGGCATTCCGGCCCAGGTGAACTTCTTCCTGTCCGACGCATCCGCGAAGGGTGCCGGCATCGCCCTGAACGGCGCGGCCATCGGCGGCGCCATCGCGGCCGTGTACTGGCTCCTGATGATGGTCGGCCGGTTCTGCAGCACCCTCATCTCCGGCAAGGTCTCGCCCCGTACGCAGCTGGCCGTGGTCAGCGCGGTGGCCATCCTCCTCGTCCTCTGCGCCATCTTCACCCCGAAGACCGTGACGGTCAACATGCCCGGCTACAGCGCTACGGACGGCTTCGCCATGTTCCAGGTCCCGCTGAGCTGCCTCTTCCTGGTCCTCTGCGGTCTCTGCACCTCCGTGATGTGGGGCGTCATCTTCAACCTCGCGGTCGAAGGCCTGGGCAAGTACACCGAGTCCGCTTCCGGTATCTTCATGATGCTGGTCGTCGGTGGCGGTATCATGCCGCTCATCCAGGAATACCTCGCAAAGGGCGTCGGCTACATGAACAGCTACTGGCTCGTCGCCGCGATGCTCGGCTACCTGCTCTTCTACGCCCTCATCGGCTCCAAGAACGTGAATAAGGACATCCCTGTTGAATAATCGTCATGCCCGGCCCCGACCGGGCATCTAATACCTTACCACATGGCACAAGATCTCGTTATCGGTATCGACGTAGGCGGCCAGACCGCCAAATGCGGCGTCGTGGACGCCCGCGGAAACATCGTCGCCCAGACCGTCATCAGCTCTGAAAACACCACCAATGCGGACGAATTCGTCGCGGCGCTCGCCGAGGCCCTGAACCGCATCATCGTGGAGGCCAAGGCCGAAGGCAGCATCCGCGGCATCGGCGTGGGCATCCCGAACGGTAACTTCTACACCGGCGTCGTCGAGAACGCCGTGAACCTCGTATGGGCCCAACATTCCGTTCGCCAAAATGCTTCAGGAGCAGATGAACGGCATCCCCGTTTCCCTGACCAACGATGCGAACGCCGCTGCGATGGGCGAAATGACCTACGGCGCGGCCCGCGGTATGAAGAACTTCATCATGATCACCCTCGGCACCGGTGTCGGTTCCGGCATCGTGATCAATGGGGAAGTGGTGTACGGCCATGACGGCTTTGCCGGCGAGCTCGGCCATACCTGCGCCGTGCGGCACAACGGCCGCCGCTGCAACTGCGGCAAGGACGGTTGCCTGGAGACCTATGCCTCCGCCACCGGCGTTGCCCGCACCGCCCGCGAATGGCTGGACATGACCGACGAGCCCTCGCTGCTCCGTTCCCTGGACAAGATCAAGTCCAAGAACGTGTACGAGGCCGCGAAGGAAGGCGACAAGCTCGCCCTCCGCGTGTTCGAATACACCGGTCGTATCCTCGGCGAGAAGTTCGCGGACTTCATCGAGTTCTCCGCCCCGGAGGCCATCGTCCTCTTCGGCGGCCTCGCCCGCGCCCGCGAATTCCTGGAGGAACCCATCCGCAAGGCCATGGACGAGAACGTCATTCCGCTCTGGCGCGGCAAGGTGAAGCTCGTCTTCTCCCAGCTCAAGGAATCCGACGCCGCCATCCTCGGCGCCTCCGCCCTCGCCTGGGAACTGTAAGAGATGGCCGATCGAGCCGGCCATGACGACGAAGGGGTGCACCGGCCGGTGCACCCCTTTTGTCATTTCGAGCGGAGCCCGAAGGGCGGAGTCGAGAAATCTACTTCTTGTACTTCACGGCGGCGGCTTCCACGGGGAGGGCAGCCTTGTAGTTCGCGAGATAGGCCTCGAAACCGGCGACATCGGCAGGGTCCGGGTTGATCTGGGTGCCGGTGTTGCCGGCGAAGACCGCCTTGTCCAGGAAATCGGGGAGGGAAAGGTTGCTGCCGTTCGCCATGTAGGAGCCCAGGAGCGCGATGCCCCAGGCGCCGCCTTCGCCCGCCGTCTCCATCACGGAGATGGGGGAGTTCAGGGCGGCGGCGAGGAAGCGCTGTCCCACGACCGGGGTCTTGAACAGGCCGCCGTGGCCGGTGATGCGGTCCACCTTCACGTGCTCCTGGTCGAAGAGCACGTCATTGCCGATCTTGAGCACCGCGATGGCGCCGTAGATCTGGGCACGCATGAAGTTCGCGAGGGAGAACTTGTCGGAGGCGCTGCGCACGAACAGGGGGCGTCCTTCCGCGAAACCGGTGACCGGCTCGCCGGAGACATAGTTGTAAGCGACGAGGCCGCCGCAGTCGGGATCGCCCTGCAGGGCGTGCGTGAACAGGACGCGATAGATATCGTGCTTGTCCTCGACGGGGCCCAGCAGCTGCTGGTACTCGCGGATCATCTTCACCCAGGCGTTCAGTTCAGACGTGCAGTTGTTGCAGTGCACCATCGCGACGAGGTTTCCGTCCGGTGTGGTGACCATGTCGATCATCTCGTTCGGCTTGGAAAGCTCGTGCTCCAGGACGATCATCGAGAAGGAGGAGGTGCCGGCGGACACGTTGCCCGTCCGCGGCTTGACGGCATTCGTCGCCACCATGCCGGTCCCGGCATCGCCTTCCGGCGGGCACAGGGGAATCCCGGCCTTGAGGTGGCCAGAGATGTCCAGCCGCTTGGCGCCGGTCTCGCTCAGGACGCCCGCTTTTTCACCGGCAGGCAGAACCTTGGGCAGGATGTCCCGGAGCTTCCAGGGGAAGCCGCAGGGGGCGACGAGCTTCTCGAACTTCTCCACCATGTCGGCGCGATAGTTCCCGGTGGTCGGGTCGATGGGCAGCATGCCGGAGGCGTCGCCTACGCCCAGGACCTTCTCTCCGGTGAGCTTCCAGTGGATGTAGCCGGCGAGGGTGGTGAAGAAGGCAATCTGGGGGACATGCTCCTCCTTGTTCAGGATGGCCTGATACAGGTGGGAGATGCTCCAGCGGAGCGGGATGTTGTAGACGAAGAGCTTGGAGAGTTCCGCGGCGGCGGGGCCGGTGTTGGTGTTTCTCCAGGTGCGGAAGGGAACAAGCAGGCTGCCTGCTTTGTCGAAGGGCATGTAGCCGTGCATCATCGCGCTGATGCCGATGGCGGCCAGATGCTCGATCTCGACGTCATAGCGAGCCTTCACGTCGGCCCGGAGGGAGGCGTAGCAGTCCTGCAGGCCGAACCAGATGGCTTCTTTGCTGTAAGTCCAGAGGCCGTCCACAAGCTGGTTTTCCCACTCGTGGGCGCCCTGGGCGATGGGTTTGTGCTCCTCATCGACCAGGACGGCCTTGATACGGGTGGATCCGAACTCGATGCCCAGGATGGCTTTGCCGGTTTCGATGGTGATCCTCGGGTCCATGCTACTTCAGGGCTTTGTTCAGCATGTAGTACACCTCGTTCATCTTGAGTTCCTTCTTGAACGCGGGGATGGTGGTGTTCTTGTTGATGTGGACGAACTCGATGCCGGTCATTTCGGCGAAATCGTCCCAGTAGTCGGCCGTGAGGTCATAGCTGAAGGCAGAGTGGTGCGTACCGCCCGCGAGGATCCAGGCGCCGGCGCCCACCTCGAAGGTCGGTTGCGGGACCCAGAGGGCCGAGGCGACGGGGAGCTTGGGCATCGGCTTGGGCTCGATGCACTCCACGTCCTGGGCGATGAGGCGGAAACGGTTGCCGAGGTCCACGACGGTGGCCTTGATGCCGAAGCCGGTCTTGGAGGTGAAGACGAGGCGGGCGGTGGGCTGCTTGCGGATGCCGATGCCGAGGAAATGGACCTCGAGCTTGGGCTTGTCGACCGCGATCATCGGGCAGATCTCAAGCATGTGGCTCTGCAGGCAGGAGCTGCGGTCGCCGGCGAAGTTGAGGGTGTAGTCCTCGAGGAAGGAGCAGCCCTTCGGCAGGCCCTGGGACATCACCCAGCAGGTGCGGTACAGGCAGGCGGTCTTCCAGTCGCCTTCGGCACCGAAGCCGTAGCCTTCCTCCATCAGACGCTGGGAGGCGAGGCCCGGGATCTGGTCGAAGCCGCAGAAGTCGGGGGCGTCGACGTCGGCGTCGCCAAGGTCGTCGAAGTTCGTGGTGAAGGCGGTGGCGCCTTCGTCCTTCAGGACGCGGCGCAGGGCGATCTCCGCCTTGGCGGAATTCCGCACCTTCTCCCAGTACACCTTCTCGCCGGTCTCGTCGATCTTGACGGTATAGAGCTTCTTGTACTCCTCGACGAGGGCGTCGGTCTCGGCGTCCGTGACCTTCTTGAAGTACTCCATGAGGGAGGAAACCGGGTAGTAGTCCACGTGATAGCCCAGACGCTGCTCGAACTCGACGCGGTCGCCGTCGGTCACGGCGACGTTGTTCATGTTCATGCCGAACATCAGGCAGCGGACCTGCTTCGCGTCGGCGACGCCGGCGGCCACGCGGGCCCACACGGCGATCTGCTTCTGCGCGGCCTCGTCCTTCCAGTAGCCGACGACGACCTTGCGCTGGACGCGCATCCGGGTGCAGATGTGGCCGTACTCGATGTCGCCGTGGGCGCTCTGGTTCAGGTTCATGAAGTCCATGTCGATGTCGCCCCACGGAATCTCCGCGTTGTACTGGGTGTGGAAGTGCAGGAGGGGCTTCTCCAGGGACTGGAGGCCCTTGATCCACATCTTGGCGGGGGAGAAGGTGTGCATCCACGTGATCACGCCGACGCACTTCTCCTCGTTGTTCGCGGCCTTCATCACGGCCTCGACCTCCTTGCTGGAGTTGGCGGTACCCTTATAGACGATCTTGACGGGAATGTTGCCCGACGCATTCAGGCCTTCCACCATTTCCTTGGAATGCCCGTCGACGGCGACCACCGCATCTCCGCCATAGAGGAGCTGCGCGCCGGTCACCCACCATAATTCGCAATTTTCAAAAGCCATAGTTCTATTCAGTGTTATTACGTTTCTTGATTCTGGGTTCTTTCTTCTTTTTCTGGCCGTAGTAAGCGTTCGGGCCATGCTTGCGGGAGTAGTGTTTCTCGACGAGGTGCATGTTCATCGAGGGTTTGTTGGACTCCAGCGGTCCCATGTAGATGTTGCTGGACAAGTGGATCGACTTGGCGATGAAGGCCATCTTGGCGACTTCCTCGAGGACGACGGCGTTATGGACGGCGTTGTCGGCGTCGGTGCCCCAGGTGAAGGGACCGTGGTTCTTGACGAGGACCGCGGGGGTATCCATGGGTTTCAGGGCGCTGAAACGCTCGACGATCACGTTGCCGGTTTCCTTCTCGTACTCCCCGAAGACTTCCTTCTTCTTCATGTCCCGCGTGCAGGGGATGTCGTTGTAGAAGTAGTCGGCGTGGGTGGTGCCGAGGACCGGGATGTCGCGGCCGGCCTGGGCCCAGGCCGTGGCGAAGGTGGAGTGGGTGTGGACCACGCCGCCGATTTCCGGGAACGCCTTGTACAGGACGAGGTGCGTGGGGGTGTCGGAGGAGGGATTGAGATCGCCCTCCACGACTTTCCCTTCGAGGTCCACGACCACCATGTCGGACGGTTTCATCCCGTCATACGAGACGCCGGAGGGCTTGATCACCACGAGGCCGGATTCCCGGTCGATGGCGGAGACATTGCCCCAGGTGAAGAGGACGAGGCCGTGCTTCACAAGGTCCAGGTTGGCCTTGCAGACCTTTTCTTTGAGTTCTTCTAACATAACAATAGATTTCTCGACTTTGCTCGAAATGACAAAGGAAGACTACCAGAAATAGATGTAGAAGGCCACGGTGAAGGCCAGGATGATGACGGTGTGGATGATGTCCCAGGCGCCCCAGGAGGCGCGGGTTTCGGCCTTCTGCTCAGGCGTGGCGGTGCCGAAGCACAGACCCTGGACCTGCTCAGGCGCGGGCTTCTTCGTGCACAGGGTGACGACGATCGCGAGGGCGATGCAGAACAGGAACATCCAGACGCAGAATGCATACACGTTCATCTCGTTGAAGATGTAGGTGAAGACGTTGTGGGCCTGCGGGTTGATGATCATCGTGAAGAGGCGGGTGAAGCCCAGGACGAGACCGACGATGAGGGTCCACATACCGGCCTTCGGGGAGGTCTTCTTCCAGCTGATACCCAGGAGGAACACGGCGGCACGACCACGACGACGGTCGCGATACGGCCGATGGTGACGAGCTTCTTCTCATCGGTCTCCGGGTGCTTGCGCTTGTAGATGTCGATGGTGTACAGCATCGCGGAGGAGTTGTACAGGGAGGCGAGGGAGCTCATGAGGGCGGCGAGGATACCGCAGATCACCACGCCCTTCAGGCCCACCGGCAGGAGGGTGTTGACGAGCATCGGGAAGGCGATGTCCGGGTTGGAGACGGTTCCGTCGGCCTGGAGGCCAAGGGCGGCCGCGAGCTGCTGTCCGATGGCGGAATCCGGGGTCTTGGTGAGCGCGTAGGCGATCATGCCGGGGATGAGGAACAGGAACACCGGGAGGAGCTTCAGGTAGGCGCCGAAGATGGTGCCGCGGCGGGCTTCCTTCTGGTTCTTGCCGGAGAGGACGCGCTGGACGATGAACTGGTCGGTGCACCAGTACCAGAAGCCGATGATGGCGGAGCCGAAGAGGGCGCCGTACCACGGGAATTCGGGATCCTTGCCGGAGCGCATGAGGTCGGTCATCGTGTCGCCGAGGTCATTGACGGGCTGGGCGCCGCAGATGTCCATCATCGCGTTCCAGCCGCCGAGTTCCTTGAGGCCGAGCCACAGGATCACGAGGGAGCCGATGAGCAGGATCGGGGTCTGCAGCACGGAGGTCTTCAGGACGGATTCCATACCGCCGATGACGGTGTAGATGGCGGTGATGATCACCAGGGCGAGGGCCGCGACCCAGAAGTTGATGCCCAGGAGGGTGTTCAGCGCGAGGCCGCCGGCGAGGACGGTCACGGACACCTTGGTGAGGACGTAGCTGGCGAGGGAGAGCCAGGTCAGGATGCCGCGGCTTTCCTTGTTGTAGCGCTTCTCGAGGAATTCGGGCATGGTGTAGACCATGCTGCGCTCGTAGAACGGGACGAAGACCCAGCCGAGGATGAGGATCATCCAGCCCTGGATTTCCCAGTGGGCCTGGGCCATGCCGGCGGAGGCGCCGGTGCCCGCGAGGCCGATCAGGTGCTCGGAGCCGATGTTGGAGGCGAAGATGGAGGCGCCGATGGCGATCCAGGTGGCGCTGCGGCCACTGAGGAAGTAGTCACCGGAGGTTTCCTTCTTCTTGCGGGAGACGTCCCAGCAGATCCAGACCATCGCCAGGAAGAAAATGGCGATCACGATCCAGTCCCAGGAGGCGAGCGAGATGCGGTTCAGGTCCGCAGCTGCAATGAGAAGATTGTTGAACATAAAGAGTGTGTGTTATTGAAGTTAGATTTTGAAATTGCCGTCGTATTTCTCCCGGTTGAAGCGGTACAGGGCCGCGCCCTTGCGGGAGAGGGTCTTGTCGATGCCGCCCGTCTTCTCGATGTAGTCCATCTGGGCGATCCGCTTGCGGAAGTTCCGCTTGTCGATGGGTTCGCCGAGGATGGCCTCATAGAGGGCCTGGAGCTGCGTAAGGGTGAATTCCTCCGGGAGGAGGTTGATCCCCACGGGTTTCACCGTGGCCTGGTAGCGCATGAAGCGGAGGGCGTCCTGCACCATCCGGTTGTGGTCGAAAATGAGGCGGGGGATAGCGGGAAGCTTGATCCAGAAGGCGTTATGGGCCCGGACCAGCTCCCGGTCATATTTCTTGATGTCCACGAGGGCGTAGTACGCGGTGGAGAGCACGCGCTCTCCGGGGTCGCGCTCCACTTCGCCGTACGTATGGACCTGGCGCATATACAGGTCGTCGAGGCCCGTAAGCTCGGCCACGACGCGCCGGGCGGCATCGTCGATGTTCTCTCCGTCCTCGACGAACCCGCCCGCGAGGGACCATTCGCCCTTCGCCGGCTCGAAATTCCGCTGGAGCAGCAGCAGACTGAGCTCACCCTCCTCGAATCCGAAGATGATGCAGTCCACGGCCGCGTGGAATTTGGGATGTACACTGTAAAAGGCTTGTTCGGCCATTGGCTTTTAGCAAGTGTTCAAACTACACTTGCAAAGATATGTAAATAAAAGTGTACTTGCAACACTTTTTACAAAAAAAGTTTGTATCTTTGGTCATGATGAAAAAGATAGCCTTGATTCTCAGCTTGGTGCTCCTCGCGCTGCCGGTGGCCGCGTCGGAGGAGCGCGTGACCAGCCCGGACGGACGGCTGGTGGTGACGGTTTCTGACGAGGGCGCCATGCCCACGTACAGTGTGACCTATGATGGAATTCCGTTCCTGTGGCGCTCTCCGCTGGGTCTGAAGACCGATATCGGCGATTTCACCCAAGGGGTCCGTCTGGCCGGCTGGCTCCTGGAAGGGCCGGTTACCGACGACTACAGCATCCCGACCATCAAGAAGTCGTCCGTGCACTATGAGGCCAACCGGGCCGTGTTCTCCTTCGTCAAGGATGGAAAGGAGCTGATGGATGTTATCTTCCAGGTGAGCGCGAACGACATTGCGTTCCGCTACCGGATCAATCCGCCCAAGCCCGACACGAAAGTGTGTGTGATTACGGAGGAAGCGACGGGGTACGTGTTTCGGGACGGGACGACGGGCTTTCTGAGCCCGATGATGGGGCCGATGTCCGGCTTCGCCCGTACTACGCCCAGCTATGAGACGGATTATCAGGCCGATCAGCCCTTGGGCAAGAACGGCGACGGCCACGGCTACGTGTTCCCGGCATTGTTCCGCAACGGGAACGACGGCTGGGCGCTCCTCAGCGAAACCGGCGTGAACGGGACATACTGCGGCGGGCGGCTCATCGGCAACGCCGATGGCTCCTACCGCCTCGCCTTCCCGATGCCGGAGGAAATCGGCGGCAACGGCACGAGCACCGTGGGCCTGGCCATTCCGGGCTGCACGCCCTGGCGCACCATTACTGTCGCGCGCGACCTGAAGCCCATCGTGGAGACCACCGTCGCCTGGGACGTCGTGGAGCCGCAGTACGAGGCCTCCCAGGTCTATGAGCCCTCCCGCGGGTCCTGGAGCTGGATCCTGAAGATGGACAGCAACACCACTTATCCCGTGCAGCTGCAGTACATTGACTTCAGCGCTGCGATGGGCTGGGAAACGATCCTCGTGGACGCCCTCTGGGACACCCAGATCGGCCGGGAGAATATGGAAAAGCTTGCCGCATACGCGAAGGAGAAGGGCGTCCGGCTCTTTGTCTGGTACAACTCCAACGGCTATTGGAACGACGCCCCGCAGGGCCCGCGGAACATCATGAACCGCAGTGTCACCCGCCGCAAGGAGATGGCCTGGCTCCAGAAACTCGGCGTCAAGGGCATCAAGGTCGATTTCTTCGGCTCCGACAAGCAGGTGATGCTCCAGCTCTACGAGGATATCCTCGTCGATGCCAACGACTTCGGCCTCCAGTGCGTCTTCCACGGCTGCACCCTGCCTCGCGGCTGGGAGCGGATGTATCCGAACTTCGCCTCGGCGGAGGCGGTCGTCGCCAGCGAGAACCTTTATTTCGGCCAGTACCGCTGCGACCGCGAGGCCTTCAGCGCCACCCTGCACCCCTTCATCCGCAACACCGTCGCGGCGATGGACTTCGGCGGCAGCACGCTGAACAAGGTCTATAATCCCTTCAACGACACCGCCCGCCGTGGCTCCATCCGCCGCACCTCCGACGTCTTTGCGCTCGCTACGGCCGTGCTCTTCCAGAGTTACGTCCAGCATTTTGCGATGACGCCGGAGAACCTCACCGACGCCCCCGCCTGGGCCGTCGATTTCATGAAGGAGGTTCCGACGAAGTGGGACGAGGTCAAGTTCATTGACGGTTATCCCGGCCAGTTCGTCGTCCTCGCGCGTCGCGCGGGCGATAAGTGGTATTATGTGGGCATCAATGCATCGGCGGAATCCCGCACGGTGGAGGTTGACCTGCCGGCCGGCGCATATACGCTCTATTCCGACACCGTGGAGCCCGCCACGGCGAAGGCCGCCCGCAAGCTCCACGGCAAGAAGGCGCCCCTGACGCTGGAACCGCGCCAGACCACCGCCGCCACCTTCCTCGGCGCCCGCGAATCCCGTACCCACAAGGGCGGCCCCGTGAAAGTGACCATCCCCTGTAACGGCGGCTTCGTGATCGTGCAATAAACGCCGATGGTGGTCCATAAACGCAGAAGGGGGTCCGTTTGGGGACCCCCTTCTGCTATGTCAATCTGGAACTAGTCGTCCAGACCTTCGATCGTCTGGATAGTGCCGTCCTCGTTGTAGGTGAGTTCGCACACCTTCAGGCTGCGAAGGCGGTTGATGCCCTTGGACGGACCGCTGTCGTGGTGGAAGAGGTACCATTTGCCCTTGAATTCCACGATGCAGTGGTGCGTGGTCCAGCCGAATACCGGGGTGAGGATCACGCCCTTGTAGGTGAACGGACCGTAAGGGTTGTCGCCGATGGCGTAGCAGAGCTTGTGCGTGTCGCCGGTGGAGTAGCTGAAGTAGTACTTGCCATTGTACTTGTGCATCCAGCTGGCCTCGAAGAAGCGGCGCTCGTTGTCCTCGACCTTGATCGGCGTGCCGTCCTCGTCCAGGAGGACGACCGGTTTCGGGTCTTCGCCGAACTGGAGCATGTCCTTGGAAAGCTTCACCACGCGGGCCGGGATGGCGGGCTGGCCGTCAGCCGGGTAGGAGGTGCCGCAGTCCTTGGCGAGGTTGTCCTCGTAGCGCTGGAGCTGGCCGCCCCAGATACCGCCGAAGTACATGTAGTACTCGTCGTCATCGTCGTGCAGGATGGCGTAGTCAATGGAATAGCTGCCGCGGATGGGGTCCGGCATCGCCTTGAACGGGCCGGTGGGGGAGTCGCTCACGGCGACGCCCGCCCGGAAGATGTCGGTCTTGTCCTTGGCCGGGAAGTACATGTAGTACTTGCCGTCGCGACCCTTGACCACTTCGTTGTCCCAGAGCTGGCGGCGCGCCCACGGAACATCCTTGATGTCCAGCGCGACACCGTGGTCCACGACGGGGGAGGTCATCGGGTCGTCGCCCTCGATGGTCAGGACGTGGTAGTCCTTCATGTCGTACTCGCTGCCGAAGTCGTCGTCCGGCGCGGCGGACTCCCAGTCGTGGGAAGGATAGATATGGATCTTGCCGTCGAACACGTGCACGGACGGGTCCGCCATGTAGTCGGCGGGGAGGAGGTAGCGTTTGAGAACTTTCTTGGCCATGGTTTTCAATGAATTATGCGTTGAGGTGTCTTGCTTCGATTTCCTTGTTGATTTCGTCCATCTTCTCGTCGGAGAGATCGTACTTGGAGATGATCCAGATGGCGAGGAGCAGGAGGATGGCCGGGATCACGCACACGAGCCAGAGGATGCCCTGCAGGGCGAGGGGCGTCTGCGTGGTGGCGTCAGCGTTGAAGCCCACCCAGGCGAGGACCAGGCCCGGAACGACGCCGCCCAGGGCCATGCCGGCCTTGAAGAAGATACCGGTGAGGGCGTTCACGATGCCGGCGATGCGCTTGCCGGTGGTGTATTCGCCGTAGGCGATGACCTCCGGGACCAGGGCCCACATGTAGCCCGTTGCGGTGATGATGCCGGTGGACTTGACGAACTGGGCGATGCACAGGAGGACGAAGTTGGACTTCGTGGCCGGGATGGACACGAAGGTGTACATCAGGATCATGCCGATGATAGCGACGCCGAGGAAGAGGTAGAACATGCCCTTCTTGCCGATCTTGCGCTTGATGGCGGGGACGAGCGGCATGAAGATGAAGGCCGGGATGGTGCCGAGCCACATGAACAGGGTGGTCAGCAGCGGCGTGGCGCCCACGTTGAAGGTCATGAAGTAGGCGTCGGCTGCATTGCTCACACTCATCATCGCGAAGGCGGTGATGAAGAAGAAGGCGACGACGCGGAGGGGCTTGTTGCGGCCGAACTCCATCCAGAGGTCGCTCACTTTCACATTAGCAGACTCTTTCTCGTCCATCACGACGCGTTCCTTGCACTGGAAGAAGCAGAAGAACAGGAGCGCGAGGCCGGCGAGCGCGAAGATGGTCATCGTGATGAACCAGGCCTGGGCGGCGTCGGGCGTGTTGTAGACGGCGGTCATCTTGCCGGTCTCGGGATTCAGCACCTTCGGGGCGAAGAGGGCGATGATCAGCGGGAGGGACTTCACGCACAGGGCGCCGAGGTTCGCCATGAACATGCGGGTGGAGGTCAGGATGGTAATCTCATTCGTGTCACGGGTGAGGGAGGCGTTCAGGGCGCCGTACGGGACGTTCACGAGGGTGTAGCACATGGACATGCCCACGTAGGTGATGTAGGCGTACACCAGCGAACCGCTGAATCCGTTATAGAAGCACAGGATGGCGAGGCCCACGAGCGGAATGCCGCCGAGGACGAGCCAGGAGCGGTATTTGCCCCACTTCGGGTTGCCCTTGTCCACGATGGTGCCCACGATCGGGTCCCACAGGACGTCCACGAGGCGGACGATGAGGAACATCAGGGCGGCCGCGCCCGGATCCAGTCCGAACACGTTCGTGTAGAAGAACAGCAGCCAGATGGAGATGGTCTGGTAAATGAGGTTCTGCGCCATGTCACCGGCGCCGAAGCCGATGCGTTGGGCCCAGCTCAGCTTGTAGAAGCCTTTGGATTCGTTGTTTGCCATATCGTTTAAGGTGTTATTTCGGGTTATTGTAGTTTTTACCGAATACAAATATACGATTTCCCTGCAGAAAACAAGACTAGAAATGGGTCAGAAATGTTCAAATCCGTGCTTTTTTCCTATTTTTGCAAGGTAACAAACGAACGATGAGAATGAAAAGGATATGGACCCTCGTCCTGCTCGCCGCCCTGGCGCCGGCCGCAGTTTCCTCCTGCGGAAAGGACGACCCCACCCCTGTCACCTCCGGGAAACCCGATGAGAAACCGGTTACGCCTGTAACCCCGGACCCGCCCCAGCCCAAGGTCGTGGACTATGACAAGTTCGCCCTGAAGGACCTCGCCGAGAAGGCCGGCCTCAAACTGGGTGTCTCGTTCACCTATGGGGAGTATCAGAACACCCAGGTCGCGGAAATCCTCAAGCGCGATTTCTCCGCCGTCACCTTCGGCAACGAGATGAAGCACGACGCCATCGTCCTGCAGGGCGGCGCCTACAACTTCACGAGAGCCGATGCAATGGCCGTCTGGGCGAAGACGTGCGGGACCGAGCTGTTCGGCCACACCCTGGGCTGGCACAGCCAGCAGCAGCGCACGTACCTGAACAACCTGATTTCGAAGGCCGCCCGGAACAACAGCGCCTCGCTGCTGCAGCGGAACTGGAACTTCGAAGCTGGCACGCTGGACGGTTTCCAGGCCGATGGGTTCGAGATCTTCCAAAGTCTGTACGACGTCTTTGCCGGCGACTACGCCGCGAAAGCGACCTCCAACAGCGCTACCCTGACGGTCGATGCGTCCCTCGAAGCGGGAAAGCCGTACACCTTCTCTTTCTGGGCCAAGACGCTTGCGAAGGAGGGCTCCCTCAGCGTCACCTCCGGAGACGGCCAGTCGGCGCAGACGAAAGTCAGCGGCCAATGGTACAAGTACAGCGTTCCCTTCACGCTGGAGTCCCCGGGCGATTTCGCCTTCCGGATCACCGCGTCAAAGGACGTAGTCATCGACAATGTCCGCATCCTTGGGGAAGGGGGCGGCGGTGGCGGCCAGGAACCGGCGGCCGAGGTGATTGATTTCGAGGGCCTTACCGTAGGCCCGCTGAGTTCGCCGGACATTTCCGCAATCAACGGCCCTGATTATGTGCGCGTGACGGACGAGACGGCCCACGGCGGCTCGCTGTCGCTGAAAATGGACAATTCTTCGGGGTATGCGCAGGATGCCTGGAGCATCCAGGTGCTGACCAAATCTTTCCCGGTCACGCCCGGAACAACGTACCGGCTCTCCTGGTATGCTAAGGCAAGCAAGGCCGCCGATTTCCAGATCGACATCCGCGGCGACGGAGATGTCAAGTACCCGAGTTCCAAGTATAACGACTTCCCGAAAATGGGCACCGAGTGGACGTACCAGAGCGTGGACTTCACCGTGGCGTCGGGCACCGAACTTTCCTTCGCCTTCTACGGTGGCGTGGAGGCGGTGACCTATTATCTGGACGATATCCGGTTCGCGCCGGCCTCGACGGCGGCTTCCGCGCCGCGCCGCCGCGCCGCGCCCGCCTTCTCCGCGGTCACCAGCCTGAACGGCGAACTCGTGAACGATGTCATCGGTTATGTGTACCGCGACTGGGTGTACACGATGGTCGGGCACTTCGACGCGTACGGCTGGGATGTCGTGAACGAGACGTTCAGCGACTGGCCTACCGGCGCGTTCCGCACGGCGCAGAACACCACCAACGGAAACCCCTTCGTCTGGGGACAGTATTTCAAGAGCACCAAGGACTGGGTGGACAAGGCGTTCGCCTATGCTACGGACGCCCTGGACCGGAAGGGAAAGACCGCCGTCCTGTACCTGAACGACTACAACCTGGAGACGAGTTCCGACAAGCGGAAAGCCTACTGCGACTATGTGAAGGGCAATCCGCAAGTGACGGGCGTCGGCACGCAGATGCACTTGAACATGACGGAGCCGGATCTTCGGAACAAGGTCGTCGCGAGCCTGACGGACCTCAAGAACACCGGCCGGATGGTCCGCATCTCCGAACTGGACATCGTGTGCACTGACCTGACCGCCCAGGCCGACCTGTACAAGTTCATCTTCCAGAAGTACCTGGAAATCGTCCCGGCCGCCCAGCGCGGCGGCATCACCATCTGGGGCATCAACGACAAGGACTCCTGGGTCGGCAAGGGCGAAGACGGTAAGGAAAACAGGCCGCTCCTGTACCAAGGCGTCAACTACGTCCGCAAACCCGCCTGGGAAACCCTCTACCTGTACCTCTGCGAGGTCGCGGGACTGGATCCATACAAAGAATAGGGCCCTTTCGAGCCCTATTCTTTATCTGTTATTTATTGGCGGGAGACTCGTTTCCGAAGAGGAAGCGGGGCGTGTAGCCGCCGTAGTCAATGACGATCTTCTCGAAGACGATGCCCGGGTCCAGGGGGCGCAGGACGAGGTCCTGCCAGCCGGGGGCGGTGGGGAGGTCGGAGACCGTTTCCACGACGCGGCGGGCGACGGTGGGGTAGTAAACGGTGTGGATGTTCTTCGGATCCTCGTTCAGGCGCTCATTGAAGAGGTGCGTCTGTTTCTGCCCGGCGAGATCCACTTCGTAGCGGTGTCCGGTGTTGTTGAAGGCCAAGGTCGACTTCGTGACCACATGGACCTTGACGCCCGTCACGCCTTCGGGGAGCTGGATGCGATAGGTGAGGGCAGCGCCCTCCGTAGGCACCGTGTAGGGCATCAGGGCGACGCCGCTCAAGGTGCGGCCCATGTCCGGAATCACGGTCCAGGCCGCGCCGGAGGCCGCTGAGGCCTGGTTCCAGTGTTCCGCCTCGATGGCCGTGAAGCCCCGCGGATCGGCCTCGAAGGCGTAGCCGCCCGGGGCGGTGTCCTCGACGCGCTCCACCCGCGGCAGGCGGTCCGCCGGGAAGTTGTCGCTCCAGCTGCGGTAGCCGATGTGCTTCTGCGTCATCATCCCGTTCCATTTGCCGCCGGCGATGTCCTGGTTGTATTCCTTCATCAGGGCGGCGTCGCGGGCGAAGGCGCGCTCGACCTCGTCGGCCCAGGCGTTCGCGGCCGGGTCCTTCCGGCCGGCCAGGGCCAGGTTCATCGCCTGCGCGTAATACATTTCGTAGATGTTGGCGAGGGCTTGGACCGGGAAGAGGATGAGCTCCCGGTAGGCGTCCTTGTATTCCGGTTTCAGCGAGAGGAACTGCCGCAGGGCCTCCGCTTCCAGGCGGACGAAATCGTCCCGTACCTGACGGAATTCTCCGGAAGGCAGGTCGTAGGTCCGCCAGTCCATCATTTCGGCCGTGGTTCGGCCACTGTACTTGCAATAGAGGTTGAGGATGCGCGCGGCCTCGTCGGCCTGGTCGTCGCCGAAGGCTGCCGCGCAGAATCCACGCGTGTGGTCCGCGAGGTTGTCCACCGTGATTGCTTCGGGATTCCGCGCCATCGCGAGGAACAGGTCGATGGGATATTCCATCGGCTTGAGGTCGCCCACGTTCAGGACCCAGATCTTGTCCACGCCGTAGGCCCAGGTGAGCTGGAGCTGCTCCCACATGTTCTGGATGGGCGTGACATTCAGCCATTTGGAGTTGCGTGGCGCGCCCACATAGTCCACGTGGTAGTACAGGCCCCAGCCGCCCTTCCGCGCCCGTTCGGCCGCGGTGGGAAGCTTGCGGACATCGCCCCAGTTGTCGTCGCTCAGGAGGATGGTCACGTCGTCCGGAACGCGGAGCCCCAGGTCGTAGTACTGCTGGACCTCCTTGTACAGGGCCCATACCTGCGGCCGCTGCTCGGCGGGCTTTCCGGTCACCTTGCGGATAATCTTCCGCTGGTCCTTGATGATGGTTTCCAGGAGCTTGATATACGCGGCTTCCTCGCCCAGCTTGCCTAGGGAGGCGTCGCCGTCCCCGCGCATGCCGATGGTGATGAGGTCTTCCGTATCTTTGGCGCGCTCGATGCCTTCGGTGAAGAACTGTGTGAGGACCTTCTTGTTGGCGGTATAGTCCCAGGGGCCGCTGGAACCGCGTCGGCGCGCCCATTCCTGGTGGTTCCGCGCCATCGGCTCGTGGTGGGACGTGCCCATGACGATGCCCATCTCGTCGGCCGTGCGGCTGTTCTCCGGATCGTCGGCGTAGAAGGCCCAGCCCCACATCGCCGGCCACATGAAATTGGCCCTGAGGCGCAGCAGGAGCTCGAAAACGCGCGCGTAGAAGCGGTGGTCGCCGTAGTCCGTCCCGTAGGTGTTCTTCACCCAGGAAGTCAGGCACGGGGCTTCGTCGTTGAGGAAGATGCCGCGGTAGCGGACGCCGGGCTGGGGGACCGTGTAGGTCCCGGCCGCCAGGGAGATGTCCGTGCTGTGGGGAACCGGCACGTCGGCCCAGTCATACCAGGGGGAGACGCCCATCTGCTCCGAAATCTCGTAAATGCCGTAAATGGTTCCGCGCATGTCCGCGCCCGCGATAATGACCGCGTCGCCGGTCACCTGCAGGATATAAGTCTCGTACTGCCCATTCAATGGTGTCGTGTCAATGCGCCCTTCCGCCACGAGGCGTTTGATGAGCGGACTGTCCTTCGTGCCGGTGTAGAGGACGCGGGCGCCCTGCGCCGGCGCCTTGACGCCGCACACGCGGGCAAAGTCCTCGCGCAGCGTCTCCGCGGCGATGAGGACGCCCCGCTTGTCGGCAGGGTCCGTGACGACGGCGGCGGGGACGCCGTTTTCCACGAGTGAGAACCGGCCGGGGGCCGGGCGGCGCTCGGCGAGGCCCGGATGGTCGAGGGCGGCGGCCGGCAGGCTGAGCAGCAGGCAGGCCGCGAGGAGGAACGAATATGGCTTGTTCATGGGCGGAAGCTTCGTTGTTTCGAATGCAAATGTAACAAAAACGAAAGCGGCGCCCCAACGATTTGGTTACAATCGTTGTTGAAAATGTTACCTGTTCCGGGGCGAAAGCGTCAAATAACGTCCCTATTCAAACATTTGTTTCAGGGACGCATCGTCCGGATTCTCCTGGATGCGCGTCACGAATTCGCGCGGCGACATCCCGAAATACTCCCGGAAAGCGTTGGAAAAATAGGAGTGCGAAGAGAAGCCCACCCGGTACGCGACCTCGGACACATTGACCTTGTTGTTCGCGAGCAGGTAGGCGGCCTGCTTCATCCGGAAGGTCTTGATGAGCACGCCGGGAGAATCCTTGCCGAAGGCCTTGAGCTTGCGGTTCAGGTGCACGCGGCTGATGCCCACGTCCTCGCACAGGGAAGCCACGCCGTAATCGGGATCGTCCAGGTGGTTCTGGATGCTCTCCACGATGCGGTGGAGCAGTTTGTCATCGGCCGAACCCATCTTGATGCCGGTGTAGTCGTAGTTCAGCGCGACGCCGAATTTCTCCTTCACCGCCTCGCGGCTGGAAATGACCTGCGCGATGCTGCTGAGGAGCAGCTCTACGGATATCGGCTTGGAGAGGAACTTGTCGGCGCCGCTGTCGCTGGCGGCCTGCTGTTCCTCGACGCCGTTCTGGCCGGTCAGGATGAGGACGGGGATGTGGCGCGTGGCGTCGTTCGCCCGGATGCGGGCGCACAGGTCGCTGCCGCTTTCGCCGGGCATCACCAAGTCGGTGACCACCGCATCGGGAAGCGTCTCCGCAACAGCGTCCCAGGCCGATTTCGCATCGGCGTAGGCCGTCACATTGTACCGGTTCCGCAGCAGGTTGCGGAGGTATTCGCGGGTGTCGTCGTCATCGTCCACGACGACCACGCTCTTCCGGGCGCGCGCGGCCTTGTCGGCCGGCGCCTCCTCCTGCGTGAACGTCTGGTCCTCGTGTTCCTGTGCGGAAGGGGACTTGATATAGAGGTCCTTGTGGTGCGAGGTATAGGAGAGTTCCTGCTCGGTCAGGTGTTCCTTGCCCACCGGGACGAGCACCCTGAAGACCACGCCGTCGTCTTCGTTTTCGACCGAAATCTGCCCGTGGTGCAGTTCCACGAGCATTTTCGTCAGGTTGAGGCCCACGCCCGAGCCCGAATTGGCGTCGTGCGGATTCAACTGCACGAAGCGGTCGAAGACGTGGCTGATCCAGGCCTCCTCGATCCGGCTGCCGGAGTTGAAGATGCGCACCTGGACATATTCCTTGACATCGGCCTGCAGCTCGCCGCGGTTGGGCGTCGGCGCGGATACGTCCACGCGGATGCGCCCGCCGTCCGGCGTGTGCTTGAACGCGTTCGACAGGATGTTGTACACGATCTTGTCGAAGTTGCCCTGGTCGATCCAGAGCGTCTCTTCCGGATGCGCGGAGGTCAGGGAGAAGTCGATCCGCTTGCTCTCGGCGAGCTTGCCGAAAGACTGCATGATGTCGCGGATGAAATAGACGATGTCCGTCTCGCGGAAGAACAACTGCATCTGGCCCGCGTCGATCTTCCGCAGGTCCATCAGCTGGTTCACGATGCGGTTGATCCGCAGGCAGTTGCGGTACATCAGGTTGTAGGTGTCCTTGCGGACGGGGTCCTCCTCGGCCTCGCGGATCGCGCCCAGCGGAGCCATGACGAGGTTCAGCGGAGTGCGGATCTCGTGGGTGAGGTTCGTGAACAGGCCCAGCCGCAGCTCCTTCAGTTCGGCCTCCTTCTTCTCCTGGGCCTGGCGCCGGCGCTGCCGGATGAAGTGCAGGAGCAGCAGGATGATCCCTACGAGAATGGCGGCGTAAACGGCCCAGGCCCATCCGCTCAGGAACCAGGGGGCCTCGACGCGCAGGTCCACGCTGCGCTCGGAATAGACTTCGGGCGAGCCGTCGAAATAGGCCTTGACCTCGAAGCGGTAGCGGCCCGGCCGCACATTGGTATACGTGGCCATCCGCAGGAGCGAAGGCGCGGTTTTCCAGTCGCTCTCGAAACCCGAGAGCCGATAGTCGAACCGCAGGCGCTGCGGATTGGTATACTCCGGGACGGAGAACTCCAGTGAGAACATGTCCACGCCGCGCGGGATCCTTATCTGGGTGGCCTCTGATATGTGCTTGTCAATCAGGTTGTTGCTTCCTTTGGCGGGATCGTAGACGACGGGCTGGTCCAGCATCGTCAGGCGCGCCAGCGCGACCTGGGGCATCCGGTCGCCGCCGCTGTCCACCAGGAGCGGCGAGAAACTCGTAAGACCGCCGTTTCCGCCGAAATAGAGCCGTCCGGACGGCGCCTTGAAGGCGCATCCGGTGCGGAATTCATTGCCCTGCAGGCCATCATAGGACTGGAAGACGGTGATTTTGCCGGTTCTCGGCGTCAGCCGGCTCAGGCCGCTGGACGTAGAGACCCACATATCGCCGCCGTCCGCGCTCAGGATGGCCCGGACCACGTTGTTGGAGAGGCCGTCCTGGGTCGTGTACCGGCGGAGTTCCCGCGAAGTTTCATTCCATTGGAAGAGCCCCTCTTCCGTGCCGAACCAGATCGACCCGTCCGCGCTGCTGCAGATGTCGTAGATGCGGGGCGGGAGGTCGCTCCCGGCGGTTCCGCTGAAGGGGATGATGCGGTCCAGCGACGGGTCGTAGCAGAAAGGACCGTTGTAGCTGCCCACCCACAGCCGGCCGGTCTGGTCCAGGTGCAAGGCGCTGATCCAGCGGTAGTCCTCGTCCACCTGCCGGGCGATGGGTTTCCGGGTTTTCGCGTCGATGACGGTGAGGCCGGCGCCGGAGGTGCCCACGTACAGCAGGTCCCGGGCCGGGTCGTAGACGAGCGTCCGGATCCGGTCCGTGCCCACATGGTCCGCGTAGGGATAAGATTTCAGCGCAGTGCCGCCTTCAATGTAATAAAGGCCGCCCAGATAGGTTCCGAGCCAGATGGTGCCGTACCGGTCGCCGGTCACGGTGAGGATCGCGTTGTTGTTGAGGGCGGAGTTGTCCCGCGTGAACACGCGCTCGGCCTGCCGCTTGCGGCCGGCGGCCGCCGGCCGGCAGAACAGGCCGCCGCCGTCCGTGGCGACCCACAGGTTCTGGCCGTCCTCATAGACATCTGTGACGACGGTATTGTTCTCGCCCGGCATCCCCCGGGTGCTGAATCCCATGTAGGAGAAGCCGAAACGGGATTTCGGCGCCACCAGGACACCGGTCTGGTACAGGCCCAGCCAGAGGTTTCCCTGCGCGTCCCGGAGGCTGGAAGTGGCTTTCCAGTTGCCGGTTTCCTGCCGGATGGACGAGACGAGGGCGGTCCGGACTTCCTCCGTTTCCGTGTCGAAATGGAGCAGGCCCCCGTCCTCGTTTCCGACGAGGAACAGACGCTCTTCCCCCGAGGCGGTCTGCGAATCGAAGATGATGGACGCGCCGACGGTCGTGGCCGCCCGGCGCCCGGAAGCCTTCCGGATGAGGCCGGAACCGGCCTTGAGCAGCAGCAGGCCTTCCGTGCTTCCCAGCAGGATGTCGCCCGTGACCGGGTCTTCGGCCATGTCGTTGACGCGGAGCAGGTCGCCGGCCTTCTGCAGTTCCGGGCTCCACGCCAGCTCGGTCGCAGGCTCCAGGGTGACGGCGTCCAGGACGACAGGCTTGCTGTCGCCCGGGAGGATCCACAGCCGTCCGGAAGCGTCCAGGAACAGGGTATGGATGTAATCCGTGTGCAGGGTCCGGTTGACGGTTTCCCGTTTCTCGGGAAGTTCCTGCCGAGTTTCGCTGTCGATGACGAACACGCCCGCGCCGCCCGTGCCTACGATCAGGGTTCCGGCGGCCGGAACCTCCAGGAGCCGTCCGATATAAGGATTCACGGGCGTATCCGGATTCCGGTGCAGGTCGAAGTGCGTGAAGGAGGAGTATTCGGAGTCCAGGATGTCCAGGCCGGCGGCCGTCCCGATCCACTTCGTGCCCCGGCCGTCCTCGACCATGTCGATGACGGAGGAGCTGGACAGGCAGTTCGCGCTCTCCCGGTCGTGCTGGTAGGTCTCGAACCGGAGTCCGTCGAAGCGGACCAGTCCGCCTTCCGTGCAGATCCATATATAATCGGTGCGGTCCTGGTAGATCCGGTTCACCTGCGAGTTGGGGAGGCCTAATTCCGGCAGGTACAGGCGGGCGTTCTGGCCCGCCGCCGGAAGGAATGCGCCCAGAAGGAGCGCGGCCGGAAGCAAAAATCGTTTCATCTTCGTTTTTGGTTCATCTGTTACAAAAATACAAATTCTTTTTGTCTCGCAAGGCCCATGGTCCAAAAACGACAGCTATTGTTACATCCCACGGTTTCAATCGTTTGTAAAGATGATACATTTGCAAAAACGCAAACCGACAACCAAATCAATCAACTTTTAATTTTTATCACTATGCGATTTAACCTAAAGAAAACGCTTGCATTCGTGGCAGCCGGCCTGATGCTCCCGCTCTTCGCCCTGGCGCAGAGCGTCCGCGTCAGCGGTACGGTCACGGACCAGAGCGGTGCGCCTGTCCCGGGCGCGGCCGTGATGGTCGTGGATTCTTCCAACGGCGCCGTCACAGGTGTCGATGGTACGTATTCCCTCCAGGCGGGATCCTCCGCAATTCTCGAGGTCTCCTGCATGGGCTACACCACCATCCGCGTTCCCGTCCAGGGCCGCAGCCGCATCGACATCGTCCTCGAGGAGGATGCCGAACAGCTTGAAGCCACGGTCGTCATCGGTTACGGTACGGCCCGCCGCCAGGATGTGACCGGTTCCATCGTGTCCGTGGGCGGCAACGACTTGCGCCAGGTCCCGGCCAACGATGTGTCTTACGCCCTGATGGGCCGTGTCGCCGGCGTGGATATGCAGTCCACCTCTTCCAGGCCGGGCGAATCCGCCACCATCCGTATCCGCGGCGAGCGTTCTCTCTCCGCATCGAACGACCCGCTCATCGTGCTGGACGGCATTCCTTTCATGGGAAGCCTGACGGAAATCTCCACCAACGACATCAAGAGCATCGACATTCTCAAGGATGCCGCGTCCACGGCCATTTACGGTTCCCGCGGCGCCAATGGCGTCATCCTGATCAGTACCTATAAGGGAACGATCGGCCAGGCCCCGATGGTGTCCTTCAACTCCTATGTCTCCCTGAAGACTCCGATCAAGTATCCGATGATGACCGGCGCGAAATACGTCCGCCTCCGTCAGATGGCCGGGAAGTATGCGAACTCCCTCGACGAATCGGACGATACGGTCACGGACTGGCAGGACATGGTGCTCCAGAACGGTTACACGCAGAACTACGAAGTGAGCGTCGCCGGCGGCACCAAGGGCGGCAGCTACCGCTTCGGCACTTCTTATTTCAAGGATCACGCGACCGTGCCCACGCAGGCGTACAGCCGCATCTCGCTGAACGGCAGCATCGACCAGAAGATCGGCAGATACTTCCAGGTCGGATTCTCCACCCGGACCCAGTACGGCGCCAACACCGGTAACCAGGTCGGCCTGAACCTTCAGCTCTCCTCGCTCGTCAACCCTTACAACGAGGATGGTTCCCTGAAGTACCGCGTCAACATGCCGATCGACGCCAACTGGTACATCATGGACCGCGACCGGATCGAGCAGCTCACCGCCGCCGGCATCTACAACAGCGAGTCCAACACGGTCAGTACCTATAACAACGGTTTCCTCAAATTCAACTTCCCGTGGATCGAGGGTCTCGCCTACAAGATCAGCGTCGGCCTGAACTATCGCCGCAGCCGCGGCGGCTCCTTCACCGGCCAGGGTGTCGGTGAATCGACCGAAACGTCTCCGAACTCCGCCTCCTGGTCCTTCAACGAGAGTTCCAACTGGACCGTCGAGAACCTGCTGAGCTACGACCGCACGTTCGCCAACAAGCACCGGGTCAACTTCGTGGCCCTCTATTCCGCCGAGCAGACCACTTCCAACGGCCAGAGCCTCTCCGGCAAGAATATCCCGAACGAACTCTTCCAGTACTACAACATCGGCTCCGCCCTGGCCTCCGACATTAAGGTCAACCCGGGCAGCTACTCGCAGTACGGCCTGATTTCCTATATGGCCCGTCTGATGTACACCTATGACGACCGCTATATGATCTCCGCGGCCGTCCGTTCAGACGCCTCCTCCCGCCTGGCTCCCGGCCACCAGTGGCATACCTACCCGGCCGTTTCCGTCGGTTGGAACATCCACAACGAGCCTTTCATGGCGGGTACCCGCGGCTGGCTCGACGAACTGAAGCTCCGCGTCGGTTACGGCGTGACCTCCAACCAGGCCGTGTCGCCGTATTCCACGCTTGGTTCCCTGTCCACCAAGGTGTACAACTTCAACGAGGAGAAGTACGCCACCGGTTACTATGTCTCTTCGCTTCCCAACACCGAACTCGGATGGGAGTACTCCAACACCTGGAACTTCGGTCTGGACTATTCCTTCTTCAAGGGCCGTCTCCGCGGTACCCTCGAGTACTATCGCGTCGACACCAAGGACATCCTGCTCAGCCTGAGCCTGCCTTCTTCGGCCGGCGTGTCCCGCACCACCGCCAATATCGGCGCCACGCGGAACCGGGGTGTTGAATTCACGGTCAACGGCACCATCATCGAAAGCGGTGACTGGCGCTGGGAAGCCGGCCTGAACATTTACGCCAACCGGAACAAGCTGGTCGCCCTCGCGGACGGCACGACCGAGGACAAGGGCAACCGCTGGTTCGTCGGCTATCCTCTCCAGTGCATCTATGACTATGAATATGACGGCCTCTGGCAGGAGGGTGACCCGTACATGGATATCCTCGAGCCCAGCAATGTGGATGCGGTCACCGGTTACAAGGGATCGCTCGGTATGATTAAGGTCAAGTACCATGGCGACTACAATGCCGACGGTTCCCCGACCCGCGCCATCAACTCCAACGACCAGGTCCCGTACAGCGCCGAGGCCCTTTTCATGGGTGGCTTCAACACCCGCGTCGCGTGGAAGAATCTCGACCTGTCCATCATCGGCGACTTCCAGGCCGGCGGTATCTTCACGTCCTCGCTGCACACCGGATATGACAACCTGATGAGCGGCCGCCGCGGCCAGATCGATGTCGATTACTGGACGCCGGAGAATCCGAACGTCAAATACCCGCGCCCGGGCTCCACGATCGTCACCGACTCGCCCAAGTACGCGTCCCTGATGGGTATGTTCGACGGCACTTACGCCAAGATCCAGACCATCACGCTCGGTTACACCATGCACCGCCTGCCTGTGTTCCGGAAGATGGGTGTCAGCAATCTCCGGGTGTATTTCACCGCCCAGAATCCTTTTGTGATCTACTCTGCTTTCACCGCCGAAACCGGTCTCATCCACCAGGGTAACGCCCGTTCCGGCCGTATGGCGAGCTTCTCCAACAGCACTCCGCAGACGCACAACTATCTGCTCGGTATCAATTTGACTTTCTAACAGCGCAACGATATGAAAAAGATATTCAACTTCCTGTTGGTTCTCGGCGGTATGCTGGTCCTCTCCGCTTCCTGCAACAAGATTCTTGAGGAGCATCCGAAGACCATCTTTACGCCCGGATATTTCAGCACGCCCGCTGGCGTGGAAGGCGGTCTGACCGCCCTGTATTCCCATCTGCGCGATGTGTACGGTGATCCGTACACCTGGTCCGACCTCGAGGCGGCTACCGACGAGACCACGTTCTCGAACAGTGGCTTCCGGGGCAACGACTTCTCCACCGGCGCCCATGTGACGGCCGACAACTGCCCGAAATCCGGCTTCTGGAATTTCACCTACGTCAATACCGCCAACGGCATCATCGAGAATGCGACGGCGGCCGGCATGTCGGAATCCCTGATTGCGGAGGCCCGTTTCTTCCGTGCCTTCTATTACTTCGACATGGTCCGCATCTTCGGAGGCGTTCCGCTCGACCTGGGCTCCGGTGAACTGGCTTTCAATACCAGCGCCGTCCGTGTCTCGACCCGGAACACCGTCGAGGAAGTGTACAAGAAGTGCATCTTCCCGGATCTGGAGTTCGCCCTGGAGAACATCCCTGACAAGCCCCGTATCGGCGGCGCCCTGTCCAAGACGGCCGTACGCATTCTCCTGTCACGCGCCTACCTGACTTATGCCTGGTGGCTGGAGAACCCGAAGGGACTTCCCACCTATCCCGAATGCACCCGCAACGCCGGTGATGCGAGGACCTACTTCCAGAAGGCGTATGACCTGGCCATCCAGGGCATCGAGAACCCCGGTCCGTACGGCCTGGAATCCTCCTTCTACAAAGTGTCCCTCGGCTCCAACGACTATAACAAGGAGCAGGTCTTCTACTCCGACCGCACCGAAAAGTCCGAGCAGTACAATGGCGCTCCTGTCACCGGCTGGGACCAGGGAACGAACTTCGTCTGCTGGTTCCACCAGTGGAACTATTCTGCCGCGACGGTCAACGACAATACCGGCAAAGCCACGACTCCGATCCAGCGTACCGACAGCCAGTTCCTGGGTCGTCCCTGGACGCGTCTGGCACCTACGCACGAAGCGCTGCATACCTTTACGGACATCGACAAGGACTCCCGTTTCGACGGCACCTTCACCTGGATTTACCGCACCAACTGGGACCAGTTCGGCGCCGATACCGAATGGGTGGTGGGCCCGCACGGCAACCACATCGGCGTCAAGGAGCCTCTCCTGGTCTTCCTTCCGTATGTGGACGAGTCGGTGACGTATCCCACTAACTTGACCGGTAATCTCGTCTCCCAGGGCTTCGGCGCCAAGGATGGCGTGGACTCCTATGTGATCGACCTGCGCGGCATCAACCGCTTCACCTATCCGGGACTTTGGAAACAGGGACCGTACCGCACCAACACGGGCTCTCCTGCCGGCGCCGGTGAAGCGAATGTGGGCAGCACGCGTCCGTACATCATCTACAAGTTCTCCGAACTGTACTTCATCGCCGCGGAAGCCCAGGTGAAGGGCGCCTCCGCCAAGGCGGGCAAGTCGGCCTACGACCTGATCAATGTGATCCGTTCGCGCGCCGGCAAGTGGGAATTCAAGAACAACGAGCAGGAGAAGTACAGCGCTGACTTCAGCGCCGAACTGACGGCGAAGACTCCGAATCCCGTGACCATCGACTTCCTCCTGGATGAGATGCTTCGCGAATACTACGGCGAGGGCAAGCGCTGGTTCGACCTGGCGCGCACCCAGCAGTGGCTCGAGCGTGGGCTGAACTACACGATCACGGAGACGACGACCTCGCACACGCCCGTCACGCTCACCCGCGACATCATCGAGCTCAACTACATGAACCCGATCCCGCAGGGCCAGATCAACGCCATGCAGATGTCGGAAGAAGAGAAGAAGGCGTACCAGACGCCCGGTTACTGGCTTGAATAACACGGCAGTGGTTGGTTAGAATACTTTATGGTTGGGATGAAGGGGCGACCTGACGAGGCCGCCCCTTCTGCTTTTGAGAACTGCGAAATAATGCGCATATTTGCATAATGCATACAAAAGAGTCACCGTTCCGTACCGGCCTCGTGGCCGCCGTCCTGGCTTTCCTGGGATCGTGGTCCTTTTTCCTGTTCGCCTATCCGTATCACCTGATGCGCCGCGAGCAGCAGAACCTGTTCCTCTTCGATGGTGTCCATATCCGCGAAACTTACCGGGGAATGGGTTTTCTGGGGCGTTTCGTGGCCGATTTCCTGGAACAGTTCTTCCTGGCCGCCGTGCCGGCGTCGCTGATCGTGGCCCTGCTGTTGACGGGGATCGGCGTGGTGGTGTTCCGGATCTGCCGGCATTTCCTGGGGAAGTGGCCTTCCCTGTGCATTGCGACGCTCTTTTTCGCATGGTCCTTCCTGCGGGAAACAGGTAATCTTTACCTGACCCGTTATACGGTGGCCACGCTGGCGCTGCTTTCCCTGGTCTTGCTGGCGCTGCAGTTCAAGAACGCCTGGCTCAAGCCGATGGCGGCCGTGCTGCTGGTCGGCTGCGGGATCTGGGCCTTCGGGTCTCCGGTCCATAAGGTATACGGCAAAGCCTGGAGCGTACCCCAGTTCAAATACGAAAGGGTGATCGGGTTGGATACGGAAGCGTATCGGGAGAACTGGGACAAGGTCCTGGAGCTGTCGAAGGTGGACTTGTACACGGAAGAGGCCAGCTATTGCTACAATCTGGCCCTTGCGATGAAAGGGCGCCTGGGCGACGATCTTTTCGACCATTCGCAAAACTATCATTATTCGCTCTTGTTCCCGGCCTCCTCGGATCAGACCGTCATGACCAACGCCATGGCGGGAGAAGCCTGGTTCCAGCTGGGCGACATGACGGTGGCGGAACAGAGCGCCATCACCTCGCTCCAGGCGTCGCCCAAGCACACCGGCGCGCGTTATCTGGTGCGCCTGGCCCGCGTGAACCTGATTTCAGGAGAGGATGGCGCGGCGATGAAATACCTGACCATCCTCGGCAAGACGCTCTTTTACGGGAAGTGGGCGCGGAGCATGATGCCCGGCCGCCAGGACGAGGCCGTGCGCGTGCAATTGTCCGACGCGCATGCCAGGCTGGCGCGGAAGGACATCGTCCACCAGCTGGACCGTCCCCGGGAACAGCTGCTCGGGCTGCTGGAGGCCGATCCGACGAATGCGCCCGCCCGGAATTACCTGCTCTGCTACGACCTGCTGACTTATGACCTGGACGCTTTCATGCAGGATTTCACCC
Organism: uncultured Bacteroidia bacterium; assembly: GCA_902785065.1. Taxonomy (GTDB): domain Bacteria; phylum Bacteroidota; class Bacteroidia; order Bacteroidales; family UBA932; genus Cryptobacteroides. Next base: position 66,161 of record CACZXH010000007.1, read on the forward strand.
CGGACATGATCAAGGGCCGTCTCTATCAGGAAGCCGTTCTCCTCTGGCTTACCCTGCAGGGCCGGCTGACGCCGGACGAAATCGCCCGCTACGGGATGGACCTCTCGGTTTCCGACCGGATGAACCGCTTCGGCCTGAATCCCTCCGCATTTAAAAACACCTACTGGTACTACTACCTGAAAGCGATGAACAAGCAGCAATAACCCATGAGGAACGCGATTAAATACCTGTTGTTCGCCTTTTTGGCATGCCAGACGCTGCCGGGCTGCGGTGGGCCGGACATCGTGACCGCCGTGGACGGCAGCGAGGGTCCCCTGGTGATCTATCCGGACTACAAGGAAGTCACCATTCCGGCCGGCATCGCGCCGCTCAATTTCCGGTATGCCATGCCGGAGGTCCGGCATGCGCGGACGACCTTCATCCTGGGGGACAAGTCCGTCACGGTCCGGGGCGACGAAGTGGAATGGAACCTTCGCGCCTGGAAGAAATTCCTTGAAGGGGCCGAGGGACAGACGATTACCGTGGAGGCGGAGGCCGTCGTGAACGGACAGAAGGTTTCCGACCGGTGGTCCATTTTCGTCAGCGAGGATCCGATGGACGGCTGGCTGACCTACCGCCTCATCGAACCGTCCTACCAGATGTACAACGAGGTCTCGATCCGGGAACGCTGTGTCGAGACTTTCGAGGAAACGGTCCTCTGTGACCACCGGGTGACGGACAACGCCTGCATGAACTGCCATGTCCATGGGCAGTCGCGGGGGGATTATTCCCTCTACTACATCCGCGGCCCCCAGGGCGGCAGCATCCTGAACCAGAACGGCAAGATCCGGAAGCTCTCGCTCAAGACCGATGACATGCTCTCCGCCACCGTATACGGGGAACTTCATCCGGACGGCCGTTTCGGCGTGTTCTCCACCAACATCATCCTGCCGAGTTTCCATACCCTGACGGGCATGCGGATGGAGGTCTTCGACACCGCTTCCGACCTGACGGTCGCGGACTTCGAGAACAACCGGATGATCAATGTCCCGCATGTGGCCCGGCCCGACAAGTTCGAGACGTTCCCGTGCTTCTCGGCCGACGGGCGCTCGGTCTACTACTGCGTGGCGGATTCTGTGGCCCTGCCCGAGAACGTCATGGAATGCATCTACGACCTTGTCCGGGCCGATTTCGACCCCGAAACCGGCCTCATCGGCGAGCAGGTGGACACGGTCTGGAGCGCCCGGACGAACAACGGCTCCGTCTGCCACCCGAAGGTCTCTCCGGACGGCCGCTGGCTGATGTTCACCGTGGCCGATTACGGCACCTTCCCGCTGTTCCATCCCGAATGCACCTTGTATCTGGCAGACCTGCAGACCGGCGAAATCCGGCCGATGGACGAGATCAAGGGGGACAAGTCCGACTCCTACCATAGCTGGTCCTCCAACAGCCGCTGGTTCGTCTTTGCGAGCAAGCGGGGCGACGGGCAGTACGGCAAGCCGTATTTCTGCCATCTGGACGCGGACGGGCGCACGACCAAGCCGTTCGTCCTGCCGCAGAAATCCTCCCGATTCTATCTTTATAACCTGAAATCCTTCAACGTTCCGGACCTCGGGAATGCCTCCACCGGCATGTCTGTCAAGGACGCCCGCCGGATGTTCGAGGCGGAAAGCGAATTATTCCAGTAAAGTAATCACACACAACGATATGCGTAAGTATCTCTCCTTGGCCCTGACCGGGCTCCTCGTCGCCGCCTGCAGCCAGCCTGTGCCCGTGGCGCAGGACGGCACCGACCTTTGGCTGGCCGCCGGCCGTTCCTATGAAGACGTCCTCGCTTCGGTCGCGACGGGCATCGACTCCGCCCTGCCGGCGGAAGGTTTCCACATCTATGACGCCGACGGTGTCCGGCATGTCGACGCCGGCTCCGAGGCGGGCCTCCGCTACGGCGTCTATGCCCTGCAGCGCGCGGAAGTGCTCGGGCAGGCCGGCCCGGGCATGGACCTGCAGGAGAAGCCGTACTACGACCTCCGGCTCCTGAACCACTGGGACAACCTGGATGACTCCGTGGAACGCGGATACGCCGGTAAGTCGATGTGGGAGTGGACCTCCCCGGAAATCCCGGTGGAGCGCATCCGCCACTACGGCGAGCTGTGCGCGTCCATCGGCCTGAACGGCGCCGCGCTGAACAATGTCAATTCCAACCCGCTCATCCTGGATGCGGAGCATATCGCCCGCGTGGCGAAGATCGCGGACATCCTCCGCGAATACGGCGTCAAGACCTACCTGTCCATCAAATGGACCAGCCCCATCGCGCTCTCCGGCCTGAAGAGCGGCGACCCGCTGGATCCGAAGGTGCGGCAGTGGTGGAAGGACAAGGCGGCGGAGATCTACGCCGCGATCCCGGACTTCGGCGGCTTCCTGGTGAAGGCCAATTCCGAGGGCCAGGCCGGCCCGCAGGACTACGGCCGGACGCACGCGGACGGCGCCAACATGCTGGCGGAGGCCGTCGCGCCCTACGGCGGCATCGTGATGTGGCGCGCCTTCGTGTACGCGCCCACGAGCCCCGACCGGGCGAACCAGGCCGTGGAGGAGTTCCTCCCGCTGGACGGCCAGTTCGCGGACAACGTGATCATCCAGGTCAAGAACGGCCCGGTGGACTTCCAGCCCCGCGAGCCCTTCAGCCCGCTGTTCGGCAAGCTGGAGAAGACGAAGATGATGATGGAGTTCCAGGTCACGCAGGAGTACCTGGGCTTCTCCAACCACCTGGCCTTCCATGGCACAACCTGGGAGGAATGCCTGCAGGCCGATACCTACCAGCACGGCGCGGGCTCTCCCGTGTATAAGAACCTCACGGGCATCGCCGGCGTCGCCAACACGGGCCAGGATCCCAACTTCTGCGGCTACGTGTTCGCCCAGGCCAACTGGTACGCCTACGGCCGCCTCGCCTGGGACCCGACCCTCAGCGCGGAGCAGATCGCCGACGAATGGGTCCGCCAGACGTTCCTGAAGCCGGAAGGCATGAAGGAGAAGGCGTTCGCGAAGAAGTTCCAGGAGCCGGTGAAGGACATCCTGATGGCTTCCCGCGAGGCCGTGGTGGACTACGAGATGCCGCTGGGCCTGCACCACCTGTTCGGCGGGACGCACTACGGGCCCATGCCGTGGGACCGGGGCGCCCGTCCCGACTGGACGCCGGCCTACTACCACAAGGCGGACAGCGCGGGCATCGGCTTCGACCGCACCCGCACGGGCTCGGACAACGTGGACCAGTACAACGAGCCGCTGGCATCGACCTATAACAACCTGGAAACCTGCCCGGAGAATCTCCTGCTGTGGTTCCACCACCTGCCCTGGGACTACAAGCTGTCGTCCGGGAAGGACCTGTGGGACGAGATCTGCCTGCATTACGACCGCGGCATCAAGACCGTGGAGGGCTTCCGCGCCACCTGGAATGAACTGAAGCCGTACGTCAGCCCTGTCCTGTGGGAAGAGGCCAACCGGAAACTCACGATCCAGGCCAGCGACGCCCGCTGGTGGCGCGACGCCTGCGTGGGCTATTTCCAGACGTTCTCCGGCCGTCCGCTGCCCGCGGGCGTGGAGCCGCTGAGGACCCCCATCGACTCGCTGCTCTTCCGCAGCATCCAGTCCGACCGGCTGGGCATGCCGCAGCACGATGAGGCCGGTGACCCGATCATCATCAAACCGAGACGTTTCTCCAGAAGACCTCCCCAGCGATGAAACGGTTCCTCCTCGTGCTCGCCCTCGCGGCGGGCCTGACCCCTGCTTTCGCGCAGACGCGCGACTGGGTCACGACCTGGGCCACGGCCCTGCAGATCGCCGAACCGCACAACCGCCCGCCGGAGCCCGGTCTCGCCGGGAATTCCTTCCGGCAGATCGTGCAGGTGTCCATCGGCGGAAAAGCCCTCCGCCTGCATCTGTCGAACCTGTTCAATGCGGATCCAACGGACATCCTGGGCGTGGAGATCGCCGTGGCCAAGACCATGGGCGCAACCCCGGAAATCGACGAGGCGACGACCGTCAGGCTCTCGTTCGACGGCCATCCGTCCGTGACGATGGCCCCCGGGGCTTCCGTCGTGTCCGACCCGGTCTCCTTCCCGCTGGAGGACCGGATGAACCTCGCCATCACCATCCATTACGGACGGATCTCCTCGACCCTCCTCACGAGCCATCCGGGCTCCCGGACCACCTCCTACATCGCAGACGGCTATACGACGGATTTCTCCGCGCCGATTGCGAAGACGGACCATTGGTATACCATCAGTTCCATCGACGTGAAGCCGCGCCGGCGGAGCGCCGCGATCGCCGTCCTGGGTGATTCCATCACCGACGGCCGCGGCACGACGACCAACGGCCAGGACCGCTGGACGGACCAGCTCTCGAAGTCCCTGCTTACCGATCCCGCCACGCGGAACCTCTCCGTGCTGAACTTCGGCCTGGGCGGCAACTGCATCCTCCGCGGCGGCCTCGGCCCTACGGGCGAGAGCCGCTACGTCCGCGACCTCTTCTGCCATCCAGGCGTGAAGTACATCATCCTCTTCGAGGGAACGAACGACCTGGGCGGGAGCCGCGACGCGATGGCGACCGCCGCGGGCATCCAGGAAGTATGGACCCGGATCGTCCAGGAGGCCCACGAACGGGGTATCAAAGTCTTCGGCGCCACCGTCACGCCCGTCAAGGGCAACGGCTACTACTCCCCGGACCATGAGGCCGGGCGCGTCGCCCTGAACGAATGGATCCGCACCAGCGGCGTCTTCGACGGCGTCATTGACTTCGACCGCCTCGTCGCCGACCCGGCCCAGCCAGACCGCCTCGACCCCGCCTTCCTCTACCAGCGCGACTGGCTCCACCTGAACGCCGCCGGCTACGAGAAGATGGGCTGGGGCATTGACCGCAGCCTATTCAAGTAGGGTGTTCCGGAAGGTTTCTCCGAAGATCAGGTAGCCGACGTTGCCGGCGATGGTGCCTTCGTTCTGACCCCAGAGGAAGGGCCAGTCGTCGTAGTTCTCGAAGTGGTCCGGCTGCCGGAACAGGAGGCCGGGGGCCATGTTGCCGGGGATGAAGGAGAAGTCCGCGCGGTTGTTGCCGTAGAAGACCTGCTTCGGGCGGGCGGCGCCGACCGCGGCCACCCAGGAGTAGTTGTGGTACGGGTGGCAGCCGAACAGCCAGGCCGGGGCCTTGTAGATGTGCTCCTTGCCCACGATGTCGGGGAAGTGCCGGTGCGCGTTGCACACGGTGGTGCCGAAGCCCGTCACCTGGCCGCCGCCGGCCCAGTTTCCGAGGCCGATGGGCACGCCGTACGGATTCTGTTCCTCCAGCGAAAGGATGTAGTCGCGGTATTTCTCCACATACGGGCGGAGTTTCTCCTTATAGTCGTCGTCCAGGTACGGAATCGCGTCCAGGGCCGCGCCGATGGCGCCCATGGGCATCCGCTCCAGGGCGGGCCAGACGCCGGCGGTGAACTGCTCCAGATACTTGGGATCCTTCGTGGAAACGTACAGCTGGAGCGCGGTGGAGAAGCTGTTGCCTTGGTTGCGGCGACGGAACCGGCTGGTGGTGTCGGCCGCCATCAGTTTCGTGGCCTCCTCGTCCAGGCGGATGGACTGCTTCAGGGCGCGCCTGGCGAGGTCCGGATTGCGGTCCGCAAGGACGCGGCTCGCCGCGGCGAACATCGTCGCCGCCTGCAGGTCCAGGCCCGGATTGCGGCTGGTGAAGGCCCACATGTCGTCCGGCGTACCGCTGGACTTGCCGTCCGCGGACTTCTGGTATGGCTTCAGGCGCGGGTCGTAGTGCAGGCCGTCCGTGATACCGGAAGCGTCGCCCAGGTGGTGATAGTTGTCCAGGACGGAGTTCGAGAGGGTCTGGGCCATGTGGCCGATCTGCTCGGCCTGGGCCACGAGGTTCAGGACACCGTGCTCGATGTACTGGAGGACATCCGGAACGCCGTCAGGCCGGTGGAGCTCCACGTAGCGCTGCTCCTCGCTGATGAAAGTCTCGTCACGCTGGGACTTGAACTGCTCCCACAGGGTGATGAGGTTCATCACCACGCTGATGTTGGAACCCGTCTCGATGTCGAAGTCGCCGGCGTCGAAGTATCCGCCCACGTTCAAGCCGGGAATGAGTTCCAGCGCCTTGTACTTGGTATCGGTGGTCGGTCCCTGCCAGTGCAGGTCGAAGTGGTCCGTGCTCGGCGGAGCCTGGAGGTACCCCTCCTTGAACGGCTCGCCGTGCCAGAGGCGGTAGGCCTCATGGACGGCCATGTGGTTCATGTGGACGGGAATCCAGACATCGCTCGTCGCCACCGTGATCTTGTCATAGACGGACGGGTCGATGATGAAGTTTCCGGTCTGGACATCGCCGTATTTGAGGAAATAGACACCCGGTTCCTTGAGCGCGGAGAAATCGAACTTGGCGTAATTGTACTTGTAGTACTCGCCCCAGACTTTCACGGGACCGGAGAAGGCTTCCTTAGCGGAGCCGTCGGCAGCGACCTTCCAGACGGAAGCCTTGGCCTGCACCTTGTCTTTCTTATCCAGTTCGATGACGGCGACCTTCGGCTGGTCGGGGACATAGCCCATCTGGGAGAAGCCCACGTTCGGCTCCCGGATCCAGCCCGGGACGGCGTTCGGCTCCACAGTCCAGGTGACGACCTTGCCCGTCTTGCCGGCCGGAAGGACGGTCCTGAGGACGTACCAGCCGTTCTGCGCGAGCATCCGGCCGTCGTAGAGCTTGATTTCGCTTTCGCTCGTAACCTTAACCATCCGCTGCGGATCGTCCGGTGCGAGAAGGAACTCGTGGCCTTCGGAGAGCGGCAGCGGCTCGATGAACTCGCCGGTGCCCCGGTCGTCATACGTCCGGTACCCCTTGAACTGGCGCACCTTCTCCGCGTTGGGCCGCACCTTCGTGTCGCTCACGGCATAGCGCGGGAAGCGGTTGGGCTTGCCGTCCACCAGATAGGCCTTGTTCCAGTACTGCGAGGGCAGGAATTCCAGGTTGAAGCCCGCTTCCCCCGCGAGCACCTCCGGCACGGGCTTGTCCAGCCAGACGGAGATTTCCACCGCCTTGCCCTTGGGCTCCACGACCACGCGGGAATCGAAGTCGTACCAGTCGAAGCGCATGCCCACCTCGATGGTCTGCGCGAGCGTGTCGACCACCCGGGAAGTCATCGTGGGCACGAGGTCCCACTGCTCGGGAGTGGGGCTCAGGCGGACGGCGCCGCCCTGGATGGTCCGCACACCGTGGTGGACCACCTCGATGCCGGAGTCCTTCTCGTCATTGAATCCGCCGCTGAACGGCGGAGCTTCGTTCTGGCACGCCGCCGCGAGCAGCACGGCGACAAAAAGGGAGAATCGCTTCATAGTCTCGGGATTAACGAGACTAAGATACGCATAAAATACCGAACAATCAACCCTTTAGACCCTTTACAAAGGCGGAAGGGGAGACATTGAACTGTTTCTGGAAGCAGGTAGCGAAATACGATGGCGAGGAGAAGCCGGTCATATAGGCCACCTCGCTGATCCGGTACTTCTGGCTGGACAGCATCTCGGCGGCCTTCTTGAGGCGGCTCACGCGGATGTACTCGTTGATATTGAGGCCCGTGTTCGCCGTCACCTTGCGGTACAGCGTGGATTTGCTCGTCCCCAGCTCGGTGGTGAGCGTCTCGATGTTCAGGTCGGGTTCTGCGAGGTGCTTCATCACGATGTCGTGCAGCCGTTCCATGAATTCCTGGTCCATGCCGCCCGTCACCATGGAGTTGAAGTGGGTGAGCGGCGACTGGGTGAACTGGCGGTTCGCGATCTCCCGGTTCTTGAACAGGTTCGCGACGTTCGCCAGCAGCAGCTCGATCGCGAACGGCTTCTCGATGTAACCGTCCGCGCCGGCCTGGAGCGTCTCGATGCGGGTTTCCATGCCCACGGCCGCGGTTAGGAGGATGACCGGGATGTGGCAGTATTCGGTCGTGGACTTGATCCGGTTGCACAGGGCGACACCGTCGATGCCCGGCATCATGATGTCGCTCACGACGAGGTCGATGCGCTGGCTCTCGACCAGCTGCAGGGCGTCTTCGCCGTTAGGGGCCACCAGGACGTTGTACTGCTCCGAAAGCTCCTTCGCAAGGTATCCCCGCATTTCCGGATCGTCTTCCACCACAAGCACGGTGTGATGGAGATTGTCGATGGCGGCGGGCATCTCCTCGCTTTCCTCTTTTTCCCGGACGGTCGGAAGCTCCACCTTCGCCTCCTGATGGACAGGCAGTTCCAGTACGAACGAGTTGAAATCCGGGACGGAACGGTCCAGCGTGAGGGTGCCGCCGTGCAGGGCGGCGAGACTCCGGGCGTAGGGGAGACCGAGCCCGGTCCCTTTGCCCTGGCGGGCGAGGCTGCCCTGATAGAATTTCTCGAAGATATGGTCGGCGTCCTCTTCCAGGATCCGCTCGCCGTTGCTGTCCACGCGGACGCGGACGCGCTCGCCGTCCGGCTGCGGCTCCAGTGCCACGCGGACGTGCCCGTTTCCGTACTTGCAGGCGTTGGAGAGCAGGTTTCCGACGATTTTCTCCACCATCTCGCCCGCACAGTCGACCATGAATGGCGTTTCGGGCAGGGAGATGTCCATCTGGATGTGCTGATCTTTCGCCATCGCGGCGAACCGGTCGCAGGTCTTCCGGACCAGGGCGGCGAGGTCGTTCGGAAGGAAGGTGGGCTTCACCTCGTTCTTTTCCATCTTCCGGAGGTCCAGGAGCTGGTTCGTCAGGCTCAGGAGGCGCTCGGCGTTGGCCTGCATCGTGAGGAGTTCCTGCCGGTTGCTTTCCGTATAGTTTCCGCTTGAGATGATCTTGTCCAGCGGCATCTTGATCAGGGACAGCGGGGTGCGGATCTCGTGGGTGATGTTCGTGAAGAAGTTGATCTTCGCGTCATAGAGTTCCTTCTGCTGCTCGGTCTGGAGTTTCTCCACCTCGCGGGTCATCCGCATCTGGCGGATGTGGTCCCACTGCCGCGCGAGGATTCCCAGGATCAGGAGGGCGGCCAGGGCGTAGAGGATGAACGCGGCGACGGACCGGTACAGCGGCGGGCGGATTTCAATGTCCAGGGCCCGATAGGCTTCCCGGCGGTTGCCCACGCCGTTCACGCGGAACTGGTATCTCCCGGGCGCGAGGTCCGTGTAGGTGGTCTCGCCGGAGGAGGAGTAGCTCTGGATGGATCGCCGCTTGCCTTCCAGGACGGTCCGGAACAGGCCGGTTCTGGAGGACTGGAAGTCCGGGGCTGCATAGCGGATGGTCAGGGAAGAGAGGTCCTTGTAGCGGAGACGGACTTTCTGCGTGTGCAAGGTGGATTTTCCTTCCTCGGTCACAGAATAGATGAGGCCGGGACCACTGGCGGAGATTTCGGTGATGTACAGCTTCAGCGGCTCCCGGTTGGTGCGCTCCGGTGGAGTGAAGCCGACCAGGCCGCGGCTCGTGCCGAAGAACAGCCGGCCGCTGGACGTGGAACAGGCGGAACCGTAGGAATACTGGTTCATCGTATTGCCGTGCTCCTCCTGGTAGATTTCGCGGATGGACAGGTCGTCGGGGTCGAGCTTCACGATGCCGTGGGTGGTGGTGAGCCAGAGGACCTGGTCCAGGTCTTCCTGGATGCAGCAGGCGATGGAGGAGGGGAGTCCGTTGCGGCGGGAGAGGGACCGGAACCGGAAGTTCCCGGAGGCGATCTCGTCGAGGCCGGCGAAGCAGGCGCCGCCCGTCTCCGTCAGGACCCACAACCTGTGACGGCTGTCCTCGCGGATGCAGGTGATGTAGTCGGAGGCAAGCCCGAACTCCTTGTTATTCTGGGTGATATGTTTGTAAACCCCGTCTTTTTCAGTCCACAGGCCGCTACCATAGGTGCCCACCCACAGCGTGCCACGCGAGTCCTCGTACAGGGCGTGGATGAAACTGCTGCCGAACTCGGGGCAGGACTGGAAGCGGTCCTCTGACCGGTCGTATCGGTACAGGCCCGCGGTTGTCCCCAGGTAGATGTCGCCGCCGCGGGTGCGGGCGACTGTGGCGGCGGACAGGTCAGACAGGTAGTCCTTCCGGAGTTTCCGGCTGGGGAAATCCATCCGGTACACGCCGTTTCCGAAGGTGGCGATCCAAAGGTCGTTGCCGTCCAGGCAGAGGCCCTGGATGTTGACGGGCGCGCCACTCGGCCCGGGGAAGGTGAGGTCTTCAACGGAATTGTCCGTGAGGTTGATCAGCGACAGGCCGCCGTCCTCGGCGCCCGCCAGGATGTGGCTGTCGTCCACGGCGATGACCGGCCGGATCATGTCTCCGGGCAAATCCCCTCCGGAGCGGCGACCGAGGTGCCGGAACACACGGTTCCGAGGGTTGCGATGCAGGGCCAGGCCGTTGTAGAACATTCCCGCCCAAAGGTTCCCCTGGCGGTCCAGGAGCATGGACCAGATGTCCTCGCCGGCGATGGAATCCGGGTCCGACCGGTCGTGGGTGAAGACCAGGCGGCGGTCGCCGTCCACGCGGATGATGCCGTGGTCGGTGCCCAGCCAGCAGCGTCCGTCGCTTTCGGGGACGATGCAGCGGATTTCACTGGCGTCGGTCCGGTAGAGCGTCGTGGTGACGTTGGTGAAGATGTCGGTGCTGAGGACGATGCCGCCGGGGGCGGAGGACAGCATATGGCCCGCCCCGTCCGAGACGATGTCCTGCCGGGAGAAGCGCTCTCCCGCGCCGCTGTTGATCCGCTCGAAGCTGCCACCGATGGTGTTGAAGCGGTACAGGTCGCCGTTCGTGGCGAGGAACCAGACGGTGCCGTTGCTGTCGGCCTCGACCGTGTTGCTGTGGAACAGGGCGATGGGGGAGTAGTCCACGAGGGTCTCCCGCGCGGGATCCCAACAAAAGATGTCTTCGTTCGCGAACCAGACCATCCCGTTGCGGTCCACGGCGATGTCGGCCGCGCCGATGAGGCCGCCGGAGGTGTTGCGGTGCACGGTGCGGGTTTCTCCGGTCGTGAGGTCGTGGAAGCCGATACCGCGCGTAGTGATGAACCAAAGCCGGTGCTGCGGGTCTTCGGCCAGACTCATGGCGAGGCCGACCAGGATGTCGCAGGAAGGGTCCTCCAACGGCTTGAAATGCAGTCCGTCGTACATACAGATGCCTTCGCGCGTGCATAACCAGATCAGGCCGTAGCTGTCTTGGAAAATGGCCCGCACCGAATTGTCGGGGAGGCCGTCGTCGGTGCTGAAATTCCGGAACTGAGTATGGTTGTTCTGCGCCCATCCCGCGAGGACGGACGAGAGAAGAATGACAAATAGAATCGCTCTTTTCATTATTCGTTCTTTGGCATCGCAAGGTAGCAAAAATATCTTTTAAATTCCGGTCATTGGATGTTAAAAATCTTCCAAAAGGGTCGGGGTGGGTCCAAAATGATTGAGAATTGACCGATTTGTTTCCGATTTCGGTCGCGTTTTGAAAGTCTCCGCCTATATAAAAGGGTACATTTGTCACCGGCTGCATAGCACAAAACTGTTTAAACCATAAACATCTAACCAACCAAAACAACGCTTTTATGACCAGGCAATTTTTTGCAAGAATGGCCGCCGCTGTGATGATCGTCGCAGCGGGCCTCCTGGGAACGGTTGCGACCGCCCAGAACCGCGCCATCAGCGGAACGGTTGTCGATGAGAGCGGCGCTCCGGTCGTCGGAGCCGCCGTCGTCGTCGTAGGCAACTCTTCCATTGGTGCCGTGACTGACATGAACGGTGCATTCCGTCTGAATGTCCCCGCGGGTGCCAACATCAATGTGTCCTGCATCGGCTATGCCGACCAGACCGTCGCCGTTGGCAATCAGACTACCTTCCGGTTCGTCCTCGCCGAGAACACCGAGTTCCTTGATGAAACGGTCGTGATCGGTTACGGTGTCCAGAAGAAGAGTGACTTGACCGGTGCCGTGGCTTCCGTCCGCGAGAATGACCTGCAGAACCGTTCCACTTCTGATGCCGCCGCCGCCCTCCAGGGCAAGGCCGCCGGTGTTCAGATCCTCAACAACTCTGGTGCTCCGGGTTCCGGTGCGGAGATCCGCGTTCGCGGTTATTCCTCCAACTCCGGCAACATCGGACCGCTCCTCATTGTGGACGGCCTGAAGGTGGACAACATCCAGTACCTGGATCCGTCCATGATCGAGTCCATCGAGGTCTTGAAGGACGCCGCCTCCGCCGCTATCTACGGTGCCCAGGCCGGTAACGGTGTCGTGCTTGTCACCACCAAGGCGGGCAAGGACGGTCATTCTTCCATTACTTATAGCGCGAAGCAGACTCTCCAGAGCCTGAACAAGCGGGCCGAACTCCTGAATGCGGACGAGTACATCGCCATGCAGAAGGCTATCGGTAACCTGGATGACGATAAGATCGCCAGCAAGGGTTGGGACGGCAAGGACCACAACTGGTATGATGCCGTGTTCAATCCCAGTTGGAGCTCCCAGCATGGTATTACTTTCCAGGGCGGCAACAAGAACGGTCATTTCTTCGCTTCCCTCAACTACCTCAACAACGACGGTATCGTGAGGGGTAAGTACGATGTCTATAATCGTCTGTCCGCTCAGGTCAATGCTGACTACCAGATCAAGAAGTGGCTGCAGGTCGGCACCAACAACTCCATCGAGAAGTGGTCCTCCAAGAGTGTTTCCAGCGGTTACGGCGGAGCGCTTAACTCCGTGGTCTCCCTGGATCCGCTGACCCCGGCTTATGTCAGCCGTGTCGAAGACTTGCTCCCGGCGATGCAGTCCACCTACAAGAAAAATCCGGATTATATCCTTCGCGATCCGGACCACAACAACGACTTCTATAACGGCTCCGCTTTTTATGAGGAAGCGACTGGCAACCCGCTGCTCCAGCGTGCCCGTACCGATGCCACCAACGGTGGTATTACCATCCGTGGTACCATGTTCGCCAACTTCATGCCGTTCAAGGGCTTTACCTTCACGTCCCGATTCGGTTACCGGATCTCCCAAAGCAGCTCGCACAGCTACAGCGCGCCTTATTATGTGAATGGTATGGCGAAAAGCGACCAGTACAGCCTTTCCGCCAACGTGAATACGGGTTATTACTACCAGTGGGAAAACTTCGCCAACTACCTCCGCACGTTCGGCAAGCATGACATCGGTCTCATGGCCGGTATGTCCTACGTCGAGAACAATTCGGACAACGCCAGCATCAGCGTCCAGGATGCGGAGATCCTGCGGTCCTATGAACCGAACTACCGGTACATCAACTACTTGCTGGATGCGCCTAAGCGTTCCGTGGGCAATGCTCCCGGCAAGTCTGTCAACATGTCCTACTTCGGCCGTGTGACCTACAGCTACGACAACCGCTACAGCATCCAGGGTAATTTCCGTGCCGATGCTTTCGACTCCTCCAAGCTTTCCAAGACGGTTCGTTGGGGCTTCTTCCCTTCCGTTTCTGCCGGCTGGACCGTCAGCAATGAGAATTTCATCAAGGACAATGTGGATCACAATGTCCTGAGCTTCCTCAAATTCCGCGCTTCCTGGGGCCGCAACGGTAACGTGAACGTCCTGAGCGGTTACCCGTATGTGGAGACGATCTCCAAGGGTTCCGCTTGGTATCAGTACGGTACGGACGGTGCCCTCAGTTATGGCTCCGCTCCCTCCGGCCTGTCCAATCCGAACCTGCACTGGGAGGTTTCCGAGCAGTGGGATGCCGGTTTTGACCTGCGCATGTTCAATAACCGCCTCACTTTCGGTTTCGACTGGTATAAGAAGAACACCAGAGACCTTCTGGTCAATATCAAGCCGCGTCCGGAGCAGGGTGTCAAGAACACCTACGAGAATGCCGGTAACGTGCTGAATACCGGTCTGGAGTTCGAACTCGGCTGGAAGGACACCATCGGTGACTTCACGTATTCCATCAACGGCAACCTCTCCACGCTGAAGAACAAGGTTACCGACCTTCACTTCTCCGTCCCTCGTCTGGAAGAGGATCCGGTGTCCGGTCTGAACGAACTGGAGCGTGCTGCTTTCGAGGTTGGCTATCCGCTTTGGTATTTCATGGGCTACAAGTATGAAGGTGTGAATCCCGAGAACGGTATGCCTCGCTACATGACCGCCTCCGGTAACATCAAGGAAGGTAGCCCTGGCGATGATGACAAGTACTTCTATCTGGGCAAGGCCATTCCTGATTTCACCTACGGCATCACGTTCAACATGGCCTGGCGCAACTTCGACTTCACCCTTTATGGTGCCGGTTCCGCGGGCAACGATATCTTCTCCATCATGTGGAGCGCCGACCGTACCTATGGTAACACGCTTTCCTATTTCTGGAGGAATTCCTGGACGGAGAGCAACAAGAACGCCCCGCTGCCGAACATGAAGTACGTTGCCAACGACTGGAAGTTCTGGAGTTCCGATGCCTGCATTTTCAGCGGTTCCTACTTCAAGATCAAGCAGATCCAGCTTGGTTACACGCTGCCTCAGAATCTTACCCGTCGCATCGCGGTCGAGAATCTTCGTTTGTTCGTTTCCCTCGACGATTTCTTCACGATCACCAAGTATCCGGGCGCCGATCCTGAGACGGCCACGACCGGCCGCGCCAGCGCCATGGGCTTTGATTCCGGTACCTATCCGACCATGAAGAAGGCTGTCTTCGGTCTTAACCTTACGTTCTAATTAAATAGTCTATTGACATGAAAAAGATATTGATTCCCGCTGTCCTGCTCCTTGCCGCGGCTTCTTTCTCCGCTTGCAATCCGGACCGTCTCGAGATTCCGCAGAAAGGTGTCGTGCTTCCGGAAGAGTTCTACCAAACCGATGAAGACTGCGAGGCTGCCATGGTGGCCGCTTACAGAGGATTGATCGCCAATGTTTGTAATGAGGAAGGCGGTTCCATCTACGCTCCGTTCCGCGCCTGCTTCGATCTTCCCGGAGATGACCTGTATGCTGCCGGTTCCAACTATGGTGACAACGACTTCATGCGCGACATGAATGAGTTTACCTTCAGCCCCAATACGGCCGTGCTGGTCAACTGCTACAACAATCTCTTCTATGCGATGTATTACTCGAACATCGTGATTGACAAGTTCAAGAATGGTCTGCCGGAAGGCGGTCCGACTGCTACGACCAAGCGTTGCGTTGCCGAGGCCCGCGTCCTGCGTGCCTGGATGCAGATGATGCTGACCCTCGGTTGGGGCCGCCCGCCGCTGGTGGACCACGTGCTTCAGTTCTTCCCGCTGGAGGAGATCTACCGTTGCGACGAGAATCCTGAGAAGCCGATGTCCCACGAGGAGATGTTGGAGTGGTGTGCGAAGGAGTGCGAGGCTGCCGTGAATGACCTCGATGAGCGTCAGGGCATGAATGATAAGAATGGTGCCGTCAAGGTGACCAAGGGCTTTGCCTATGCCGTGGCCGGTAAGGCCTATCTGTATGCCGGCAAGAATGCGGAAGCCAAGGCTGCTTTGAAGAAGGTCATCGACTCCGGCAACTACGATCTGGTTCCGACTGACCGTTGGGCGGAGAACTTCCACGCCAACGGCGACTGCAACGAGGAAAAGATCTTCGAAACGAACCTGGTCAACGCCGGTCTGGACTGGGGACAGATTACCTTCAGCGGCACTTGGATGGAATCCAACATCTGGGGTTGGCGTGGTGATCACTTTGTCTATGGTGGTGAAGGTGAGGTTGGCGACAACCCTTGGAAAATCCGTACGAGCATTGACGGTTGGGGTGGCCTCGGCGTGCCTCAGTATTTCGCTGAAGAGTGGCTTGCGAATGACGGCCCCGAATCCGTCCGTTTCAAGAACTCCCTCATCCACATCGATGACGTCGTGTACAATACGCATTACGGCCATGCCGTCGATAATATGACGCTTGAGCAGAAGAAGGCGAGCAAAGCGTTCGGTATCAAGGTTGATGGTCTGTATGGACAGTCCTTCTATCTGGCCCAGAAGCAGGCGATCCGTCCTTTTGAAGATGCCTGGTATCCGGGTGCCAACCAGCGTTTCAACAACTTCGTCATCATGCGTTACGCCGAGGTGCTTCTCCTTTATGCTGAAGCTTGCCTTAATACCGACGACGCAGCGCAGGCCAAGTGGGCAGTCAACAAGATCCAGGAACGTGCCGGTTCCAAGACCGTCAGCAGTACTGTTACGCTGGATGTGATCAAGAAGGAGAAGAAGTTCGAACTCTGGCTTGAAATGTGCCGCTGGCCGGACCAACTCCGTTGGGGTGATCTCGAGAAATCCAAACTTGCGGGATCCGACGTGCCTATCCTCTACGACAAGTTGCATCGCGCTCCGCAGTCCGGCGATCAGGGCATCATCTGGGAGAATGGCTCGGAAGCCAACAGCCGTTTCTACACGGTGTCCACCCATGCGGCCAAGGACAATGGCCTGGATGTCGGTTTCAAGGCTGGGAAGCATGAAGTGTTCCCGTTCCCGGACATTTCCGTCCGTCAGAATCCGACGCTCAACCAGATTGGCGGTTGGGCTGCTGCAGAGTAATCATAACGCTTTCATAATCCGGGCCGGGGTGATACCCGACCCGGGTTCCAAACACAACACACTGCACCCATGAAGAAGCTCTTTCTTTCAATGGTTGCCGCACTGACTGTACTGACTGCAACCGCACAAGACAAGAATTTCCATATTTTCCTCTGCTTCGGGCAGTCGAATATGGAGGGCAATGCCCGCATCGAGCCGCAGGATTCCGTCGGGGTGTCCGACAATTTCCTGAACCTCTCCGCCGTCAATTTCTCCGACAAGTCCCGCAAGATGGGCAAGTGGTACAAGGCCCTGCCGCCGCTGTGCCGCGAGAATACCGGACTCACCCCGGTCGATTATTTCGGCCGTACCCTGCTGGAGCACCTCCCGGAAGGCCACAAGGTGGGCATCGTGCACGTCGCCATCGGCGGCATCAGCATCGACGGCTTCCTGCCGGACCGCATCGACGAGTACGCGAAGACGGCCCCGGAGTGGATGAAGCCCATGCTGGCGGCCTATGACGGCCATCCGTACGACCGGCTCGTGGCGATGGGCAAGATCGCGAAGAAGAAGGGTGTCATCTCCGGCATCCTGATGCACCAGGGCGAGACGAACACCGGCGACCCGAAGTGGCCGGCCGATGTGAAAACCGTCTATGAGAACCTCCTGAGGGACTTGAAACTCAATGCGGAGGACGTGCCGCTTCTCGTGGGTGAAGTGGTCGCGGCGGACCGCGGCGGCACCTGCGCCGCGCACAACTCCGTCATCGACACGATCGCCCGCGTGATTCCCACGGCCCATGTCATCCCGGCCGACGGCTGCCCGCAGAACTTCGATTTCCTGCATTTTACCGCCGCAGGTTACCGCGAGCTCGGCCGCCGCTACGCCGCGGAGATGCTCAAGATCTGGGGCATCCCGTACAAGCCCGCGCCGGGGGACTATCATTCCACCGCGGTCGCTTCTCCGCTCGTGAGCATGGCGGGCGCCGTGACCTTCAACCTCCAGGCACCGAACGCCAAGGAAGTGCTGCTCTCCAGCCAGTTCCTGAAAGAGCCCATGCCCATGAAAAAGGGCCGGAACGGCCTGTGGACCCTTACGGTCACGCCGGAAAAGCGCGATATCTATCCGTATAACTTCATCGTGGACGGCGTGTCCATCTCCGACCCACTGAACAAGGACCTTTTCCCGAACGAGAACTTCAAGGCCTCCCTGGTGGAGATTCCCGCCGGCTTCGCTTTCCGTCGTCCGGGTGCTCCCCAGCCGCAGGCGCAGCAGGGCGTCCCTTACGGCGTCCGCGACGTGCCGCATGGCAAGATGCAGTACTGCCAGTACCGCTCTTCCGTCCTGAACGCCTGGCGTCCGCTGGTGGTCTATACGCCCGCTGGCTATGAGACTTCCGGAAAGAACTATCCCGTGTTCTACCTCGTCAGCGGTACCACCGACACCGAGGAGACCTGGTTCAAGGTGGGCAAGCTGAACACCATCCTGGACAACCTCATCGCCGACGGCAAGGCCGAGCCAATGATCGTCGTGATGCCGTACGGCAACATGGGCTCCACGCCGCAACCCGCGTCGATGGCCGCGACGAAGATGTACGAGGTCTTCGCGAAAGAAATGACCGAATGCATCATGCCGTATGTGGAGCAGTCCTTCCGCACGGTGAACGACCGCGACCACCGCGCCATCGCGGGCTTCTCCCGCGGCGGCGGCCAGTCGCTCTTCACCGCCCTGAGCCACCCCGAGAAGTTTGCCTGGCTGGCGTCCTACAGCGCCTACCTCACGCCCGAGATGATGGACACCTGCTTCCCCCAGTATGGCGAGAATCCCGCCCTCATCAATGACCAGTTCAAACTGGTGTGGTATGGCGTGGGCTCCGAGGACTTCCTGTACAAGCAGGTCGTGGAGAACCGCGAATACCTGGACAAGAAGGGCATCAAGCACGAAGATATGAACACCGGTGGCGGCCATACCTGGATGAACGCCCGCACCTACCTGAACGAAACTTTGCAAATAATCTTTAAATGAAAAAGATACTGACCCTTACCCTGGCGCTGGCCGCCAGCCTCGTCGCTTTTGCGCAGACCCCCGCTTCCACCAACGTTCCTACGAAGGATTATCCGTGCGTGGATGCCGAGGGACGCGCTACTTTCCAGATCGCCGCGCCCACGGCGACGGACGTGCAGGTGGACATCTGCAACAAGAAGTATCCCCTCACGAAGGATGAGAAGGGGGTCTGGACCGGCACGACGGACCCGCTGGTGGTGGGTTTCCACTACTATGCGCTCCTCGTGGACGGCGTCCGCGTGAACGATCCCAACAGCGAGACCTTCTACGGCTGCAGCCAGCAGACGAGCGGCATCGAGATTCCCGAGAAGCCGGAAGTGGCCGCGTACTACACCTTCAATCCGGCCGTCCCGCACGGCCAGGTGCGCGAGTGCCAGTACTGGAGCGACATCGAGAAGGCGGTCCGCACCTGCTACGTGTACACCCCGGCCGAATATGAGAAGGGCAAGAAGAAGTACCCGGTGCTGTACCTGCAGCACGGCATGGGCGAGGACGAGCGCGGCTGGCACGAGCAGGGCCACATGGCCAACATCATGGACAACAGCATCGCCGCCGGCAAGAGCGTCCCGATGATCGTGGTGATGGACTACGGCAACTGCGGCTACGGCTTCGGCGCCAAGAAGGGCGAGAACATGCAGACTTTCGGCGCCTCCTTCTATCCGATTCTCCTCAATGAGATCATCCCGTACATCGAGAAGACCTTCCGCGTGAAGGCGGACCGCGAGAACCGCGCGATGGCCGGCCTCTCCTGGGGCGGTCACCAGACCTTCGACGTCGCTCTCACGAACCTGGACAAGTTCGCCTGGATGGGCACCTTCAGCGGTGCTATCTTCAATATGCCGGGCACCGATTTCAAGACCCTCTACGACGGCGCTTTCGCGGATGCCGACAAGTTCAACAAGCAGGTCCATTACCTGTTCATGGGCATGGGTTCCGAGGAGAACTTCGGCGCGAACACGTTCGTCAAGAACCTGAACGACATCGGCATCAACGCGACGTACTACGAGTCCCCGGGCACCGCCCACGAGTGGCTCACCTGGCGCCGCTGTCTGAACGAATTCATTCCCCACATTTTCAAGAAATAAGCATCGTATGAAGAGATTCATCCTCCCCATCGCCGCTTTGCTGCTTTCCTGCGGCCTTTTCGCTCAGAATCCCGTCATCAAGGGTCTGTACTCCGCCGATCCGACCGCCCGTGTCTTCAACGGGAAAGTATACCTTTTCCCTTCGCATGACATCATCAGCCCGGTGGAACCCGAGCGCAGATGGTTCTGCATGGAGGACTATCATGTCTTCTCTTCCGAGGACCTCGTGAACTGGACGGACCACGGTGTGATCCTGGACCAGAAGAACGTGCCTTGGGGCAATCCCGAGGGATATTCGATGTGGGCGCCCGACTGCGTCGAGAAGGACGGCAAGTACTATTTCTATTTCCCGAACGCATCCAAGGTGGGCCGCGGCTTCGCAGTGGGCGTGGCCATTGCGGACCGTCCGGAAGGGCCGTACGTTCCTGAACCGGAGCCCATCGAGGGCATCAATGGTATCGACCCTTGCGTGCTCCAGGCCTCCGACGGCAATGCTTACATTTTCTGGGGCAACGGCCGTTGTGCCAAGCTCGATCCCAGCATGACGAAACTCGCGGAGGACAACCCCAAGACGACCATGAAGTGGGGCAACCGCGAGATGGAGATGGTGGGTGTCAACTGCCTCCAGGGCCTGCCCAGCCGCCAGGCGGAGGGCCCCTTCGCCTTCGAGAAGGACGGCAACTTCTACCTGACCTATCCGTACGTGAAGGAGAACACCGAGGTGCTCGCCTATGCGATGAGCAAGAACCCGATGGGCCCCTACGAGTACAAGGGTATCATCATGGAACGTTCCCAGAACGAGTGCTGGACGAACCATCATTCCATCGTGAACTACAAGGGCCAGTGGTACCTGTTCTATCACCACAACGACTATTCCCCGAACTTCGACAAGAACCGTTCGGTGCGCGTGGACAAGATTTCCTTCCTTCCGGACGGCACCATCGAGCAGGTCACTCCGACCCTGCGCGGCGTGGGTGAGACCAAGGCCACGGACCACATCCAGATGGACCGCTACAGCGCTGTCTATCACTATGGCGTCTATGACGACCTGTTGGATGCCGCGAATCCCTTCGAGGGCTTCTACATCCACTTCGCCCGCGGGAACACCTGGGTCCGCTACGACGACATCAATTTCGGGGAGACCGCGCCGACCAAGGCCGTCTTCCGCATCCGCAGCGCCGCGCCGTCCAAGGTGTCTTTCCAGACCCGGGACGAGAAGATCGTCGGCACCTTCGACCTCCCGGCCTCCAAGGACTGGAAGGAAGTGAAGCTCCCGTTCGAGACCCCGCTTACGGGCAATCAGAACATCAAACTCATCGTGGACGAAGGCAAGGACCTCGACGTGGACTGGATTTCCTTTGAATAGACGGGCCTCGACTATGAATAGACTTCTACCAGCTTTGGCCGCGGGCCTTGTACTCGCGTCCTGCAAGCCGGCCGTTTCTCCCGGAGTGGCCATCTTCGAGAGTTTCCGGTACGAGGGCAGGGACGCCGTGTACCGGGCGCACCCCCTGCCTGCGAAGGATGCGGTGTACAACCCCATCCTGCCGGGCTGGTATTCCGATCCGAGCTTCTGCACGAACGGAGAGGGAGACTATTTCCTGGTCACGTCCACTTTCAGCTATTTCCCGGGCGTCCCGATCTTCCACAGCCGTGACTTGGTGAACTGGAAGCAGGTCGGTCACGTGCTGGACCGACCGTCGCAGCTGACGGGCCTCGGCCGCCAGCATACGAGCGGCGGCATCTACGCGCCGGACATCAAGTACAACCCGAAGAACCGGACGTATTACATGATCACCACGAACGTGGGCACTGGCAACTTCCTGGTGAAGACGCAGGACCCCTTCGGTGCCTGGTCGGAGCCGATCCAGCTGCCGCAGGTGCAGGGTATCGACCCGTCCCTCTTTTTCGACGATGACGGCCGGGCCTACATCGTGAACAACGACGAGGCGCCGGGCGGCAAGCCTGAGTATGACGGTCACCGCACGATCCGCATCGTGGAATACGACGTGGAGAACGACTGCACGATCGGCGAACGGAAAGTCATCGTGAACAAGGGCGTGGATCCTGCCGCGAAGCCGGTCTGGATCGAGGGACCTCACCTGTACAAGATTGACGGGAAGTATTTCCTGATGTGCGCGGAAGGCGGCACTTCGGACCAGCATTCCGAGGTGGTCTTCCGGGCCGATTCCCCGATGGGGGAGTACAAACCCTGGCATCGCAATCCCATCCTCACGCAGCGCCACCTCGCGGCCGACCGGCCGGATCCGGTGACCTGTACCGGTCATGCGGACTTGCTGCAGACCCGGGACGGGACCTGGTGGGGCGTTTTCCTGGGCTGCAGGCCCACGGAAAAGGGTTTCGAGAACCTGGGCCGGGAGACGTTCCTGCTGCCTTTGCGCTGGTCGGAAGACGGTTTCCCGTACTTCCTGGAAGGGGAGGAGACGGTCCCCGTTCTCGTCCGTGTCCCCGGTACCCGGGTGGAAGGAAAGCCTACCTTCGGCAACTTTGTCGTGGAGGATTCCTTCGACGGTGACAAACTGGATATGGCGTGGATGACGCTCCGTGGTCCTGCGGACGGGCTGTATGCTTTGAAGGGCGGGGCGCTGGAAATGACCTGTTCCCCGATGCGCGCCACCCGGTTCGAGACGCCGGCCCTCCTCCTGCGCCGGTTGCAGCACCATGCTTTCTCCGCCTTTACGCGGATGCGCTTCCTCCCGGAAGGGAGCGAGGAGGCTGGCCTGCTCCTGTACAAGGACGAGCGGCACCAGTATTTCCTGAAAGTGTGCCTCGTGGACGGGGCGCCGGCCATCGCCCTCGAGCGGTCCGGCGAGACCCTCTCCAGCCAGGCCCTGCCGAAATCCTTCAACACCGTGGACCTGTGCATCGCCTCCGACGACGGACTCACTTTCCGTTTCGGCTATGCGGTGGACGGGAAGGAAATGCGCACGCTCCTCGCCAGTGTCGACGCTTCTTACCTCTCTACGGCCGTCGCGGGCGGTTTCACCGGAACCACCGTCGGGCCTTATGCTGTGAAATGAAAACCAAAACACTTAATTTATAACGCATGAAAAAAGTTCTTTTGACTTTGGCGGCCCTCGCCGGTACCCTGTGCCTGTATGCGCAGAATGCCGACGAGCCGGTCTACGCCGACTCCTCGACCAACCTCGAGAAGTACATGGTCCCCGCCACCGGGGATTTCGCCACCCCCGACAAGGATGGCTTCCTGGGCCGTTGGCTGCTGCTTGAGCCCATCAGCAAGCCCAACCGCAGCAACACCGTCTTCACCGACAGCTATATCCGCGAGGCGTTCGCCGTCCCGTATTTCAAGGGCCAGCTCGGTGATGTCCTCCCCAAGGACGGTTCCAAGGTGAAGGTGACCGTCGAGTACCAGCCGCCCGTGGACATGTCCGCCGGCCGTCCCCGCATGCGTTTCGACGAGCCCGTCGTCTATGAGAAGAAGGACAAGAAACTCCAGTGGCACGCCTTCGACAGCCAGCGCTACAACGTGAAGCTGTTCCGCTTCGCCACGAACCTCACCGAGGACCGTTACGGCGTGATCTTCTGGGCCGTGACCGTCGTGAACTGCCCGGAGGACATTCCGAATGTCCGTATGTCCGTCGGTTCCAACTCCGCGTCCATGTGGTGGCTCAACGGCGAAGAGGCCGTAATCCTGTCCGGTGACCGCCGGATGGTGGCGGACGACGTCGCCTCCGAGCGCCTCACCCTCAAGAAAGGCCGCAACATCATCTGGGGCGCCGTCATCAACGGCCCCGGCATGAGCGACTTCTGCGTCCGCTTCATCGACGAAGCCGGCAACCCTGTCAAGAACATCACCCTCAGCACGAAATAAGCCATGAAAAAGAATATCCTTCTCGCGGGCATTCTTGCCCTGGCCTGTGTCTCCGCAACCGCCCAGGTGGGCGCTCCTTACATCCATGACCCGTCCACGATCCAGTTGTGCGACGGCAAGTATTACACCTTCGGCACCGGTGGCGGCGGCTTGATCTCCGCCGACGGCTGGACCTGGGAAAGCGGCGCGGTCCGTCCCGGCGGCGGCGCGGCCCCGGACGCCATCAAGATCGGTGACCGGTATCTCGTGGGCTACAGCGCCACGGGCGGCGGTCTCGGCGGCGGTCACGCCGGCCGCATCCTGACGATGTGGAACAAGACCCTGGACCCGAATTCCCCCGACTTCGCCTATACCGAGCCCATCGAGGTGGCGCATTCGGAGATGGATGAGGACTGTGACGCCATCGACATCGGCCTCCTCATGGATCCCGACGGCCGTCTGTTCTGCACCTATGGCACCTATTTCGGCAACATCCGCATGGTTGAACTCGACCCCGCTACGGGCGCCCGTCTCCCCGGCAACAAGGCCGTGGACGTCGCCATCGACTGCGAGGCATCCGTGATGATCTACAATGACGGCTGGTACTACCTGCTGGGCACCCACGGCACCTGCTGCGACGGCGTGAACTCCACCTACAACATTGTGGTGGGCCGTTCCCGCAAGCCTACGGGCCCGTTCCTGGACAATGTGGGCCGCGACATGCTTCGCGGCGGCGGCAAGATGGTCATCGCCGCCGATGAGCGCCAGTTCGGCGCCGGCCATTTCGGCCGCTACATCGAGGAGCCGGGCGTGGAGAAGATGTCCTTCCACTGGGAGGGCGACCTGGACCGCAGCGGCCGCAGCGTCCTCGCCATCCGTCCGATCCTGTGGAAGAACGGTTGGCCGGAGGCCGGCGAGCCCTTCGAGGACGGCAACTACAAGATCATCAGCCGCCGTCGCGGTTACGCGCTGGAACTGACCGTGGACTTCGTCCGCGCCCAGGGCGGCATGCGCATGTTCGGCTTCGGCCGTGGCCAGGACCAGCCTGTCACCAAGCTCGAGGGCCAGAAGCTCGAGGAGGTCGCTCCCGACTGGCCTGCCGGTAACATTCCTGTGCGCATCAGCGACTACATGGCCCGTCCACACCAGAAATGGACGATCGAGGCTGTCCCCGAAGCGGGCGGTTTCCTCGGCGGCCCGTATGTCAAGATCGTGATCGAAGGCACCAACCGGGCCCTGGCGGCCGCTGAGGGCGCAACCCTCACCACCGTCGAGGAATTCACCGGCGCGGCGAACCAGCTCTGGCGCATCGACCAGCTCATCGACGGAACCTACCGCATCATGCCCAAGGAAATCCCCGGCTGCGACCTGCCACTCTGTCTTGTTTCCGTGGCTGACAGCACCCCTGGCCTTGCAAAATTCGACTTTGGGAACGATAATTGCAAGTGGGATCTGAAAAAGCACTAATCGATGAAAAGACTTCTTATGTCCCTGACCCTTACCCTCGGAGCCCTCGGCCTGTTCGCGCAGCCGACGGGCTTCGGCGGTTTCCAGATGCCCAAGGTGGACGTCCGCTGCTCCCAGAAGATCGCGGACGTGGATTATGCCGGTGACGGCCAGGTGTATCACAAGCTGGATATCTACCTCCCGAAGGTAGAGAAAGCCACCTACCCTGTCGTGGTCCATATCTACGGAAGCGCCTGGTTCTCCAACAATTCCAAGGGAATGGCGGACCTCGGCACCATCGTGAACGCCCTGCTCGACGCAGGCTATGCCGTGGTCACGCCGAACCACCGTTCCTCCCAGGATGCCAAGTTCCCGGCCCAGATCCACGACATCAAGGGCGTGATCCGTTTCGTCAAGGCCAACGCTGCGAAGTACAAGTTCGATCCCACCTTCGTGGCGGTCTCGGGCTTCTCCTCCGGCGGCCACCTGGCCTCGCTTGCCGCCACGTCCAGCAACCAACCCCAGCTGGAAGGCAACGTGGGCGGCAACCTGCAGTTCTCCAGCGCGGTCGACGCGGCCTGCGACTGGTCCGGTCCCGTGGACCTGAACTACATGAGCTGCGGCGCGCGGGAGGACACCTGGAACCATGGACCCGAAGAGGCCGTGATGGGTTTCGCGTTCAAGGGGAATGAAGAAGCCTTCAAATACCTGAATGCCACGACCTACA
The DNA here is from genome assembly GCA_902785065.1 of uncultured Bacteroidia bacterium. Classification (GTDB taxonomy): domain Bacteria; phylum Bacteroidota; class Bacteroidia; order Bacteroidales; family UBA932; genus Cryptobacteroides. Next base: position 91,774 of record CACZXH010000007.1, read on the forward strand.
TCGGCCCGGACGACCCGCCCGTGTGCATCTTCCACGGCACGGCGGACAACGTGGTCCCCAGCTGCCAGGCTCCGCATTTCTACGGCCTGCTGCAGGACGCCCGCGTGGACAGCGAACTCCACATGGTGGAGGGCGGAGGACACGGCATGAACATGTACACGGACGAGACCCTCTCCGCGATGGTCGCCTTCCTGAACCGCATCAAAGCGGAGAAATACATCGCCAAGTAGCTTCGTTACAGCGCTTTAACGAAAGAGAGGTGCACCGCGCGGTGCACCTCTCGTCATGTAAGTCGCTCAGAATCTTATTCTTGGCTGCGGCGCCAGGCGAAGTATTCGTCCAGGACCTTGAGGGCGGGTTCGGAGGGGACGGGGGCGGCGTGGCAGCCGTCGCCGGTGAGGACCATCGTCTGCGGGGCGCTGTTCACGAAGCGCGGCCAGGGGGCGAGGCCGGGGCCGTTCGGGTCGCCGGTCTTGGCGAAGTTGGTCCAGTAGTCCATCATCCAGCCGGAAAGGGCCATGTCGGTGGGCTGCACCTCCTCCGGATTGCCGAAGACATAGGCCACATCCTGTCCATGCGGGGAGCCCTGGCCGTAGCGCGGGGAGTCCGCCGGGTAGTCGGGGTGCTGGTCGAAGTAGTAGAGCCAGACGCGGCCCTTGCCGGTGCGCTCCTGCAGGCGCGCCCAGGCCCAGGTCTGCCAGCCGAAGGCGGCGTCGCGGGTGAGGTCGCGGGCGGTCTTGCCCACCTTGCCGTCGGCCTCCACCGGATAGGCGGCGAGGAGAGCGTCGGCATAATCCTCGTAGCGGGCGCGCACCTGGTCCTCGTGGCTGCCGCCGCCGAAGGAGAAGCCGAAGCTCAGGCCTTCGTCGGAGTTGTAGCCGATGAGGACGTCGACATCATTGTACTTTCCGGCCTCATAAAGCTTGTATTGGTCGTCCGGAATCACGTAGCCGTCGGTGACGGGCCAGCCGCCCGAGCCGCCAAAGCCGCCCATCACGGCCTTGACATCGGCCGCGCGCAGCTGCTCCAGGGTATAATCCTCGCCGAAAGCACCTTTAGCCCAGGCCGCGTTGGCCTGCTCGGCCACGGCAAGGGTCTGCATGTTCTCGCCGGGATAGGACTGGGGATTGGTGGGGCCGAAGGAGCCGCCGCTCTGGGAAATGGCCCGCTTAAAGAGGCCTTTCGCCAGCGGCGAGGCGCACAGCATGCTCACGGAAATGCCGCCGGCAGACTCACCGAAAATGGTCACGTTGTCCGGGTCGCCGCCGAATTTCGCAATATTGTCCTTCACCCACTGCAGGCCGGCGATCTGGTCCAGCAGGCCGTAGTTGCCGCTCACGCCGGCCGGATTCTCGGCCGACAGTTCCGGCAGCGACAGGAAGCCCAACTTGCCCACGCGGTAAGCGACGCTCACGAGGATCACGCCCTTGCGGGCCAGCAAAGCCCCGTCATAGTAGGACGTGGCGCCGCCCGCAAAGCCGCCGCCATAGATCCAGACCATCACCGGAAGCTTGTCTTTCGGACTCTTCGCCGGGGTCCATACGTTCAGGTACAGGCAGTCTTCGCTGCATCCCTCGCCGTTGCCCTGCATGGGATTGGGGGCGAATACCTGGCATTCCTTGACGCCGGACCAAGCTACGACGGGCTGCGGCGCCTTCCAGCGCAGCTCGCCCACGGGCGGGGCGGCGAACGGAATCCCCTTGTACACGGTCATGTCCTCCAGGACCAGGCCCTGGATGGTGCCTCCGGTCACTTTTACCTGGCCGGGGACGGTGGCGCACGCCCACAGGCCGAGCGTGGCCGCCACGATCAAAACAATCTTTTTCATAGTTTATCTAAACAATAATTGTACGAATTCGTGCAGCGACTTGCGCCAGGGCTGCCATTCGTGGCCGCCGGGCCAGGCCGTGAAATGGACCTTTGCGCCCGCGGCCTTCAGTGCTTCGGCCGCCTTGCGGGTATGCTCGATGCGGGGATCGCCCAGGCCGCAGGACATATAGAACACGTCGTGGGCGGCGTTGAAGGCGGCCGGATCGGCCAGGAGTTCCGGCAGCTGGCTCTCCACGGAGAACGGCGCATAAGCACCCGCACCCACGCCTCCGAACATGCCGGAGGAGAAAATGCCGATGGAGGAGAACACCTCGGGATGCTTCAGGCCGATGGACCAGGACTGCCCGCCGCCGAATGACAAGCCGGCCATGGCCCGGTGCTTAGGGTCGGAGAGGGTCCGGTAGCGGCTGTCCACCATGGGAATGGTCTCTTCCAGCAGAATCTTCGCGAAATCGCCCGCCTGTCCGTAGTCCATCACGACGAGCATCGGCTCGCACTTGCCCTCGGCGAGGAGGTTGTCCAGGATAATATCGGTCTTGCCCTGGAAAGTCCAGCCGGTCTCGTCCTCGCCGCCGCCGTGCTGCAGGTACAGCACCGGGTAGCGCTTGCGGGGATTATTGTCATATTCGGCCGGGACATACACCCAGGCGGTGCGCCAGGCTTTCAGGGACGGGGACCAGTAGCGCTCCAGGCGCACGTCGCCCCGCGGAACGTCCTTGTCCAGGTAGAAATCGACGCCCGCCTCGGGAATGTCGATGGCGCTGGCGTCCGTTCCGGTGCCGAAATAGTGCTTGCTGGCCGGATCGCTCGCGCGGAAACCGTCCACGACGAGGAAATAGTAGTGGAAACCGGGTTCCAGCGGGTCCGTCGTGACGCGCCAGGGACCTTCGCCTTCGCGGACCATCGGATACACCTTGCCGCAAATGTCCACGCCCACTTCGCGGGCCTGGGGAGCCGTCACCTGGAAGGAGACGCTGAGGTCGTCGTTGATTTTCGGAGCGCCCCGCCGGGCCGGCTGGGCGGACAGCGCCGCGGCGCACAGCAGCAGCGCGAGAGCAAGAAATGAACGCTTCATATCCTTTGTTTTTGTTTTACTTCCACATCCGCCACCAGTCCCAGCGGAAACCGCCGGACTTGAACACGAAATAGACGTCGTGCACGCCCGCGGCGCCCTGCAGGCGGCAGACGGCTTCGCGGAAGCCTGCTTTGCCGGGCTTCGCGGACAGCGTCCCGGCGAGCGGGCCGTCGACGGCGTCCAGACGCACTTCAATCGTCGCGGGACCTTCGACGCAGGCCATGAACTTGCCGGCGCCCTTGCCGAAATCGACGCCCTTGACGAGCAGGTGCTCGCCTTCGTCGATGTCCCGCAGGACGATGCCGCGGCCCTCCACGACGTCCGTCTTGAGGCCGTAGCCCCAGGCCATCGTCTCGGCTTCCACCTTGCGGAACGGGTCGAAGGTTCCGACCTGCTCCACGACGTTGTCCAGCCAGTACGGGACCTTGTGGATGGAGCCGTCGGGCTCATAGTACATGGGAGCGACGGAAACGCTCCGCTGCTCCGCGTGCTTGAAGGTTTCCAGGTGATGCAGGTCGTAGTTGAGGCCGAACACATAGGACTGCCCCTTGAACTCGATAATGCCGGGATGGTTGCCCCGGGTGCGCCAGGTGCGGTCCATGATCGCGCCCATCGATTTCCACGGCCCGACGGGGGAGTCGCTCATCGCGTACCCGATGCCCTCCGGGCAGCAGGTGGACGCGAACGCCAGGTAATACTTCCCGTTATGCTTGTAGAACCACGGACCTTCCTGGTACGTGTCGATGGGATAGTCGATCCGGTGGATCTCCCCATCGACGGAAACCATGTCTTCATTGAGCTTGGTCCAGTACACGTGCGGGTTGCCCCAGTACATGTAGGCCTGGCCGTCGTCATCGACGAACACGGACGGGTCGATGTCCTCCCAGTGCTCCTTCTGCCACACGAGCGGCTTTCCGATCGGATCCTTGAAGGGACCGAAGGGCGAATCCGCGACCAATACGCCGATGCCATGCCCGTGAATGGGGCAGTACATATAGAACTTGCCGTTCCGTTCCACGACGCACTCGGCCCAGGCGCCGTTTTTTCCGTCATACCATTCGAAGCTGTCCAGCGAGGCCACGGCCCCGTGGTCCGTCCAGTTCACCATGTCGGTGGAGGTATAGAGAAGCCAGTCGAACATCTGGAAGCCCTTCGCTCCGTCTTCGTCGTGCGTGGTATACAGGTACACGGTGCCGTCGTAGACCATCGGTGCCGGGTCGGCCGTGAACTTGGTCTGGATGATGGGCATGTTCAGATGGTGGTTGAACACCCACCAATCCAGGTCGAAGAGTTCCTCGTCGCCGCCGCGGAACATCAGGTACAGGTCGTGCACGCCCTTCGCGCGGGGGGAGACAGACGCCTTGACCAGCATGTTCTCGCCATTGACCGGTACTGAAGCAATCGGACGGCCGCCCAGTTCGTCCAGGTAGAAATCGACCGTGCCGGGATTCTTGAAGTTCAGCATCTCCAGCGACACGAGGACGGCGGGCTCGTCGCCGAAATCGACGTTCCGGACCTTGAGCCAGTCGCCGTTGTGGACGGAGGTCACCCAGTGGCGGGTGCCGGCGGTGCGGTCCGTCTTGAGGCCATAGGAAGCGGCCATGGTCTCGGCCTGAGTCATCACGTACGGATTCAGGGTCTGGAGCGGCTCCACGCCTTTTTCCGTGAAGGGGATGAAAGGAATGGAACCGTCGGCCCCGTAAGTGAATTCCTCCACGCAGGTGGCCCGACGGAAGCCGCCGCCGTTGGGCAGCTTTCCGTTGTGGTAGAACATGTAATTGTGCCCGCGGAAGGTGATGTTGCCGCCGTGGATGGTGAAGCTGTTCTCCGCCTCGTCCATAATCCGGCCGCGGTAAGTCCAGGGCCCATGGATGGACTTCGCCGTAGAATAGGCCATGTGCTCCGGCACGCCCCCGGCGGGGTACGACAGATAATAGGTATCGCCCCGTTTCATGAGCCAGGGGCCTTCCTCGTAGCCCACCATCATTTTCTCCTTGCCGCCGTCAGACCAGTCCGGTTTCATGGATTCCGGGCCGAAGCAGGCGGGATCGTGGAAGCCGGGGACTTCCTTCCAGCCTTCCGGGAAGGAAATCATATCATCTCCCAGGCGGCCGTACCAGCAGCCCTTGTTGCCCCAGAACAGCCAGGGCGTGCCGTCATCGTCGATGAAGACGGTCGGATCGATGAACGCGAACCCGGTCGCGAGCGGCCCGCCGATGGCGTCGGTGTACGGCCCTTCGGGCCGGTCCGCCACCGCCACGGCAAGGGCGTCGCCCCGCGTGGCCGCCTCGGTCAGGCACACGTACCAGTACCATTTCCCGTTCCGTTCCACGGCCTGCGAGGCCCAGGCGCGGTCGCCCTGGAAGGCCCACGGGAACGTGGCCGTGGACACGGGCGTCCCGAGGTAGGTCCAGTTCACCATGTCTTCCGTGCTGTACAGCAGCCAGTCCTTCATTTTGAAGTAAACGGCGTCATCCTCGTCGTGGTCCACGAACAGGTATACCTTGTCCCCGTGCACATAGGGCGCCGGGTCGGGCGTGAAGGAGGTGCCGATGATGGGATTCTGCGCCAAAAGGGGCAGGAAAGCGATGAGAGTCAGGGAGAATGAGAGGATCCGCTTCATGCTATTGGTTATTTTTACAAATATAACAAATAATATTGTAAAACTCCCCGGTGCGGATGCATCGGGGAGTTTCTGTTAAAAAGTTGTTATAGAGTAGGTTAAGTAGCGCGCGGGCGTTAGTACGTCCACTGGTGGAACCAGTCGAAGTCCGCGATGCCACCCTCTCCGAGGGTGTTGAAGTGGTAGAGAGCGCTCCGGTAGCCGGTGAAGTAGTCCAGCGTGAAGCGCATGGGAAGCTTGTAGTCGGCAGCAATCCATTCCTTTCCGTCGGTGGACCAGCTGAAGATGGCGGTGTCGGCATCCTCGCCTTCTTCCTGCGGGGTGAAGACGTAGTTGATGCGCATCCACAGGCCGTCGCCCACCAGCGGGATGACGGCGAGGTCTTCGTCGATGCTCTCGAAGACGCGCCTTCCATCCGCGCCGCGGGAGAAGGATCGGCCGTTCCGGTGCACGACGATGAACCGCTGGCCGTTTGCGTCGACACGGACGCCGACGCGGGCGTTGCCGCTCTGGAACGCGGCGAGACCTGCTTCGTCGCCGGGCCTCATCCCAGTGGCGTCCAGGTAAGTCTCGCTGATGCAGCGGGGGCCGACCGTGCGCTGGGTGAGCGTGCCGCGGGCGTCGGCGAGGCCGGTGGCTTGCGCCGCGCGCAGCCGCAGCCAGCCCGGCCGCTCGGTGAGCGACCATCCCTCCGGCGCCTTGTGGTTCCACTGCCAGACGAGCGCGAGCTTCGCACTGTCGAACTCGTCATTGTCCCAGACATAGTCGCGGCCCTGCGGCGGTAGGTTCACGGTCACTTCCTCCAGCGGGACGCCGTTCTCGCCCATGATCGGCCAGCCGTCCACCCAGGTGACGGGCTGGAGGCAGGGGATGCGGCCCACGGCACCGTGGTCCTGGAACTGGACGGCGTACCAGTCGCCGTGCTGCGTCTCGACGATCGGACCTTGCGCGATTCCGTCGCCGCGGCCACCCAGGGTTCCCTGGAGCACGACCTTGGACTCATACGGTCCATGGATGTCCTTGCTGCGCCAGGCCGTCGCCGTACGGGGCTTATCCCGTGGCCAGTCGATCTCCAGCACGTAGTAGTAATCGCCGATGTGGTAGAAATGCGCGCCCTCCGCCCGGAGGTTCCAGCCTTCGCGAGGGGACTCGATGAGGAGTTCGGCCTCCGTGCCCGCCTTGACGGCGCTACCGTCCGGCTCGAGCTCCACGAGGTTCAGGTTTCCGTTGCCCCAGACCACCCAGAGGCGGCCGTCCTCGAACAGCAGGGAGGCGTCGTGCATGAAGTAACCCTCGATGACGTTCCGTTCCCACGGCCCGTTCACGATGTCCTTCGTGCGGTACATGTACGTCTTCTGCTGGTCGTTCGCGACGAACAGGGCGTAATAGGTGCCGTCGTGGTACCGGAGCGTCGTCGCCCATTGGCCTTTGCCGTAGGCGTTCCGGCCGTTCCGGAGGTTGTAGATGTCATCGTCTTCGATGACGTCATAGATGTAGCTCACAATCTCCCAGTGCACGAGGTCACGGGAGTGCATGATGGGCGCACCCGGGCAGAAGTACATCGTGGTGGAGACCATGTAGTAGTCTTCCCCCACGCGGATGATGTCCGGGTCGGGAATGTCCGTATAGGTCAGCGGATTCACGGCCACCTGTTCCTTCGGTGACGCAGTGCAACCTGCCGCGATGACGAGGCAGGAGGTTGCAAGCAGCAAGAGACTGTGTTTCATCTTATTATTGGATTTCCAGGACGACGACGGAGGCGGCAGGCAGGGTGAGCTTCACGCCCTTGCCGGTCGCTTTCGCACCGGTGAAGGCGGCGGGGGCGACGGCCGGGGCCTTGCCGAACTCGTTGTACGCGTTGATCTTGTCGGCCTTGAGGATCTCGCCGGTGACGGTCTTCGGCTTCAGCTGGTCGAAGGCGAGCTCCACGGTGACGGGCTTGTCCAGGTACGGGTTCGCCAGGGAGACATGGAGCTTGCCGGCGGCGTCGCGGGAGACGCAGGCGCTGAAGTCGTCCATGATCGACATACGTCGCGTTCTGATGGACGTTGAACATCCGGAAAACGTGGTAGGTCGGAGTGAGGACCATCTTCTCGCCGTCGGTGAGGACCATGGCCTGCAGGACGTTCACGATCTGGGCGATGTTCGCCATCTTCAGGCGGTCGGTGTGCTTCTGGAAGATGTTGAGGTTCAGGGCCGCGACCATCGCGTCGCGCATGGTGTTCTGCTGGAACAGCCAGCCGGGGTTGGTGCCGGGCTCGACGTCGAACCAGGTGCCCCATTCGTCCAGGATGAGGGCGACCTTCTTGTCCGGGTCGTACGCGTCCATGATGGCGAAGTGGTTCTTCAGGACCTCCTCGATCTCGCAGGTCTTCGCGAGGACGTTGTAGTACTCGTCGGTGGTGAACTGCGTTGCGGAGCCCTTGCTGCCCGTCCAGCCCTTGCAGGTGTAGTAGTGCAGGGACAGGGCGTCCATCTTCGTGCGGGCGTTCTGCATCATCACCTTCGTCCAGTTGTAGTCGTAGTCGGAAGCGCCGCAGGCCACCTTGTACAGGCTGTTGCCGCTGTAGTTGCGGGCGTAGAGGGCGTAGCGCTTGTACACGTCGGAGTAGTAGTCCGCGGTCATGTCGCCGCCGCAGCCCCAGCTTTCGTTGCCGACGCCCAGGTACTTGACCTTCCATGGCTCCTTCCGGCCGTTCTTGGCGCGGAGCTCGGCCATGGAACCTTCCTTGGCGGTCATGTATTCGACCCACTTGGCCAGCTCCTCGACGGTGCCGGAACCCACGTTGCCGCTGATGTAGGGCTCGATGCCCAGCATCTCGCAGAGGTTCAGGAACTCGTGGGTGCCGAAGGAGTTGTCCTCCACGGTGCTGCCCCAGTTGTTGTTCACGAGCTTCTTGCGGTTCTCCTGCGGGCCGATGCCGTCCATCCAGTGGTACTCGTCGCCGAAGCAGCCGCCCGGCCAGCGCAGCACGGGGACTTTCAGGGCCTTGAAGGCCTCCAGCACGTCCGTGCGGTAGCCGTCCACGTTCGGGATGGAGGAATCCTTGCCCACCCAGATGCCCTCGTAGATGCACTTCCCGAGGTGCTCGGAGAACTGTCCGTAAATCTCGGCCGGGATGACCGGCTGGTCCTGCGCCGTCTCGTGGACGGAAACCTTGACCTGCGCAAAGGCGGTGAGGGCGGCGGCGAGCGCCGCGATGAGGGTCAGTGTCTTCTTTATCATAATCATTATCAGGTTATTAGTCTTTAATCACAAAAATAGGTGTTTTCGCGCGTACCGCGTGCGAAAAATCATTCATTTGCTATGAAGAAAAAACCAATTCTCCCGGGAAAGGGTCACTTGACCTTCTTTCCCCACCAGGTGGCGTTCAGGGACTTTTCGGTTCCTGCATACACGACCGTTTCCTGACGGGGAGACGCTTCCCAGTCCACTTCGTGGGAAACGACTACGACGACGGTCTTACCACCTGCGGTCAGCGTGAGGAACTGTTTCGCCTCATCGCTCAAACTTACATATTTTTGCGTAAATTTGAAAATCCAACCACATAAACCACCTAGAGATGATGATTCGCAACCGCTTCCTGCTCGTCGCTTCGGCCCTCCTGCTGGGCCTGGTCGCTTCCGCCCAGGTCCACCGCATGGACATCGACCTCAAGAAGGTCGGAGCGCCCATCCAGCCCACGATGTACGGCATATTCTTCGAGGATATCAACTACGCGGCCGACGGCGGCCTGTACGCCGAGCTCGTGAAAAACCGTTCCTTCGAGTTCCCGAACGACCCGCTCCAGGGCTGGAAAGCCTTCGGCACGGTGGAAGTCTGGAATGACGGTCCCTTCGAGCGCTGCCCGCATTATGTCCGCCTCGTCGATCCCGGCCATCCCCACAAGTGGACCGGCCTGGACAACGAAGGATTCTTTGGCATCGGCGTGAAAGGCGGGGACACCTACCGTTTCACTGTCTGGGCCCGCGTCCCGGACGGCGGCGCCTCGGAACTGCGGATCGAACTGGTGAACACCGCCTCGATGGGCGAGGACCAGTTCGTCTGCCAGGAGCCCCTGAAGATTGCCGGCAAGGAGTGGAAGCAGTATGAGGTAATCCTGAAACCCGATACGACGCTGGAGAAGGCGGTCCTCCGCATCTTCCTCGTGGGCGACCGCAAGACCGTGGACCTCGAGCACGTGTCCCTGTTCCCGACGGACACCTGGAAGGGGCACCGCAACGGCATGCGGAAGGACCTGGCACAGGCCCTGGCGGACCTCAAGCCCGGCATTTTCCGCTTCCCCGGCGGTTGCATCGTGGAGGGTACGGATCTCCCGACCCGTTATAACTGGAAGAATACCGTGGGTCCTGTGGAGAACCGGCCCATCAACGAGAACCGCTGGGAGTATACCTTCCCGCACCGCTTCTATCCGGACTATTACCAGAGCTACGGCCTCGGCTTCTTCGAGTTCTTCCAGCTCTCGGAGGAGATCGGCAGCGAACCGCTTCCCATCCTGAGCTGCGGCCTGGCCTGCCAGTTCCAGAATGACGATCCGTCGGCCCACTGCCCGGTGGACGAGCTCCAACCCTTCATCCAGGACGCCCTGGACCTTATCGAGTTCGCAAACGGCCCCGTGACCTCCACCTGGGGGAAGGTCCGCGCCGACATGGGCCATCCGGCTCCGTTCAACCTCAAGTACATCGGCATCGGCAACGAACAGTGGGATCCGATTTATCCGGAGCATCTGGAGCCCTTCGTGAAGGCCATCCGCGCCGCGTATCCGGACATCAAGATTGTCGGTTCCAGCGGCCCGAATTCCGAGGGCGACCAGTTCGACTATCTCTGGCCCGAGATGAAGCGCCTGGGCGCCGACCTCGTGGACGAGCATTTCTACCGTCCGGAGACCTGGTTCCTGGCCCAGGGCGCCCGCTATGACAATTATGACCGCAAAGGCCCGAAGGTGTTCGCCGGCGAATACGCCTGCCACGGTGCCGGCCGGAAGTTCAACCACTTCCACGCCTCCCTTCTGGAAGCGACCTTCATGACCACCATTGAGCGCAACGCCGACATCGTGCACATGGCTACCTACGCCCCGCTGTTCGCCCACGTCGAGGGCTGGCAGTGGCGTCCGGACCTCATCTGGTTCGACAACCTCCGCTCCATGCGCACCGCCAGCTGGCACGTGCAGCAGCTGTACGGCCAGTACAAGGGCCAGAACGTGCTGACGCTCAAGATGAACGGTGTCAATGTCACCGGCGCTAAAGGTCAGGACGGCCTCTTCGCCAGCGCCGTGAAGGACGGGGACAAGGTCTATGTGAAGGTGATCAATACCTCCGAAAAGGCGCAGGACGTGGAATTCGCGTTCAGCGGTCTGAAGAAGAAAGAAATCGTGAAGGCGGTGGAACGCATCAATTTCACTTCCGGGCTCCTCTATGAAGATAATACCCTGGACGATCCCGCCCGCATCGCACCCGTGAAGGCCGCCTTCGCCGGCGAGGGCAAGTCCCTCACCGCGACGGTCCCGCCGCAGTGCTTCACGGTCTTCGTCATTGAAAAATAGAAGATGGCCGGTCAAGCCGGCCATGACGACTGTTTTCCCGGTCAAAGTCCGTCATTCCCGGCTTGACCGGGAATCTATTCCGCGTCGACCCACCGGATCGACGGGTCGCGGCGCCACCAGGTGAGCTGGCGCTTGGCGTAGTGCCGGGTGTTCCGCTGGATGAGACGGACCGTCTCCTCCAGGTCATGTTTCCCGTCGAAATAGTCGAACATTTCGCGGTAGCCCACTGTCTGGAGGGCTGGCAGGTCGCGGTACGGGAGGAGACCCCGGGCTTCGGCTTCCAACCCTTCATCCATCATTCTCAGTACGCGGGTGTCTATGCGCGCGTATAATTCCTCCCGGGGCCGTTGGAGGCCGATTTTCTCGATTTCGAACTCCCGCTCCTTGAAACTCCGGGTCTTGAAGGAAGAAAAAGGCTGTCCGGTGTACAAGCACACCTCCAGGGCGCGGATGACGCGCTGCCCGTTGGACAGGTCGATCTCGCCGTAGGTGATGGGGTCCAGTTCCTTGAGCTGGTCAGCCAGTACGTCCACCCCTTCGTCGCGGAGGCACTCCATGAGGTGCTCGCGCAGCATCATGGGAACCTCGGGGAAATCGTCCAGGCCGTAGCATAGGGCGTCGATGTAGAGCATGGAACCGCCGGTCACCACCAGTGTTTCGTGGCCTTCGTCGAAGAGGCGGCTGATCAGGTCGAGGGCCTCCGCCTCGTACATGCCGGCGGTGTAATTGACCGTGACGGAGCGGTCCTGGATGAAATAATGGCGCACCCGCGCGCGCTGTTCCTCGGTAGGAACGGCCGTGCCGATGCGCATTTCCTTGTAAAACTGACGGGAATCACAGGAGATGACGGGACTTCCGTACTCCAGCGCCTTCTCGATGCTGTAGTCGGTCTTGCCGACGGCAGTCGGGCCGAGGATCACCAGGAGCCGCCTGCCCATCCGTTATTCGTTCTCGTCGTAGATTTCCTTGCCGTCCTCGTCGTCGTCCTCCTCCTCTTCCTCTTCTTCCTCGTCGTCGAAGTCTTCGTCATCGTCGAAGTCCAGACCGCCCTTGTTCTCGCCGGGGAGGTGGCGCTGCTCGTCGGGCAGGTCCTCGTAGGCGACATAGCCGTTCTCGAATTCAATGGGGTTGGGACCCTTGGACTCCGCGATGAAGGGGGAGTCAGGGTTGACGACGGCTCCTTCCACCTCGCCTTCCACGGTGATGTTCACGCTCTTGCGGTTCGTGACGTCGTAGAAGTAGACGAAGTCGGTGGCGCCGGCCTTGACGGCCTTTTCCAGGGAGACCTGGTCCACGGTGCCGGAGCCCAGGTCGAACAGGCCGTAACGGCCCACCACGGCGCCCTCGACGTCAAGGGCCTTGAACATGATGAGCTGGTCCTGCGGGAATTCCATATCGGCGCGCATCTGCTTATGGAGGGTGTACAGCGTCGTAGCGCCGTTCACGTGATAGATTCGGAAGAAGCCCTTGATACCGGTCAAGGTGACTCTGAGTCGGAATACCATAGTCGCTGTCAAGTCTTGTTTTCGGAAATCAAAGATACAATAAAAATCCGTCCCGATTGCAAAATTCCCTAAAAAAAGCTACTTTCGTGCAAGTGGAATATTTCGACGCATACCGGAGCATCGCAGCCCGGAGCGAGGGGCTGTTCAAGGACAACGGCTCCCGCTTTATCGCACTCGCTTATCCGGTGGAAACGGAGGAGGAAGTGAAGGATATCGTGGCCGGTCTGAAGAAGGAGTACCACGATGCCCGGCACCACTGTTACGCCTACCGCCTGGGCTACAAAGGGGACCGTTTCCGGGCCAACGACGACGGCGAGCCCTCCGGTTCGGCGGGCCGTCCGATCCTGGGCCAGATCGATTCGATGGGCCTGAGCGACATCCTCGTGGTGGTCGTCCGGTACTTCGGCGGCATCAAGCTCGGGATTCCGGGTCTGATCCGGGCGTATAAGACCTCCACGGCCGATGCGCTCGCGCAGGCGGAGGTCATCGACAAGGTCGCCGGCAAGACCTTCCGGGTTACCTTCGACTACCTGTCGATGAACGGGGTGATGAAGGTTCTCAAGGACATGGGCCTGACCCCTTCCGCACAGGATTTCGGGATGGAATGCGCGCTGGAGGTCCGCGTGCGGCTCGCCTGGGAGGAAGATTTCAGGAAAAGGATGGAAGAGCTTGCGAAACTGGAAGAAAAATAAGGAAAATCCATATTAATTCAGTAACTTTCGGAATTCAATCGATAACTATTTTTTTTAGAAATGAAAAAGGTTCACGTTTTCAATGCAGGCCCCTGCCTCCTCCCGCAGGTTGCCATCGACAACACCATCGAAGCCCTGAAGGATTTCAGCGGCACCGGCATGTCCGTCCTCTGCATCTCCCACCGCACGAAGGAGTGGGACGCCGTGATGGATGAGTGCCGCGCCCTGTGGAAGGAGCTCCTCCATATTCCCGATACGCACGAGGTCGTCTTCCTCGGCGGCGGCGCCTCCCTCCAGTTCCTCTATGTCGCGATGAACTTCCTGGAGAAGAAGGCCGCGGCCGCTTACCTGGACACCGGCGTGTGGGCCAGCAAGGCCCTCAAGGAGGCCAAGGGCATCGGTGACGCCTATGCCATCGCCAGCTCCAAGGACAAGAACTACACCTATATCCCGAAGGGTTTCGAGATCCCGGCGGACCTCGACTACCTCCACATCACCACGAACAACACCATCTACGGCACCGAGATCCACGAGGACCTCGACGTCCCGTGCCCGCTCATCGCCGACATGTCCTCCGATATCATGTCCCGTCCGGTCGATGTTTCCAAGTATGACCTCATCTATGGCGGTGCGCAGAAGAACGTCGGCCCTGCCGGCGTCATCTTCGCCATCGTCCGCAAGGACGCCCTCGGCCGCGTGAGCCGCTACATCCCGACGATGCTCGACTACCGCACCCATATCGACAAGCTCTCGATGTTCAACACCCCGCCGGTGTTCGCCATCTTCGTGATGAAGGAAACCCTCAAGTGGCTGAAGTCCATCGGTGGCGTCGAGGCCATGTACGAGATCAACAAGAAGAAGGCCGCCCTCCTCTATGACGAGATCGACCGCAACTCCATGTTCATCGGCACCGCCGTGAAGGAGGACCGTTCCCTGATGAATGTCTGCTTCGTGATGGCTCCCGGCAAGGAGGCCCTGCAGGACGAGTTCTTCGCCTTCGCGAAGGAACGCGGCATGGTGGGCATCAAGGGCCACCGCTCCGTCGGCGGCTTCCGCGCCTCCCTCTACAACGCCTGCTCCATCGAGGATGTCCAGGCCCTGGTCGACTGCATGAAGGAATTTGAAGCTTTGAAGAAATAATATGAAAGTCTTACTTGCCACCCAGAAGCCTTTTGCTGCCAAGGCAGTGGAAGGGATCGTGAAGATTCTCACGGAAGCCGGCCATGAGGTCGTGAAGCTGGAGAAATATGCCGAGCAGAGCGACTTCGTCGCCGCCGTGGCCGATGTCGACGCCATCATCATCCGCTCCGACAAGGTGACGGCCGAGGTCATCTCCGCCGCCCCGAAACTCAAGATCGTCGTCCGCGCGGGCGCCGGGTACGACAACGTCGACCTGGCCGCCGCGACCGCCGCGAAGGTCGTCGTGATGAACACCCCCGGCCAGAACTCCAATGCCGTGGCGGAACTCGCCCTCGGCCTGATGATCTTCATGGCCCGCACGCACTTCACCCCGGCCACCGGCAGCGAGCTGCAGGGCAAGCGCCTGGGCGTCCAGGCCTACGGCAATGTGGGCCGGCTGGTCGGCCAGAAGGCGAAGGCCCTCGGCATGAAGATCACCGCCCTGGACCCGTTCCTCACCGACGAGCAGATCATCGCCGGCGGCGCCGAGCCCGTCCACTCCGTGGAAGAGCTCTATGCGGCGTCCGACTACCTCTCCATCCACATTCCGGCCCTGCCGACCACCATCCGCAGCATCGGCTATGACCTCCTCATGAAGATGCCGAAGGGAGCGACGGTCGTGAACACCGCCCGCAAGGAAGTCATCGACGAGGAAGGCCTCCTGAAGGCCCTGGAGGAGCGTGAGGACCTCAAGTACGTCACCGACGTCATGCCCGACAACTACGACCAGCTCACCAAGAAGTTCGGCTACCGCGTCTTCGCCACACCCAAGAAGATGGGCGCCCAGACCTCCGAAGCCAACGTCAACGCCGGCCTCGCCGCCGCCCGCCAGATCGCGGACTTCTTCGCCACCGGCAACACGAAGTTCCAGGTGAACAAGTAGGCGCACAGCCAGCCAGCAAAAAGCCCGGTGCCATCACAGCGCCGGGCTTTTCGTGTTTGGGACGGGGGGCTACACCAGCTCGTGGATCGCCAGGCCGGAACGGAGCTTGGGCTCGAACCAGGTGGTCTTGGGCGGCATGATGTTGCCGGTGTCGGCGATGTTGATGAGCTGCTGCATGGAGACCGGGTAGAGGGCGAAGGCGACCTTCATCTCGCCGGAGTCCACGCGGCGGGCGAGCTCGCCGAGCCCGCGGATGCCACCGACGAAGTCGATGCGCTTGTCCGTACGGAGGTCCTTGATACCCAGCAGCTTGTCCAGCACCAGGTTGGAGAGGATCGTGACGTCCAGCACGCCGATCGGATCGTTGTCGTCATAACGGCCGGGCTTGGCAGTGAGGCTGTACCACTTGTCGCCGAGGTACATGGAGAAGTTGTGCAACTGGGTCGGGGCATACGGCTTCGCCGGACGGCCGCAGCGCGGCTTGGTGGCGAGGCTCACCTCGAAATCCTCCTCCAGCGCCTTCAGGAATTCCTCCGGCGTGAAGCCGTTCAGGTCCTTGACCACGCGGTTGTAGTCGATGATGGCGAGCTCGCTCTCCGGGAAGCACACGGCCATGAAGTAGTTGTACTCCTCGTTGCCGGTGTGGTTCGGGTTCTGGGCCCGCTTCTCAGCGCCCACGCGGGCGGCTGCGGCGGTGCGGTGGTGGCCGTCGGCCACGTAGAACGCATCGACCTGGGTGGTGAAGATCTCCGTGATCCGGGCGATCGTGGCGTCGTCGTCAATCACCCAGAAGGTATGCGTAAACTTGTTCTCGTCCACGAACTTGTACTCGGGCTTGCCCGCGGCGGCTTTTGCGACGATGGCGGCGAGTTCCGCGTTGTCCTTGAAGGCGAAGAAGACCGGTTCGATGTTCGCGTTCTGGATACGGACGTGGATCATGCGGTCGTCCTCTTTGTCCTTGCGGGTGAGTTCGTGCTTCTTGATAATGCCTTCGGCGTAGTCGTCGGTGTGGGCGCAGAGGACAAGGCCGAACTGGGTGCGCTTGCCCATCGTTTGCGCATAGACATAGTACATGGGCTTGGGATCCTGGACGAGCCATCCCTTGGCGCGCCAGGCCTTGAAGTTCTCCACGGCCTTGTCGTAGGTGCGCTGCTCGTGCTCGCCGGCGATGGGGGCGAAGTCGATTTCCGGCTTGGTGATATGCAGGAGTGACTTTTCTCCGGCCATGGCGCAGGCCTCTTCGGAGTTCAGGACGTCATACGGGGGGGCGGCCACCTCGGTGACCAGGTTTTTCGGCGGGCGGATGGCCGCGAAGGGTTTTACTCTTACCATGTCGATTTGTGGTTGTTCAATTCTCAAAGATAGCGTTTTTTGCGCAAAATCCATTGGATTTTGTTGAAATGTCGATACCGGATTCCCCGTCGCAGGCGGCTGGGGTGCCGATTCCCATTCTTATCTGTTTCCCTTTTTGCGAACACGGCTCTTCCTCCGTAACTTGCCCCTGCCACGAAAAGACCGGGGAACCGGGCGCCCCGCCTGCCGTCCGGAGTATATAAGTTGTTGACTATGAAATCGTTTTTCCTTTCTCCCGAACAGTTTGCCGACCTGAAAAGCCGCTACGCCAAGTTCAATGAACCCTGGACGGCCGAAGAGGCGGAAGAGCTCCGGCAGATGGCCGCCGACGGGGTCACCCGCGCTGACATGGCCGCCCAGTTGGGCCGCTCTCCCAATGCCATCAAGATGAAGCTCCAGTCCCTGGGCTTGTACGTCCCGAAACCGGCGGCGAAGCCCTGGACGCCCGAGGACGAGCACACCCTGGTAAAATTGTACCGCGATGGAATCTCCTTCGCCGAACTCGCCGCCGTCTTCGGTCGCACTGAGGGCGCCATCCTGCGCCGCCTCATTCTCCTCCGCGCCGCCATCCTGCCGGACAGCGCGTTAGGCGAAGCTTCGGGCGAAGTTCCCATTGCGGAGTAATCTGGTTTTTGTGAGATAGGTTGGGAACCATTTCCCATGTAACTAAGTAATATACAAACCGTTACACATACGCCGGTTCCCAATCTGTTCTTTCAAAGTGAGGTTGGGAACCATAGAACCACCAACTTATTGAAAATGTGTATTTTATGTCTGGATTGGTGCCAAACCTGGCCACTCTCGAAAAGAAGAAATGAGAATCAGTGAGTTCAAAGATCCCTTCACGGGAAGAAAAGGAATCTATCTGTTCACGACGGACCATTTGGAGCGTTCACTGCTGTTCCGTGATGAAGCAGACTTTGTGCAAGGTTCCAATACGATTGCGCTCGCTACCTTGAAATATCCGGTCAAGGTCTTGTGCTATGCCTTGATGGATAACCATATCCACCTTCTGCTGTTGGGAAGGTATACCGATTGCCTTGCCTTTTTCGCCTGGGTTTTACATCGGATAGCCAGGATGCTGGAATTGAAATATGGCGTGTCCGGCATCCTGAAACTCCAGGCTTCCGACGTACAGGCGGTCGTGGACAGGAACATGCTCCTGAATGAAGTATGTTACCTGCTCCGGAATAGTTATAAGGCTCGCATCGGCAGCCCTTATTCATATCCCTGGTCTCCGTTCGAATGTTACTTCAACCCTTATCTTCCCTTACTGCACGGCTCCCCATTGCCGGGATCGAAGGCGGTGAAGCGATTGTTCGGGACGCATGTCAAGATGCCGGCGGAATGGGAACATGTCGATGGACGCATCTTGAACAAATGCTTTGTGGACTACCGGACAGTGGAACTGAAGATTGGAAGCAGCCTTGTTTTTTTTGACCGTCTGAGACGGTTTGATCTGGAGTCTGCCGTGGAACAGGCGCATGGCATCGAGGAGCAGTTGACGTTCACCGATGCGGAGATGCAAGAGAAGATAAAGGCCGTTTGCGCGAATGAACTCCACGTGGAATCCTATCACCAGTTGGATCGGAAAAACATGCTGTGGTTGGCCCGTACACTTGCCCGGCGCTTCGCCAGTCCCAAAAAGCAGATTGCACGCTTGCTGGGCATCGATCCTTCCGTCTTGGACCAGCTTCTTTGAAAAGGTTCGGAACCGTGTTCTTCGGGAATTGTTATTAATCAAGCGCTTACGTAGAGTTAGGTTCCGAACCTTACAAAGCAAGACGAGGTTGGGTACCTTTTATTTTGCAACTTAATGATATTCAAGATATTACTAATTTGGCGGTTCCCAACCCACGTTCGGGGCAGGTTGAGGAAAGGGCAGGAGGCGGGGTGGAGGCCGCAATGGCGTGCTGGCGTGCAGGCCGGCGGCTCGGCGGGCGGTTAGTTCGCGACCTCGCAGAGGAACTTGATGCGGACGAGGCGGATTTCGAGGTCCTCGTAATCGCCGCGGAGGGCGGCGTAGGCTTCCTCCAGGGAGTCGGAGGCGGCTTCTTCCTTGAACCAGTCGTAGATTTCGTCCACGACGTCCTCGTCGAGGTGTTCCTCAATGTAGTAGTTGATGTCCAGGCGGGTGCCGGTGGAGACGATGGCTTCGATTTCGGTGAGGAGTTCGTCCAGGTCCAGGCCTTTGGCGGCCGCAATGTCGTCGAGGGCCATTTTGCGGTCAATGCTCTGGATAATGTACACCTTGTTGCCCGATTTGGAAGCGACGGACTTCACCACGAAGTCGTCCGGGCGGAGGATTTCGTTCTCCTCCACGTAGCGGGAAATGAGGTCCAGGAAGGGCTTGCCGTACTTGCGGGCCTTGCCTTCGCCGACGCCCTGACAGCCGCGGAGCTCCTCGAAGGTGAGGGGATAGAGGATGGACATGTCCTCCAGGGACGGGTCCGTGAACAGGATCCAAGGCTGGAGGCCGCGCTTGCGGGCCTCGTCCTTGCGGAGGTCCTTGAGCATGGTGAGGAGGACCTGGTCGCCGCCTCCGCCACCGCGGACGGCCGCCGGGTCGTCGTCGTCATCGTCACCTTCGGCGGAGAAGGTGCGGTCCTCCACCAGCATCAGCTCGTGCGGGTTGAGGAAGAAGTCCAGGCCTTCGTCCGTGGCGCGGATAAGGCCGTAATTGTCGATGTCCTTGTCCAGGAAGTGCAGCACGAGGCCCTGATGGATGACGGCCGACCAGAAGCGGACGTCCCGGTCCTTGCCGGCGCCGAAGAGCTCCAGTTTGTCGTGGTGGTAGGACTTGATGAGGGCGTTGGGGACGCCGGCGAGGATGCCGGCGATGTGTTCGATCTTGAAATGCTCCGGCAGGGATTCGATGAGTTCGATGACGAGGGACATCTCCTCGCGTCCGTCGAACTTCGCCTTCGGGTGCAGGCAGTTGTCGCAGCAGCCGCAGTTGTCCTGCGGATAGTCCTCGCCGAAGTAGTTGAGCAGCAGCTTCCGGCGGCACTGGCTGGATTCCGCGTAGGCGACGGTCTCGCTGAGCAGCTGCTTGCCGATCTCCTGCTCCGCCACGGGTTTCCCCTGCATGAACTTCTCCAGTTTCTGGATGTCCTTGTAGCTGTAGTAGGTTATGCAGAGGCCTTCCTGGCCGTCGCGGCCCGCGCGGCCGGTCTCCTGGTAATAACCCTCGATGCTTTTGGGAATGTCATAGTGGATGACGAACCGGACATCGGGCTTGTCGATGCCCATGCCGAAGGCGATGGTCGCGACGATTACCTGGATGTCTTCCATCAGGAAGCGGTCCTGGTTCTCGGCGCGGGTTTTCGCGTCCAGGCCGGCGTGGTAGGGGAGTGCCTGGATTCCGTTGATGGACAGCAGCTGGGCCAGTTCTTCCACCTTCTTTCGGCTGAGGCAGTAGATAATGCCGGACTTGCCGGGATTCTGGCGGATGAAGCGGATGATATCCTTCTCGGTGTCCACCTTGTCCCGGACTTCGTAGTAGAGGTTCGGGCGGTTGAAGGAGGACTTGAAGACGGTGGCGTCGGTGATGCGGAGGTTCTTGAGGATGTCGCTCTGGACCTTGGGCGTGGCCGTCGCGGTGAGGGCGATGACCGGGGCCGGCTGGATATCCTCGATAATGGACCGGATCTTCCGGTATTCCGGGCGGAAATCGTGGCCCCATTCGGAAATGCAGTGCGCCTCATCCACGGCGTAGAAGGAAATGTGGATCTCCTTCAGGAGGGCGATGTTCTCTTCCTTGGTGAGCGATTCCGGGGCGACATACAGGAGCTTGGTGACCCCGCTCAGGAGGTCCTCCCGGACCTCGGCGACCTGGGTACGGCTCAGGGAGGAGTTGAGGAAATGCGCAATGCCGTCGCCGGATTCCACGAAGCCCCGGATGGCGTCGACCTGGTTCTTCATCAGGGCGATGAGCGGGGAGATGACGATGGCCGTGCCTTCCATCACCAGGGCGGGGAGCTGGTAGCACAGGGATTTGCCGCCGCCCGTCGGCATCAGGACGAAGGCGTTGCCGCCGTCCACCAGATGCCGGATGATGCGCTCCTGGTCACCCTTGAACGCGTCGAAGCCGAAGAAATGCTTCAACTTGGACTGGAGGATAGCGGAGTCGATGGCCATAGTTTCGTGGTTTTCGGTCTAAATTTAACAAAAACCGACAAGAAAAGCAAATCATAGCCCCGGAGAAGTCGAAAAATTATTTTTTGATATTATTTGAATAAAAAGCCGTATATTTGCAGGATAATGGCTCCAAACGGGCCGGGACCAGTTTGAAACTTGTCAAAAATCAATAAAACATGAAGATTTCCAAGATTTTCGCCATCGCGTCAGCCGCTGTGCTGATGGTGGCTTGCGGCACCCCCGCCGCGGAAGGAAGCAAGGAAGTTCGCGACCTTCTTCCCAGCAAGTCCCTGACCGATTCCACCAGCTACCTGATCGGTGTCAACTTCGGTTCCTGGATCAAGGGCAACGACTTCGGTGAGATCAACTACAACGAGATGCTCAAGGGCATGAAGGACTTCATCAATGCAAAGGGCAACATGCAGGATTCCACCTTCTTCAAGCAGTTCAAGGTCGATCCCAACCAGATGAACGAAGTGCTGGACGGCTACATCCAGAAGCGTCGCGCCTACACCGGCGCCCTCAACACCGAGAAGGGTGCGAAGTTCATCGAGGAGTTCCTGAAGGAAGAAGGCGCGCAGAAGACCGAGAGCGGTCTCGCCTACAAGATCATCGAGCCCGGTAACGAGAAGAAGGCCGTTTCCGACCAGGATACCGTGTGGGTCGACTACAAGGGCACCCTGCTCGACGACACCGTGTTCGACGAGAACCAGGACATCAACTTCACCCTCAACCGCGTCATCAAGGGCTGGGGCGAAGGCCTGAAGCTCATCGGTGAAGGCGGCAAGGTGAAGCTCGTCATCCCCGGCGACCTCGCTTACGGCGAGTACGGCACCCGCGGCATCGCTCCGAACTCCACGCTCGTCTTCGACGTGACCCTGAACAAGGTCGGCAACTTCGTCGCCCCGGTCGAAGAACCCGTCAAGAAGTAAGCGCCATGGCACTCGAAATCGAAGGAACCCTCGCCCAGAAGCTTCCCGTCCAGTCCGGGAGCTCCGCGCGCGGCCCGTGGGCCAAGCAGGAGTTCATCCTGGAGTATCCCGACGGCAACTTCACCGCCAAGGCCTGTTTCACGGCCTGGGGGCAGGAAAAGGTCCAGGACCTGGACAAATACCAGGTCGGTGACAAGGTCAAGGTGTCCTTCAACCTCAAGAGCCGCGAGTACAACGGCCGCTGGTACAACGATCTCCAGATCTGGAAGATCGCGCCCGCCGGCGCCCAGCCCGCCGCCCCGGCCCAGCCTGCTCCGCAGGCCCGGCCCGCCGCGCAGGCCCCTGCCTATCCGCAGGCTCCGGCTCCCACCCTCGAGGACATGCCCGCCGATTCCGACGGGGCGGAAGACCTTCCGTTCTAGGAATACGGTTCCCGCAGACACAGGAGCCGGCCCATTTCGGGCCGGCTCCTTTTTTTGCGAAAAACGAACGATAAATCGATGGTAATTTGAAAACTATTACCTATATTAGCAAATTGAAAACACTTTGCTTAGACTATAACCAAATTACAACAATAATTAACAATTAACACACTTAAATTGGAGGAACCCTATGGATAAAATCAGGAATCTTGCGGACCTCCGCAAGATGAAAGAGGGTATGCAGTCGAGGATGTCGATGCGCGAGAACAGCGACTCTTCCGATGCTATCATTCAAATCAAGGTCGGCATGGCCACCAGCGGTATCGCCTCGGGTGCGAAGGAAACCATGAGCTACCTCATCTCGGAACTGGACAAGCGGCAGATCAAGGCGCTGGTCATGCAGGTCGGCGACATGGGCTACAGCTATGCGGAACCTACCGTCGAGGTCACCATCCCCGGAAAGGACCCGGTCGTTTTCGGCGACGTGAAGATCCCGCGCGCCCAGGAAATCATCGAGAAGTACATCATCGGCGGCGAACTCATCGAAGGCATCCTGCCCGCCAATTACAGATCCATCTAACCTTCATCTCCCCCAAGCGCGATTATGGCAGTAAAAATGCATATCCTGGTTTGCGGTGGAACAGGTTGCTCCGCATCCCAAAGCCATGAGATCGTTGAGGAACTCAACAAGGAGCTCGTGGCCCACGACTTGACCGATTTCGCCAAGGTGGTCATTACCGGCTGCTTCGGCTTCTGCGAAAGAGGTCCCATCGTGAAGATCATCCCCGACAACACCTTCTACACCCGGGTCAAGCCGTCCGATGCGAAGGAAATCATCGAGGAACACATCATCAAGGGCCGCAAGGTCCAGCGCCTGCTCTATGTGGCGCCGGACACCAAGCAGAGCGTGCCCGACTCCAAGCACATGGAGTTCTACAAGAAGCAGCTCCGCATCGCCCTGCGCAACTGCGGTTTCATCGATCCCGAAGAAGTCCGGCCTCCGCGGCCGTGGCGGCGCCGGCTTCCCCACCGGCCTGAAGTGGGAGATCGCCGCGAAGAGCCGTCCGGGCGAGCAGAAGTACGTCGTCTGCAACGCGGACGAAGGCGACCCGGGCGCGTTCATGGACCGTTCCCTCCTGGAGGGCGACCCGCACTCCATCCTCGAGGCCATGGCCATCTGCGGCTACTGCATCGGCGCGGACAAGGGCCTCATCTACATCCGCGCGGAATATCCCCTCGCCATCCACCGTCTCCAGGTCGCGATCCAGCAGGCCGAGGAGTACGGCCTCCTGGGCAAGGACATCCTCGGCACCGGTTTCAATTTCGAGATCGAGCTCCGCTACGGCGCCGGCGCGTTCGTCTGCGGTGAGGAGACCGCCCTCATCCACTCCATGGAAGGCAAGCGCGGCGAGCCTACCTTCAAACCCCCGTTCCCGGCCCAGTCCGGTTACCTCGGCAAGCCGACCAACGTGAACAACGTGGAAACCTACGCGAACATCCCTGTCATCATCAACAAGGGCGCGGACTGGTTCGCCAGCATCGGCACTGAGAAGTCCAAGGGTACCAAGGTCTTCGCCCTCGCGGGCAAGATCAACAACGTCGGCCTCATCGAGGTCCCGATGGGCATCACCCTCCGGGAGATCATCTACGAGATCGGCGGCGGCATCAAGGGCGGCAAGAAGTTCAAGGCCGTCCAGACCGGCGGTCCTTCGGGCGGCTGCCTCACCGAAAAGCACCTGGACACCCCGATCGACTACGACAGCCTCGTGGCCGCGGGTTCCATGATGGGCTCCGGCGGCATGATCGTCATGGACGAGGACGACTGCATGGTCGCCATCGCCAAGTTCTATCTCGGCTTCACCGTGGACGAGTCCTGCGGCAAGTGCACCCCGTGCCGCGTGGGTAACCGCCGTCTCCTGGAGATCCTCACCAAGATTACCGACGGCAAGGGCACCATGGAAGACCTCGAGGAACTCAAGAACCTCTCCGCGGTCATCAAGGACACGGCCCTCTGCGGCCTCGGCCAGACCTCCCCGAACCCGGTTCTCTCCACCATCAACAACTTCTGGGACGAATACGTGGAGCACGTCACGGAGAAGAAGTGCCGTGCCGGCCAGTGCAAGGCCCTCAAGAAGTATATGATCGACCCCGCCAAGTGCAAGGGCTGCACGGCCTGCGCCCGGGCTTGCCCCGTCAGCGCCATCAGCGGCACCCTCAAGAACCCGCACGTCATCAACCAGCTGGACTGCATCAAGTGCGGTACCTGCGTCGAGAAGTGCAAATTCGGAGCAATCACCGTTAGATAAGGGAGGAACAATACATGGATACGATCAAATTGACTATAGACAACCGGGAAGTGGAAGTGCCGCGCGGTACGACCATTCTCAAAGCTGCCGAGCAGATGGGTATCAAGATTCCTACCCTCTGCCATTTCGAACTGGAAGGCCTGGCCCTCGAAAACCGCCCCGGCGGATGCCGCGTGTGCGTGGTGGAAGTGGTCGGCCGCAGGAATCTGGCCCCGGCCTGCATCACCGAATGCATGCCGGACATGGTCGTGAAGACCAATTCGTTCCGGGCGCTCAACGCGCGTCGGACCGTCCTCGAGCTCATGCTCAGCGACCATCCCAATGACTGTCTCCAGTGCCCCAAGAGCGGCCATTGCGAGCTCCAGTCCCTGGCCGCGGACATGGGTATCCGCGACATTCCCTACAAGGGTCAGCAGTCCCAGTATGCGAAGGAGTTCTCTCCTTCCATCGTCCGGGATGCGAACAAGTGCATCATGTGCCGCCGCTGCGAGTCCGTGTGCCACGAGTACCAGAGCGTCGGCGCCATCGGCGCCATCGAGAGAGGCTTCCCGGCCGTGGTCTCCACCGCGTTCGGCAAAAACCTTACGGACACCAACTGCGTCCTCTGCGGCCAGTGCGTCGCCGTGTGCCCCACCGGCGCCCTCGCCGAGGTGGACAACACCGGCAAGATCCTCCGCGATATCGCGAACCCGAACGTGAAGACCTGCGTCCAGGTGGCCCCCGCCGTGCGTGTGGCCCTCGGCGAAGAGTTCGGCATGCCGGCCGGCAGCATCGTCACCGGCAAGATCGCGGCCGCGCTCAAGGCCATCGGCTTCGACTATGTCTTCGATACCGACTGGTCCGCTGACCTCACCATCATGGAGGAAGGCACGGAAGTCATCGGCCGCCTCAAGGCTTACCTCGCCGGCGACAAGAACGTCAAGATCCCGGTGATGACCTCCTGCTGCCCGGCCTGGGTGAATTTCTACGAGAAGTTCTATCCGGAGCTCCGCGACTATCCTTCCACGGCGAAGTCCCCGCAGGGCATGTTCGGCGCCACGGTGAAGACCTACTTCGCCGACAAGATCGGCGTCCCGCGCAAGAACCTCGTCTGCGTCTCCGTCATGCCTTGCGTGGCGAAGAAGTACGAGTGCGAACGGGAGGAACTCGGCGTGAACGGCGATCCGGACGTGAATTATTCCATCACGACCCGCGAGCTCGCGCGCCTCATCAAGATCTGCAACATCGACTTCAACAGCCTGCCGGACGCCGAGTTCGACTCCCCGCTGGGCGAATCCACCGGTGCCGCCGTGATCTTCGGCGCCACGGGCGGTGTCATGGAAGCCGCGCTGCGTACGGCCGTCGAGGTCCTGACCGGCGAGACCCTCCCGCGCATCGACTTTGAAGAAGTCCGCGGTCTGGACGGTGTCCGTGAGGCCACGATTCCGGTCCCGGGTGTCGCCGACCTGAAGGTCGCCGTCGTCTACGGCCTGAAGAACGCGCGCATGATCATGGAGCAGATCAAGGCCGGCGAATGCCCGTACCACTTCGTGGAGGTCATGGCCTGCCCGGGCGGCTGCATCGACGGCGCCGGCCAGCCGTACCATCACGGCGACGCGTCCATCATCCGGGCCCGTCACGCCGCAATCTACGAGGCGGACCGCCGGATGCCGCTCCGCAAGTCCCACGAGAACCCCGAGGTCCAGGCGATCTACAAGGAGTTCTACGGCGAGCCTTGCTCCGAGAAGTCGCATCACCTGCTGCACACCATTTACTTCGACAAGAAAATCAAGTTTGACATCGATTAATCCTTTGAACCATGGTTGGACCCAAAGTTAAAATATCCGAATCCAATTTCCTGAAGATCAAGGAAATCTGTGAGTCTTTCGACAACAATCCGGGTGAGCTGATCAATGTCCTGCACAAGACGCAGGAGCACTTCGGCTTTCTGCCCGAAGAAGTCCAGCAGGTGGTTGCCGACTGCCTGGGCATTCCCGTCGGACGGGTGTATGGTGTCGTCTCCTTCTACAGCTTCTTCACCATGAAGCCGAAGGGCAAGTACGCCATTTCCGTGTGCCTGGGTACGGCTTGCTACGTGAAGGGCGCCGAGAAGATCCTGGACGCGCTCAAGAGCGAGCTCAAGATCTCCGAAGGCGGTGTCACCGACGATGGCAAGTTCTCCCTGGACGTCCTCCGCTGCGTGGGCGCCTGCGGTCTGGCTCCGGTCATGACCATCAACGGCAAGACCTACGGCCGTCTGGTCCCCGAGCACGTCAAGGAGATCCTGGCCGAATACGCCGAGTAAGACAAGTTTCTATGACCACATTTCGGGCCGGCTCTTGGGTGAGTCGGCCCGAATAAATTCCAACACGATGAAAGTCAAGGAAATAGCCAGACTTGTGGACGGCGAGATCGTCGGCGCGCCCGTGGATGAGACGTATGAGGTCAAGAAGGCTTTCGCCTCCGACCTGATGAGCGACGTCCTGCGTTTCCACATGGACGACACCGTGCTCATCACCGGTCTCTGCAACAACCAGACGATGCGTACCAGCGAGATGGCGGACCTGCGGGTCGTCCTCATCGGCCGCGACAAGCAGCCCGACGAGGACATGCTCGAACTCGCCGAGGACGCTGATATCACCATTATCAAGTCCAAGTACAGTATCTTCAAGCTCAGCGGAATCCTCTATGCCGCCGGCCTTGAGCCCCTCTACTAGCCATGCATTACACTTTCAACATCGAACGCGGCAACTTCACAGATGCCGGCCAGGCCTCCTCGAGCGTCAAGCGCACCCTCAAGCAGCTGGGCGTGGATCCCGCCAACATCAAGCGTACCGTGGTCGCCCTCTTCGAAGCGGAGATCAACGCCGTGGCGCACGCCTACGGCGGAACCATCGACGTGGACATCGACGGGGAAAAGATTGTCATGGTTGTCGCCGACCAGGGACCGGGTATCCCCAACCTGGACCTCGCGATGCAGGAGGGCTGGTCCACGGCTTCCGCCAAGGTGCGGGAGATGGGCTACGGAGCCGGCATGGGCCTCCCGAACATCAAGAAGAACACGGACGACCTGAAGATCGACACCGAGGTGGGCGTGGGTACCACCGTCACCATGACCGTTTACCTGATCTGAGACCATGGCTTCCGGAGAACCTTATTTCAGACATTCGCTCAGGGTCAATGACTACCTGTGCAAGGGGTGCACCACCTGTATGCGCTCCTGCCCGACCGGGGCCATCCGCATCCGGAACGGGAAGGCGGTCGTCAATGACAACAAGTGCGTGGACTGCGGGGAGTGCATGCAGGTGTGCCCGCATAAGGCCATCTACATCAAGCAGGACGACTTCGGACGGCTGTTCAACTACCGGTACCGGGTGTGCCTGGTGCCCACCACCTTCATCGGCCAGTTCGAGGAGAAGTACAACACGAAGGCGATCTATTCCTGCATCATGAAGCTGGGATTCACCCATATCTATGAAGTGGAGCACGAAATGAGCCGCATGGTCCAGCTCTACAACATGTATATGGACGACCACCCCGAGATCACGACCTTCATCTCCCCGTACTGCCCGGCGGTCACGCGCCTCATCCAGGTGCGCTTCCCCTCGCTGGTGGACAATGTCATCCATGTGCGGGCCCCGCTGGAGCTTGCTTCCCGCGTCATCACGAAGCGCCTGATGGACGAAGGCGCCAGCCGCCAGTCCATCGGTGTCTTCTACGTGACGCCCTGCGCGGCCAAGATCGCGGCGGTCAAGTATCCGGTGAGCGGCAAGGAAACCTATGTGTCGGGCGTCATCAACATGGACTTCCTGTACAACAAGGTCCTGCTGATGCTCCACGATTCGGACAAGAGCGCCCAGCCCATCAACCACGCCCTCACGTCGAAGGACGTGCTGTGGTCCCTTTCCGGCGGCGAGGCGCCCCATTTCAAGGGCGCGCATTACGCCGTGGACGGCCTGAAGAACGTCCTGGACTTCCTGGAGAAGCTGGAAGACGACGCCGTGGACGCCCCGGGCCTGGTGGAGATGCGGATGTGCGACCAGGGCTGCGTGGGCGGCGTGCTGTCCATCAACAACCGGTTCGTGGCCCGCAAGCGGCTGGAGTACCGGGCGCGGCTGTTTGAGCGCCTGGAGCGCAGCAAGCTCCGGACGCCGACCGTGGACGACACGTCCCTGACCCCGGAGATGATCGACGTGATGACCATTCCCGAGATCAAGCCGCGGTCCATCTTCAAGCTCAACGACAACTTCGCCGAGGCCTTCAAGATGGCCGAGCGGATGAAGAAGATCGAGAAGGCCCTGCCGGGCGTGAACTGCTCGGCGTGCGGGGCGCCTTCCTGCTCCGCCCTCGCCGAGGACATCGTCCGCGGGGATGCCGGCATCGACACCTGCATCTTCATCAACCGCCATTCGCAGGCCTCCGAGGACGCCATACGGAGCATCTGGGGGGATCGCGTCAAAACCAAGGAAATCAACAAGGAGAACAAAGAAGACAAGTGATATGACAGTCAAGGAAATCATCGAAAAACTGGACCTGCAGTGCCTGAACGAGGCCAATCTGGACGTGGAAGTCTCCGGGGCCTATGCCTCCGACCTCCTGAGCGATGTGATGGGCAACGCCCGTTCCGGCCAGGTATGGATCACGATGCAGACCCATAAGAACGTCACGGCCATCGCCTCCCTGAAGGACATCCCGGCCGTGATCCTCGTACGCGGCGGCCAGCCGGACGACGACATGCTCGAACACGCCAAGGACGAGGACATCTGCATCCTCGTCAGCAAGGATGCCACCTACCAGGTCTGCGGCAAACTCTACGCCCTCATAGGATAGCGCCCATGCAGTTCCGGGCCGATATGCACATCCACTCGGTGCTTTCCCCCTGCGGGGACATCGAGATGAGCCCCTCCGCCATCGTCGCCCAGGCGAAGGCGAAGGGGCTGGATATCATCGGCCTGACCGACCACAACTCCACCCTGAACGCGGACGTGACGCGGCGTCTGGGGGAGAAAGTGGGACTCCATGTGCTCATGGGCGCGGAGGTGACCACCAAGGAGGAGGTCCATTGCCTGGGTTTCATGCCCACGGTGGAAAAACTGGCCGAGTTCCAGGCTTTCCTGGACTCGAAGGTCATCTTCTTCGAGAACGATGTGGACAAGTTCGGCTACCAGCTGGTGGTGGATGAGGATGAGAACGTCTTGGACGAGGTCCCGCACCTGCTGATCAACGCCCTCGACCTGCCGATGCTGGAACTCCAGAAGAAGGTCTATGAGCTCGGGGGTATTTTCATTCCCGCCCATATCGACCGCACGACCTTCAGCCTCAGCTCCCAGCTGGGATTCGTCCCGTCGGGCCTCAAGTTCCATGCGTTGGAGTTGAGTTACTACTGCAAGCGGAACAACTACAAGTTCTTGGACGACTGCCCCTGGTTCAGCGATTTCAACTTCATCCAGAGCAGCGACGCCCATTATGTCGAGGACATCGGCAAGATCTACAGTGTCCTGGAGATGCCCTCTTTCAGCTTTGAAAACTTCAAGGACGCTCTCCGTCAGGGCGAACAAGTGATTCTGTAACGTGAAAAGTCTCGACCTGCACATCATCGACATCACCCACAACTCCATCCGGGCGGGTGCCACCGAAATCACCATCGAGATGGAGGACAGCGCGGCGCGCGACCTCCTCTCCATCAAGATCATCGACAACGGCTGCGGGATGCCGGAGGATATGATCCAGGCTATCAACGACCGGTTCTATTCCTGCCGCAAGGAGCGCAAGATCGGGATGGGCATCGCGCTCCTGAAGTTCCATTCGGAGATGTGCAACGGGCAGTTCTACCTGAAGTCCAAGGTGGGCGTCGGCACGGAGATCTACGCCTCCTACCAGCGTTCGCACATCGACCTGCAGCCCAAGGGCGACCTCTCCGGCTGCTTCGCGAACTTCATCTGCCAGTACCAGGATATCAACTTCATCATCCGCTACATCACGGACGACGACACCTTCGAACTCTCGACTGCCGAGGTCAAGGAAGTCTTCGAGGGCATGAATCTCAACAACTACGAAATCATCCAGAGTCTCACGGAGCTCATCCACGAGAATATCGGATCCTAAAAGATCAGATAGAATAGGTTGAATAGGGGAGGGATATCAGGTGTCCGGGGGACTCCGCTTCGCTTCGGCCCCTCCCAACGTCTCCTGCGTCATTTGCTACGCAAATAACTTGTATCCGTCGGGCCCCTCCCCCTATACTTGTCCGGGGGTGGACAAGCCCCCGGACACCTGATATCCCTCCTAAGACCGAGGTATGACCACCCGGTCCAGGATGCCGGTGAGGGCGGCGAGGGCGATGCCGTAATTGGTGATGGGCACTCCGGCGAGGAGTGCTTTTTTGATGCGGGAGCGGAGGAGGCGCTCGGTGGCGACGCAGCCGCCGCATTGGATGATGAGACGGTAGGGGGTCAGGTCGTCGGGGAAGTCGTTGCCGGCGGCGATGGTGACCGCCAGGTCTCCGCCGACTTTCTTGCGGAGGAGATTCGGGATTTTAACGCGACCTATATCTTCCGTATCAGGGACGTGCGTGCAGGCTTCGGCGATGAGGACGCGGTCGCCGGGCTTCAGGGAGTCGATGGCTTTGGCGCTTTCCCTGAAGGTGCGGATGTCGCCTTTGGCGCCGGCGAGGAGGATGGAGAAGCTGGTGAGGGGGTAGTCGGCCGGCAGGATGGCATTGACCTTGGCGAAAGCCTGGGAGTCGGTGATGGTGAGGGACGGTGGGGCGCTGAGACTGTCCAGGGCGCGCTGCAGGCCTTCCGGCTGGCAGCAGACGGGGATGCAGCCGAGGTCGAGGAGTTCGCGGAGAACCTGGACCTGCGGGAGGATGAGGCGGCCTTTCGGGGCTTCGCTGTCCTGCGGCATTACGAGGACGACGACGTCGCCCTGGCCGACGAGGCCGCCGGTGAGGAAGCGGGGCTTTTCGTCGGGGCGCGCGGCCTGGAGATTCCGGATCAAGTCCGGAATGACAGTATTGCCCAGGTCCGGAATGAGGGGGCGGCCCGGGACTTCCACCACAGGGACCTGGGCCGTTTTCAGCAGCTGGAGCCAGCGGTCGTCTTCGGGGTGGCCGGAGCGGAGGAGGACGGCGATGTCGGTGGCGTCGATGGTGGCACGGCTGCGGCGTTCGCGTTCGGCGCCCAGGGCACCGGGATCGCCATAGCCGGCCGTATCGACCAAAATGCAGGGACCCAGTCCCGGAAGCTCAATGGCTTTCCGGACCGGGTCCGTGGTCGTGCCGGGCAATTCGCTCACCAGCGAGACTTCCTGTCCCGCCAGGGCGTTCACCAGCGTGGATTTGCCGCTGGCGTTCGCCGTTCTCGATGCGCTTCAGCCGCTCGATGGCGATCTCGCGGATGCGGCCTTCGGGAATGTCCGTCAGGCTCTTCGCGATCATCCGTTCGCCTTCGGCGCGGGTGGCGGGGGAGGCGTAGTCCATCAGGTATTCCTTCAGGGTCATCAGGGCGTTCGGCGTGCAGCAGTAGGTGATCTTGCCGCTCTTGCACAGGGACATGAAGCGGTCGCCGGTGCGTCCTTCGCGGTAGCAGGCGGTGCAGAAGGAAGGGATGTGGTCCTGCTCCAGGAGCCAGCGGACCACCTCGTCCAGCGGACGGGTGTCGGAAACGTCGAACTGCGCGGTCTCGTCATGGCGCTCCTCGGTGGTATATCCGCCGACGCTGGTGCGTGAGCCGCCGCTGATCTGCGAGATGCCGCAGTTCAGGAGCTGCTCCCGCATCCGCTGGGATTCGCGGGTGGAGACGATCATGCCGGTGTAGGGGACTGCGATGCGGAGGACGGCGACCAGCTTGTGGAAGATCGCATCCGGCAGGGCGTCGAAGTCATTGACGGAGATATCGTCGGCCGGGCAGATGCGCGGGACGCTGATGGTGTGCGGGCCGACGCCCCAGCGGGCCTCGAGATGCTCGGCATGCATCAGCAGGCCCACGAGCTCGTAGCGGTAGCTGCTGAGCCCGAACAGGACGCCGATACCCACGTCGTCACAGCCGCCTTCCTGCGCGCGGTCCATCGCCTCGGTATGCCACTCGTAGTTGCTTTTGGGACCGGTGGGATGCAGGCGCTGGTAGTTTTCCTTGTTGTAGGTTTCCTGGAACAGGATGTACGTACCGATGCCGGCTTCGTGCAGCTTGCGGTAGGAGTCCACGTCCGTCGCCGCGATATTGACGTTGACGCGGCGGATGCTGTTGCCGCCTTCGCGGACGCCGTAAATGGTATGGATACTGTCGATGATGTATTCCAGCGGGTTGTGGCGCGGGTCCTCACCGGCTTCGACCGCGAGGCGCTTGTG
The DNA here is from genome assembly GCA_902785065.1 of uncultured Bacteroidia bacterium. Taxonomy (GTDB): domain Bacteria; phylum Bacteroidota; class Bacteroidia; order Bacteroidales; family UBA932; genus Cryptobacteroides. The sequence continues at coordinate 124,583 of CACZXH010000007.1, forward strand.
CCCGATGCGGATCAGCGCACGGACTTCCTCTTCGATTTCCTGCTGGGAAAGCTTCCGGCGGGGAATCGTGCGGTTCTTGGCGTGATAGGGGCAGTAGGTGCATCCGTTGATGCAGTAATTGGACAGATATAGGGGGGCGAAAAGGACGATCCGGTTCCCGTAGAAACGATGCTTGATCGACGCAGCAAGGGAATAGATCTTCTCTTCCAGTCCGGGTTCGTTGCAGTCCATCAGGATGGCGGCTTCCCGGTGGGTCAGGCCCTTGCACAGGGCGGCCTTCTCCAGGATTTCAAGCACACGCTGGTGATTGCCACTTTCTCGGGCGGCTTCCTCGAGGGAATCGAGCACTTCCTGGTGGTCGATGAATTCCTCGGCGTGGGCGGACTTGGGGTTATACATGATCAAAACTGAATTTGGAACACAAAAGTAGGGAAGATTTCGTATATTTGCAAGTTATAAATGAGCGAGAAAACATGACGCAGAAACAACATATCTTCCTGACCCTGGGCAAGGACCTTCTGTTTATCCTGGTGGCCCTTTTCCTCATTGTGAAAGGCCGTTTCCTGGGCGCCGTCGTCGGCGTCCTGGCCCTCCTCTGGTACGGCCGGGACTTTTCGTTCCGGATCAGGCAGCTGGGGCAGGCGGCCGATTCCAAACGCGACAACGTGGAGCGTCCCTCCGAGACCCGGCGCGCGGATGACACCCCGATCGTGGACGACGGCAAGATCCAGGTGACGGACCTGTCCGGCGCCAAGGAAGTGGATTTCGAGAAAGAATAGGACATGATTCCGCAGGAGACGGTACAACTCATCCTGGACACGGCCCGCGTCGAAGACGTGGTGGGCGATTTCGTGACGCTGAAGCGCCGCGGGAGCAGCCTGTGGGCCTGCTGTCCGTTCCACAATGAGAAAACGCCGTCTTTCCACGTAGAGCCGTCCCGCGGCATCTACAAGTGCTTCGGTTGCGGCAAGTCCGGCACGGCTGTGGGCTTTATCATGGAGTACGAGAAGCTCTCCTACACGGAGGCCCTCAAGTACCTCGCCCGCAAGTACCATATCGAGGTGAAGGAGAAAGAGGAATCGGCCGAGGACATCGCCGCGCGCCAGCGGAACGAGAGCCTCCTCGCCGTCTCGGAGTTCGCCTTCAACTTTTACAAGGACCAGCTCGCCACGGACGAAGGCCGTGCCGTCGCCGTCCAGTATTTCCACTCCCGCGGCCTCGAGGACGAGACCATCGCCAAGTACGGCCTGGGATGGGCACCGAAATCCAAGAACGCGCTCACGGAAGCGGCCAAGAAGGAAGGCTACAAGGACGAATATCTGCTGGAAACAGGCCTCTGTGCCCAATGGGATACGGACGGCTCCCTGCACGACCGCTTCTACGACCGGGTGATGTTCCCGATCCATTCGGTGAGCGGCCGCGTCATCGCCTTCGGCGGACGCACCCTGTTCACCGATAAGTCCATCGCCAAATACGTGAATTCCAAGGAGTCAGAGATCTACGTGAAGTCCCGCTCCCTGTACGGCATCTATTTCGCCAAGTCCGCGATTTCCCGTGCGGACAAGTGCTACTTGGTGGAAGGCTACCTGGACGTCCTGTCCATGCACCAGCTGGGCATCACGAACGTCGTGGCCTCCAGCGGCACCTCCCTCACCGTGGAGCAAATCCGCCTCATCAAGCGGTTTACCGAGAACGTCACCATCATGTATGACGGCGATTCGGCCGGCATCCACGCCGCCCTGCGCGGCATCGACCTGATCCTGAAGGAGGGCATGAACGTGAAGGTGGTCCTCATTCCCGACGGCGATGACCCCGACTCCTACGCCCGGAAGCACACGCTGGAGGAGGTGGAGGCCTTCATCGCTGCGAACGAGCAGGACTTCATCGCCTTCAAGGCGGACCTCCTGCTGGGCGAGGCGGGGAACGACCCGCTCAAGCGGGCGAACCTCATCAACGACATCGCAGACACCGTGGCCGGCATTCCCGACGCGGTGAAACGGTCGGTCTATACCGATGCCATCTCTGCGAAATTCCGCATCGACGCGGACATCCTCACGGACCGCATCCGCCGCACTCGGGAGAAGATCCAGGGCGAAGAGCGGACGCAGGCGCAGCGCGAGGCCGTCCGCGCTCGCCGGGAGGAAGAGGCGCCCCGGCCGCAGGAATCGACCTATACGCCCCCGGTGAACGAACTCCGCGCCCTGGAGACGCAGAACCCGCTCCTGGCCCCGTCCGAGCGCGAACTCCTGGGCTTCATCCTCACGGATGGCAGCACCCCGCTCACGTTTGAGAGCGATTCGGAATTCTATGACCCGGAAGGGGGTGCCCAGACCGTGGCGGAGTTCATTGACACGGCCCTCGCCAGCGACGGAATCGAATTCGCGAACGACGCCTACCGGCGCGCATATGAGGCCTATTTCGCCCTGTACGACGCGGGCAAGGCGCAGGACGAGATTGTCCGCGACCTGCTGAACGGGCCCGACGACGACGTCCGTTTCGTCGTCTCCCAGCTCTCCGACGACAAGTACGAACTCACGGTCAAGAACTTCCAGGCGGCCCTGACCACCCGGGATTCCTGGCTGACGAACTTCGTCCCCAAGGCCATCCTGGCCTACCATATCAAGCGGCTCCAGTCGGACCAGGCAGTCCTGACGCGGGAGCTCGCCACGGCCGGCACCGACCGGCAGCGCGAGATCTTCACCATGCTTTCGCGCATCAACGAACTCAAGAAAACCATCAATATCAAACTCGGCAGATTGAAATGAACGACCACAAGAGAACCCTCGTGACCTGCGCGCTTCCGTACGCGAACGGTCCCGTCCATATCGGCCACCTGGCCGGCGCCTACATTCCCGGCGACATCTATGTCCGCTACCTCCGGCTGCGGGGCGAGGACGTCGTCTTCGTGTGCGGCTCCGACGAACACGGCGTGCCCATCACCATCAAGGCCCGCGCCCAGGGCGTCACGCCGCAGGACATCGTGGACAAGTACCACCAGGTGATGAAGGACGCCTTCACCGGCCTCGGCATCAACTTCGACATCTATTCCCGCACGACCTCGGATGTGCACGACCAGACGGCCTCCGAGTTCTTCCGGAAGCTGTATGACGAGGACAAGTTCATCACCAAGGAGACCGAGCAGTATTACGACGAGGAAGCGAAGACGTTCCTGGCGGACCGCTACATCGTGGGCACCTGCCCCAAGTGCGGCAATCCCGGCGCCTACGGCGACCAGTGCGAGAAGTGCGGCTCCACGCTGAGCCCCGAGGAACTGATCGATCCGCGCTCCGCCCTGTCCGGCTCCACGCCCAAGAAGGTGAAGACCAAGCACTGGTACCTCCCGCTGGACCAGTACGAGCCCTGGCTCCGCGACTGGATCCTGGAGCAGCACAAGGAATGGAAGACGAACGTGTACGGCCAGTGCAAGAGCTGGCTGGACGGCGGCCTGCAGCCCCGTGCCGTGAGCCGCGACCTGGACTGGGGCGTCCCGGTGCCCGTGGAAGGCGCCGAGGGCAAGGTCCTCTATGTCTGGTTCGATGCGCCGATCGGCTACATCTCCAACACCAAGGAGCTCCTTCCGGAGAGTTGGGAAAAGTGGTGGAAGGACCCGGAGACCCGCCTCGTGCACTTCATCGGCAAGGACAACATCGTGTTCCACTGCATCGTGTTCCCGTCCATGCTCAAGGCATACGGTGACTTCATCCTTCCGGAGAACGTACCGGCCAACGAGTTCCTGAACCTCGAGGGGGACAAGATCTCCACCTCCCGCAACTGGGCCGTCTGGGTCCATGAGTATGAGGAGCAGTTCCCGGGCCAGGAGGACGTCCTGCGTTACGTCCTCACCGCCAACGCTCCGGAGACCAAGGACAACGACTTCACCTGGAAGGACTTCCAGCAGCGCAACAACAGCGAGCTCGTCGCCGTGTTCGGCAACTTCGTGAACCGCGCCGTCGTCCTCACGCATAAGTATTTTGGCGGCGTCGTGCCGGAGAACCGCAAGCCCGAGCCCATCGACGCCGAGACGCTCGCTTCCATCGTCCCCTGCAAGGAGGCTTTGGAGAAGTACGTGGAGACCTTCCACTTCCGGGAGGCCCTGAAGGAGGCGATGAACATCGCCCGCATCGGCAACAAGTATATCTCCGACATGGAGCCCTGGAAGGTGGCGAAGACCGACATGGACCGCACCGCCTCCATCCTGTACACCTGCCTGCAGATCTGCGCCGATCTCGCGATTGCCTTCGAGCCCTTCACGCCCTTCAGCGCCGGGAAGCTCCGCGACATCCTCCGCGTGGGCATCGACGCCGGCACCGACCACCGCGCCGGTGAAGGCGTCCCGACCGTGAACTTCTACAAGCCGGGCGAGGGCAAGGCCCTGCATACGAATGCCGTTCCTTCGGAGGGAATCGTCCTGTCCTGGTCGATGCTGGGCGCGTCCGAGCTGCTGCCCGCCGGCCACGCCCTCGGCGAGAGCGTCCTGCTGTTCCAGAAGATCGAGGACAGCGTCGTGGACGCGCAGATCGCCCGCCTCGCCGCCATCAAGGCCGAGCGCGAAGCGGCCGAGGCCGCCAAGGCCGCCGAGGAAGCCGCGAAGAAGGTCGAGCCGCAGAAGCCCGAGATAACCTTCGACCAGTTCGGTGCGATGGACATCCGCACGGCCACGGTCCTCGCGGCCGAGCGCGTCCCCAAGACTGACAAGCTCCTGAAGCTCACCATCGACACCGGCATCGACACCCGCACCATTGTCTCCGGCATCGCTGAATATTACAGCCCGGAGGATATGCTGGGCAAGCAGATCTGCATCCTGGCGAACCTCGCTCCCCGCACCATCCGCTGTATCGAGTCCAAGGGCATGATCCTGATGGCCAAGCAGGGCGATGGCCAGATGCGTTTCATCACCCCGCAGGAAGTCGTCGCCAACGGCGCCCAGATTGGATAAACTAAAAAACTCCCCGATATGCAAGCAACAAAAACCATCAATCCCCGCAAGTTCTCCATCGGAAAGGCCACCTGGATTTCCCTGGGCGTCACCATCCTCACCATCATCGTGATGGCCTCCTGCTGCACGACCATCGACTCGGCGGCCGTGGGCATCAAGTTCAAGAAGTGGTCTTCCAACGCGGAACTTCGTGGCGGCGTGGAAGGCACTTGCCGTGGCTGGGTGTGGTACAACCCCATCACCGAGAGCATCTTCGAGTATCCGACCTATATCCAGCGGGTCACCTATGAACCTTTCACGGTGAACCCGAAGGATGCGGCGATTTTCTCTATGACCCCGACCCTGGCTTACCAGATTGACGAGAACAAGGCCGTGGACATCTTCGTGAAGTACCGCAAGCCGGTTCGCGAACTGGAAATGGGCTACATTAACACCTGTATTTTCGAGGCCTACCGTACCTGCGCGAATAACTACACGTCCGATGAACTGATGGCAAACCGCGCCAAGTTCGAGACCGAGGTCCGCGCCCGCCTGGACGAGTCGATGAACGCCGAGGGCTTCATCGTCCGCGAGTTCACGACGAAGATCGACCCGCCGGCCTCGTTGACGGAAGCCATCAACGCCAAGAATGAGGCTGTCCAGAACGCCCTCAAGGCCGAAAACAAGGTGAAAGAGGCCGAAGCCGAGGCGAAGATCGCCATCGCGAAGGCCAAGGGTGAAGCCGAGGCGCAGAAGATCACGGGCGACGGCGAGGCCTACTACAACCGCGTGGTCGCCGCGTCTTTGAACGCCCTCCTCGTCCAGCAGTACGCCATCGAGAAGTGGAACGGCGAGCTCCCGACCTACAACGGCTCCAACGCCCTGCCGTTCATCAACCTGAGCAAATAGCTTACAGGTAAATCAACCTTGAAAGGCGGTCCGGGTCGAAGATCCGGGCCGCCATTTGCTGCAGGGCGGCCGGGGTGACGGCTTCGATGCGGGCGCGCATTTCGGCGCTGGTGTCGATCCGGCTCCACGCCAGGAGGCTCTTGCCCATGGACAGGCACTGCGCCTCGCCGTTGTCAGAGGAGATGGCGAGTTGCCCGAGGAGTTGTTTCTTGTAGGCCTTCAGGGTGCGTTCCGAGAACGGGACCTCGCGGATACGCGTGAGGATCTTGTCCAGGGTCGTCAGGCAGCGCTCCAGATTGGGTTTGTCGCAGCCGAAGGTGATGGCGGCGATGCCGGTGTCGGCGTACTGCGTATAAGTGCATTCCACGCCGTATACCCAGCCGTTCTTCTCGCGGAGGACCTTGTTCAGCAGCGAGTTCGATGCCGGGCCGCCCAGGATGTTGCACAGCACGGCGGCCGTAATGCGGTCCTCGCTGTCGTACAGCGACGGCGCCCGGTTGCCGATGACAGCGTTCACCTCGTGGTTCCGTTTGTCCACGGTCTTGGAGAAAGGCGGAGCGCAGGGAGAAGGTGCCTTGTCATTTCGACCAAGGCCGTCAGGCCGCGTGGAGAAATCTCCGAACAGCTTTTCCACCAGCCGCAGCACCCGCTTTTCCATCACTTTCTCATCCAGGTCCGCGACAACCGTGAAGGCCATGCGTGCGGGGACGAAGAAGGTGCGGGCGAAGCGGCGGAGGTCCGCCGGCTTGATGCGCCTGACGGAAGCGGACGTGCCCAGGATGGGCAAGCCCAGGGGATGCCCCTCGAAGAGCATGCCTTCGAACTTGTCGTAGACGTCCTCGGCCGGGTTGTCCTTGTAGGAAATGATCTCGTCCAGGACGACGCCCCGTTCGGTCTCGATCTCGGCGTCGGGGAAGGTGGCTTCCGTCGCCAGCTCGAAGAGCAGGCCGGCGGCCTTGCCGAGGTCCTCCTTCAGCACGGTGGCATGCAGGACGATCTCTTCCTTGGTGGTATAGGCATTGAGTTCGCCGCCCAGGCGGTCCAGGTAACTGTTGATGACGGAAGCGCTCTTGCGCGCCGTGCCGCGGAACATCGTGTGCTCCGCGAAATGCGCGATTCCGTTTGGAAAACCGGTTTCGTCCCGGGTCCCGCAGCGCAGGCTTAGGGCGCAGTAGCCGACGGCGGACCCGCCGCGCCGGACGGCGTACCGGAGTCCGCAGGGTGCAGTTCCGCTTCGCATTACCGTTTCTTCGAGATACGTTTCAGGTCGTCAGCCAGGAAGCCGGGGGCGTTCTTTGCGTTGACCTTGTGTTTGCGGATGTAGTAGACGGTGTCCGTATCGGCTTCAACGAGCATCTTGTAGCTCCAGGTGCCGGCGGAGACGGTGTAGCTGACCAGCGTGTTGTAAGTCTTGTCGGTATAGGCCTTGTCGGCCTCGTCCTCGTCGCAGAGGATGATGTCCTCGTCCATGTACTTTTCGCGCTCCTTCGTGGAGACGGACGCGGAAAGATCCTCCTGGGCCAGGTAAATGCGCTTGATGCCGCCCTTGCGGTCAAAGTTTCCGTTGAACCAGGTCATGCCGGAGTAGGCGACCTTTTCGGATTCCATGGCCTCGGCGGTGAACGCCTGGACACCCTTCACGAGGGCCGGCAGGAACACGAGTTCCCGGCCGGAACCGCCGTCCACGGGGCACAGCGGCAGGGAAATGACCTCCGTCCGGAGGGCGATGTTGTCACCCTTTTCGGCCCCGCCCTTCTCGAGCGTCAGGAAACGGACCATCGGCTCCTCCTCACCCTTGGCCTGCCCCGCCGTCATGAGCAGGAAATAGTAGGTGTCCGATTTCTTGAGGGACTCGTACTCGGCCATCGAGCAGAACTCGAAAGGGGAGAGGGTCCACAGGTCCACCACCTCCTGGCGCAGCGCACCGTCCAGGATTTCGTTCCCGCTCATCACGACCTTTGTGATCTTGTCGGAGAAGTCGGAGAACAGGTGTTTCCGGGTGGTAACCTTGCCTTGGGCGAAGAGAACCGTGCTCGCCGCGAGCAGGGCGAAAAGTAGAGTCAGTCGCTTCATTTTCATGCTTTCTTTCCATACAAAGATAATGCTACGGCCCGGTATTTCAAAATTACTTGCTATATTTGTAAGTTATGAGTCAGTATATCGTATCGGCACGCAAATACCGGCCGGACTCCTTCGAAACGTTGCTCGGCCAGGACAACATCGCCCGGACCCTGTCGAACTCCATCAAGCGGGGGCAGCTTGCCCACGCCTATCTCTTCTGCGGCCCGCGCGGGGTGGGGAAGACCACCACGGCGCGTATCTTCGCGAAGATGATCAACTGCGCCCATCCCGGGCCGGACATGGAGCCTTGCGGGGAGTGCGAATCCTGCGTCTCCTTCCAGGAAGGCCGGTCCTACTGCATCCATGAGCTGGACGCTGCATCCAACAACGGCGTGGACGATATCAAGGCCCTGATCGAGCAGGTCCAGGTCCCGCCGCAGGTGGGCAAGTACAGCGTCTATATCATCGACGAGGTCCACATGCTGTCCCAGTCGGCCTTCAACGCCTTCCTGAAGACGCTGGAAGAGCCGCCGGCACACGCCATCTTCGTCCTCGCGACCACGGAAAAGCACAAGATCCTGCCCACGATCCTGTCCCGCTGCCAGACCTACGACTTCAACCGCATCAGCATCCCCGACATGGTCCGGAACCTCCGCGGCATCGCAGCCAAGGAGGGTATCTCCATCGACGATGAATCCCTGCATGTAATCGCCCAGAAGGCCGATGGCGCCATGCGCGACGCCCTGACGATCTTCGACCAGACAGTCGCTTTCTGCGGGACGGACATCAAGTACGAGGATGTGGTCCGGAACCTGAATGTCCTCGATTACGACTACAGTTTCGGGATGGTGGAGAACTTCCTGTCGGGAAGCTATGCCGCCGCCCTTTCCTCCTTTGACGAAATCCTGTCCAAGGGCTTCAACGCCTTGCATTTCGTGGCGGCCCTGAGCTCGCACCTGCGGGACCTCGTGGTCGCACGCACGGCCGGGCTGGACGCCCTGTTGGAATTGCCGGACTCCCTGAAGCAGCGCTACCGCGAGCAGGCGGCCCGCTGCCCGCTGCAGTTCCTGTACGACGCCCTTGGCGTCACCACGGCCTGCGAGGCCGGCTACAAGGCGGCGGTGAATCCCCGCCTGCACATTGAGTTCGCCCTGATGAAACTCAGTTTCCTCACGGGCCGCACGGACGTGTCCACCGCGCCGCGCCCGGTCGCCGTGCCGCAGGCCGCCGTTGCTCCCGCGGATAAGACGGCCGTGGCGCCGAAACCGGAACCGGCCCCTGTCATTTCGAGCGGAGGCGAAGCTGGAGTCGAGAAATCTCCATCCCCCGCGCCGGCCGCCCCCGTGCGGCAGCGCCGCGCACCCAAGACCGGATCGGCCCTGTCCATGAACGCCATCCTCCAGGAAAAGGAGGAAAAGCCGGCGGAAGAGGCCCCTGCTGCGGCGGAGGCCGCCCTGCCGGAGGATGACGTCATCCGCGCCCGTTGGAAGGACCTCGTTCCGCGGTATGAATCCCAGCCGCGCCTGGCGAGCGCCCTTGCGAAGGCGCAACTCCGTATTACAGAGGAGAATGGCGTTAAGTCCGTGTTCTTCACGGTGTCCAACGCCGCGCAGAAAAAGTGGATCGAAGACAAGATCCTTCGGGATATGGAAAATGCCTTCCGCGAGATCCTGAACTGCCGGAAGGTCAATCTCCACGTGGACGACATACCCGAGGAGGAGCCCGGCGAGAAGAAACCCTACATGCCCGAGGAGAAAGCGAAGGACCTGATGGACAAGCACCCCGAAGTAAGAGCGTTTGTGGCCGACCTCGGCCTGGATACCAAATAGCCCCCTACCATGAAGTTACGCGCAGAGAACTTAGTGAAGAAATATGGCGTCCGGACCGTCGTCAAGGGCGTCTCGATGGAAGTGAGCCAGGGCGAGATCGTCGGCTTCCTGGGGCCGAACGGCGCCGGCAAGACCACGAGTTTCTACATGATCACCGGCCAGATCGTCCCGAACGAGGGCCGCATCTTCATCGACGACGACGAACTGACCGGCCTGCCGATGTACAAGCGCTCCCAGAAGGGCGTCGGCTACCTGCCGCAGGAAGCCTCCGTCTTCCGCAAGATGTCGGTCGAAGACAACATCATGTCCGTCATGGAGATGACCAAGATGACCCGCGAAGAGCGGGAGGCCCGTCTGGAGCAGCTCATCGACGAGTTCAACCTCTCCAAGGTCCGCAAGTCCCTGGGCATCCAGCTCTCCGGCGGCGAGCGCCGGCGCTGCGAGATCGCCCGTGCCCTCGCCGTGGACCCGAAGTTCATCCTCCTGGACGAGCCCTTCGCCGGTGTCGACCCGATTGCCGTGGAAGATATCCAGTATATTATCGCGAAGCTGAAATACCGCAACATCGGCGTGATTATCACGGACCACAACGTGGGCGAGACCCTCGCCATCACGGACCGCGCCTACCTCCTGTACGAAGGCACGATCCTCCAGGAAGGCACCCCGGAAGAACTGGCCGCCGACGAGGACGTCCGCACGAAATACCTCGGCTCCGGCTTCCGGCTCAAGCGTTCCGTCTCCGTGGAGCGTGCCCGCAAGGAAGCGATGGCCGAAGCCGCCGCCCGCGCCGCCGCCGAGGCCCCAGCCGGGGAATCTCTCGCGGAAGAAGCCTCCTCCGACTAGTTTGGCACACCGCTTGCAATATACTAAGCCGGTTAGTTTAAAGTTGGTTTAGTTAATAAGGTACGATAAAGGCGAGTCGCAAGACCCGCCTCTATCGTTTTTCTGTGTTGGGGCCTATAGCGCCCTTACCGCCTCCGCGACGGCCTCGAGGAGCCATTTCGGCGTAGATGTGGCTCCGCAGACACCCACGCGGTCGCCGTCGAGGAGCCAGGCGGGGTCGATGTCGGCCGGGGCGCCGATGCGGTAGGACCGGGGATTCACGCTGCGGCACAGGTCGAAGAGGACGCGGCCGTTGGAGCTGGATTCGCCTGCGACGAAAAGGATCAGGTCGTGGGCGCGGGCGAAGGCCGCCAGATGCTCGTGCCGGTTCGCCACCTGCGCGCAGATGGTATCATGGACCGTCACGTGGGATCCGAGGGAGCGTACACGGTCGCAGATTTCGGCGTATTCTGCCGGACTTTTGGTGGTCTGGGAGAAGATTTCGACGGGCTGGGAGAAGTCGATACCGGGGAGCGCCGCTTCCAGCATGGCGCGGTTCTCCACGACGATGGCGTCGCCGTCCACCTGGCCCAGCAGGCCCAGGACCTCGGCGTGGCCGATTTTCCCGAAAATGAGCAGGGTCCCGTGCAGGCCGTCCGCATGCAGGCGGGCGTACGCTTCCCGGATATGGTCCTGGAGCTTGAGCACCACGGGACAGGTGCAGTCGATGACCGTGAGGCCGCGGCCACGGGCGGCAGCGTAGGTGGAGGGCGGCTCGCCGTGGGCCCGGATCAGGACGGTTTCGCCTTCCGGGACGTCCGGAATGGACGCAACCGTCCGGAGCCCTTCCGCCCCGAGGCGGTCGAGCTCGGCTTCGTTGTGGACGATGGCGCCGAGGGAGTAGAGGTGGTCGCTCTCCTGCAGGAAACGCTCCGCTTGGGAAATGGCGCGGATGACGCCGCCGCAGAAACCGGACCGGCTGTCGGTTTCGACCGTCACCATGACAGGGCCGGGGCCTCGAGGATGCCGAACTTGCCCTGGATGACGCCCAGGCACCAGACGAGCTCCTCGTGCAGGGTCATGTGGGTGTTGTCCATCACATAGTCCTCCGGCTGGCGGAGGGGGGAGGTTTCCCGGTGGGAGTCGATGTAGTCGCGCTCCGCGAGGTTCTTGACAATATCCTCGAAGACGGGCGTATCGCCCTTTTCCACCATCTCGTCGTAGCGGCGCTGCGCACGGACCTCGGCGTCGGCCACCATGAAGACCTTGAGTTCCGCGTTCGGGAACACGGTGGTGCCGATGTCGCGGCCGTCCATGATCACGCGGCCGCCTTCGGAAAAGGCCCGGAGCCGCTTGTCCACGTAGTTCCGGACGAACGGGACGGCCGATACGGGACTCACGTGCGAGGAGACCGCGAGGGTGCGGATTTCCGTCTCGATGCAGCGTTCGCCGAGGTACAGGCAGGTCTTGCCGTCATCGTTGCGGAAATGCAGGTCGAGGTCCTCGATGACGGTCTTCAGGGCGGTTTCGTCAATGGTTCCGTCCTCCGCGATCATCCCGTTCTCCATGGAGAACAGGGTGACGCCGCGGTACATCGCGCCGCTATCCAGGTACAGGAATCCGAATTCCTTCGCGACCATTTTCGCGAAGGTGCTCTTGCCGGTGGCCGAGAAGCCGTCAACGGCGATGATGATGTCAGGAACGTTCATAATCTTTCAAGGATCAGTCTTACAAATGTAGTAAAAAAGTCCGTATATTTGCATAAATGTTTCGAGAGTATGAAGATTCTGATTGTTGACGACGAACGCTCCATCCGCAACTCCCTCAAGGAGATCCTGGAGATGGAAGATTACCAGGTGGACACGGCCGAAAACGGTGCAGACGCCTGTGAAATGGCGGAAAAGGAGAAGTACGACGCCATCTTCTGCGATATCAAGATGCCCGGCATGGACGGGACCGAAGTCCTGCAGAAGCTCATTGCCGACGGTGTCGAGACCCCTGTCGTCATGATCTCCGGCCACGCCGACATCGACACGGCCGTCGACTGCATCAAGAAGGGCGCCTTCGACTTCATCGGCAAGCCCCTGGACCTGAACCGCATCCTCATCACCATCAAGAACGCGACCGACAAGGCGAACCTCGTCACCCAGACCAAGATCCTCAAGAAGAAGGTCTATGGGCAGGAGATGGTGGGCCAGTCCGAGGGCATGCGGCACATCCGCGACATGATCGACAAGGTTGCCCCCACCGACGCCAGCGTCCTCATCACCGGCCCCAACGGCTCCGGCAAGGAACTCGTGGCCCGCAGCCTGCACCAGCTTTCGCAGCGGTCCATGATGCCGTACGTGGAGGTGAACTGCGCGGCCATTCCCTCGGAACTCATCGAAAGCGAACTCTTCGGCCACGAGAAAGGCTCCTTCACCTCCGCCATCAAGCAGCACAAGGGCAAGTTCGAACAGGCCGACGGCGGCACCCTTTTCCTGGACGAGATCGGCGATATGTCCCTCGCCGCGCAGGCGAAGGTCCTCCGCGTCCTGCAGGAGCGCAAGATCTCCCGCGTGGGCTCCGACAAGGACATTACCGTGAACGTCCGCGTGGTCTCCGCCACGAACAAGAACCTCGCCGAGGAAATCAAGAAAGGCACCTTCCGCGAGGACCTCTATCACCGCCTTAGCGTCATCGTTATCAAGGTCCCCACCCTGGACGAACGCAAGGATGACATCCCCCTGCTGATCAACCACTTCCTGGACCAGATCTGCTCCGAAACCGCGATGCCCCGCAAGGAATTCTCGCAGGAAGCCGTGGACCTGCTCGTCCAGAAATCCTGGACCGGCAACATCCGGGAGCTGCGCAATGTCGTCGAGCGCCTCCTCATCCTCGGCTCCAACCCCGTGAGCGTGAAGGATATCGAGGATTACGTGATCTAGATTCCCGGTCAAGCCGGGAATGACGCACCAGCCGGGAATGACGCACGATCCGGGAATGGCGTCTACAAAAAAACCGGCCCCTTTCGGGGCCGGTTTTCTGTTTCTCCGGGGAAACCTTACTTCACGCGCTGGCCGTAGGAACGGTCGGTGGTGTTGACGGTGATGACTTCGCCGGTCTCGATGAAGAGGGGAACCATGATCTTGGCGCCGGTCTCCAGGGTGACTTCCTTCAGGGCGGAAGTGGAGGCGGTGTTGCCCTTCACGGCAGGCTCGCTGTAGGTGACTTCGAGGGTCACGTAGGTCGGGAGCTCGCAGGTGAGGCAGCGCTCCTCGGGATCGGTGAGGAACATCATTTCCACGCGCTGGCCTTCCTTCATCAGGTCGGCGTTCTCCACGACGTCGTGGGGGAGGGTGATCTGCTCGTAGGTCTCTTCGTGCATGAAGTTGAAGGCCTCGCCGTCATCGTACAGATACTGGTAAGGACGGCGTTCGACGGTGATGGTGTCGAGCTTGACACCGGCGGTGAAGGTGTTTTCGAGGATACGGCCGTTTTCGAGGTTGCGGAGCTTCGTCTTCACGAAGGCGGGACCCTTGCCGGGTTTCACGTGCTGGAAATACACCACGACGCAGGGTTTGCCGTTGAACATGATGTACATTCCGTTCTTGAGGTCAGCTGTTGTTGCCATAAAACTATGAATTAATCGTTATTTCGCGGTTCAGCACGCAAAAATAGCGATTTGCCTGATTTTATGCAAATTTAGTTAATATACCGCCGTCTGGCGGTCGATCTTGAACTGCTGGATCTGGTAGGTGCCGTCGGCCTTGGAGGAGACGAAGATGGTGACGACGAAGACTTCGCCGCCCGCGTTCAGCTGGCCCAGGGCGTATTTCATGTTGGAGCGGGAGGCCTTGTGCGAAATGTCGAAGGAGCGTGGGGTGTAGGCGTCGAAGAAGGTCTTGACGATCTGGCGGGCCTGGGTCTTGGAGCAGTTGCGGGTGGAGGAGATGATGGAGACTTCCAGGTTGTCGGCAAACCAGGCGGAGAGGCTGGCGGCATCCCCCTGGGAAATGTATTTGCCGATGGGGACAAAGACGTCATAACCTTTGTCCTGGGCGGAGAGCCCCGTAACGGTAAGCAGCAGGAGCGCTGCAAGCGTTGTAAACAGCCGTTTCATCGGTGCATATTGCTTGCAAATACCGAGCCGAAAGCGTATCTTTGCGAAAGAATGGACGTCAAACTCGTGACAGTCGGCCGGACCGACGTGCAGTGGGTGAAAGACGGCCTGGATCTCTATGTGTCCAGGCTGAAGCACTACGTGCCCTTCTCGGTCGTCGAGATCCCCCAGTTGAAGAACGTGTCGGCCTTCACGCAGGAGCAGATCAAGGAGAAAGAAGGGGAGCTGATTCTCAAGCAGGTCGCTCCCGGCGACGCCGTCGTCCTGCTGGACGAGCGCGGCAAGGAGTACCGGTCCGTCGAATGGGCGGAATGGATCCGGCAGCGGCTCGCCCGGGGCGGGAAGTCGCTGGTCTTCGTCATCGGCGGTGCCTACGGCTTTTCCCGCAAGGTCTATGACCGGGCCGAAGGCCTCGTGTCCCTGTCCCGGATGACGTTCTCCCACCAGATGGTGAGAACGATTTTTGCAGAGCAGCTGTACCGGGCTTTCACCATTATCAAGGGGGAGCCCTATCATCATGAGTAAGACCCTCCGCATACGATTCTGGACGGGAGTGGCGGTCCTTTCCGTCGCCCTGGCGCTGCTGGCGGCCTCCCTGCTGGCGAACCAGTCGCACCCGGACACGGAATCCACGGCGCGCGACCTCGGCCGCCGGGTGGAGAAGCGGCTCGCCCTGCTGGACGGCTATGCGGCGCAGGCACTGTCGGCCGATACGGAAGCCTGGCTCCGCCTGGAGGACTTGCCGGAGGACATGGTCGTGTACCGGTACCGGGAGGATACCCTCCAGTCCTGGGCCCATCAGTTCCCGCTCCGCAATGACGACATCCGTTCCCGGACCCTCTTCCAACGGTTGGGAGATGGCCGGAGCAACGCGGCTTCACCGCTTTCCGCGCTTTCATCGGCCTTGACTTATGTCAATTACGGCCCGAAGTGGTTCCTGGCCCGGTCGGTGGAGGAAGGAAACATGACCGTGATCGTGGGCCTGGAGGTGATCAATGAGCTGAAATCCAGCCCTTTCAACGGGGTGAACCCGCGGTTCCGCCTGAGCGACCGCTATTCGATCCAGCCGCTTACGGGCAGCGTCGGTGTCCCCGTGGTGGCGAACGGGCAGCCCGTGTTCAAGATTGCGGCGGAGACCGTGTCTGAACCGGAGCGGCTGAATGTCTTCCTGTTCTGGCTGTCCATCGTCCTGTTCCTCTTTGGGACGATCGTCCTCCTGCGTGTGAAACCGTCGGTGCCCGCGGCCCTTGCGGCCGGTCTCGTCCAGATAGCTTTCATCGGCGGCGTCTATCTGTACGGCCGGCAGCTCGGCCAGGCCTCGCAGCTGTTCTCCCCGCTGCTGTATGCCGACGGCCCCTTCTTCTATTCCCTCGGCGCGGTGGTGCTTGTGAACCTGCTCATCACCGCCCTCGTCCTTTCGCTGTACACCATCCGGTGGACGCTGTTGCGCCGGTTCCGCCGGAAGGATTCCCGCCTGCGGGACATCCTGGCGGTCCTGGCGGCCGTGGCCGTGGTCGCCGCCATCTGCCTGTACATCCATGTGGCCTTCAAGAGCATCGTGTTCAATTCCGGCATCTGCCTGGAACTCTACAAGGTCAACCTGATCGACGGCTATACCGCCGTCGTATACCTGTCCTTCCTGGCCCTGGCCCTCACGATTCCGCTGCTGGTGCAGCTGCTTTCCCCGCTCCTGCGGCGACTGACGGGATTCCGGTACGACATGTTTTCGCGCACAGGCCGGCTGGTGTTCGCCGTCGTGGCCGGCGCGTATTTCGCGGTCGCGTCCTCCCTGTTCGGTTTCCAGAAGGAAAAGAACCGGGTGGAGGTGTGGGCGAACCGCCTTGCGATGGACCGGGACATCAGCCTGGAACTGCAGCTGCGGGCTGCCGAAAACGCCATTTCCGAGGACTCCGTCATCGGCGCGCTCTCCCTCCTGGACAACAGTCACGAGATGATCCGGGGGCGCCTGGTCAATACCTACCTGACCCGGATTTCCCAGGATTACGACATTTCCGTGGTGCTTCCCACGCCTTCGCTTGCGACGGACGTCCTGTTCAACGAACGGATCCGGAGCGGGGTGCGGCTTGCGGACAACTCGCATTTCTTCTACAGCACCGGCACCAACGGCCGGGCGCAGTACTCCGGCGTGTTCCCCTATTTCAACCCCGAATACGGCTCCTCTTCGGTCCTCGTGCTGGTGGAATCCAAGTCCAACCGGGAGGACCGGGGCTACCTGAGTCTCCTGGGCCTGTCCGAGCCTGGCCGGGTCTCCATGCCGCCGTACTATTCCTACGCCCGTTACGTGGATGACCATCTGGTGTTGTATAAGGGGGATTTTCCGTATGCCACCGTGGTTTCCGACCGGTTCCGCCAGGTAGTCGGGACGAACGTGGAAGGAAGCGTCGTCCTGGACGGATATATGCATTTCGTCCAGCCGGTCTCGGAGAATGAACTGGTGGTGGTCTCCCGTGAGAAGACGGAAATCCTCAATTATTTCGTGGAAGCCGTCCTGTTCGGGATTGTCGCCTATCTGCTGCTCACCCTGCTGGGCTTCCGCCTGCGCCGCAACCGCCCCGGCGAACGGAATTACTACCGCACGCGTATCAATGTGGTGCTGTATATGTCCCTGATCCTCACCCTCGTGGCGATGGCGGCGTTCAGCGTGTACTTCGTCTACCGGCGCAACAATGCGGACCTCCAGAGCATCATGACCTCCCGCATCACCACGCTGCAGTCCATGCTGCAGGGCGGCCTGCGCGGGGCGGCGACCGAGGACGACCTCCGCTCGCAGGCGGCGAAGAACGCCGTGGAGGTCGCCGGCAACGACCTCAAGTGCGACATCACCCTGTTCACGCCGGACGGCCGCATGGTCCTGTCCACCACCCCGGAAATCTATGACCGGATGGTGGCTGGCTGCCGGATCGCGGAGGAGGCGTACTACAGCATCGTCCTCCAGCACCGGCGGTTCAGTATCGAAACGGAACGGTGGGGCAACCGCCGTTTCTACGCCCTCTACGCGCCCGTGCTCAACGCGAACGGAGACATGGTCGCCATCGCCTCCACCCCGTATACCGACCAGAGCTACGACTTCGAGAACGAGGCCCTCGTGCACATCGCGTCCATCATCACCGTGTTCCTCCTGCTGCTGATGATCGCCCGCGTGGTCACGGTGGCGGTCATCGGCCGGATGTTCCGTCCGCTCAGCGAGATGGGCCGCAAGATGAAGGTCTCCGACGTGGATCACCTCGAATACATTATCTACGACCAGGAGGACGAGCTGACCTCCCTCGTCCGGGCCTACAACCTGATGGTCCACGACCTGTCGGATTCCACCCGGCAGCTGGCCCAGGCCGAGCGCGACAAGGCGTGGAGCGAAATGGCCCGCCAGGTGGCCCACGAAATCAAGAATCCGCTCACCCCGATCAAGCTCCAGCTCCAGATGCTCATCCGCATGAAGCAGGCCGGCCGTCCGGGCTGGGAAGACAAGTTCGAGGAGGTCTCTGCCACCGTCCTGGAGCACATAGACATCCTCGCGGACACCGCCAACGAGTTCTCCACCTTCGCCAAACTCTATTCCGAAGAGCCGGTCCGGATCGACCTGGACGCCCTCATCCGGGAGGAAGTGTCCATGTTCTCCGCCCGGGACGACATTTCCTTCCAGTACTACGGACTGGAGGGCGTCGAGGTGTCGGGCCCGAAGCCGCAGCTCACCCGCGTGCTGGTGAACCTGGTGACGAACGCCATCCAGGCCCTGGAAGGCCGGGAAGACGGACGGATCGTGGTCTCCCTCCGGAACTCCGTAAAGGAAGGCTTCTACGACATCGTGGTCGAGGACAACGGCCCCGGTGTGAAGGAGGAGAACCGCGCGAAGCTGTTCACTCCGGACTTCACCACCAAGTCGCACGGAACGGGCCTTGGGCTGGCCATCTGCCGCAACATCATCGAACGCTGCGGCGGTGAGATCGGCTACTCGAAATCTTTCACGCTCGGGGGCGCTTGTTTCACGGTCCGCTATCCCAAATTATTGAAATAATTTGTACCTTTGTGCCGGAAAACGAGAGTGACCATGAAGATCAAGACCGCCATATTTTCCGGCAGCAGCACGAAGGTGGAGCAGAAACCCGCGCGGAAGCTGCCCGAATTCGCTTTCATCGGTCGCTCCAACGTGGGCAAATCCTCGCTTATCAACGCCCTGACCGGGAACTCCAAGCTGGCGAAAACCTCCCAGACCCCGGGCAAGACGCAGCTCGTGAACCATTTCCTCATCAACGACAACTGGTATCTCGTGGACCTGCCCGGCTACGGGTACGCCCGGCTGCCGGACAAGGAGCGCGCGAAACTCCGCCATATCATCTGGGACTACATCAACCGGAGCGAAGAGCTGGTGATGCTCTTCGTCCTGCTGGATTCCCGGCACGACATGCAGGAGGTGGACCTCCGCTTCATTGCGGAGCTGGGGGAGAAGGGGATTCCCTTCGGCCTCATCTTCACCAAGGCGGACAAGCAGGGCACGAACGTCACGGCCGCGCAGGTGGAGAAGAATAAGGCCCGCCTGCTGGAAGAGTGGGAGGACCTGCCTCCGGTTTTCATCAGTTCCGCCGTGAGCGGACAGGGCAAGGAAGAGATAGTCAACTATATCGGAACCGTACTCCAAAACTTATGATAAACGATGTCCATAAGCACAGGATGGCCATCTTCACCTGTGAAGCCACTCGGTATTTCTCCGAAAAAGTGGTCGCGGCCATGAACCGGCTCAAGGGGCCGGAAGATCCGGAAGTGGTGCTCGGCCCGCTCGAGGTCACCCATTTCAGCGATGGCGAGTTCGTGCCTGTGCGGGGCGCCACCTGCTTCATCATCCAGTCCACCTTCCCGCCCACCGACAACCTCATGGAACTCCTCCTGTCAATGGATGCGGCGAAGCGCGCCTCCGCGAACAAGGTGATCGCCGTGATCCCGTACTTCGGCTGGGCCCGCCAGGACCGCAAGGACAAGCCCCGCGTGTCCATCGGCGCCAAGCTGGTCGCGAACATGATCAAGGCCGCCGGTGCCGACGCCCTCATGACCTGCGACCTCCACGCGGACCAGATCCAGGGTTTCTTCGACCTCCCGGTGAACCATCTCTATGCGAGTTATGACTTCCTGGGCATCCTCCGGAAGATGCAGAAGGCCGATCCGGAGCGCTTCACCATCGCCGCGCCCGACATGGGCGGCGCGAAGCGGGCCAACGCCTACGCCAAGAACCTCCACTGCCCGGTGGTGATCTGCCACAAGACCCGTGCGCGTGCCAATGTGGTGGAGCGCATCGTCCCCATCGGCGAAGTCGAGGGTCGCGACATCGTGATCATCGACGACATCATCGACACGGCCGGCACCCTGACCGCCGCTGCGAACGAGCTGGTGAAGCGGGGCGCCCGCAGCGTCCGCGCCTTCGCCACGCACGCCGTCCTGTCCGGTCCCGCCTACGAGCGGATCGACGCGTCGGCCCTGTCCGAGGTGTACGTGACCGACACCATTCCGCTGAATCCCGATAAGCGGGCTCTCCAGGGCAAGATCCGCGTGGTCTCCCTGGCCGAGACCTTCGCCCGGATGATCCTGCGCGTGTACAACTACGAACCCATTTCCTCTGAATTCCCGCTCTAAAGGATGAAAGTCTTCCTCGCCGCCCTCGTTTTCGTGGGTCTCGCCGTACTCCTGCTCGGGGTGAATATCTTCTTTTTCCACCGTCCTTTCCCGGACGGGGAGATATCCACCAACCCGGAGATGCGGAAGCGGGGGATCAAGTGCGCGAAGGAGGAAGAACTGGAAATGCTCGCGGCGCGGAAGGGGAGGACCGTCTGCGACGGAAACTACTCGGATGCCTGCGCCTCTTGCGGTCTGTACCGGAAAGAATAGCATGCAAGGAAACCGCACATACAAAGGTCATGTCTTGAGCAGGATGGGTCGCATCCTGCTCAAGATTGTCTATTCCGTCCTGGTTTTGCTCTTCCTGGCGGTCCTCGTCACCTCCGTCAGCCCCATTTATGACTTCCGTGAACCGCAGCCGTTCAGCGGCCCGGATATCTTCAATCCGTACCGGAACCTGGATACGGCTTACTGTTGGAAACGGGCGAATTTCCATACCCATACCCGTGTCAAGGGCCCCTTCCCGCCGAATGAGTGTGAGGAATGGCCGGACGAAACCTTCGCCGAGTACGAACGCTTCGGGTACGACATCGTCACCTTTTCCAACCACAACGAGATCACGGCCCATCCCTTCGATTCCACCCTCCAGGTCAATGTGTACGAGCAGGGTTACAGCCCCTTCAAGTTCCACAAACTGGTGTTCGGCAGCGACCGGGTGGTCCATTACGACCCGCTCCTCCCGCTGCTGGCCTCCCAGAAGCAGTTCGAGCTGGACCGGCTCGCAAAGCATTCGGACTTCATCCAGATCAACCATCCCTACCGGACCGTGGGCATGTCCCGCCGCCACATGGAGGCGCTGTCGGGGTATGAGATCATGGAACTGGACACCGGGATCAGCACGGAGAACGAGTACTGGGACTGGGCGCTGAGCGCCGGCCACTACAGCTTCTGCCTGGCGAACGACGACTTCCATCATATTGACAGTTCCGTGAATATCGCCGTACGTTGTAATTTCCTGTGCACGCCCTCCGGCCGTTACGAGGACCTGAAGAAGACCCTCCTCGGCGGCGGTTTCTACGCCATGCGGGTGCCGGACTACGGCCACGGCGACTGGGATGTCAAGTATGCGAAGAACCGGGACCTTCCCTTCGTGAAAGCCATCGGTTTGCGCGGGGATACCGTCCATATGACCCTGTCCGAACCGGCGGACAGCATCCGCGTCACCGGGCAGGACCACCGGACGCTCGCGCTCGTGGAGCGGTGCGACAGCATCGCCTACCGGATGCGGCCGGAGGATACTTATGCCCGCTTGACGGCCTTTTTCCCAGGGGGTGAGGTCATCTATTCCAACCCCTTCGCCCGGTATGATCCGGCCCTCGCGGCCAGTCCCTTCGACGATACGCCCCAGCGGATGAGCGTCGTCTGGACCATCCTGTACAACCTGCTGCTGCTCGTCCTCTTCGGAGAGACGGTGCGGCTATGGCTCAAATACCTGCTTAAACGATGAGCAAGCCCGGTAAGAAAGTTTCCCTGGCGGTCTGGAGCCTCGTGCTCGCCGTATTCACGCTCGTGGCATTCCACGTGCCGTTTTTCCGGCACCTGTTCGCGAACGTGGAAGCCGGCACGAACGGCGTCATTATCGCCGTGACGGCGGCCTTGCTGCTTCTCGTGCTGGACTTCCTGCTGTACTACGTGCTGGTATGGCTGCTCCGCTTCGTGGGCAAGTGCATCGTCGCGTTCACCCTGTTCGGTGACGCCGTGATGCTCTATTTCGTGAACAATTACGACGTGCTCGTCACGGACGAGATGATGGGGAACGTGTTCCGCACGCAGTATTCCGAGGCGTCGGGTTTCTTCTCCTTCTCGTTCATCCTGTACATCCTCCTGCTGTGCGTCGTGCCTTGCATCTACGTTTTCAGGCGGAAGGTGGAATACGGCTCCTGGAAACGGCTCCTGGGCTGGCTCGGCGGCTGCGTCGCGGCCCTTCTCGTGCTCGTGTTCGGAAACATGAAGAACTGGCCCTGGATCGACCGCAACTCCACGGAACTCGGCAGCCTCCTGATGCCGTGGTCCTACATTGTCAATTCCTTCCGCTACCAGGCTGCGGAAAAGCGGAAGAGCGTGCAGGAGATCCCCCTGCCGGATGCGACGCTCACGGATGACAGTCCGGCCGTATGCATCCTCATCATCGGCGAGTCCGCCCGGCGGGACCATTTCTCCCTGTACGGCTATCCCAAGGAGACGAATCCGTACACGGTGAAAGACAGCGTCAAGGCCTATGTGGCCGATGCGTCGGCCACCTATACCGCCGCTGGCGTGAAGGCTATCCTCGAATACAAGGATGCGGACGAGCTGTACGAGATCCTCCCGAACTACCTGTACCGGACCGGGATCGACGTGTTCTGGCGCACCAGCAACTGGGGCGAGCCCCCGGTGCATGTGCGTTCCTACGAGACCATCGGTGATCTCCGCAAGCGGCTCCCCGAAACGAGCGGCAAGTACGACGGCGACCTCCTCGTGGGCCTGAAGGACGAGATCCTCGCGGGCGGCAAGGACCAGGTGTTCGGCGTGCTCCACACCTATACGAACCACGGGCCGTCCTACAATACGAACTATCCGCCGGAGTTCGAGGTCTTCACTCCCGTGAGCAGCACGGTGGAAATGTCCAAGGTGAGCCCGGAGGAACTGTTCAACGCCTACGACAACAGCATCGTCTATACCGACTGGATCGTCCATTCGGTCATCGACATCGTCCGGGAAACCGGCCGCCGGGGCTGCGTGCTGTTCGTGTCGGACCATGGCGAATCCCTCGGTGAGAACAATCTGTACATGCATGGAGTCCCTTACTCGATGGCCCCCCGCGAGCAGCTGGAAATCCCCTTCGTCGTCTGGACCTCGGACCCCTCCCTCCGCCTGAAGGACCTCGATAAAGTGACGCAACATCATGTTTTCCATACGGTTTTGAACTTTTTCAAAGTAGACAGCCCCGTTTTTGACGAGAATTTCAGTATATTTGAAGATTAAGTAAGATTGATGAAGATATGGCATTAGTAGCGATCGTGGGCCGGCCGAATGTCGGCAAATCCACCCTTTTCAACCGGCTCGTAGGCATGCGCCAGGCAATTGTCGACGAGACCGCGGGCGTGACCCGAGACCGCCATTACGGCAAGTGCGAGTGGTGCGGCACCGAGTTCTCGGTGGTGGACACCGGCGGTTATACGTCCAATTCGGACGATGTCTTCGAGGACGCCATCCGCCGCCAGGTGGTCATTGCCGTGGAAGAGGCCGACGTGGTCCTGTTCATGTGCGAGGCGCAGACCGGCATCACCGATTATGACGCGGAGATCGCGGACCTCCTGCGCCGTTCCAAGAAACCCGTCGTCCTGTGCGTGAACAAGGTCGATACGGGCGAGAAGATGTACGATGCGTACGACTTCTACGGCCTGGGCCTCGGCGAGGTCTGGACCATCTCCGCCGCCAACGGTTCCGGCACCGGCGACCTCCTGGACGAGATCGTCAAGGTGCTTCCGAAGGACGTCCCGGAGGAAGAGGACCATTCCGATATCCCGCACATTGCGATCGTCGGCCGTCCGAACGTGGGCAAGTCCTCGCTGACGAATGCCTTGCTGGGGGAGGAACGGAACATCGTGACGCCCGTCGCGGGCACCACGCGGGATTCCATTTCCACCTACTACAACAAGTTCGGCCACGAGTTCATGCTGGTCGACACCGCCGGTATGCGCAAGCGGGCGAAAGTCACCGAGGACCTGGAGTTCTACTCCGTTCTCCGGGCGATGCGCACCATCGAGCATTCCGACGTGTGCATCCTCATGATCGATGCCACCCTCGGCATGGAGGCGCAGGACATGAACATCTTCAACATTATCCAGAAGAACCGCAAGGGCTGTGTCATCGTCGTGAACAAGTGGGACCTCTTCGAGAAGGAGTCCAACACGATGCGCGACTACACGGAAGCCCTGAAGGCCCGCCTGGCGCCGTTCAACGACATTCCCATCGTGTTCACCTCGGTCATCAACAAGCAGCGCATCCTGGAGGTGCTGAACGCCGCCGCCCATGTGGCAGAGAACATGGGCCGCCGTATCCCCACCTCCGAGCTGAATGACGCGATGCTCCCCGAGATCGAGAACTACCCGCCGCCGGCCTGGAAGGGCAAGTACGTGAAGATCAAGTACGTCACGCAGCTGCCCACGCGGACGCCGCAGTTCGCCTTCTTCTGCAATCTCCCGCAGTGGGTGAAGGACCCGTACAAGCGCTTCCTGGAGAACAAGCTCCGCCAGCACTTCGACTTCACCGGCTGCCCCATCCAAGTGTATACCCGAGCGAAATAGACTATGTTTGACGTGAAGAAAACCAAGGACGCCTGCGTCCGGTGGATCCGGGACTGGTTCGAGGAGAACGGCCCGGGATGCAACGCCGTCATCGGCATTTCCGGCGGCAAGGACAGTTCTGTCGTAGCCGGCCTTTGTGTGGAGGCCCTTGGCGTGGACCGTGTGATCGGCGTGACGATGCCCAACGGTGTCCAGCCGGACATCGACGACTCCATCCGCCTGATCAACCACCTGGGCATCAAGCGGTATGATGTGAATATCGGCGCGGCGTACGACGCCCTGATGGCCGAAGTGGAGCTGAAACTCGGCCATGAGGCATCGGCACAGACCCGCATCAACATGGCCCCGCGCCTGCGGATGACGGCCCTGTATGCCGTCTCCCAGTCCAACAACGGCCGCGTGGCCAACACCTGCAACCTCTCCGAGGACTGGGTGGGCTACAGCACGCGCTACGGCGACGCCGCGGGCGACTTCTCGCCCCTCGGCGGCCTCACCGTGCAGGAAGTCGTCGCCATCGGCAAGGAACTCGGCCTGCCTGTGGAGCTGGTGGAGAAAACCCCGTCCGACGGCCTCTGCGGCAAGACGGACGAGGACAACCTCGGGTTCACCTATGCCGTCCTGGACCGTTACATCCGCACCGGCGTGTGCGAAGACCCTGACACGAAGGCGCTCATCGACCGCAAGCACGTGATGAACCTCTTCAAGCTCAAGCCCATTCCGCATTTCGACCCGGAACTGTAGGTGATGGCGAAGGACTACCTGGAACTGACGGAGCTGCTGGCCCGGATCAAGGAGGGCGTCGAAGACGCTTTCCCCGACCGGTACTGGGTCAAGGCGGAGATCGGTTCCTGGAGTCCGCGGGCCAACGGGCACTGCTACCTGAACCTGACCCAGAGCGACCGCGGGAAGCCCGTGGCCGACATCCGGGCGATGATCTGGAAATGGCATTTCCCGCAACTGAAGGCCTTCTTCGAGCAGGAGACAGGGCAGACCCTGCAGGCCGGAATCACGGTGCTCGTCCGCGTGCAGGTCAGTTTCAGCGAGATGTTCGGAATGTCCCTGTTCATTGACGACATCGACCCGGCCTTTACCGTGGGGGAGCAGGCGCTGGCCAAGAAGAAAGCCATCGAGAAACTCACCACCGGCGGTTATCTCGAAATGCAGCAGGAGCTGGCGATTCCGCGCTTGCCATACCGCCTGGCCGTCATCACGTCCAAGACTGCCGCGGGCTATGGCGATTTCCGGCGGCATCTGTTGGAGAATGAGGCGGGCTACGCCTTCCGGCTGGACCTGTACGAGGCCCTGATGCAAGGCGAGCAGGCGCCGGCCTCCATCATTGCCGCCCTCGCAGAGGCGCAGGAGCATCCCTGCGACGCCATCCTGATCCTGCGCGGAGGCGGCTCGGAAATGGACCTGGCCTGTTTCGACGACTATGACTTGGCAGTGGCCATCGCCACTTGCGCGGCGCCGGTCGTGACGGCGATCGGCCACGACCGCGATTTCCACATTGCGGACCTCGTGGCGAACCGCTCCGTGAAGACGCCCACCGCGCTGGCGGACTTGTTCCTGGACGCCTATGCCGCGGAAGACGCCCTGCTGGACGACCTCCAGGCCCGCGTCCGCCGGGCGGTCGCCGACCGCCTGGGCGGAATGCTCCGGAAGGTCGATTCCCTCGCGCAGCGGCTCCGCTTCGCGGCCGGCGCGCGCATCGACCGGGCGCGTGCGGCCCTGGACCTGAAGGAAGCCCTTATCAAAGCCTCCGACCCCCGGAAGATCCTGTCCATGGGCTACGCCCTCGTGACGGGCCGGGACGGAAAGGTCCTCAAGAGCGTGGCGCCGGTGGCGGCCGGGGACCGGATCGGTGTCCGGTTCGCCGACGGGACGATCCGGGCGACGGTGGATTCGATAGATTTCTCGACAAGCTCGAAATGACAAAGGTTATGGAAGAAAAGTTCGATTACGCGAAAGCGGTGGAGGAGTTGGAGAAGATTGCCGCGAAGGTGGAGGATCCGGCGACGAAGCTGGACGACATCGACGCGCTCGTGGCCCGGAGCAACGGGCTGCTGAAGGCCTGCCGGGCGTATCTGCGCACCGTGCAGGAAAGGATTGACAAACTGGACGAGGAATAATATGAAGAAACTTTACGAAACCGACCCGTACCTGATGCCGTACAAGGAGGCCATTAAGGCCCGCCACGAACGGATCATGGGCATGAAGCGGCACATCGCCGGCGACGGCCTCCTGAAGGATGCCGTGAACAACCACATGTACTACGGCCTGCACCGCTGCGACGACGGCTCCTGGATCTTCCGCGAGTGGGCCCCGAACGCCACCAAGATCTACCTGGTGGGCGATTTCAACAACTGGAAGCGGACGGACGCCTACGCCCTGAAGCCCACGGGCGCCGGCAACTGGGAACTCTCCCTGCCCGCCTTCATGCTGCAGCACGGCGAGCTGTACAAGCTGTACATCGAGTGGCCCGGCGGGGCGGGGGAGCGCCTCCCTTCCTACGTGACCCGCGCCGTCCAGGACGAAATGACGAAGGCTTTCGCCGCGCAGGTGTGGGATCCGGCCGAGAAATACGTCTGGAAGCATGCCCGGGCCGGCAAGCGGCCGCATCCGATGATCTATGAATGCCACATCGGCATGTCTTCCGAGCAGGAGAAGGTCGCCTCGTTCGAGGACTTCCGCACCACCGTCCTGCCGAAGGTGAAGAAGCTCGGGTACGACACCCTCCAGATCATGGCCCTGCAGGAGCATCCCTACTACGGCTCCTTCGGTTACCAGGTGTCCAATTTCTACGCCCTGAGCTCCCGTTTCGGCACGCCGGAGGAGTTCAAGCGCCTGGTGGACGACGCGCACGGCAAGGGCATCGCGGTGGTGATGGACATTGTCCATAGCCACAGCGTGGACAACGAGGCCGAGGGCCTGTCGAACTTCGACGGCACGGACCACCTGTACTTCTATTCCGGTCCGCAGGGCCGACATCCCGCCTGGGGCTCCCGCTGCTTCGACTACGGCAAGGACGAGACCAAGTACTTCCTCCTGTCGAACGTGAAATACTGGATGGAGGAGTACCACATCGACGGTTTCCGCTTCGACGGCGTCACTTCCATGCTGTACTGGGACCACGGTCTCGGAAAGGATTTCGTGGGCTATGACAACTACTTCAACCAGGGTGTCGACGAGAACGCGGTGACCTACCTCGCCCTCGCGAACATCCTCGTGAAGGAAATGGACCCGAACGCCTTCACCATCGCCGAGGACGTTTCCGGCATGGCCGGCCTGGCCGCCCCGCTGGCGGCCGGCGGCGTGGGCTTCGACTTCCGGATGTCGATGGGCGTCGCGGACCACTGGATCAAGTGGATCAAGGAGCTCTCCGACGAGCAGTGGTCCGTGGGCGAGATCTGGTGGCAGCTCACGAACAAGCGCGCCGATGAGAAGACCATTTCCTACGCCGAGTGCCACGACCAGGCGCTGGTGGGGGACAAGACCTTGATTTTCAGGCTGATGGACAAGGAAATGTACTTCTCCATGAACACCGAGTCCCGGAATCCCGTCGTGGACCGGGGCATCGCCCTCCACAAGATGATCCGCCTGGTGACCGCCGCCACCGCGGGCGACGGCTACCTCAATTTCATGGGCAACGAGTTCGGTCATCCCGAATGGATCGACTTCCCCCGCGAGGGGAACGGCTGGTCCTACAAGCACGCCCGCCGGCAGTGGTCCCTCGCGGACCCGGACTACCTCCGCTACGGATTCCTGCGGAATTTCGACGAGGCGATGGTCCATCTGCTGCGCTCGGAAAAGGCTCTGTATGACCGTCCTGAGCTTCTTGTGCAGGATGAGGAGAAGAAAATCTTGATTTTCAGACGTAAAAACTGTATCTTTGCGCTGAATTTCTCGGCGACGGGTTCCTATGCGGACTATGGGTTCGCGGCGCCCGCCGGAGAATGGGTGAATATCCTTGACAGCGACGACCCCAAGTTCAACGGGTTCGGCCGCACCGTTGCGGGAGAGCATCATTTAACCGTTCCCGAGAAATCGCCCAACGGCAACCCGCGCTATAGCGATACCCTGTATCTCTACCTCCCCTCCCGCAGCGCTGTCGTATTGAAGAAATTATAATTGAGACGAATATGGCTTTTTTGAAATTCAACAAGTCTGAGCTCGTCAACCTGTCCTACTCGCTGAAGCGGGAAATCCTGCTTGCGAGCAAGACCGGCGCGTATTGCAACACGTCCATCGTGACCTGCAACACGCGCCGCTACCACGGCCTCCTGGCCGTTCCGGTGGAGAGGTTCGGAGGTTACAGGTACATGCTCCTGTCCTCCCTGGACGAAAGCCTCACGCTCCGCGGGAAGCGGTTCAACCTGGGTATCCACTGCTATGGGGACATCTACGAGCCGCGCGGGCACAAGTACATCGTGGACTTCGATGCCGACCCGGTCCCGATGGTTACGTACAAGATCGGCGAGATCGTCTTCCGCAAGAGCCTTGTCCTGTCGCAGGACGCCAACCAGCTCCTCATCAAGTACGAGCTGGTGAAGTCTCCGGCGCCCGTCCGCCTCGAGCTCAAGCCGTTCCTCTCCTTCCGCCGGGTCCATGACCTGACCCAGCAGAACGGCGAGGCCCGCACGGCGGCCCAGGAGATCGAAGGCGGCGTTTCCTTCAACCTGTACGAAGGATTCCCGGACCTGAACCTCCAGGTGAGCGGCCAGAGCAAGTTCAACCAGGCTCCCTGCTGGTACAACGGCGTCACCTATTCCGACGAGATGCGCCGCGGCTTCGACTGCCGCGAGGACCTCTTCGTCCCCGGCACCTTCGAGCTGGAGCTGAAGAGCGGCGAGTCCGTGGTCTTCTCCGCCAATGCCGACGGCCCCGTCGCGAAGGCCGGCCTCAAGCGCAAGTTCGAGGGCATGGTGAGCAAGATCGGACCCATCACCTCGTTCCACGACCAGCTCGTCCGCCAGGCGGACCTGCTGATCCGTGACAGCGGCGGCAAGAAGCAGATCGTCGCCGGTTATTCCTGGCTCCTCACCGGCCTCCTCCGCGAGACCCTCTATTCCCTCGCCGGCCTCACCCTCTATGGGAAGAACGACCCGAAGGAATTCGAGGAGATCCTGGACAACCTGATCGCCGACGAGCCCGAGCGTCTGTTCCACCGCACCACGCAGGTGGAAGCTCCGCTCTTCATGACCGTCACTCTCCAGCAGTACATCGCCTACGCCGGCAATGAAAAACATGTCTGGACCAAGTACGGCAAGACCCTGAAGGGCATCCTCGAGAGCTACCTGCCGGGTCACCGCAAGGAAGTGGCCATGCATCCGAACGGACTCCTGTGGGCCCAGGTTGACGGCGTCGCCCTCTCCTGGATGAACGCTTACATCAACGGCCGCGCGGTCACCGAGCGTCCGGGCTACCAGGTGGAAACCAACGCCCTCTGGTACAATGCCCTGTGCTTCGCCCTCGACCTGGAAGCGAAGTACGGGAATAAGAACAGCGAATTCATCAAGCAGTGGACTCCGGTCCGCGAGCTCGTCCTCCGCAACTTCCAGCCTACCTTCTGGAACGCGGAATACGGCTTCCTCGCCGACTACGTGGACGGTTATGGCCAGAATCTCGACCTCCGTCCGAACCAGCTGTGGGCTGTTTCCGTGGACTACAAGCCCGTCTCCGACGAAGTCATCCACTCGGTCATGCGCATGGTCCGCAACGAGCTCCTGACCCGCCGCGGCATCCGCACCCTGTCCCCGCGCGACAGCAAGTACAAGGGCGTCTACGAGGGCAACCAGATCGAGCGCGACCTCGCCTACAACAACGGCTGCGCCTGGCCTTTCCTGCTGGCCCAGTACAGCTACGCCTGCTTCAACATGATGGGCAAGAACTTCATCAAGCGGGCCGAATACCTCACCGAGGGCTTCTACGAGGACCTCTCCAAGCACGGCGTCGGCTGCTTCTCCGAACTCTACGACGGCGATCCGCCCCACGAGCCGCACGGAGCCATTTCCTCCGCGACGACGACGTCCGCCCTGCTGAACATCAATTGGCTGATTGAAAAATACAAGGAGGAATAGACCATGAGAGTACTTATGTTCGGTTGGGAGTTTCCTCCCCACATCGCGGGCGGTCTGGGTACGGCCTGCGAAGGCATTGTCAAGGGTCTCGCCTACAATGGCGTGGAAACCCTGTTCGTGATGCCGTCCGCCTCTGGCGACGAGGACCAGAGCGCCACGACGATCATCAACGCGAGCGACGTGGCCGTCGATACGGTCTCCGAGACGGTCGAGGAATACCTCGACAAGGTCAAGTTCATCCACATCGGCACCAACATGGTCCCCTATGCGGATCCGGAAGAGTTCTCCCGGCTCGTCGACGAGGACCGCAAGCGCCAGGTGAAGGACTTCTCCATCAGCTATGGCCAGAAGTACAAGTTCTCCGGCAAGTACGGCGCGAACCTCATGGAGGAGGTCGCCCGCTACGCGATGGTGGGCGGTACGATCGCCATGCAGCGCAAGGACGAGTTCGACGTCATCCACGCCCATGACTGGCTGACCTATTACGCCGGCATCGCCGCCAAGGAACTGACCGGCAAGCCCCTCGTGATCCACGTCCACGCCACTTCCTTCGACCGCGGCAGCGTCGACAACATCGACACCCGCGTCTTCGCGATCGAGCAGAAGGGCATGATGATGGCCGACCGCGTGGTGACGGTCTCCAACCTCACCCGCAACATCGTCATCAACCGCTACGGCATCGACCCCGGCAAGGTGGTCACCGTCCATAACGCCGTGGATTTCAGCGGCCGCGAGAACCTCGTGGTCGAGCGTGGCGTCAAGGAGAAGGTCGTCACCTTCCTCGGCCGCATCACCTACCAGAAGGGTCCCGAATATTTCATCGAAGCTGCCGCGAAGGTGCTCAAGCGCACCAAGAACGTCCGCTTCGTGATGGCCGGCAGCGGCGACATGATGAACCGCTGCATCCGCCACGCCGCCCGGTTGGGCATTTCCGACCGCTTCCACTTCACGGGCTTCCTCCGCGGGGCCGACGTGCAGAAGATGTTCGCCCTCTCGGACGTGTACATCATGCCGTCCATCTCCGAGCCGTTCGGCATCTCGCCCCTCGAGGCGATGCGGACCGGCGTCCCGTCCATCATTTCCAAGCAGTCCGGCGCCGCCGAGATCCTGAAGTACGCCTTCAAGGTGGACTTCTGGGATGTGGATGCGATGGCCGACGAGATCTACGCCCTCCTCAACTATCCCGCCCTCGCGGACTTCTCCGCCCGGGCCGGCTTCGACGAAGTGAACGCCCTCAAATGGAACGGCGCCACCGCCAAACTCAAGCAAGTGTACGAATCAGTAGTCAAATAAAAACGCAATACATATGGCTTCCAAAAGCATCTGCCTGTATTTCCAGGTCCATCAGCCCACCCGGCTCCGGCTCTACAGATTCTTCGATATCGGCAAGGACTCCCACTACTATGACGACTTCGCCAACCGGACCATCCTCCGCCGCATCGCCCAGAAGTGCTATCTGCCGATGAACGCCCAGCTCCTGCAGCTGATCCAGGCGAACAAGGGCAAGTTCAAGGTGGCGTTCTCCATTTCCGGTTCCGCCCTGGAGCAGTTCCAGCGGTTCGCCCCCGACGTGATCGACAGCTTCCGCGCCCTGGCCGCGACCGGCTGCGTCGAGTTCCTGTGCGAGACGTATTACCATTCCCTGGCGTCCCTCGCCTCCGAGTCCGAGTTCACCCACCAGGTGATGAAGCACAAGAAGGCCATCGAGGACCTGTTCGGCATCACTCCGACCGCGTTCCGCAACACCGAGCTCATCTATTCCAACGCCATCGGCGAGAACGTGTACCGCCTCGGCTTCAAGACGATGCTCACCGAGGGCGCCCGCCACATCATGGGCTGGCAGAGCCCGAACTTCGTGTACGGCTGCGACACCCAGCCCAAGCTCCGGCTCCTGCTCCGCAACTACGGCCTCTCCGACGACATCGCCTTCCGGTTCTCCAACCAGGGCTGGGACATGTATCCCCTCACGGCCGAGAAGTATCTCGCCTGGGTGAAGGATTCCGCCCGCAACGACGACATCGTGAACCTGTTCATGGATTACGAGACCTTCGGTGAGCACCAGAGCGCTGCCAGCGGGATCTTCGACTTCATGAAGGCCTTTCCGGAAACCGTGATTTCCGACGGAACCTTCTCCTTCGTCACCCCGACCGAGGCTACGAAGAAGTACAAGCCGGTCGCCGACCTCGACGTCCCCGATCCCATCTCCTGGGCCGACGAAGAGCGCGACATCACCGCCTGGCTGGGCAACGAGCTCCAGCAGGAGGCCTTCAACAAGGTCTACGCGATGACTGAAAAGCTTTCCATCGTGGGCGATCCCGACCTCTGGGAGGACTTCGGCCACCTGCAGGAGAGCGACCACTTCTACTATATGTGCACGAAGTTCTTCTCCGACGGAGAGGTCCACAAATACTTCAACCCGTACGACACTCCGTACGAGGCGTTCATCAACTACATGAACGTCCTGTCCGACTTCCAGATCCGGCTCGATGAGAAGCGCGCCGCCCTGGACGTCAAGGAGACCGCCGTCCGCGAAGTGGAGGCCGCTCCCGCGAAGAAGAAACCCGCTGCCCGGAAACCCGCTGTCAAGAAGAAATAGATGGACAAACATATTCTCAATCCGGACTACCTGTTCGAGGTCAGCTGGGAGGTCTGCAACAAAGTCGGCGGCATTTACACCGTCGTCGCGACCAAGGCCCTCCACCTGAAGTCCCAGCTGGGACGCCATCACATCCTCATCGGACCGGACGTCTGGATGCACCGGGCGAGCAATCCCGATTTCATCGAGGATCCGCTCCTGTTCCGGTCGTGGAGGCAGCAGGCGGCCTCGGAAGGTCTCCGGTTGCGTGTGGGCAAGTGGAACATTCCCGGTACCCCGGTCGCCGTGCTGGTGGATTACAAGACCTTCCTCCCGCAGAGCGATGAGATCCTCACGGATTTCTGGACGGCCTTCGGGGTGGATTCCATCACCGGCAACTGGGACTACAAGGAGGCCGCCGTGTTCGGCTACGTGGCCGGCAAGGTGATCGAGAGCTTCTACAACTACAACCTGTCTTCGGCCGACCATGCCGTGGCCCAGTTCCACGAGTGGCAGACCGGCGCCGGCATCCTGCAGCTCAAGCGGGCCAACATTCCCGTCGCCACAGTCTTCACGACCCACGCGACGGTCGTTGGCCGTTGCCTCGCCGGGAACAACCTCCGGCTCTATGACGACATGCCGTACTTCAACGGGGACGAGATGGCGCAGCGCTTCGGCGTGGTGGCCCTCCACTCCCTGGAGAAGATGGCCGCCCGCGAGGCCGATGTGTTCACGACGGTGAGCGAGATCACGGCCAAGGAATGCGCCCAGTTCCTGGAGCGCTCCGTGGACGTGGTGACGCCGAACGGCTTCGAGAATTCCTTCACCCCCGCCTCTGACGAAGAGTATGCCCGGCTGCATGACGCGGCCCGGCAGCGCCTGGTGGAGGTGGCGACGGCGATGTCCGCCGAAGAAGTGCCCGCCAACGCCGTCTTCATCGGCATCGGCGGCCGCTACGAGTTCCGCAACAAGGGTATCGACGTGTTCATCGACGCGCTGGACAAGCTCAACCGGTCCGGTTACGAAGGCCGGAGCATCCAGGCGTTCATCTTCATCCCTTCCGGCCATCACGGCCCCGACCGCGGCCTGGTCCAGAAACTCGCCGGCGACGGTGACTTGCAGTACCAGACCCAGGTCTCGCACTACCTGATGGACGCCGAAAACGACACCATCACCCGCCGCTTCCGGGAGACCGGCCTCGTGAACTGTGTCGGCGACAAGGTGAAGGTGTATTTCATCCCGTCCTACCTGAACGGCAACGACGGCGTGTTCAACATGCCGTACTACGACCTGCTGTGCGGCCTGGACCTCGCCCTGTTCCCGTCCTATTACGAGCCTTGGGGTTATACCCCGCTGGAAGCCCTCGCTTTCCGCGTTCCCACCCTCACCACCAGCCTCGCCGGCTTCGGTCTCTGGGTGCGGGACCACTATGAGGGCCCCCATCCGGGCATTACCGTGCTGGACCGCAACGACTCCAACTACGAGGAAGTCGTGGACGGTGTCATGGACCGTGTCCGCGAAATCGCCGGTCTGGAGCTGGACGTGCGGAACGAGTATCGCGAGAACGCCCGTGAGGTCGCGCAGATCGCCCTGTGGGACAACCAGATCGTCTATTACCAGAAAGCCTATTCCCAGGCCCTAGAGAAGGTGCGCGATGCCCTTCCTACTTATAAAACGAAAGAAAAGACCATTCAGTACATGAAATCCGAACTCAACAATCCGAGCTGGCGGACCGTCTTGGTGACGCGCCACCTGCCCGCAAAACTCTCTCCCCTCGAGCGGCTTTCCAAGAATCTGTGGTGGTGCTGGAACGAGAGCGCCAAAGAGCTCTTCCATACCATCGACCCGGATATTTGGCACGCCTCCGGTCACAACCCGCTGGCCTTGCTGGACACCGTGAGCATCAAGCGGTTCCATCAGCTCAGCGAAGATGACGCGTTCGTCGAGAAGATGAACGCCGTCCTCGCCGAATTCGACACCTACATGGCCGAGAAGGCCAAGCGCACCGACCCTTCCATTGCCTACTTCTGCATGGAATATGGTCTGGATACTTCCCTGAAGATCTATTCGGGCGGTCTCGGCATCCTTGCCGGCGACTACCTGAAGGAGACCTCCGACATGAACGTGAACCTCGTCGCCGTGGGCTTCCTCTACCGGTTCGGCTACTTTACCCAGGTCATTTCCGGCCAGGGCTACCAGGTGGCCAACTACGATGCGCAGGACTTCCTCAAGATCCCGGCCACGCCGGTCATGGACGCCGAGGGCAACTGGGTCACCACGAGCGTGGCCTTCCCGGGCCGCACCATTACCGCCCGCGTGTGGAAGGTGGAAGTGGGCCGTACGGACCTATATCTGCTGGACACCGACTATGAGGCCAACATCCCCGAGGACCGTGAGGTGACCTATCACCTGTACGGCGGCAACTGGGAGAACCGGCTCAAGCAGGAGCTCCTGCTGGGCGTGGGCGGTATCCGTGCCCTCCGCAAGCTGGGCATCGACACCCAGGTGTACCACTGCAACGAAGGCCATGCCGCATTCATCGGCCTGGAGCGCCTCCGCGAGTACATCGAGAAGGACAACCTCGACTTCTCCGAAGCCCTCGAGGTGGTCCGCGCCTCCTCCCTCTTCACGACGCACACCCCGGTTCCGGCCGGCCACGACGCCTTCGACGAGGGCATGCTGCGCCAGTACATCGGCCATTATCCCGAGCGCCTGAAGGTAGACTGGGAGACGCTGATGTCCCTCGGCAAGGACAACCCGCTGGACCCGAACGAGAAGTTCTCGATGTCCAACCTCGCTGCCAACATTTCCCAGAACGTGAACGGCGTGTCCATGCTCCACGGCAAGGTGAGCCAGGACATCTTCTCCCACATGTATCCGGGCTATCTGCCGGAGGAACTCTTCGTCAGCTACGTCACCAACGGTGTCCATTATCCCACCTGGTGCGCCCCGGAATGGAAGCCGGTCCATGCCAAGGTGTTCGGGGACGAGTTCCTGACGCACCACTACAACAAGAAGTGCTTCGAGGGCATCTATGAGGTGTCCGACCAGGAGGTGTGGAATGTCAAGAAGTCCCTGAAGAAGAAGCTTGTCGCCTATGTGCGCGAGCGTCTGCAGGACAAGCGCATCTCCAACCATTATTCCCCGGCCGAGATCGTCACCATCCTGGACAACCTCCGCGACGATGTCCTGACCATCGGCTTCGCCCGCCGGTTTGCGACCTACAAGCGTGCGACGCTCCTGTTCCGCGACCTGGACCGCTTGGACGCCATCGTCAACAACCCGCACCGTCCGGTGCAGTTCCTCTTCGCCGGCAAGGCACATCCGGCCGACAAGGCGGGACAGGACCTGATCAAGCAGATCGTGGACATTTCCAAGGATCCCCGCTTCATCGGCAAGGTCATTTTCGTTCCGGGCTATGACATCACGCTCGCAAAGCGGATGGTCCAGGGCGTGGACGTGTGGATGAACAATCCGACCCGTCCGCTGGAAGCTTCCGGCACCTCCGGCGAGAAGGCCGCGATGAACGGAACCATGCATTTCTCCGTCCTGGACGGCTGGTGGGTGGAAGGCTACAAGGAAGGCGCCGGCTGGGCCCTTCCGCTGGAGCGCACCTATGACGACCAGGGCTTCCAGAACGAGCTGGATTCCGCGACGATCTACCAGATCCTGGAGAACGATATCGCTCCGGCCTACTACAATGTGGACCGCACCACGGGCCGCAGCCACGAGTGGATCGGCTACATCAAGAACACGATCGCCCAGGTGGCCTGCGAATTCACGACCAACCGGATGCTCACCGACTACATGAACCAGTTCTACGCGCCGCAGGCGGCCCGCGCCGCCCAGGTGAAGGAGGATGACTTCAAGCTGGCCCGCGAGATCGCTGCCTGGAAGAAACATGTCCGCCGCAGCTGGGACGATGTCCAGGTGATTTCCCGCACCGAGCCTCAGGCGGCCTACGACATCTCCGAGAAGAGCCCGCTGCACAGCGAAATCGTGCTGAACATCGGGGACCTCCGTCCGGAGTACGTGGGCGTGGAACTCGTGTTCGCGCAGAACGACATCCACGGCAACCTGCATATCGACCAGGTGAACGAACTCCAGGTGGTCGAGGCCCAGGACGGCACCGCCCGCTACGCGGTGGATGTGATGCCGGCGACCACCGGTGCCTACCAGGTAGGTCTCCGGATCTTCGCGAAGCACCCGCTCCTGCCTCACCGGCAGGACTTCGAGTGCGTGAAGTGGGTCTAGGCCCCATGATTGCGACTACAGGCTTTTTTGACGGTGTCCACCTCGGGCACCGTCTCGTGATAGAGAGGCTCGTCTCCCTGGCGCATGCGCGCGGAGACGAGTCCCTCGTTGTCACCTTCTGGCCGCATCCACGGGCCGTCCTCCAGGACGGCGCCCGGGAGCTCCGCCTGCTCAACTCGCTGGAAGAAAAGAAGGAACTGCTCCGCGTCCTCGGTGTAGACCGGGTCGAAGTCCTCGACTTCACCCGCTCCTTCGCGGCCCTGACCGCCGGACAATACCTCCGCGAAATCCTTCGCGACCGCTTCGGGGTTACCACCCTCCTGATGGGGTACGACAACCGGCTGGGTTCTGACCGGTTGACGGCCGATTCCCTGAAACCGATTGCTTCTTCAATAGGTATTGAACTTGTTGAGTTAGAACCGTTTGGTCAGGGTAAACATCCGGAAACCGTCGACAGAGTCGACCCCTCCCAAAGCAAGCTTTGGGCCCCTCCCTCTTATATGGCCGAGGGTGGCCATAGGTTTCCGGATGTTCACCCTGACCTAACTCCCGTGTCTTCTACAAAGATCCGGAAAGCGCTGGAAGAAGGGAAGGTGGAAACAGCGGCGGAGATGCTGGGGTATGGGTACACCCTGCGGGGCGTGGTCGTAGCGGGGAACCGGCTGGGGAGGACGATCGGGTTTCCGACGGCGAACATGAAACTGTACGAACCGTTGAAGCTGGTGCCGGGAAGGGGAGTGTATGCCGTTGAGGCGAAGGTGCTGGGGAAGAAGTATCGGGGAATGACGAACATCGGCCTGCGGCCGACGGTGGGTGGTTCTTTCACCACCATCGAAACGCACATCCTGGACTTCGACGAAGATATCTATGGCTTGCCGCTCCGGATTACTTTCCTCCGCCGCCTGCGCGACGAGGTGCATTTCCCCTCGCTGGAAGCATTGAAAGAGCAGCTGGAAAAGGACCGGGATTGTTGCCGGGAACAAAAATAATTGCTATCTTTGCCAAAACCAGCAGGCGACGACCGGGATTTCGGTCGTCGGCTCCTTTTTAATGCACGGAAACGAAAGAAACAAAAACGATAAACTATGGCAATTGAGTACATGACCCAGGCGGGTTACGACAAACTCAAGAAGGACCTGGCCGACGCATTGGCCCAGCGTCCGATCATCTCCGCGGCGATCGCGGAGGCGCGGGAGAAGGGCGACCTCTCCGAGAATGCGGAATACGACGCCGCGCGTGATGCGCAGGGTCTCCTGGAGGTTAAGATTGCGCGGCTCAAGGAGAAAGTGGCGAACGCCCGCGTGATTGACGAGTCCAAGCTTTCCGCGGACACCGTCCAGCTCCTTTCCAAGGTGACGGTCGAGAATATGAACGCGAAGATGAAGATGCAGTTCCAGATCGTGGGCGAGTCCGAGGCGGACTTCTCCAAGGGTCTGCTCTCCGCATCCACCCCGATCGGCAAGGCCCTCATCGGCCACAGCAAGGGTGAAGTCGTGGAGGCGAAGGTCCCGAACGGCATCATGAAATTCAAGATCCTGGACATTTCCCTGTAATATGGCTACCATTTTCACCCGGATCGCCAACGGCGAGATCCCTTCCTACAAGTGCGCGGAGAACGAGGACTTCTACGCTTTCCTGGACATCGCTCCGATGGCCAAGGGCCACACCCTTGTGATTCCCAAGCACGTGGAGGACGATTACATTTTCCATCTCGACGAAAAGACCTACGAGGGCCTGACGAAGTTCGCCCGCGAGGTCGCCGTCGCCATCGGCCAGGCCGTCCCGTGCAAGCGGGTGGGCGTCGCCGTCCTGGGGATGGAAGTCCCGCACACGCATATCCACCTCATCCCGCTCCAGACCGAGGCCGACATGGACTTCCGCAAGCCCAAGCTCACCCTCGCCCCGGAGGAAATGAAGGCTATCGCCGATGCCATCCTTGCCGCGTATGAAAACCGTTAAGATCCTCGCCGTCCTCGGGGCGGCCCTCCTTCTGGCCGCCTGCGGCCCGAAGACCGTCATCGACGGAACCCTGCAGGACAAGGCCGATGCGCCCGTGATCGTCAAGCTCCTGGATGTCAATAAGTACCAGGTGCTGGACACCGTCAAGACGGACGCCGCCGGCGCCTTCTCCTACAAGCCCGAACTGCAGGAGAACTGCCCGGAATTCCTCTATCTCTTCTACGGGGACAAGAAGATCGCCTCCCTCCTCCTCAAGCAGGGCGACCACGTGAAAGTGACCGCCGACACCCTGGGCAACTATACCGTCGAGGGTTCCGAAGAGTCCCTGCTCCTGCAGGAGGTCGAAAGCAACTATGCGCAGTTCATGCTCGATATGGCCCGCCTCTCCGCGGACCCGGATGCGAACCAGGAACTGAGCCGCCGCTATGTCGATTACTACCGCCGCGGCGTCCGTTATGTGATGGAGCATCCGAAGTCCCTGACTTCCGTGCCGGTCCTGTTCCAGCGGGTCAATGACGGCCTGGCCGTGTTCGACCAGCCCACGGACGGCATCCTGTTCGGCAGCATCTGCGATTCCCTGAAGACCGTCTATCCGGACTCCCGCTACGTGAAGGCGCTGGAGCGCGAGGCGGCCCGCCGGACGAACCTCCTGCAGATCAGCCAGCGCCTGCAGGAAGCCGAGCAGGTGGGATATTTCGACATCGACCTCCCGACCCTTACCGGTACGAATGCGAAGCTGTCCGAGGCGAAGGCCAAGGTCGTGATGCTCTATTTCTGGGCGACGACCGACGAGCAGAAGCTTTTCAACATGGACACCCTGATTCCGGTGTACAACGAGTTCCACGACCGCGGCTTCGAGATCTACGCCGTGTCCCTGGACGTCGACAAGACGGCCTGGGCGACGGTAGTCCGCAGCCAGCAGCTTCCTTGGATCAATGTCTGCGACACCCGTGGCAACCAGTCTCCGCTCATCACCCAGTACGGCCTGACCGCCCTTCCGACGGCCTATTTCCTGGTGGATGGCGAAATGGACCCCAACGCCTCAATCAGCGATGCGGCGTCCATGCGGAAGTATTTGCAGAGCAAGCTTTAAAACAGTTTCTTGCGAGAAACGGTCGCGACGAAATCCTTCAGATAGAACGGTTCGAAGTACGCAGTGTCTTCGAACCGTTTTTCGTTGTAGGCCGTTTCCGCCAGGGGCGCCATGGCCATGGCGGTGGGGAAGGCCTCCGCGAAATACGCGTTCGGGGACTGGATAGTTTCGCGGCACTTGAGAGCGCCATCGCCGATGAACAGGACGGGGCCCTCGGCGAGTTCGCCGGCGAAACTGCCGGCCTCGACGATGACGGGCTTCGTCTCCGTCAGTTGCCGGCCATCCGGCGTGAAGACGGCTGCGTAGACCTCCATCCGGCGGGCGTCCACCATGGGTACGATCGCGTGACATCCATCGGGAACTACGCCGAGACGGTGCGCCTCGCTCACGAGGACATCCAAGGTGCCGGCGGCCAGGAGGGGAATTCCCGCGCCGAAACAGAGGCCCTTGGCCGTCGAAACGCCCACGCGAAGCCCCGTATAGGAACCCGGCCCCTTGCCCACGCAGACGGCATCCAAATCCTTGACGGCCCATCCTTTTTCGTCCAGTACTTCTTTCACGTAGGGGGCGGTGAGGGCGGCTTGCATGCGGGGTTCCCCGCAGGTGCGGAAGGCCGTCACGACGCCGTCCTCGGCGAGGGCGGCGGAGAGCTGGGCGGTCGATGTTTCAATGAGGAGGATGCGGGCCATGCTGCTACTGCTTGAAAAAGAAGGATTTCAGATAGGGGAAGACCAGATAGCTCAGGTCCCGGAGGCTCGTGTAGACGACGGATGCGTCCAGGACTTCGGGCTTGACGAAGGCAAACTTCGCATTGACGGTGTCGAACAGGATAATGAACACGCCGATCACGAGGGCGTTCACCGCCAGGGCGAACACCAGGCCGAGCGTCTTGTCCAGCCAGCCGAGCATGGCCAGTTCCGCCACTTTCGTGAGGAGTTTCGCCACGAGGACCACGAGCAGGCTGATGACAATGAGGATCAGGGCGAAGGAGACGATGTTCAGGGTCGTTTCCGAGATATTCAGATAGGGTTTCAGCCAGGTGCAGACCAGCGTGGAGAACTTGAAAGCCGCCCAGACGCTTACGACGATGCCCGCGAGAGCCAGGGCCTGTTCCAGGAAACCCTTTGACAATCCGCGGATTATGCCGGGGATGAAGCAGCAGAGCAGGATGATGTCGAGTGTTGCCATTGTCCTTGAAAATGCTTATCTTTGCACCCTTATAAAGGGTGTGATTGCAAAATTAGGCAAAAAATATGACATTCAAAGAATACAAGGGTCTTGATTTGG
Source organism: uncultured Bacteroidia bacterium (assembly GCA_902785065.1). GTDB lineage: Bacteria > Bacteroidota > Bacteroidia > Bacteroidales > UBA932 > Cryptobacteroides. Next base: position 166,437 of record CACZXH010000007.1, read on the forward strand.
TATCGACGGGGAACGCGATCCTCGAAAGATGGCTCGCGAACCACGCCTTCGAGAAGTCGCTGGAAGTCCGGGAGGGCTGTCCGGAGTTCGTCTTCTTCGAGGGACCGCCGTCCGCCAACGGCATGCCCGGCATCCATCACGTGATGGCGCGGTCCATCAAGGATGCCATCTGCCGCTACAAGACCCAGACCGGATTCCAGGTCCGCCGCCGTGCCGGTTGGGATACCCACGGCCTCCCGGTGGAACTGGGCGTGGAGAAGAAACTCGGCATCACCAAGGCCGACATCGGCACGAAGATCTCCGTGGGCGAGTACAACGCCACCTGCCGCAAGGAGGTGATGAAGTATACGAAGGAGTGGGAGGTCATGACCCAGCGCGTCGGCTACTGGGTGGATATGAACGACCCGTACATCACCTACGACAACCGCTACATCGAAACCCTCTGGTATCTGCTGAAGGATATCTACAACAAGGGTCTCCTCTATAAGGGCTACACCATCCAGCCCTATTCCCCGACGGACGGCACCGGCCTGAGCTCGCACGAGCTCAACCAGCCCGGCTGTTACAAGGACGTGACCGACACCACCGCCACGGCCCAGTTCGAGGTCGTGAAGGACGGCGCTTCCCAGCCGCTGTTCGGCACCGAGACTTTCCCGGTGTACTTCCTGGCCTGGACCACGACGCCGTGGACCCTTCCTTCCAACACCGCCCTCTGCGTGGGGCCGAACATCGACTATGTCCGTGTCCTGTCCTTCAACCCCTACACCGGCACGCCGGCCATCTATGTGCTGGCCGAAGCCCTCGTGGGTGCCTGGTTCAACGCGAAGGGGGCCGGCGTGCCCCTGGAGAGCTACCAGAAGGGGGACAAGGTCGTTCCCTGGAAGCTCCTCGACGGCAAGTTCAAGGGCGCCGACCTCGTGGGAATCCGCTACAAGCAGCTTATCCCGTGGTTCAAGCCGGACGGCGACGCCTTCCGTGTGATTCCGGGTGACTATGTGACCACCGAGGACGGTACCGGCATCGTCCATATCGCCCCGACCTTCGGCGCGGACGACAAGCGCGTTGCCGCCGCTTCTGGCATCGGCGCCATCATGCCGGTGGACCGCGATGGGAACCCGCAGGCGCAGGTGGACCGTCAGGGCCGTTTCTTCCGCCTGGAAGACATGGACCCGGCCTATGCTGCTACCGTGGCTCCGACCTATGTTCCGTTCTCCGGCCGGTACGTGAAGTCCGGCTATGTGGAGTACTTCGAGCACAGGACCGAGGAAACGAGCCTGGACGTGGACCTCTGCCTCCAGATGAAGGCCGAGGGCACCTTGTTCAAGATGCAGAAGCACGTGCACAGCTACCCGCACTCCTGGCGCACCGACCGCCCGGTCCTGTACTACCCGCTGGACTCCTGGTTCATCAAGGCGTCCGCGGTGAAGGACCAGATGGTGGCCCTGAACAAGCAGATCCGCTGGAAGCCGGAATCCACCGGCACCGGCCGCTTCGGCCAGTGGCTGGAGAATATCCAGGACTGGAACCTCTCCCGTAGCCGTTTCTGGGGCACCCCGCTCCCGATCTGGCGCACCGAGGACGGCAAGGAGGAGAAATGCATCGGCTCCGCCGCGGAACTCTACAACGAACTCGAAAAGGCCGTCGCCGCCGGAATCATGCCGTCCAACCCGCTGAAGGACAAGGGCTTCGATCCGGCCGACATGAGCCTCGAAAACTACGACAAGATCGACCTGCACCGTCCCTACGTGGACGGTATGTTCCTGGTGTCCGACTCCGGGAAGAAGATGGTTCGCGAATCCGACCTCATCGACGTCTGGTTCGACTCCGGCGCGATGCCGTACGCCCAGGAAGGCCTTCGCGGCCTTGACGGCGGCCGCTTCGGCGCCACGGCCGACTTCATTGCCGAAGGCGTGGACCAGACGCGCGGCTGGTTCTACACCCTGCACGCCATCCACACGATGGTGAGCGGGACGCCGGCCTTCAAGCGCGTGATTTCCAACGGCCTCGTGCTGGACAAGAACGGCAACAAGATGTCCAAGCGCCTCGGCAACGCCGTCGATCCGTTCTACGCGCTGGACAAGTACGGCGCCGATGCCCTCCGCTGGTACATGCTCACCAACGCTGAGCCCTGGGACAACCTCAAATTCGACGAGAACGGCGTGGACGAAGTGCGCCGCAAGTTCTTCGGCACCCTGTACAACACCTACTCCTTCTTCGCGCTGTATGCGAACATCGAGGGGTGGACCCCGGGTGACGGTGTCGGGATGGTCGAGCTCGACGGCAACATGGTCGATGTGGGCGAAGACCGCCAGGCCCGTCCCGAAATCGACCGCTGGATCACCTCCAAGCTGAACACCCTCATCCGGGAGGTCAAGGCTGCCTATGAGGATTACGACGTCAAGACCGCGGGCCGTCTCATCGAGACCTTCGTGTGCGACCACGTCTCCAACTGGTACGTCCGCCTGAACCGCTCCCGTTTCTGGAACGGCGACAAGGATGCCTTCCAGACGCTGTACGACGTGCTGATGGACGTCGCCGTCCTCGCCGCCCCGATCGCCCCGTTCTTCATGGACCAGCTCTACCTGGACCTCGGCGGTCAGTCCGAGTCCGTCCATTACGTCCTCATGCCCGAGGCCGATGCTTCCGTCATCGATCAGGAACTGGAGGAGCGGATGGCGCTCGCGCAGCAGGCCACGTCCATGGTGCTCGCGCTTCGCAAGAAGGTGGGCATCCCCGTGCGCCAGCCGCTGGCGAAGATGCTGGTCCCGGTCATTTCCGACGCCGTCCGCGCGCGCCTGGAGGCCGTGAAGGACCTGATCCTCACGGAAGTGAACGTGAAGGAGATGGAATTCGTGACGGATACCACTGGCATCCTCACCAAGAAGATCAAACCCAATTTCAAGACCCTCGGAAAGGTGTACGGCGCCCGGATGAAGGAGATCGCCGCCGCCTTCGGTTCGCTGGACCAGGCTACGATCACCGCCATGCAGAACGCAGAAACCGCCGGTGACGCCTATACGCTCGTCCTCCCGGGCGGTGATGTGGTACTGAACCCCGGCGACTACCAGATCTCCTCCGAGGATATGCCGGGCTGGCTGGTCGCCTCCGAAGGCGCCCTGACCATCGCCCTGGACGTGGAACTCACCGACGACCTGCGCCGCGAAGGCGTGGCCCGCGAGTTGGTGAACCGCATCCAGAACCTCCGCAAGACCGCCGGTTTCGAGGTCACCGACCGCATCGACACCGTCATCTATGCCGATGCCCCCGAAATCGCGCCCGCCCTCGCCGCCTTCGGCGAGTGGATCGGCTCCCAGACCCTCTCCCGCAGCGTGAAGCAGGCCCCGGCCGCCGAGGCCCCCGCCGACGCCCGCGAGGTGGAGTGGACCGAAGGCACCATTCAAATCGCAGTAAAACGTTAAATGACAGATACGATGGAAGAGAACACCAAAACCCGCTATTCTGACGAGGAGCTCGAGGAATTCCGCGGCATTATCAATGAGATGCTGGACAAGGCCCGCGCCGAATACGCCACCCTCCGCAAGGTGATCATGAACGCCGGCGGAAACGACATCCTGGACACCGCCCCGACCTTCAAGACGGTCGAGGACGACGGCGCTTTCCAGCTGTCCAAGGAGGAGGCGAGCGCCCTGGCGCAGCGTCAGTACAAGTTCATCCAGAACCTCGAGGCGGCCCTCGTCCGCATCGAGAACAAGAGCTATGGCATCTGCCGCGTGACCGGGAAGCTGATCCCCAAGGAGCGCCTCCGTCTGGTCCCGCACGCCACGCTCACCGTGGAAGCCAAGGAAATGCTGGCCCGTCAGGGGAAGAACTAGGTCCCCTATGCGGCTGGGCAAAGGAAAGTGGCTGCTCATCCTCGGGGCCGTCCTCGTGGTCATCGACCAGGTCATCAAAGTCCTGGTGAAGACGGGTATGTCCATCGGGGAACACTTCAACGTGTTCGGGGCAGACTGGTTCCAGATCCTGTTCATCGAAAACAAGGGCATGGCCTTCGGGATGTCGTTCGGCGGGGTCATCGGCAAGTACGCCTTGACCGCCTTCCGGATCGTCCTGTTCGTCGTCCTGACGGTGTGGATCTCCAAGCTTCTGAAACGGGGGAGCGGCGACGACAAGCGCTCTCCGGTCCCCACCGGGGTCCTTGTCGGCCTGACGCTCATCACCGCCGGCGCCCTGGGCAATATTATCGACTGCCTGTTCTACGGGCTGGTCTTTACCGAGTCCGCTCCCGGCGTCGTTGCCACCTGGGGCCATTATGCCCCCTTCATGCAGGGCAAGGTGGTGGACATGTTCTACTTCCCGCTGTGGACCTGGCCGGACTGGGTCCCCCTCGTGGGCGGGGACATCTTTTTCGAACCGGTGTTCAACTTCGCGGACAGCTGCGTCACGGTAGGCGCGTTCTACCTGATCCTGTTCCAGTGGAAATTCTTCTCGAAAGAGGAGTAATATTCGGGACAAAGTTTTTATCTTTGTCCACTTTTTGGAGGTGTGGCCGAGTGGTCGATGGCGGCAGTCTTGAAAACTGTTGGGCGGCAACGTCCCGGGGGTTCGAATCCCTCCGCCTCCGCTTCAGTATTTGGATGGGGTTTCCCCGGGTCCCAGCGCTATGATTCGAAAAATCATTTTCATCGTCAGCGCCCTGTTTGCCTTCGTGTCGCTGGCCGGCGCACAGGGAACGGGGGATAAATTCGTGTTCACGCCCCAGTCCACGGCGCAGGCCCAGTTCGCCGGGTACTATGTGGCATTGGAGCAGGGGTTCTATGCGGAGGAAGGACTGGATGTCACGATCGCCCATCCTTTTACCACCACTTCCGCCGTGGACAATATCCGGACGGGCGTCTGCCAGGCGACCACCCTGCCGCTGTCCCTCGCGATGCGGACCATCGACGGCGGCCTGCCCCTGGTCAACATCCTCCAGACCTCGATGAACAGTGCGACGGTCATCATTTCCAGGTGGGGAGCCGATCCGCTGACGCTCCGCGGTGCGAGAGTGGCTGCGTTCCGGGCGGGTTTCGGCCAGTTGGCCCGCAGCTTCGCCGAAATGGAGAACCTGGACTATGAGTGGATCATCGCCGCATCCGTCAAGAACATCTTCATTGCCGGTGCCGTCGACGCTACACTGGCCCGGAGTTATGACGAGTACTACCAGCTTCTGCAGACACGCATCATCCAGCCCGATACGGGCATTTACCGGTTCGAGGACCACGAATACAATGTCCAGCAAGAGGGCATCTATGTGACACGCGCGTATTACGAGACCCATCGGGCGCAGGCCGAGGCTTTCGCCCGCGCCAGCCGCCGGGGATGGGAATGGGCGGAAGAACACCCGCAGGAGACGTTGGACCTGGTGATGCGGTATGTCCGGGAGTTCCGCATTCCCACGAACCGGACCCTGCAGTTGCTGATGCTGAAGGAGGTCATCCGTCTGCAGCACGACCACGACTCGGGGATTAAGGAGTTCCGCCTCCGTCCCGATATGGTGGACAAGGCCAACGAGATGCTGGAGAAGGCTGGGATGGTGTCCCGGCGGATCACTGTGGAAGACCTGCTGCCATGAGGAAACTGATCGACTCCTTCCGCCGCTCCTTCTCGGCGCGCCTGAGCCTCTGGGTGGTCAGCTTCGCCGCCCTCGTTTTCCTGGCGGCGATGTCCTATATCTTCTTCGTGTCCCGCCGTTATGTCCGGGAGGAGGCCATTCTCCGCGCCACCCAGGTCGTGGAGAATTCGGTCCTCCGGCTGAACAGCATCCTGGAGGATGTGGAAATCTCCGCCGACAACCTGGAATGGCTGGTCTACCGCCATCTGGATGAACCCGAGTCGATGATGGAGTACACCCGCACCACGGTGCAGAGCAATCCGGTCCTGTCCGGCTGTTCCATCTCCTTCGAACCGAACTTCTTCGAGGGCCATTACTATTATTCCGCCTATTCAGGCTATATCGGCGGCAATTTGGAGACTGAACAGGAAGGCGATGAGGATTACCAGTACTTCTATCTGGACTGGTATCTCCAGCCCAAACTCCTGAACCAGCCCTGCTGGACCGAACCCTACAGCGACTGGGAGCAGGATGATGCCGAAGACCGGCAGACGCAGCGGATGGTTTCCTACTGCAAGCCGCTGACAACCTCCGACGGATATATCGGCAGCATCTCGCTGGATGTTTCCCTGAAATGGCTGTCCGACAACCTGTCGCCTGTGAAGCCTTATCCGCACTCCTACAGCATCCTGGTCAGCCGCGGCGGTACATTCCTGGTGCATCCCGACCCCGAGAAGCTCTTCTACCAGACCATCTTCACGGAGGGCCTCATCGATCCGAAACCGGAGTTGGACGAACTGGGAAAGAGCATGCTGGGGCTGGAAGCCGGATACCGGCGGATGGAGATCGATGGCATCCGCAGCTATGTCTTCTTCACACCCCTCAATGCGACGGGTTGGAGCATGGCCATCGTCTGCCCCGAAAGCGACATCTTCGGCCGGTTCAACCGGCTCCGGCGGTTTATCATCGCGATTGACATCCTGGGGCTGCTCCTGCTCTTCCTCTCGTGTTTCCGGGTGATCCGGAAGTCGATGCAGCCGCTCAGCGACCTGGCCCGGCAGGCGGAGGACATCGCCTCCGGCCATTTCGACACCGTCCTCCCGGAGAATACGCAGCCTGATGAGCTGGGCACCCTGTCCCGTTCCTTCGCGGACATGCAGTCCTCACTGGTCACCTATATGGACGAGTTGACGCGGACCACCGCCAACAAGGTCCGGATCGAAAGGGAACTGCAGATCGCCCAGAACATCCAGATGGGCATGATCCCTCAGGTGTTCCCGCCGTTCCCGGAGCGGAAGGATATTGACCTGTATGCGTCCATGGTGCCGGCCCGCGAAGTGGGCGGCGACTTGTACGATTATTTCATCCAGGGCAGACGTCTGTATTTCTGCATCGGCGATGTCAGCGGGAAGGGGGTTCCGGCGAGCCTGTTCATGACCGTCGTGCTGAACCTGTTCCGCGCCGCCGGCAAGCAAGGGTTGCTGCCGGCTGAGATTGCGCATCAGATCAATGAGACCCTGACCGACGGAAATGAGCAGCTGATGTTCGTGACGATGTTCATCGGCGCCATCGACCTGCAGACCGGAAAACTGGATTTCTGCAACTGCGGGCACAATCCGCCGGTCATCCTCCCGCCTGGCGGGAATCCCGTCTTCCTGTCCTGTAAGTCCAATACGGCCATCGGAGTCCTCTCCGACGCCGTGTTCGAGGGCGAGTATGTGGATGGCTTCAAGGATACGCCGCTGTTCCTGTATACCGATGGCTTGAACGAGGCCGAGAACCCGGGCCATGAACTGTTCGGCTCCGACCGCCTCCTCGCCGTTCTGGGCGAGTCCTTTACCGATGCGGAAACCGTCGTCAAGCGCATGCAGGCCGCCATTTCCGACCATGTCGCCGGAGCCGATGCCAGCGATGATTTGACCATGCTGTGCCTCGAAATCAAAAAATAGCAAGCTCCCGTCCGTCGCATACCAAAACAGCCCGGCGCTAAAGCGCTGGGCTGCAATTGGTTGCGGTGAGGAAGGGATTCGAACCCCCGGTACGCGCAAACGTACACCTGTTTTCGAGGCAGGCTCCTTCAACCACTCGGACACCTCACCGTTGGGACTGCAAATTTACGATTAGGCCGACCCAGCTCGTGATGAGCACCAGGACGCAGGAGATGACCTTGCCCACGAGGGAGATGGGCTTCTTGATGATGTCGATAACGGCGAGGATTGCCAGGACGAGGCCGATGAAATAAATGATGGAACCCATGGTAGTATTTGTTAGATGTTAAACGTTCGTGTGGTCAAAAATACGAAAAAGTCACGGAAATCCAAGCGTATTTTGTCCTAACTTTCTTCGGTTGAGGCGCGTTTCACCACCCCGATGCCGGGGCGGCCGGGCAGGACGAGCTTGCCTTCGTGCAGACCGACGCCCTCGAAGAGGTCGTTGGAAATGAGGAGGTTGCCGTCCAGGTCGGCGAAGTCGACGGCCGGAGAGAGCTGGGCGGCGGCGGAGACGGCGCAGGAAGTCTCGGTCATGCAGCCGAGCATCACTTTGAGCCCGAGTCCGCGGGCGAGGTCCACCATCTTGTGTGCATTGCGCATGCCGCCACATTTCATCAGCTTGATGTTGACGCCGTCGAAGACGCCCACGGCCCGGCGGACGTCGTCCAGCCCCTGGATGGATTCGTCGCCGAAGACGGGCAGCGGACTGCGCTCCCGGAGCCAGGCCAGGTCGTCGATCCGGTTCACGGCCAGCGGCTGTTCCACCATGACGATTCCGTTGTCCCGGAGCCAGTAGATCATGTCCAGCGCTTTGAAGCGGTCGGTCCATCCCTGGTTTGCATCGACGGCGATGGGAAGGTCGGTGACGGAACGGATGGTGTTGATCATTTCCTTGTCGGAGTCGGTTCCTACCTTGACTTTCAGGATGTTGAAGCGGTCCACGCACTCCTGTGTCTTCTCCTTGACCACTTCGGGTGTGTCAATGCCGATGGTGAAGGTCGTCGACGGCGCCTTCGCGGGGTTGTAGCCCCAGATCCGGTACCAGGGGGCGCCGAGCATCTTGCCCACGAGGTCGTGGAGGGCGATGTCCACAGCGGCTTTGGCCGCGCTGTCGCCCGGGGAGAGACTGTCCACGTAAGCGAGGATGTCCTCCAGGCAGAACGGGTCCGCGAACTGCTCGAGGTTCACCTTCTCCAGGAAGGCAGTCACCGAGTCAACGCTCTGACCCAGGTAGGGCGGCATCGAGGCCTCGCCGTAGCCGGTGTATCCCTGATACTCGATTTCCACCTGCACGTCCGGTGTGGTGTTGCGGCTGTAGGAGGAGACGGTGAAGGTATGCTGGAGCTGGAGTTCGTACGGGTAATAACGGAGCTTCATCCGGCAGGGGCCGACGATGACGGGCTCTGCCGGCTTCAGGGTGTCGCCACCGGGCTGGTCGTCCGGCTTCGGCGGTTCCTGGCGGGGCTTGCAGCCGATTGCCAGGCCGGCGCCCACGGCGGCCAGACCGGCCACTTTCAGGAATTCGCGTCTGTTCTGCATGGGTTTATTCCGAATAATAGGGGTTCGTCATCGTTGTGTTCAGGCCTTCCTGCTTGTCGATGAAAGGAAGAACGCGGCTGGCAAACAGGTACCGGCCGGTATTGTAGGCGTCGTATTCCGGATCCTCCGGGCGGAAACTGCCGATTTTCACGAGCCCGAGCGAGTGGATGAACTTGCCGTCGCCGAGGTAGAAACCGACGTGTGAAACCTTCGGCCCCGCCGCGTCCTTGCGACCGAAGAAGACAAGGTCGCCGGGCTGGAGGTCCTCCAGCCCCAGGATCCGCTCGCCCGTCCGGGACTGCGGACCGGCGTCCCGCGGGATGATGATGTCGTGCATGAAGAGCACGGTCCGGACGAAGCCGCTGCAGTCCATCCCCTTGGGCGACATCCCGGCCCACAGGTACGGGAAACCGTTCATCGTCAATGCGGAGGCGAGGATGGCGTCAACGCTCTGATCCAGCGAAGCGCGCCAGACAGCTTCGGGCTGGCCCAGCTTTTTGTCCAGATAGCCGACGCGTCCGTCCGGAAAACCGACGCGGTGGAAGCGTCCCTTCCGTCCCAGGTCCTTCAGCCGGTCGCCGGCCACGACGTCGGAGACGGTCGCGGACCGGGGCGACGGCTCTGCGTACACGACGCCCGTCAGCGCCGTCACGACAATCTTCGGCGCGGCGTTCCATGCGTGGTATTCCTCGAAGGAGAGGAGCGTGATGGCATCCTTGTGGACCCAGCCGGTGTAGGTGTCCGGGCTCTGCACCTGAGGCCAGTTGTTCTTGTCGGTAATCTGCAGGATATGGACAGGCGTTCCCAGAAGAGCCTGGGAAACCATTTCAGCATCATAATCGGGAGTTGCACGCAGGTTGCACACGGAAATATCCACGACGCCATATTCCTGGGCGGCGGCCGTCAGGGCCGACAGCGCGGCCGTGAGGGCAATGAACCATCTTCTCATATATACAAAGATACTGCTTTTTTCGTATCTTTGTCTCCGGTAAGACGAACGAATATGAAACAATCCCCCGCCTGGACGGCGGTCCTCTCCCTGATTCCCGTCCTCGTCCTGATCACGCTGCTCGCCATCAACATCGGCATTTTCGGCAGCGACGCCATCCTCGGCGCGAGCCAGGTGGCGCTGCTCGTCTCGTCCGGCGTCTGCGTGCTGCTTGCTGCGTTGTTCTTCAAGACGCCTTGGAAGGAATTCGAGAAAGCTATCGGCCGAAATTTCTCCGACATTGCCGGGGCCACCCTCATTCTCTTCCTCATCGGCGGTGTCTCCGGCACTTGGACGATGAGCGGTGTGGTCCCGACTTTCATCTATTACGGGGTCAAGATTATCAGTCCCAAGGTGTTCCTCCTGTCGGCCTGCGTCATTTGCGCCGTCATTTCCGTGATGACCGGCAGTTCCTGGACCACCATCGCCACCATCGGCGTCGCCCTCCTTGGCATCGGCCGGGCCGAGGGTTTTTCCGACGGGATCATCGCTGGTGCCATTATCTCCGGCGCTTACTTCGGCGACAAGATCTCCCCGCTGTCCGACACGACGGTGATGGCATCTTCCGTCAACAAGGTCCCCCTTTTCACGCACATCCGGTACATGTTCTTCACGACGGTTCCGTCCATCGTGATCACCCTGATTATCTTCACGGTCCTGGGCCTGTCCCACGACGGTTCCGATGCCTCGCAGATCGACCTGTACACCTCGGTCCTGGCCGGCAAGTTCCATATCACGCCCTGGCTGTTCCTCGTCCCCGTCATCACGCTCGTGCTCATCTGGCGCAGGATGCCGGCACTGCCGGTGCTGGCGATTTCTGTCCTCGCCGCCGCCCTGGCGGCACTCGTCTTCCAGCCTGGCATCATCGCGGATATCGGCGCGAAGGTCACAGAAGGGTCGCGCGCCCGCATCCTGCTAGCCGGCACGGTGGAGAGCATTTACAATACGCTTTCCCTGGAAACGGGGCATCCCGAAGTGGACGGCCTCCTGGCTACCCGCGGCATGCTGGGCATGCTCAACACGGTATTCCTGATCCTCTGCGCGATGTGCTTCGGCGCCTGCATGCAGGCCAGCGGCATGATCGCCCGGCTCGCCCAGCTGCTGAATCCTTTCACCCGCACCCGGACCGGACTGGTGGCATCGACCGTCGTCACAGGCACGACCCTCAACGGTATCGTCTCGGACCAGTACCTGTCCATCCTGCTGACTTCCAATATCTTCCGTGGGACTTTCCAAGAGCGTGGCTACGAGGAGCGCCTGCTCAGCCGCTCCGTCGAGGACTCCGCTACGGTGACCTCGCCGCTCTTCCCCTGGTCCAGCTGCGGCATGACCCAGGCCACCATCCTTTCCGTTCCCACCCTCGTCTACGCCCCCTTCTGTTTCTTCAACCTGATCAGCCCCCTGATGTCCATCTGCATCGCGGCCATCGGCTGGAAGATCGTGAAAAGAAGTGCGCCTCCGGAAGAATAAGTCGTTGTAAGCCAACAAGAAAAGCCGGCCTGAATGGGCCGGCTTTTCTATGCTTGCGGGACGTGTTTAGAACACGTCGGGCTCGTTGTTCTTGGGCTCGTTGTCGGTATCCTCGAAGCGGGGCTTGCGAGGGGCGTGACGGTCGTCACGGCCGCCTTCGCGGCGCTCACCACCTTCGCGGCGCGGGCCCCGGTCGCCGTCACGACGCGGGCCACGATCTCCTTCGCGACGCTCGCCTTCGCGACGCGGACCTCGGTCACCGTCGCGGCGGGGACCCCGGTCGCCATCGCGACGCGGGCCGCGCTCCGGGCGCTTGGGCTCGACGTAGCCTTCCGGCTTCTCGGTGAGGGCGCGCATGGACAGGCGCATCTTACCGGTCTTGGGATCGATCTCGAGGAGTTTCACATCGACCTCGTCGCCCACCTTCAGGACGTCCTCGACCTTCTCGGTCTTGGTCCAGGCGATCTCGCTCACGTGCAGGAGGCCTTCCTTGCCCGGGAGGATCTCGATGAAGGCGCCGAACTCGAGGATGCTGACCACCTTTCCGTGGTAGACCTGACCGGCCTCCGGAACGGCGCAGATGTCCTTGATACGCTGCAGGGTGGCGTCCATCGCGGCCTTGTCCACGCCGAAGATGTCCACGACACCCTTCGTGGTGCCGTCGCCCTTGCCGGCGTCGACTTCCTCGATGGTGATGGTGGTGCCGAATTCCTTCTGCATGCCCTGGATGGTCTCGCCGCCCTTGCCGATGACCGCGCCGATGAAGTCGGACGGGATCTCGATCTGGACCATGCGCGGCACGAAGGGCTTGTAGTCCTCACGCGGCTCGGCGATGGTCTTGAGCATTTCGCCCATGATGTGGATACGACCCTGGCGGGCCTGCTCGAGGGCTTTCTCGAGGACCTCGTAGGAGAGGCCGTCGACCTTGATGTCCATCTGGGTAGCGGTGATACCGTCCTTGGTGCCGGTCACCTTGAAGTCCATGTCACCGAGGTGGTCCTCATCACCGAGGATGTCGGTGAGGATGGCGTAGCGGTCGTTCGGGCGCTCGGCGTCGGTGATCAGGCCCATGGCCACACCGGCCACCGGCTTCTTGATCTTCACGCCGGCATCCATCAGGGCCAGGCAGCCGCCGCAGACGGAAGCCATGGAGGAGGAGCCGTTGGACTCGAGGATATCGGAAACGACGCGCACGGCGTACGGGAATTCCGGAGCGGTAGGGATGACGGGCTTGAGGGCACGCATCGCCAGGTTGCCGTGGCCGATCTCGCGACGGCCCACGCTGCGCTGGGGCTTGGCCTCACCGGTAGCGAACGGCGGGAAATTGTAGTGGAGCACGAACTGCTGGTCGTCCTGGATGAGGACCTCGTCCATCTCCTTCATGTCCAGCTTGGTGCCGAGGGTCACGCTCGCGAGGGACTGGGTCTCGCCGCGGGTGAAGATGGCGGAACCGTGGGCGCAGGGGAGGTAGTCCACCTCGCACCAGATCGGACGGACCTCGTCGGTCCGGCGGCCGTCCAGACGGCAGCCTTCGTCCAGGATCATGTTGCGCATGGCTTCCTTCTCCACGTCGTGGTAATAACGGGCGACCATCGCGGCCTTGGCCTCCTGGTCCTCCTCGGACAGGGTGGCCAGGAATTCGGCCTGGATAGCTTCGAAACCGGCCTCGCGCTCATGCTTGGGCGCGGCGCTCTTCGCCAGCTTGTAGCACTTGTCATAGCAGAACTCGCGGACGGCGGTGCGAAGGGCTTCGTCCTCCTCGTCGTGCGGGTAGTCACGCTTGTTCACGTCGGTGCCGAGCTCGTGCATGAGCTCCTTCTGCACGCGGCAATGCTTCTTGATCTCCTCGTGGGCGAACTTGATGGCCTCGAGCATGTCGTGCTCGGAAACCTCGTTCATCTCACCTTCGACCATCATGATGTTCTCCTCGGTGGCGGCGACCATCAGGTCGAGGTCGGCGCGTGCGCCGTCGGCGAAACCGGGGTTGATCACGAACTGGCCGTCGATGCGGGCGACGCGGACCTCGGAAACCGGACCGCCGAAGGGCAGGTCGGAGGAGGCGAGGGCGGCGGAGGCGGCCAGGCCGGCGAGTGCGTCGGGCTGGATGTCCTTCTCCGCGGAGATGAGCATGATGTTCACGAAGACCTCGAGATGGAAGTCATCCGGCCAGAGGGGGCGGATCGGGCGGTCCACCAGGCGGGCGATGAGCACCTCGTAGTCCGAGGGACGGCTCTCGCGCTTGAGGAAACCGCCGGGGAAACGGCCGGCAGAATAATACTTTTCACGATAATCTACGGTGAGGGGCATAAAGTCGGTACCCTCCTTGACTTCCTTCGCGCAGGTGACCGTGGCCAGCAGCATCGTGCCGCCCATCTTCACCACCGCGGAACCGGCGGCCTGCTTGGCCAGTTTGCCGGTCTCGATCTCGATCACCCGACCGTCGGGCAATTCGATCTTCTTGTTGATGATGTTCATTGGTTTTTACTTCTGTTACGTCTTTACGTCTTTCTATCGTCATTCCGGGCTCGACCCGGAATCTCTTTTCATCGAAAAAGGGGGAGAGACCCTGCCTTGCATAGATCTCTGCCCCCGCATTTTCCTATTCTCGAACTTATCGACGGAGACCCAGCTCCTTGATAAGTGCCCTGTATCTCTCGATGTCCACCTTCTGAAGGTAGTTCAGAAGCTGACGGCGCTTACTGACCAGGCGGAGAAGGGAACGACGGGTCGCCACGTCCTTCTTGTTCTTCTTCACGTGCTCGGTAAGGTGAGCGATACGGTAGGAAAATAAAGCAACCTGACTCTCAGGGGAGCCGGTGTCCTTATTGGACTTCCCGTACTTCGCGAAAATCTCTTGCTTTTTCATGCGGGACCTTCCCGCAAAAAAGCCTGCAAATTTAGGCATAAAATCCGATAAAACAAAACTTTTTGTACCTTTGTTCCCCGTGAAAGAAAAGGTCCATATCGACCCGATGCTCGGGGAGATTCGGCTCCGGAAAAGCGCCCGTTCGCGGCGCATTTCAATCCGGGTCCATCCGGTCAGTGGTATCCTCGTGACTGTTCCGTTCTATGCCCCTTACGCGATGGGCGTCGCCTTCCTGGAATCCCGCCGGGAATGGGCCCTGGCGGCGCTCGAACGGGCGAATGCCCGGAACGCGGATTTGCCGGAAGGGGAGGATATAGAGTCCCTGCGGGCGAAAGCCAAAGCCGCCCTGCCGCCCCGTCTCGCGGACCTTGCGGCCCGCTACGGCTTCCGCTACCAACGCGTCACCATCAAGCACAACACCTCCAACTGGGGCTCCTGCTCCGCGAAGGGCAACATCAACCTGAACCTGAACCTCATGCGGGTCCCGGTCCCGCTGCAGGACTATATTCTCTTGCACGAACTGACGCACCTCCGTCACCCCGACCACGGCCCCGCCTTCCATGCGGAACTGGAGCGTATGCTCACCGATCATTTTACCCTTCATAGAGAAGAATCTGACTTCCAGCCATTTGTGTCTGCGGCTGCGAAATCCCGGGCGCAATACCCGGTCACGCGAACGCTGGAACGCGCCCTGAAAGCCTACCGGCCCGTATAACGGAACGTGCAAAAATACTTGAAAACTTATCCCCCGACGGCTTGGCCGTTTGGGGGATAATCCGTACCTTAGCAAATCCAAATATAATAGAAGACAAAACAACTGCATAATTATGGAAAAAAAAGAGCTTTATGTGACTCCTGCCGTACGGTTCATGGATGTACGGTTCGAGTGTAATTTCCTGACCTCCTTCACCGGAGGCGGTATTGATGACTCCGGAGAGGAGGATGATTGGGGAGATCTTTAAAATGGACAGTACCATGAAAAAGTATTTCTCTTTCTTCTGCGCAACCGTTGCGCTCTTGTTATCTGCTTGTAATAAGCAGGAAAATGACGTCAGTGTCCCTTCTCCCGGCATGATTCGTTTCGTTGCCGAGTCCATCGAGACCAGGACTACGTTCGGTTCTCCGACCGGCGGCAAGTATCCCACCCTCTGGACGACAAACAAGGATGTGAAGGTCGCCGTCAACTATACCAGCTCGAAGGACGTTTCGGTTACTCCTTCCTCGGATTCCAAAACGGCCAAGTTCGAGGCGGAACTCAATCTCCCCGAAGCCGGTCCGTACACGTTCATGGCTTTGAGCCCCGCAACGGCCTCGGTCGCGCTCTCCGCGGAGCATAAGAGTTGGAATGTCAATATTCCTGCGGCACAGACTCCGCTCACCGGGTCTGTTGACGAAGACGCCCAGATTATCGCGGCAGTTACCTCCGCTTACGAGGCGGCTCCCGACAAGGTGTCGTTCCAGTTCAAACACGTAACCGCCTATGGACACTTCTCCATCAAGAACCTGAATCTCTCTGGTGCTGTCGTGGAGTCCGTCTCCTTGACTTCCAGCGTTCCGTTTGTGGGCCGGTGGTATTATTATCCCGAGGACGGTACTGTCACAGCCAATAGCGCTTCTTCCACCATTACCCTGACGACTTCTTCCGTCAATGATATCTGGTTCTCCTGCGCTCCCGCAGACCTTTCCGGTGCAACTCTGAAAGTAACAGTGGCTACGGATAAAGGCTCTTTCGAGAAAACGGTCACTTGCCCGACCAACGCCAATCTTGACAGCGGTGACGTCTTCAAGTTTGCGGTCGATTTCTCCGGCATCGACATCCAGGCGCCTCAGAAGTATGTCCTGGTTGCGGATGCCGCCGACTTGACTCCCGGCAGTCAGGTGATTATCGCCAACCAGGATGACAAGAAGGCGATCAGCACGACGCAGAACGGCAATAACAGAGGTGTCGCGGGTGTGACGATTTCCGATAATACAATCCAGGATCCTGCGGACGATGTTCAGCTTTTCGCCCTTGAGGAGGGTACGGTCGACGGCTCTGTCGCGTTCAAGTGTGTCAATGGCGCCCAGGCCGACAAATACATTTATGCGGCTTCATCCAGTTCCAACTATCTCAGGAGCCAGGACAATTTGGATGGGAACGCCAGTTGGATTGTTGAGATCGATGCAAATGGCATAGCCACGATCGTCGCCCAAGGCACGAACACCCATAATGTCATGAGGTATAATACCACGCTGGTTTCGGCTTACGCTTCTACTTCTTCCGTCACGGGCACCTTGTCCATTTACAAACTGGAAGGCAGCGGCGGCACGGTCACCGAAAAGACTCCGATCAGCACTCCGAAGAACATCGTCGCCACGCTCAATGCAAGCACACCCAATGCCATTGACGTGGTTTGGGATGCGGTGATGGAGGCTGACTATTACGAGGTTACTGCTACGCCCGAAACCGGTGACGCCATTACCAATCGGGCCGACGAAGAGTCCATCACGATCACCGGGCTTGCTTTCGAGACAAAATATACCGTCTCGGTTGTCGCTTATCCTTCCGATACCCAACATTATAAGAAGTCTGAGCCTGGCGTTGCCGCGAATACGGTGACCACCGGTACCGGCAAGGGCTCCCTGTCGAATCCTTATACGGCTTCGGAGGCCACGGCCGCTGTCATTGCCGCCGGCGCGGGTGTCAATATCTCGAACGTCCATGTCACGGGCATTGTTTCCCAGATCGACGAACTTTTGACTTCGGGGTATGGGAACGCCACCTATTACATCTCTGACGACGGCACTACCACCGACCATTTCGAGATTTACCGTGGTTTCTATTTGGATGGCGCGAAGTTCTCTTCCGA
Source organism: uncultured Bacteroidia bacterium (assembly GCA_902785065.1). GTDB lineage: Bacteria > Bacteroidota > Bacteroidia > Bacteroidales > UBA932 > Cryptobacteroides. The sequence continues at coordinate 183,691 of CACZXH010000007.1, forward strand.
GGACCAGCTGAAGGTCGGCGACCGTGTGATTGTCTATGGCACGATCGTGTATTTTAAGGGGACGACGCCGGAAATGACCAGCGGTGGACATCTTGTTTCCATCGAACGGGACGGTGAGGCCAAGACATTCGGCGCTACCGTTTCCGGTACGACCGTGAGCGCCGAGACCACCGAAGTGACCGTGACGGTTACCGGCAATGTAGACTGGACGGCCTCCGTGACCGGCTCCGGCGCAGCTGTCGCCCCGAACTCCGGCACCGGCGCGGGCAGTGTCAAGGTTACCTTCCCCGAGAATACGTCAAACGCCGACAAGACCTTTACGGTTACGGTATCGACCACGGCCGATGTCGCGCAGAAGACCTTCTCTTTCACCATTACGCAGAGCAAGCCGGTTTCCGGGAAGAACGTTGTCTTCGAAGTCGGCGAGGGGAAGGATATCATCTCCATTTTCCCGGCCGTCAAGGATGGCATCAAGTTCGAATATGCCCAGGGAGAGGGTGGAAATGCACCCGTTTTCTATTCTCCTTTCAGGTGGTATAAGAACAACACGGTCACTATCAGCGGCGCTACGATCAAGCAGGTTGTATTCACCTTCGACAGTGAAGCCAATGCAAAGACCATGACTCCGGATTCGGGTAATTATGTCTTGTCAGGAACCGAAGGTACTTGGACAGGAGAAGCTTCTTCTGTCGTCTTTACAAATGGAGAAGCTGCCGCCCGTTTCACCCAGGTGAAAGTGGTCTACGAAGGAACCGGTTCCGAGACTGTCGGGACGTATACTCCGACGATTGCGTTTGCAAAGTCCGAGGTGACGATTGAGAAAGGCAAGTCTCTGGATAATGCGGCGACGACGACTTCCCCTGCAGCGGTTACCTATTCTTCTTCCAACACGGCTGTTGCGACGGTCGATGAAACCGGAAAGGTTACTGCCGTTGCGGAAGGAACGGCCACGATCACCGCTTCCGTCGAAGCCGTCAATGGTACTTGCACGAAGATCAGCGCCGCTTCCGAGACCAGTGCCGTCACGGTGACCGCTCCGGCCGAGGGGGTCGTGATGGAACTGGATATGACGACGAAAGCCGCTAAATGCAACACCTACAATACCAGCACGGTATATGGCGACTGGACCATTACCAATGGCGCAAATAACAGTGGCGGCTGGGCCTTCTTCAAGATGGGAGGAAAGAGCGCTACGCTTGCATCGGCTAATCCTTGCTTCATCACTAGTGACAAGGCTTCCACCGCTGCGGCCGGTTCGGTCGTCGTCCACCTCCCCTCCGGATCCCTGTCCAAGGAAGGAATGTCTGTCAACAGTTGGGGCTTGTATGTTTACTCCGACAAGGAGATGACCCAACAGGTCGATTTTGTCGCGGGTGGTACGATCTCCAATGAGGAAGGAACCTTCGAGTTCAAACCTTCCTCCGGTTCGACCTGGGCATCGGGTGTTTACTTCAAGGTTTCCTGGGATCTTGCCAATACGACGACCACGAACGGTATTGTCGTAGTGGATAAGATTACCGTCAAGAAATGAGGGACATCCGGCGGCGGCGCCGGGGGTGAAGAGCCCACAGTCTCGACCGGATCCGCGAGTAACGTAAGCGCGACAGGGGTGACCCTGTCCGCTTCGTACTCCGGGGTCCAGTCTTTCCAAGGGGCGGGTTTCTATGTAGGAACGTCCTCCAATCTCAACACGCTGACCAGCGGTCAGCCCATCTATGCCCAATCCGCGCTTACCATCGGCAGCGGGTCCTTCAACGCGTCAGTCGGTGCACTGAATGAGAATACGACCTACTACTATGTCGCCTTTGTGGAGGTGCTGGTGAATGGGACCTACAAGGAGGTCTATGGCACCGTGAAGTCGTTCCGGACGCTCTCGACATCGACCGTCGCCACCCTAAACAAAGACTGGCTGGAGGCGCCGGAATCGCCGGCATCCCTCGGCAGCAAGTACCTGGTGACCATGCGCGGGCAGTTGAACGGAAAGGATGTCCGCAACTACTCCATCCTGTATGACCCTGCCCGGTATGCGGCGCTGTGGACGGCTTATGTGTACAGCGATGCCTACCATGGTTCCGGTACGGGTAATGGCTGGACGGTGAATACGCAGATTCCTGCCAGCAAGCAGACGAGCGTGAAGTACGCCTATCCTTCTGTCGACGGAGTCACTTATGACCGCGGCCATCAGATCCCGAATGCGGACAGAAATGCGGATAACAGTCTGCAGAACCAGACCTACTACTGGACCAACAGTACACCGCAACACGCGTCCTTCAACCAGGGCATCTGGAACAACTTGGAGAACCAGGTCCGGAACATGGTGTCGGGCTCGGATTCCGTCTATGTCGTCACCGGCCCGGTCTACCAGACTGTGGGCGGCAGCGAGACGGTCCGCACGTTCGTGAACTCCTCCAATGATGACAAGGTCGTCCCGATTCCGAACTACTATTTCAAGGTTCTGCTGAAGGTCCGCCGCTCCGGCGGCACGGTGACCGCCGCCTCCGCCATCGGCTTCTGGTTCACCCACGAGGCCCACAGCGGCGAGAACTGGCAGAACTTCGCCGTCAGTGTGGACGAAGTCGAACGGAAAACGGGCTTCAATTTCTTCGCGAACCTGCCACCCTCGGTGGAGACATCGGCGGAGGCCAACACCAATTGGAATACGTTCCGGAACTTCTAATCGTTTTCTCCGTCCCGCTTAACCGCCTGTCTGACAGTGCTTTAACGAATAATCCCTGGTGCGTTTTCACCAGGGATTATTGTTTAATTAACTGAGTATCAGGAAGAAAGGAGGCATGGCACGAGGGGTACGAACGCTACAGCCCCCAGTCGGAGGCCTTAAAGGTATCCTTCGGGGCGTTCGGTACGTTCGGGAAGTAGGTCACGCCGGTAATGCGTTCCAGGTCCGCGACGGACATCATTTCCCGGGAGGTAACCTTCTGACCCTTCAGGGAGTTGCTGTGGGTGCGGACGAAGGCGGCGCACTTGATTTCCGAAGCGGCGCAGTCCTTGAGCGCCTTGCCGGAATTGCCCTGCTTGGTGCGGATGAGGACATAGTAGAACATCGTGGGCATGGACACGTCGTTCCGTCCACCATAGGAGATGACGGAAGGATTCTGCGTGACGCCGTAGCCGTCGGTGTATCTGTCAAAGTAGCAGCCGATGACCTCGTACAGCGTGTCAGCGCACACCTGCGTGTCGACCCAGTCTTCCAGGTTATTCCAGCCGCCACCACCGGTATTGAATCCGGAGGATAGCTGCGGGGCGATGTTCGTGTAGTAGAATACGTCGCGGTTGGTAGCTGTCGACGACGTCCGTTCCGCGGATCCAAGCATGTGGCCCTTGTTGCAGCCGCCGCCGGTACTCTTGGAGTTGTATTGGATGCTGGAGGGGATATCCGGATCCTGCCGATAAGCGTCTGTCCGTCCGCTGCCGCCCACGTACATCGAATGTCTGGGAGCCGCCACCCACACCGGGCAGTGGTATTCGGCGCTATAGCAGACGGTATAGTTGCGGGCCGTCTTTCCGCCGGGGCCCTTTTCGCCGCCGGCGCACATGTGTATAGCGTAATACTGCGTGGGATCGTCGGAGTTCACCCGGTAATTCCCGGACTTGGTGATGTTCATCATCGGTGTCTCGAACCAGCCGGGCTGGTCGCCGCCGATGACGATCTCGCCGGCCGGCGTAGTGAAACTCTTGACCTCGCCGTAGTAGTACTGGTAAGTGGTCCCTTCCAGGACAGCAATGTATGCGCGATAATAATAGGTATGGCCGGCACCGAGTCCGTTGATAGACACATTGAAAGACCCGCCGTTCAAGTATTCCGCCTGCCAGTCTTCGGACAGGTCATCCGCGGAAAGGCCCCATTCCACGCCGCCGTAAGTGGGCGTTCCCGTGTAGGTGGCAGAAAGCGTGGCCTCGGTCTGGGTGACATTGGAGGAGCCGCCCGTGGTCACGGTCGGTGTGGAGGGCGTGGTTCCGCCGCCACCGCCGCCGGGGGCTTCGCCGTCCAGTTTGAAGAAGGTGACATCCTTCTGTGCGCTGGTATAGCAGCGGAACTGTCCGGAGCCTGCGTTGTACTGCAGGAAGCGGGAAGAATACTCAACATTGTAGGCACGCGTGACACCCTGCGTCGATGTGCTGAATGTCCACCGGTATTTATTCGTCGGTTCGCTCGTGCTGACATTCAGGGCGTTGCTGCTGGAATTCAATCCATAGTAATTGTTGCCCATCTTCATGGAATAACCGTTGACGGACTTCTCGATGCGGATGTTGTAGGCCTTGGCGGATTCGTATGGAATCTTTCCGTCTGAAATGCTCACCGAGGCGTGCGTTTTCGGGTCGCCGTCACCGTCCAGCACCAACTTGTCCGCCTCATACACAATCAGATAATCACCCGTCCAGTCAGCCTGTGCCTGGGTTACCTTCACATAGTTCTCGCCCACCGGAGCAAGTGGCGTTTTCGTCGCCCCTTGCATGCTGATTCCCAGGATGTTGCGGGTGTTCTGCGCAAAGGTTTTGGAGATGCCTTGGAATACTTTCCGGTATGTGGCCTTGTCAGTCGTGAGCGTCACCGTGAGCTCGGTCAGCTCCACCGGGAAGATGCTCACCCAGAACCGGAGGTTGCCGGAGGAATCGACGGAAAGGTTGTCGGCCAGGACCGTTACACGCGGGACGCCGGCGGTGGCGAACTCCTCGGTATTGCAGAGGTCAATGATGACGTCGCCGGTCAGTTCGGCTCCGTTCTGCGCCTGCAGGACGATGTTCTGCACGGTTTCGTCGGTGTCCAGGGCGAGATTCTTCAGCGTAATGTCCCCATGGGCCGTCAGTCGTGTCCAAATCATGGGAATGGGAGCGTCCGGCAGGCTGCGCCAGTCGCCGGTGGAGGTGGCGGCCATCAGGTCCGCGGCCGGGTCGAAGGAGGTCGCCGTGGGCGTCTGGATCTGGGGCACGGCGGTGAACACGTCCGGCGCGTCGCTGAAGTCCGTCTGGGATACCGCCGGATACACGGCATAGAAATGATGGGCGCCGACGAGGTCGGTCGGGAAACTCCCGGGCACGCGGAAAGCCGCCGTCAAGCTGTTTTCCGTCAAAGCGTCGGAGCGGTAGATGTTCGGTCCCACCCAACTTCCGTTCACGGAGTACGCCATGCTGATGGCGTCGCCGGCGGTCCATTCGATGGTTTCGCCGTTCCATCCGGTGCGGGTGGACGGATCTTCCGAGGTCAGAATCAAGGCCTTTAACGGCTCGGAAACGGTTTCCTGACAACCCGCGAGGGCACATGCGGCCAGCGCCGCGAGCAATATCTTTCTCATGGCGCTAAAGGTCTCCCAGGTCGTTGTCATTGTCGTAACCATAGTCGGCCCTGTTATCCCCGGTCGATTGGAGAAAGGCATGTTCGAACCGCGCCTCCACGATGCGGATCGCCGGTTCGATATATTGCTTGAGGTTTTTCATATCAAGTATGATGCTGTGCAAAAACTATTCCTCCCACACCAGGTACGCGGAAACGAGCCAATGGTTCATCTTGTCCCCGTCGATGGGCTGGGCGTCCGGGATGCTGATGGTGATGCGGTGCATGCCCGCGGCGAGTTCGCCGAGCGGGGCGTCATACGGTTCGGCCTGGGAACCGGGGCACCATCCGGAGCGGGAAAGGTCGGAGGATGCGATCTCGCGGATGACGTCGTCCGGGCTCAGCGGCGTGCGGGGACCGTCCCGTCGGGTGACGACCGGTTGCCCGTTGCGGAGGTACCAGATGCCGGACGTGGGGTTATACAGGCGGAAGGATGAGCAGTCCGTACGCCAGGGAATGAAGTCGAGGACCGGCATTCCGTCCACGGAGACGAGATTCCGCTGTTTCGTGAACTCGTCTCCCTCGCTATGCCCGCCGTGGCCCGTCACAATGTACCGCAGGGAAGCCTTGGACGCGAACGTAGGGAGCTCGAAATCCACCGTCAGGTCCTTCCGGGCGAAGATGTCGGGATACTCCTGACCGACGTAATAGACCGTATTCACGAGCGGGGTGACATGTCCACGGGGGATGGGTTCGTACTTGCATTCATCCTCTTTCACGTCGATGTCGACACTCGCCAGATAGCCTTCCGCGGTCCAGGTGTCGATGAAGACACCCACCCAGGCTTCGCCCTTCAGGAGCGGGTACAGGTCGGTAATATCGGCCTCCCAGACGGCCTCGGGGGCCCATTCGTCGATGTAGACAGGCTTCCGGGACGCGTAGGTGGTGGTGTCGCGGCGGCTGTAGTAGCCCACGCCGAAGGGGGTCATGAAGCGCATCAGCTCCACCGTGGGCGCGAAGTCGGGCCCCGGAACGGTGCCGACGAGCTTCTCGTACCGGGTGGAATCCACTTCCGGCCAGGCGGCTTCGCCCTTGGCGACGGACAGGATGTTCACCTTGGGACCGTCCGCCGGGATGACGAAGACCGAGCCGGACTTGTCCCAGCGGTCGCCGTCGGACTCTACGCGGACGGTGAGTTTCACGTCCACCTTCCGCTTGTAGTCGGGCAGCTGGATCTTCTTGAGGATGATCCGTCCGTTCGTGAGATGGACGATCCCGTCCGCATCCGCGTCGGTGAAACCGCCCAGGCTGTCCGGCAGGAACTGGACATGGGCATGGTCGAACACGGTGAGATGCGTGTCGCCGATGGCGCGGTAGGTGCGGGTGCAGGAGGCTGCGAGAAGTACCGCTGCAAGGCTGAGAATCAGGTATTTGCGCATAGTGTCGTTAATTGGCGGTGATGACCTGGCCGGCACCCTTGTACAGCTTTACGGGGCCGTCCAGCAGGATGGCGAGGACCGTAATGCCCGGGTCCAGCGCCTGCTCGGGGACGTCGATCTCCAGCAGACCGGGGATGTCGTTCCAGTAGACCTTGTTGTAGACTTTGTAGTTGAGCATGTTGCCGCTGCCGACCACCCAGACGCGCTGGACCTGGTTCATGATGCCCTTGATCTCCACGGCGCCGTTCGGGCGGTAGGGGAGGTACACGTACAGGATGTCGCCAGCCTGGTTCAGCGTGGTGTAGCCGGGGGCGAAACCGGCGGGGATGCCCGCCCGGGTGCCGTAGATGGCCTCTTTATGCTTCCGGGTCCATCGGCCCAGTTCCTTCAGGACGGCCACCTGCTCTTCGGGGATCGTCCCGTCCGCGCGGGGACCGATGTCCAGCAGGAGGTTCCCGCCCATCGACAGGCAGTCCACGAAGGTCTTCAGGACCATTTGCGGGGTCTTGAAGTTGATGTCTGTATGCTGGAAGCCCCAGGAATCGTTGATGGTGTAGCACAGTTCCCAGTACCGGTCCTCGGGCCGGACGGTCGGGACGCCCTGCTCCGGGGTGCCGTAGTCGCCGTACCCCTGGATGCGGGAATTCACGATGACGTTCTTGTTGTAGGAAGCGAGGAGGTCGATGATCTCGGGCGCGTGCCAGGTTTCGGCGCTCTGCTCCCAGTCGCCGTCGAACCAGAATAGGTCGGGTTTATAGGCCTTGGAAAGCTCGGTGAGCTGGGCCTTGTCGAAGTCCACGAAGCGCTGCCAGCGGGCGGGATCGTCTGCGATGGCATAGCGGGTCTCGTCCTTGGTGAAGTTCGGGTAATCGGGGTGCGACCAGTCCAGCAGGGAATAGTACAGGCCCACTTTCAGCCCGCGCTTGCGCGCTTCCTTGACGAAGGGCGTGAGGACGTCGCGGCCCGCCGGCGTCTGCCTGGGGATGCTGAGGCCGGAGGCTTTGGTGTCCCAGAGGGCGACGCCGTCGTGGTGCTTGGACGTAATGACCGTGTATTTAGCGCCGCTCTCCTGAATGAGGTCCGCCCAGAAGGACGGGTTGTATTTGTCGGCCGTGAAACCGCCCTTTTGCGCCATGTACTGCTCGTAGGGGAGGTATTTGTTGTAGAAGGACCAGCTTTCGGAGACTCCGTCCACGGCATAGATTCCCCAATGGATGAAGATGCCCAGCTTGGCGCTGTCGAACCAGGCCATCCGGGCGGTCTTCTGTTCCGGCGTTTCACCGGCCCGCTGCGCCTGCAGCGGCACCACCGCCGCCAGTAGCGCGATACAGAGGAGAGTGCGTCTTTTCATATGTACAAAGATAGCATTTTCCAAAGATTTTGCCCATCTTTGTATATTATGAACGTGGAAACGAGATTATATCGGATCGGCGGGCACATAATCCGCGTGCGGCTGGAAAGTCCCTGGACCTTCAAGGTCCTGACGGAGCAGCAGGTCGCACTTGTGGACCGTCTCCGGCGCGGGGAGGATATCGGCATTGAGACCGTTCCTGCGGACCGACGTGAGCAGCTTTCCGTCAATGATGCCCTGATGGGCAAGGAGGTGATGACGCGCGAGATTTGGGACACGATGGACGATGCGGCACGCGTTGAATACCGGCACGCCCTGGACTTCCTGCAGTACGCGCCGTTCGAAGTGTCCGAAGGCGATCCCGTCTTCACCATGACGGTTCGGGCGGAAGTGCCGGCCTGGCTGGAGGAGACGCGCCCGCAGTGGACCCTGGCCACGGCCGTGGACGAACTGCCGCCCTACTATTACGGCTATACATTCGGGGACAAGACCATCTACGATTACATGATGACCCGGGAGGTCCGGGCCGGCTATTTCGTGATGAACAAGGACTATACGGAAGGGGAGTATTACCCCTGCCCGCGCATCGGCGGCCGGACGACCCTGTTCCAGGTCAACACCTCCCTGATGATCCAGTATACTTTCGCTACGGCCGGGCTCGGGACGCTGCTTCTGCACGCATCGGTTACCCGCTACGAAGGCCGCGGCAACCTCTTCTTTGGGGTGAGCGGTACCGGGAAGAGTACACACAGTCGCCTGTGGCACGAATTCGTCCCCGGATCGGACTTGATGAACGACGACAACCCCATCATCCGCTATGAGGGCGGACGTTTCCTCGTGTACGGCTCGCCTTGGAGCGGTAAGACGCTTTGCTATCGCAACGTTGTCGCTCCGGTGAATGCGCTCGTGCGTCTGGAACAGTTCCCGGAGAACCGGATTTCCCGCCTGGAGCCCCTCCAGGCCTATGCGAGCGTTATCGCTGCCGTCTCCACCATCCGTTGGAACCATGACATCATGTCGCTCCTCGTCCCCACCATCGAACGCGTCGCCATGACCGTCCCCTGCTTCCAGCTCAAATGCCGCCCCGACGAAGAGGCGGTCCAGGTATGTAAGCGTGCCATCCTTTGATTTTTGCCTTTTCGAAGATTTTTGTCATTTCGAGCTTGTCGAGAAATCTGATACGATATGAAAATAGGAATCTGCAACGACCACGCAGGCGTGGAGTATAAGAAGAAACTGATGAAAATGCTGCGCGAGCGCGGCATCGAGGTCGTCAATTACGGAACCGACACCGAGGTGAGCTGCGACTATCCCGACTTCGCCCACCGGCTCGCGGAAGCGGTCGAAAGCGGGGAAGTGGAGCTGGGCATCGCCCTCTGCGGCACCGGCAACGGCATGGCCATCACCCTGAACAAGCATCAGGGTATCCGGGCCGGTCTCGCCTGGTGTTCCGAGGTGGGGCGTCTCGTAAAGGCCCACAACAATGCGAATGTGCTGGTCCTTCCGGCCCGATTCATCCCGTACCGCATCGCCTCCAATATCGTCCGCACCTGGTTGGACACCGCCTTCGAAGGCGGCCGCCACCAGCGCCGCATCGACAAGATGCCCTGCCGATGAGTTTTTTCCAGCCTGCTCCCGGGGCCGTCCTGTCCCACGACATTGCCGACTACCCGGACGGCATCGTCCTGCCCATTGACAAACCCTGGCGGTGGACCTCGGCCGATGTCATCCGGAAGGTTAAGTTCGCGGCCTTCCGGCACTTCCGCAAGAAGAACCTGAAGGTGGGCCACGCCGGGACGCTGGACCCGCTGGCGACGGGCGTGCTGCTCGTGTGCCTCGGCCCGGCCTGCAAGCGCGCACAGGAGTTCCAGGACCATGACAAGGAGTATGTCGCCGGTATCCGTTTTGGCGCTACGACGCCTTCCTACGACCTGGAAAAGGAAGTGGACCGGATGTTCCCGTACGACCAGGTGACGGAGGAAGCCGTCCGCGCCGTCCTCCCGTCCTTCCTGGGACCTCAAGAGCAGGTTGCGCCGCTGTTCAGTGCCAAGTCCGTCGATGGCGTCCGCGCCTACGAAATGGCCCGCAAACTGTACCGCAACGCGCAGAAAGGCATCCTGGACTCCGACTTCGACGCGGCGGCCCTCGAAACCCTCCATCGCAGCCGCATCACCATCTCCGATCTGGAACTCTTAGACTATGTAGAGGCAGCCGCTGTACCTTCGCGGACGAACTTTTTTTCTCCCGAAAAAAGGTCGAAAAAAAGTTGTCCGACTCCGGATGCGGCTGCCACGTGCTCCCAGATTGTCATTTCGAGCGTAGCCGAAGGCGGAGTCGAGAAATCTGCTTCTTCCCGCATTAACGTAGCTGACACTTCTTCTTTGGGTCTGCCGGAAGCGAGGATCCGGATCGCCTGCTCGAAAGGCACGTACATCCGCGCCTTCGCGCGTGACCTCGGCGAGGCACTCGGCACCGGTGCGCACCTGTCGGGCCTGGTGCGTACGAAAACAGGCGCCTTCCAGTTGGAAGACGCCCTGTCTTTGGAAGAAGCCTTGGCCCTGCTGGCCGACTAGATCCGGCCCAGCCGGTTGGCGATGAACGTCATCCGGCGGGCGAATTCCTTGCGGCCGATGAGGGAGATGATGGCGGCGATGCCCAGGCCGGAAGCGCTGCCCGTGAGGGCGAGGCGCAGGCTGTTCATCACCTTGCCCATCGGATACCCGCGCATCTTGATATAATCCTCTAGCTCTTTCTCCAGGGCCGGGACTTCCAGGGTTCCACGGTAAACCTCCAGGTCGTCAAAGCCGAATTCGCGACCGGTGATGTGCTGGCACACCTCGAAGCAGTACTCGTACCATTCCGGCTTCCAGAACTTGTCCACGTCCTTCGCCAGGAACGGAGCCGTGGCCAGTTCGTCATACACCTTGGCGCGGGGGTCGACTCGCTCCGGTGCGGCGACGGGACCGCCGGCCTTCACGCCGAAGGCGGCGTAGTCCTCCGGAGCGACGAAGAGATAGGGAGCGGCGTCCCAGAAGTCGGAAACGAAGGTGGCACGGTCCCGCAGGGTTTCGACCACGCGGGCCACATATTCCTTCGTGAAGATATGGTTCTCGAAATCAAAGCCTTCCGGGGACAGTTCCGAACCGGCCACGAGGGCGCAGGCGGGGCAGTCCACGATCTTGATGCCGTGCTTTTCCAGGATGGGGGCGTACAGGCCGGCCAGTTCAGCGGCCGGCTTCGCCCGGAGATACTCCTTGTTGTACCACTTGGCCTTGTCGGCGTTGAAGCGGGCGCCGGACTTGATGACGCGCTCCAGCGAGAACACCGGAACCAGCTCGTCCAGCGTGTAGAGTTCGGTGTCATCGCCCGGGTTCCAGCCCAGGAAAGCGAGCATATTGACGAAAGCCTCCGGGAAGTAGCCGTCCTCCCGGTAGCCGCGGGAAACCTCGCCCTCGGCATTGACCCAGCGCAGGGGGAACACCGGGAATCCCAGGCGGTCGCCATCGCGCTTGGAGAGCTTGCCCTTGCCATCCGGCTTGAGCAGCAGGGACAGGTGGGCGAACCGGGGCATGGTATCGGTCCATCCGAAAGCCTCATACAGCAGGTAATGCAGCGGCAGGGACGGGAGCCATTCCTCGCCGCGGATGACCTCAGAGATTTCCATCAGATGGTCGTCCACGATGTTGGCGAGGTGGTAGGTCGGGAGTTCATCGGCCCGCTTCCAGAGCACCTTGTCGTCCAGGGTGTCGGTATTGACGGAAATGTGGCCGCGGATCAGGTCGTCCATCTCCACGACGCGGTTCTGGGGCATCTTGAAGCGGACGGTCCAGTTCGTGGTTTCCGCCAGCAGGTGCTCCACCTCCCCTGGGGAAAGGGTGAGGGAATTGCGCAGGGACATGCGCGTCACGGCATTGTAGGTGAAGGTCTGGCCCTCCGCCTCGGCGGCTTTGCGGCAGGCGTCCAGCTCCTCGGGCGTGTCGAAAGCGTAGTAGGCCCATCCGGCCTCCACGAGCTGGTCGGCGAAGTCCCGGTAGATGGGGCGCCGCTGGCTCTGGCGATAAGGCGCATGGGGATGCTGCGGGGTCGAGGACTCCACGACCTTGCCGTCGGCATCCACACCCTCATCGGGAATGATGCCGCACCAGCGCAGCGCTTCGATGATGTATTCCTCCGCGCCCGGGACGAACCGGTTGGAGTCGGTATCTTCGATTCGGAGGATAAAGTCTCCCCCGTGCTGCTTGGCATACAGGTAGTTATACAAGGCCGTCCGGACGCCGCCCATGTGGAGCGGGCCGGTCGGAGACGGGGCGAAACGGACACGTGTTCTTCTTTCCATGGTTGTATCAAGCCGGTTTAATTTACAAATTTAGTCATTTTCGTCGGAATACCGTGTCTTAAACAACGATCCCCGGTGAAATTCACCAGGGATCACAACATAATCGATTAACAAATATAGAAAGATAAGAGTCCCGTCGCGGGTGTCTTATTTTTTTCCTTCGTGTGCGCGGCGGATGGCCGGAACGGCCTCCAGTTCGCTGATGCTCTCGCCGGGCTCCACGCACAGGCAGGGCTTCGTGTCCTCCGTGAAGTGGAAGCGGCGGGTGGGCTCGGCCGTGTTGAAGCCGACCTTGATAGACGGCGCCATGTCCGGAAGCGGCACTTCCGTGCCCTTGTAGGTGGTTTCCCACTGGAAGTCGCGGTCGATGATCACGATGTTCCCGAGGTTCACGTCCGTGATGTGGCCGAGCTGGCCCATGTCGAAGCCGGTGACGATGGCGGTGATCCGCACCTTGTCGCCGATCTCGGGATCGTCGTCCCAGATGAGGCCCTTCTTGAAGCGGTTGGCACTGCCCGTGTACTGGGTGATCATTTCGTCGATGGTCTCCAGTTCCTTCATCTTGATGCCGCGCTCATTGTTGCCGGAGGTGATGTTGATGAGGACGTTCTTCGCGGTCTTGAGGTCGAAGTCATTCAGGAGCGGGGATTCGAAGGCGCCCTTGACGGCGTCCTCCAGGCGGTTGTTGCCCGTTCCGAGACCCGTGCCCATCAGGGCCATGCCGGAGTTCCGCATCATCTTGGACACATCCTTGAAGTCCACGTTGATATAACCGGGCTGGGTGATTACCTCGATGATACCCCGGACGGCGGTCGCGAGGACCTCGTCGGCCATCGGGAAGGCTTCGTGGGCGAGGGTGTCGCCAAAGAACTCGTACAGCTTCTCGTTGTTGATGATGAGGAGGCTGTCCACGTTCTTTTCCAGCTCGTGGATGCCGTCCACGGCCTTGGACTGGGATTCGTTGCCTTCGTTCTTGAACGGGATGGTGACGACGGCGACGGTGAGGATGCCGCGGTCCTTCGCCATCTTGGCGATGACCGGCGAGGCGCCCGTGCCCGTACCGCCGCCCATGCCGGCGGTGATAAAGAGCATTTCGGTGCCGTTGTCCAGCACTTTGGCGGCAATCTCATCCTGCGATTCCAGGGCGGCGTTGCGGCCTTCCACGGGGTCGGTGCCCGCGCCGAGGCCCTTGGAGCCCATCTGGATCTTCGTGGGAACCTCGCTCTTGTAGAGGGCCTGGGAGTCCGTGTTGCACACGATGAAGTTGCAGCCCTTGATCTTCTGCTTGTACATGTAGTTCACGGCATTGCAGCCTCCGCCGCCAACGCCGATGACCTTGATGATGGAGTTCTCCTCACTCCAGTCGCGGGGCATGATATCGTGGTCCATTGTCATATCCATATCCTGGTCCTCCTCGTTTTACTTGTTTTCGTTCTCTTCTTCTTCCCGGGTCATCTCGTCGTAGAAATCCAGCACGCCGTTCTTGACTTTGGCGCCGATGTCCTTGATCTTGCCCTTGAACCAGCGCATCTTCGGCTTGTTGGGATCGGCTGCTTTCTTGACCTTCTCCTTTTTCTCCTTCTTCGGCTTCTCGGGCTTTTCCGGGGCCGCTTCGGGTTGCTCGGCGGGTCCATACTCATCCACGTCGATAAGCGTTCCCTGCTCGCCCTGCTGGAAGGTGGCGTCCGGCACGAAGAACGGCTCTTCCACCGTCTCCTCGGCCTCTTCCTCGGCGGTTTCCTCCGCCTCGGGGGCGTCGGCCCAGACCGGTTCCGGGCGGGTGACGCAGTCGGGCATCCGGTCGTCCTTGGCCGCGAGGACCATGCCGATGGCCGCGGCCGCCGACGGGTTGTACACGCCTGCGCCCACGGACGCGGAGAACAGGTGCCTCGGGAATCCGATGCGCACCTCGTAACCGGAAAGTTCCTTGAACAGGTTGGCGAAGTTCACGAGCGAGGCGCCGCCGCCGGTGAGGACGATACCGCCGCGCAGGTTGTTCTCCAGCCCGCTCTCCTGGATATAGTACAGGACCGCGTTGATAATCTCGCGGCTGCGCGCGTCGATGACTTCGGAAATGTACTTGACCGTCACTTCCTTATACGGCTCGGTGAGCCGGATCTGCAGGACCTTCTCGCTCAGCGAGGCGAGCTTGCCGGGCATGCAGGCGCCGAACTTGAGCTTGATCTTCTCGGCGAGGTCCTCCGAGATGGAGCACTCGGTGCGGATGTCGCCGGTGATGGTCTTGCCGCCGAAGGGAATCGCCACATAGGACCGCATGATGCCGCCCTGGTAGATGGCGACGGACGTGACGCCTGCGCCGATATCCACGAGCGCGACGCCGCTCTGGCGGTCTTCCTCCGTGAGGACGGTCTTCGCGACCACGTCCGGGAGGAAGTACTTCTTCGCAATGGCGATGCCCATCGAATTGAAGATCTTGTCCACGGCGGTGGTGGCCCGGCGGCTGCCGATGAACACCTTGAAATTGCCCTCCAGTTCCTTGGAGAGGGTGCCCACGACGTCGCTTTCCACGAGCTGGATCTGGTCGTCGATGGAGAAGGACTGGGCCACGGCGCCATACATGATCTGGCTCGTCTCGTCATCCAGCGGGTAGGACTCGAGGGCCATCGCCTTCAGGTTCTCGACCTCCTCCTCGGTGATGTAGTCGTCGGGGTTGGAGCGGACGATGCCGCCCGTGGCCGTTTCCTGCCGCACGTCGCTGCGGGGCATGCCCACGACCACCTGCAGGATCTTGATCATCAGCTCATCCTCGGCCTCCTGGATCGCTTTCTTCAGGGGGAGGGACGCCTTCATCGGGTTGGCGACCACGCTGCCTCGGATGCCGGCGGACGGCGTCTCCTTGTAGTAGACGACCTGGACGTCATCCCCCTTCACGCGGGCCACACAGAGCCCGAGTTTGGACGTCCCCAAGTCAATTGACGCAATGTAACGTTCTTCCATATCGTATAACTATTTGTTTCTGCAAATGATCTGTCCGTCGAAGCGCACGTCCACAGTCTTGTACGGTGTCTCCCGGGAAGGGGCAACGCTTTCGTAGTACTGGCGGATGCGGCCGAATTTGGCTTCAATGTCGGTGGGCGTGCCGAAGACGAAGCGTTCACTGCCCTCGCGCGGCACCAGGACCAGGTTCCCGTCCTTCCGGACGGAGATCTGTCCCACCAGGTCGTTCCATTCCTTGCGGGCGCCCAGCCAGCGGACGAGGTCCAGCACGGACAAGACCCACTGCCGCTCCTTTTCCGTCTCGGGCGCCCCCTTGAAATTCTTGTCGATCTTCAGGGGCAGGGCGCCGTCCACGACCGGGACGCGGGCGGTGTGGCGCAGCTGGAGCGGGAACAGGAAGCCCTCCGCATCGGCATAGAAGCCGCCGGAAGCGCTCTGGAAGCGGACCACCGGCGCACGCTGGGTGACACTGATATGCAGGACGCCGTCGTCGGTGAGCCAGGCCTGGCTCTTGCGGACGGCGCTCTTTCCGTCAATGACGGCCTCGACCTTCTTGAGGTCCACGCTGTCCAGCCGGAGCCCGAGATAGGTGCCGTAGTCCGCCATCCAGTCCTTGATATCGTCCGGGGAGATGAACGCCAGGCTGTCGGCGATGATGGCGTCGACGCTGTTGCAGGTCACTTCCCGGCGGTTTTCCGCGCCCACGCGGTCGCCCACCAGCCAGAGAAACAGGCAGGCGGTGACGGCCGAGGCGGCGATGATATAGCGGACGACGGGTTTCATCAGCGGTTCTTCACGAGTTCGGTGATCGGTCCGATGAAGCGGTCCACGTTGCCGGCCCCGAAGGTGACCAACACGTCGACCGGCTCATTCTCCAGGTATTCCAGGAGCTTCTCCTTCTCCACCAGCACCTTCTCGGGGGCGGTCACGTCCCGGAAGATGATGTCGGAAGTGACGCCCGGGATCGGTTCCTCGCGGGCGGGATAGATGGGAAGGAGGATGAGCTTGTCCACCGCACTCAGGGCGGCGGCGAACTCGGGTGCGAAGTCCCGGGTCCGGGTGTACAGGTGCGGCTGGAAGACAGCGGTGAGCTTCCGGCCCGGGAAAATGTCCCGGAGGGAGGCGATGGCCGCCGCGAGTTCCGCCGGATGATGGGCGTAGTCGTCGACATAGGCGGCACCCGGCTTGTTGACATGGACCTCCAGGCGGCGCTTGACGCCCTCGAAGGTGCCGATGGCGTGCTTCACGGCCTCCGGGTCCAACCCGTAGGTAAGGGCGACGGCGGCCGCGGCTATGCTGTTCTCGGCATTCACCCGGCCAGGCGCGCCGACGCGGATCCCTTTCAGGATACCGCCCGGCCAGCGGAGGTCGTAGATGAAGTTGCCGCAGGCGTCCGGATGCGGGTCCATGGCATGGAAATCGGCCTCCGGATCGGTATAATGGTAGGTTAGAAGGTTCGCTTTCGTGTCCGCGGCGGTGATGGGGACGCCCTTCTTGGCAATGACGGTCCCGCTTACCTGGGAGGCAAAGATCTGGAACGCCTCCAGGACATGGGCATAATCACCGTAAATGTCCAGATGGTCCGCGTCAATGGCCGTGATGACGGCGATCTCCGGGAAGAGCTGGTGGAAGGAGCGGTCGAACTCGTCGGCCTCGGCCACCACCACGTCGTTGTCGCTGACGAGGAGGTTTGTCCCGTAGTTGCGGGAGATGCCGCCGAGGAAGGCGGAACAGCCTTCCCCGCTCTCGGTGAAGATATGGGCGACCATCGTGGAGGTGGTCGTCTTGCCGTGTGTGCCGGAGACGGCGAGGCAGCGCTGGCCCTTCGCGACCTCGCCGAGGGCGAGGGAGCGCTTGACCACGCGGTATCCGTTCTCCCGTACGAAATCCAGTTCCCGGAGCTCGTGAATGGCCGGCGTCCAGATGACGAGGGTCTCATTCACATCCGCCGGAATGAGGTCCGGCCGGTCGTCGTAATGCACGCCGATCCCTTCCGCCGCCAGCTGCGCCGTCAGGTCTGACGGCGTCTTGTCATAGCCGGACACCGCATAACCCTTGAACTTGAAATACCGGGCCAGGGCGCTCATCCCGATACCACCGATGCCTATGAAATATACGTTCTTCATCTTGTCATTTCGAGCTTGTCGAGAAATCTCAAACGAGTTTATATGCTTCGTCGCAAATCACCTGCGCCGCTTCCGTCAATGCCATTTTTCCGGCGTTCTCCTCCAGCGTGGCGATGCGTCCCGGGTCGGAGAGGAGCTCCACGGCCGTCGCCATCAGTTTCTCGGGCGCGTCGGCGTCCTTGACGATGAGGGCCGCATTGCGGCGCACGAGCGCCATCGCGTTGTGCGTCTGATGGTCCTCCGCCACGTTGGGCGAAGGCACGAAAATGGCTGCCTTGTGCATCGCGCACAGCTCTGACACCGTGCTGGCGCCGCTGCGCGTCACCACGGCGTCTGCCGCCGCGTACGCGAGATCCATCCGGGCGATGAAGTCATGGTGCTGCACGCCCGGGCAGGGGTGCTGGGCCATGAACTCGTCCACACCCTTCTTGTAGTACTTACCGCACTGCCAGATGACTTCGAGGTTCTCGCCGCCCGGGCAGCCGGCTTCGATCCATCGCTTCATCGACCGGTTCAGCGTACCGCTGCCGAGGCTGCCGCCCACGATGAACAGGTGCTTCTTCTCCGGATCCAGGTGGTAGTAGCCCATCGCCTCATCCTTCATCGCCGCCGTTGGCGGGGTGGAGACTTCCTTGCGGATGGGGTTGCCGCTCATCACGATCCGGTCCGCCGGGAAGAAGCGTTCCATTCCCTCGTAGGCGACGCAGATCTTCTGCACCCGCTTCCCGAGGAGCTTGTTCGTCAGGCCGGCGAAGCCGTTCTGCTCCTGGATGAGGGCGGGGACCTTCATCCCCGTCGCAGCCCAGAGCAGGGGCGCGCTCGCGTAGCCGCCCACGCCGATGACGATGTCCGGCTTGAACTCCCGGATGAGCTTTTTCGCCATCGACACGCTTTTCAGCACTCGGAAAGGCACCTGGAGGTCGTTGACGATGTTTTTCAGGTTCAGCTGGCGCTGCATCCCGACGATCGGGAGGCCGACGATCTTGTAGCCGGCGGCCGGCACCTTCTCCATTTCCATCTTGCCGGTGGCGCCGACGAAGAGGATTTCCGTGTCCGGGTTCAGTTCCTTCAGTTTGTTCGCGATCGAGATGGCCGGGAAGATATGGCCGCCCGTGCCGCCGCCGCTGATGATGGCGCGTAAAGGTTTATACTCCATAGTCTTGCTCATTGTCCAGGTTGGCGGATTCCAGATTGTCGAGGTCGTCCAGGCTGGCCTGGACCTCATCGGCGGGTTCCCGCTGGATGATGGGGACCGCTTCCTCCTCGCGCTTGCGCATTTTCAGGTACGTCTCGCGGCTGATGGACAGCAGGATGCCGAACACGGCGCTGAACACCAGGAACGAGGTGGTTCCGTGGCTCACCAGGGGCAGGGTCTGGCCGGTCTGGGGAACCAGGGGGAAATGGACATTGACCATCATGTGCATGAAGGCCTGTCCGGTGATGAGGATGGCGAGTCCCGCCACCACGATCTTGTCGAAGTAGTTGTCGCAGTCCTTGGCGATGGTCGAGCTCCGGGCGAGGAGGCTGAAGTACAGCAGGATGATGAAGATCGCCCCGATGAAGCCGGTCTCCTCGATGATGAAGCTGAACATGTAGTCGCCGAAAATGACCGGGACCGCATATTTCTGGGTGCTGTTGCCGATGCCCTTGCCCACAAGGCCGCCTTCCTTGATGGCGAGGAGGGCGCCCACCGGCTGCCGCAGCTCGTCACGGGCCGCTTCGTATTCCGGCGAGCCGATCCGCGAGGTCAGGAGGATCTCCATCGTCGCGTCATCGTCGTTCGTGATACGGCTGATAGCCGTGTCGATACGGTTGCTCTTCAGGAGGCCCGTCTGGTAGCCGACGAACAGCAGGCCCGCCAGGGCCACACAGCCGGTGAAGAACAGAGCGATTTCCTTGAAATTGACACCGCCGATCAGGATAATGAGGATCAGGACGGCGGCGAGGAACAGGGCCGACGAGTTGGATCCCGCCGCCACGAAACCGATGGTCAGGAGGGCGGGGAGGTAGATATAGACGAGTTTCTCGCCGAGGGGCCGGGTGGTCCAGGTGAACAGTTTCGGCGCCAGCGCCGCCAGGAACTTGTTGAGTTTGAATTCGCCTTTCTTGTACGCGTCCAGCGCCCAGGCGAGGTACAGGACCATGAAGACCTTCACGAACTCGTACACGTGGAGCTGCTTCCCGAACACCTTGATGATGCGGCGGGCGCCGTTGATTTCGCCGGCCTGGACGATTCCGAGGTTCAGGTTGAAGACCAGGATGACGAGCATCACCAGGGACAGGGGATAGCACCACTTGCCCACCCAGCGGTAGAGCCCGCTCCGGCCGAAAATGTACAGCAGGAGGATGACCAGCACGCCGAGACCCACCACCTTGAGCTGGGTGGTCATGATGCCGATGCGGTCCACGCCGGTTTCAATGGCCAGCAGCGGGGTGGAGGAGAACACGGAAATGACGGAAATGAGCATGAGGAGCAGGGCGATGATCAGCACCACCTTGTCCCCCCGGAACCCGTCCATCCAGTTCCAGATGTTCCTTTTCTTTCCTTTTTTCTCCTTTGTCATTTCGAGCGAAGTCGAGAAATCTACAGCTTCCTGACCGCGTCCTTGAACTGCTGTCCGCGGTCCTCATAGTTCTTGAACAGGTCGAAGCTCGCGCAGCAGGGGGAGAGGAGGACCACGTCTCCCGGCTCGGCGAATTCCGCCGACTTGCGCACCGCTTCCTCGGCGGAGTGCGTGTCGGTCATGGGCTTGCCCATGGACCCGAACGCCGCGTGGATCTTCGCGTTGTCCACCCCGAGGCACACGATGGCCTTCACTTTCTCACGCACGAGGTCGTTCAGGATGGAATAGTCGTTGCCCTTGTCGGTGCCGCCCACGATCCAGACGACGGGGCGCTTCTGGCACTCGAGGGCGTACCAGGCGGAGTCGATGTTGGTGGCCTTGGAGTCGTTGATGTACAGGACGTCCTTGATCGACAGGACGGGCTCCAGGCGGTGCTCGATGGGCTGGAAGGTGGCCAGGGAGTTCCGGATCACCTCATTGTCGATGCCGGAGGCCTTGGCGGCCAGGGCGGCGGCCATCGAGTTGTAGATATTGTGCTTGCCGCCGAGGGCGAGTTCCTGGAGGTACAGGTCGGTCTCCTCCTCCTCGTAGCGGAGGACGATCTTGTCGTCGCGGAGGAAGGCGCCCTGCTCGACTTCCTTCTCCTGGGAGAAGGGCAGCATCTTGCAGCGCAGGATGATGTTGTCCAGGTGGCCGATGGTGATGTCGTCGTCGCTGTCGAAGATGAAGCAGTCGTCGCGGGTGAGGTTCTTGGTAATGTTGAACTTCGCGGCCACGTAGTTCTCCATCTTGTGGTCGTAGCGGTCCAGGTGGTCCGGGGTGATGTTCGTGATGATGGCGATGTCCGGCTTGAAGTCGTACACGTCATCCAACTGGAAGCTGCTGATTTCCAGGACGTAGTAGTCGAAGTGCTCGGTCGCGACCTGGTAGGCGTAGGACTTGCCGATGTTGCCGCCGAGGCCCACGTTCAGGCCGGCGTTCTGCAGCAGGTAGTAGATCAGCGAGGTAGTCGTGGTCTTGCCATTGGACCCCGTGATGCAGATCTTCTTCGCGCTGTCGTACCGGCTCGCGAACTCGATCTCGGAGACGATGTGTGTCCCCTGCGCCCGGAGTTTCTGCACCATCGGCACGGTACCCGGGATACCCGGGGACTTGACGACCTCGTCGGCATTGAGGATCAGCTCTTCCGTGTGATGGCCTTCCTCGTAGGGAATCTCCCACTTTTTCAGGGTTTCGACATATTCGTCCTTGATCTTCCCCTTGTCGGACAGGAAGACATCGTGACCTTTCACTTTTGCCAGGACGGCTGCGCCCACTCCGCTTTCGGCGCCGCCCAGAACGACGATTCTTGACATATATCTTTTTCTTTTTCTTATCTGATTTTCAACAAGGCCAGAGTGGAGACGGCCAGGAGGATCTGGACGATCCAGAACCGGAGGGTGACCTTCACCTCATGGAACCCGTGTCCGCCGTTCGGTTTGGCGAACCGGTTGTTGAGTCCTTCGGGAATCATCTCCACGTACGTCCAGGGCTCGGCGCCTTTCACTTTCTTCCAGGTCTGGTAATGATGGTGCAGGGGAGTCATCGACCAGATGCGGCGGCCCTGGCCGCGCTTGATCCGGGTGAACTTGAACCAGGTCCGCTGCAGGATCACCGACAGGCTCTCCACGAAGAAGATCCCGCACAGCAAGGGGAGGAGCAGCTCTTTCCGGATCAGGACGGCGCTCACACCGATGATACCGCCGATGGTGAGGCTCCCGGTGTCGCCCATGAACACCTGCGCCGGATAGGAATTGTACCAGAGGAAACCGATGAGGGCGCCCACGAAGGCGGACATGAAGATGGCCACTTCGCCGGTGCCGGGGATGTACATGATATTGAGGTAGTTCGAGTCGATGAGGTTGCCGCTCAGCCAGGCCAGGATGCCGATCACCACACCCACGATGGCCGAGGTGCCGGCCGCGAGGCCATCCAGGCCATCGGTGAGGTTGGTGCCGTTGGAGCAGGCGGTGATGACGAGGACGATCATGAGCACGTAAATGGCCCACTTCACATACCAGCCCCAGGCGCCCTTGAACGGGGACAGCCACCGGTAGTCGAATTCATGGCGCTTGACGAAAGGGATGGTGGTCTTGGTGGACTTCACCGCGTCTTCTTCCTGGTAGCGGCCGGAGGTGACCTGCGTTTCCGTGTTCACGTCCAGGTCGGCGCGGCCGGTGACGACCTCGATGGCGGGATCGGCCACCTTTTCGCGCACGACGATGTCCGGGCTCATCCACACGGTCAGGCCCACAATGAAACCGAGCGCCACCTGGCCCAGGAGTTTCGCCTTCTCCGGGAGTCCGTCGTGCTTCTTGGCGTCGCGGACGCCGGTCGCGCTGACGACCTTCTTGTCCTTCAGCTTGAGATAGTCGTCGGCGAAGCCCAGGGCGCCGCACCAGAGGGTGCTCACGAGCAGCAGGATGACATAGATGCTCGTCAGGTCGCAGAAGAGCAGGACGCCGGTCAGGAGGCCCAGGATGATGATGATGCCGCCCATGGTGGGGACCCCCTTCTTGAGCTCGGCTCCGTCGAGGCCCAGGTCGCGGGGAACGTCGCCGATCTGGTGGCGCTGCAGGATGCGGATGATCCGCTTGCCCACGAGCAGGGTGAACAGGACGGCCGCCACCGTGGCCATCATGGCCCGGAAGGACAGGTAATGCATCAGTCCCATGCCGGGGATGTCCACCCCGGCCCTTTCGAGATATCGGAACAGATGGTAAATCATTACAGGATCAGTTTGAAGGTTTCAGTAACTATCTCTTTTTCGTCAAAATGCAGTTTTTCGTGCCCGATGATCTGGTAGTCCTCGTGGCCCTTGCCCGCCAGCAGGATCGTAGCGCCTTCGGGCGCCGTCAGGATGGCGGTGCGGATGGCTTCGCGGCGGTCCGTGATGAATACGGACTTGGCGAGTCCTTCCCAGTCCAGGCCGGCCCGGATATCGTTCAGAATGGCTTCCGGGTCTTCGGTCCGGCAGTTGTCGGAGGTGACGACGAGGCGGTCGGCGAGCCGGGCCGCGACCTGCGCCATCTCGGGGCGTTTGGTCTTGTCGCGGTCGCCGCCGCAGCCGAACAGGCAGATGAGCTGCCGCTCGGGGGCGACGTCGCGCAGGGTCCCCAGCACATTCTCCAGGGCGTCCGGGGTGTGGGCGTAGTCGATGACGACGGCCAGGTCGCGCGGGCCGCGGAGGTTCTCCAGGCGGCCGGGGGCGGACTGGAGGCCCGACAGGGCCACGAGGACCTCGTCCGGGTCCGTGCCCAGGCACACGGCGGTCGTGTAGATGGCGAGCAGGTTGTAGGCATTGTGCGCGCCGATGAGGCGGCTCCAGGTCTCCTTTCCGTCGATGCGGAGGAGCATGCCCTCGAAGCTCTGCTCCAGGATGCGGGCCGTGTGGTCGGCCGGACGCTTGCAGGCGTACGTGACCACCTTCGCGGCGGTGTTCTGGACCATTACGGGACCGTTCTTGTCATCGACATTGATGATCGCGTAGGCGGACTTCGGGAGATTGTCGAAGAAGAGCTTCTTGCAGCGGAGGTACTCCGCGAAGGTCTTGTGGTAGTCCAGGTGGTCGTGGGTCAGGTTGGAGAAGATGCCCGCGGCGAAGCGGAGGCCCGCCACGCGTTCCTGCTCCACGCCGATGGAGCTCACTTCCATGAAGCAGTATCCGCAGCCGGCGTCGACCATCTCGGCGAGGAGACGGTTGATGGTGATCGGGTCGGCCGTGGTGTTGGCGGTCTCGAGCCGGCGGTCGTCCACGTAGTTGGCAATGGTGGACAGCAGGCCGCAGGGATGGCCCAGGGCTTTGAACAGGCGGTACAGCAGGGTGACGGTCGTGGTCTTCCCGTTCGTGCCGGTGATGCCCACGAGCGTCAGCTTCCGGCTCGGATGTCCGTAGAACGCATCCGCCGCCATCGCCACCGCATGCCGGCTGTTCGCCACCTGCACGAAGGTCACGTCATTCCCGGCCTGACCGGGAATCTCTTCGCAGATGACTGCCACGGCTCCTTTCTCCAGGGCCTGGCCAATGTACTTGTGCCCGTCGGAGGCGAAGCCGCGGACGGCAATGAACAGGGCGCCGGGCGTCACCTCCCGGGAATCCCCGGTGACGGCGGTGATGTCGATGTCCTGCGAGCCGCGGATCTCCACGGCCTCGATATCCTGTATGAGTTCTCTCAGTTTCATTTCAAGGTCAGTCGAATGGTTTCCCCCTTCTTGAGGGCGGCGCCGGGCGCCGGGTTCTGGGCCGTCACATGGCCGGTCCCTTCATACACACATTTGTAGCCGGCATTCTCCACGGCGTACAGGGCGTCCATCAGGGCGAAACCCTTCAGGTCGGGCGCCTTGCCGCCTTCCACCTGGACGCTGCGGGCCGCCATGGCGGGCAGGGTGCCGGTGGTGGCGATCCGCCCGGACCAGGTGTCGTCAATGGCGTAGATTTCGTCCACGATCTCCCGGACGGCCTGGGCGGGCTTGGTGCCGCCGTAGAAGCTCGCCCCGGACAGGTACGAATAGACCGTCACGAGGATGGTGTACTTCGGGTTATCCGCCGGGAAGAAACCCACGAAGGTGCCCTGGTTCTTCTTGCGGCCCCACGGGTCGTGGTACGGATCGGCACTGCCCTTGCGCTCTTTCGGTGTCAGGACCACCTGCGCGGTGCCGGTCTTGCCTGCGACGGACAGCTTCGCGTCCTTCAGGCGCTTGGCCGTACCGTCGTTCACGACGGCCTGGAGCGCGCGGGTCACCGTGTCGGCCGTGGCCCGGGTGCAAATGTTGTTCAGCACCGAGGGACCGTACTGCTTGAGCACCTTGCCGTCCTTCTCCACGCTCTCCACCACATAGGGCTTCATCATCCGGCCTTTGTTGGCGATGGCGTTGTAGAAGGTCACCACGTGCAGGGGGGTGACGGACATGCCGTAGCCGTAGGCGGTGGTGCCCAGGGTCGTGCGGCTCCATCCCTTCGTGCCGGGCCGGTTCACGACCGGGGTGCCCAGGCCGTCCAGGTCGAAGTCGAACTTCTCGCCCAGGCGGTAGGCGTAGATGTGGTCGAAGAACTCCTGCGGATTGGCACCGTAGTACTTCTCCGGGAGATAGGTGAACACGTAGTTCGAGGAAATCTCGAACCCGTGTTTCACCGTGATCTCGCTGCGGCCGGTCAGCCGTTCGTAGTCCAGGATGTGGGCATCCAGGTTGTAGCCCGGAACGGCGCCGTGGTTGGTCGGAATAGTTTCTTCAAGGCTATGTACGTGCCCGTCCTCGACCAGGGACAGGAGCGTGACGGTTTTCATGACGGATCCCTGCTCGCCCACTTCCTTGAGGACGAGGTTGTCCCGCTCCCAGAGCTTGGAGCCCGGGATGGTGTCGCGGGAGAGGTTCACCATCGCGCGGATGGCGCCCGTCTCCACCTCCATCAGGACGGCGATGCCGGCCCGGATCTGCGGATCGTCGGCGATCTGGCCGCGGAGGGCCCGGTCGGCGATGTCCTGGAAGTCGATGTTCAGGGTGGTGCGGATATCGTTGCCGTCCACGGCTTTCACCGTGGTGCTGTCGAAGTCGCGGATATACTTGCGGTCGTCGGTGACGCGGCGCCATTCGACGCCTTCCGTGCCGTGGAGTTCGTAGTCGTAGGTGCCCTCGATGCCGATGCGGTTCTGCTCGCGGACATAGCCGATGACGCGGCGGGCGAGGGTGTCGTACGGGTAGATGCGCTCGTCGTGCTCCTCGGCGATGAGGCCGCCCTTGTAGGCGCCTTCCCGGTAGAGGTGCAGCGTCTTCAGCGTCTGCAGGGTGGCATGGTTCACGTTCCGGCGGATGAGGACGTGCTTCTTGCCGTTCTCGCGCCCGGAGATGATGTCGCTGTAGTACTGGTCGGCGGACTTGGCGGGGAAGAGGCGGGCGAGCTCGCGGGAGAGTGTGTCGGCCTTGGCCTTCCAGAGCTTTTCGGCCGCAGCACCCTTGTACTGGGGCGCGGGGGCGTCCTTGCCTTCTTTCTTCAGCCGCTCGATCCGGCGGGCTTCCTTCCGGTCCATTTCCTCGAACTCGGACTTCCGGACGGTGCAGTCCATATAGATATCATAGAGGGGCGCCGTGATGGCGAGCGGCCGGCCGTCTTCGGCAAGGATGCGGCCGCGCTTGGGCTCCTCCACATAGCGGTCCGGCCGGGGGCGGAACAGGTTGATGACCCGCTTGTCCACGGAATAGGTCGCCTGGATATGGCCGATGCACACGAGGATGCCCACCGACAGGATGATGAACAGCGTGGTAAGACCGACCATCACCAGGTGGATGCGGTCCCGGTTCTCGTAGGTGTCCCGGATTTCGGTCTTCTGTTTCTTCTTCGCGCTCATCGCTTGTCGATCTTGATGGCCGGCTGCCCCGGCAGCGTCACGTCGGAGCCCAGCTGTTTCAGGCGTTTCGCCGTGGTGGAGGCGCTGTGCAGGCGCACAAGTTCGGCCTCCTTCTCGGCGTGGTAGATTTCCAGGTCCTTGAGGGCTGTCTTGTTCTCCTCCACCCGGGTGAGGGTTCCGTCTACCTTCAGGCTCAGCAGGATGGAAATCCAGGCGAGCACGAACAGGTAGAGGATGTGCATGTAGTATTTGTGGGCGCCGATGGAAAGGAGAAGTTCTCCTTTGCCCAGCGCGCGCCAGAAGTTCCTGATGCTCCGGCCGATTCCCTGCAGACTCATTCCGCGGCCCTCCTTTCGGCTATCCGGAGCTTCGCGCTGCGGGCGCGGGTGTTCCCGGCGATTTCTTCCTCCTGGGGCAGGACGGGCTTCCGGTTCACGGCGACGAGCGGCGTGACGGTGCGTCCGTACAGGTCTTTCTCTTCGCGGCCTTCCACGTTGCCGGTCTTGATCCAGTTCTTGACCATCCGGTCCTCCAGGCTGTGGTAGGTGATGACCACGAGCCGGCCGCCATCCTTGAGGGAAGCCGTCGCGCCTTCGAGGAACTTCTCCAGGGAGCGCATCTCCTGGTTCACCTCGATGCGGAGGGCCTGGTAGATCTTGGCCAGGACCTTGTGCTCGGCACCCTTCGGAAGGATGCGGGCGACGGCGCGGTCCAGGTCGCCGGTCGTGCGGATTTCCTGCTGCTCCCGGGCGGCGGCGATGAGTTGGGCGACCCGGCGGGGCTGGTCCACCTCGCCGTACAGGCGGAGGATGCGCTCCAGGTCCTCGACGTCGGCGCCGTTCACGAGGTCGGCGGCGGTGGTTTTCCCGTCCGCGTTCATCCGCATGTCCAGCGGAGCGTCCTCGTATCGGAACGAGAAGCCGCGGTCTGCGGTGTCGAACTGGTGCGAGGATACGCCCAGGTCCGCCAGGATGCCGTCGAAGCGGACACCGTAGTGGCGGGCGTAGTTCTCGATGAAACGGAAGTTGTTGTGCACCATGGTCAGGCGCTTGTCGTCCGGCGCATTGCTTACGGCGTCCCTGTCACGATCGAAGGCGATGACGCGCGCGCCATCGTGTAAGCGTGAAAGAAGTTCGGCAGTGTGGCCACCGCCTCCGAAAGTGGCATCGGCGTAAACGCCGTCGGGATTGATAACGAGGGCCGAAACGCTCTCGTCAAGCATTACAGGGGTATGGTATTCGGACATGGTGCGAAACCTCCTATTTCTTTGCGGAAAGTTTCGCTGCGGTTGCCTGGAACGTTTCGTCTCCCATGAGGGTGGACGCGCGACGTTCCTTGGGCCAGATTTCGATCTTGTAACCGACCCCCGCGAACACGACTTCCTTGGTGATACCTGTCTGTTCAAGCAGTTCCGAAGGAATGTTCAGGCGGCCGAGTTTCCCGTCCGGGACGACATAATAGACGCCGTCGTTGAATTTGCTCCAGAACGCGGCGTGTTCGGGATTGAGTTCAGGGTCGAGTCCTTCCAGGACCTGGTCGCACCTGCGGTCCCACTCTGCGCGGGTGAACAGGTTCAGGCAGTTGCCCTGGACGCTCTTCTTGACAACCAGGGTCATGTCTTCCTCGCCCGTCCGGACGAACTCGTCCCGGAAGACGGCCGGGAACACGATGCGTCCCTTGTCGTCCACCTTGCCGAATGCATTTCCGCGGAATCTGACCATGGTTTTTCAGTGTTGAACTTATCTTTCTTTCACGCTGAGTGCAAAGTTAAGAAAATCCTTCCATTTTCACCCATAATTTTCCAAATTTTTCCACAAAAAGTTATCAACAGGCACTGTGGATATCTGTAGGGCGTTTTTGGGAATATTCACGAGATATTCGGAAATATTGATTAACTTTGCATATTCTGGCGCAGTGTGCGTCAGGGGCTAAAAATGAACAGGAAAGGCACTATCATAGCGATCGTCGCCATTGCGCTGATGCTGGCGGGCATCGCGTGGGCGGTGAGCCGCCTCTACCGGGAGGACAAGCCCCGGCAGGCATCGGCCAATACCGAATACCCGCTCCTGCGGGCTGTCCCGGCCGACGCGGCTGCGGTGTTCTGTTTCGACGGCAGCGCGAAGGCGCAGAGCATCCTGGCGGATTCCGTCGGCGTTCTCAAGGCCTTCCTTGCGCCGGAAGATCCTGCGCTGATGGCCTACCTGGCCAAGGCCGGGGAGAGCCGCATGCTGGTTTCCCTGCACAACAGTGGCTCGCTGGTCCCGCTTGTTGCGGCGGAGCTCGCCTCGGCCGATTCCCTCCTCCTCGCACCCTATGAGACCCTGGCTGCGAAGGCCGGCCTCAAAACAGCGTACCAGGACGGCCTTCTCCTGGCCTCCCGCTCCGAAACGCTCCTGGGTTCCGCCCGCCGCCATCTGGATGAGGGCATCTGTATCCTTGAGGCCCCGGGCCTGGAAGAACTGACCACCCGCATCGGCGGTGCCGCAGTAGCCTTCCTGTCGGCCCGCCAGACCCCGAAGCTTCTCCAGACCTGGTCCACCGCCCGGATCCGCCAGCACACGGACTTTGTCCGCACCCTGGCTGACTGGACCGCCTTCGAGCTGGCCGCGGCCGACGGCAAGCACATGGTCCTGAAAGGGACCTCCGCCATCCCGGAGAAGGGTACGAGTTTCCTGCGGGCTTTCCGTGGGCTCAAGATGCCGGTGGCTTCCTTCGGGGACGCCCTTCCTTATTTTGCCGATTACGCTGTCTCTATCCCCGTTGGGGATGTGTCCTCCTACCTGGAGCGCTACCGTTCCTTCCAGGATGCGAAGGGGAAGCTCAATCCTTATGACAAAGCACTGAAAGACAAGGCCGGACGGGCCATGGCGCCTGAACAGTGGGCCCTCCACTTCGGGATCAAGGAAGTCGTCCGCGCCGCTTATCAGCTGGACGGCATCCAGCAGCACATCGTCCTGGTGCGTTCCGGCCGGGATATCCCGTCGGGAAGCAATGCTTACCGGGGCAACTTGGCCACCCTCTTCGGCCGGCTGTTCGACGTCGTGGACACGGTGTGCGTATCCCTGCCCGGCCACTGGACCGTCATGGGCAGCGCCCCGGCCACGGACCCGTTCCTGGACAAGAAGTTCCTGGATTATCCGCTCCGGGAGCGGTTGTCCGACGCAGGCCTCTCGATGCCGGCCGGTATCGTGGCCTACGCCTCGGCCACGGACTTCCCGGCCGTGCTCACGGACCTTTTCTCGGCTGCGCCCGCCCGGGCCGTCGGCGCCTACGTGACCGGATCGGCCTACGCCCCGGCGCTCGCCGGCGTGGACCTGTCCTCCGGCGATCCGGACATCCGTGTCTCGCTGGACAAGCGCGCGCTCAAGGGCAACAAGGTGCAGGTGCTCGAGCGGGACACCACCGTGGTCATTCCCACCGGTCCCTTCCCGGTCCTGAACGGGGAAACCGGCAAGACGAACTCCTTCTACCAGAATGCGAACCTCTACCTGTGCCTGAACGATGAGAACGGCAAGGGCCTCTGGGGCGTTCCGTTCAAGCAGCCCATCTGCGGCTACGTGGAGAGCATCGACTATTACGGGAACGGCAAGATCCAGTTCCTGTTCGCCGCCGGGCAGGGCCTGTACCTGCTGGACCGCCTGGGCCGCTTCGTGAAGGACTTCCCGGCGGACCTCGGCAAGCCGGTCCTCCTGGGCCCGAAGGCCTATGACTTCACGGGCGCGCACGGGTATACGGTGATGGTCCTCCATCAGGACAATTCGCTGGAAATGTACAACCTCCACGGCCAGAAACCGGCCGCCTGGAAAGGCATCTACGCCCCCGAGACGGTCAAGGCGCTTCCGGAACTCCTGGAGGTCAAGGACAAGAAATACTGGGTGGTCCGCACGTCCATCCGTACCCTCGTGTACGGCTTCGACGGCGGCGATCCCTCCCAGATCACTCCTACCTCCCGCGGCATCTCCGTCGAGTGCTACGACGGCAAGACCCGGGACATCAAACTGTAAGTACTGAAACCGACCTTAACAACCTGAAAATGGAATTCAAATCCGTCAACAAGATCATTGAGAGCAGCTTCCGGGAAAACTGGGACCGTCCCGCCCTCTCCAACTACCAGGGTGTGACGCTCAACTACCGGGACGTGGCGCGCCGGATTGCCAAACTGCACATCGCCTTCGAGCAGTGCGGGCTCCAGCGGGGCGACAAAGTCGCCATCTGCTCCCGCAACCAGGCGAACTGGGGCGTGAGTTTCCTCGCCGCCCTTACCTACGGCGCCGTGGCCGTGCCCATCCTGCATGAGTTCAAGGCCGGCAACATCCACTACCTGGTGAACCATTCCGAGGCCCGCGTCCTGTTCGTGGATGAGGTCATTTGGGAAGGTCTCACCCAGGATGAGATGCCCGGTCTCTCGGTCGTCGTCCAGATCAATACCTTCAAGTTCCTGTATGCCGACACCGAAGAACGTCAGAACGTACGTGAGCACTTGAACGAGTCTTTCGGCAAGAAGTATCCCGACTATTTCGGTCCCGAGCACTTGGATTATTATGAGGACAGCCCCGAGGAACTGGCGGTCATCAACTATACCTCCGGTACTTCCGGCTTCTCCAAGGGGGTCATGATTCCGTACCGGGCCCTGTACTCCAACATCGACTTCGCGAAGAACGACGCCTGCCCGATGCTGAAACCCGGCATGCAGTGCGTGTCCATGCTCCCGTCGGCCCACATGTACGGCATGATGTTCGAGTTCCTTTATGAGATGACCTGCGGCATGCACGTGCACTTCCTGAGCCGCGTCCCCAGCCCCAAGATCATCATGAAGGCCTTCTCCGAGATCCATCCCGACATTATCATCGCCGTCCCGCTGGTGATGGAAAAGGTGTACAAGACCAAGCTCAAGCCGCTCATCGACCGCCGCAAGATCAAGCTCCTCATGAGCATTCCGGTGCTGGACAAGGTGATCGCCAAGCGCTTCTGCACCGAACTCACGACCGCTTTCGGCGGCCAGTTCGAGGAAGTGATCCTGGGCGGCGCCGCCTTCAATCCGGAGGTGGAGCAGTTCCTGCACAGGATCGGCTTCCATTATACGGTGGGCTACGGCATGACCGAGTGCGCCCCGATCATCGGCTACGCGCACTGGAACAAGGTGAAAGTGGGCTCTGCCGGCCGCGCGGCCAAGAACATGCTGATCCGCATCGACTCCCCGGATCCCCGCAACATCCCGGGCGAGGTGCAGGTCAGCGGCCCGAACGTGTGCCTGGGCTATTTCAAGAACGAGCAAGCCACCCGGGATTCCTTCACGGAGGACGGATGGTTCCGCACCGGCGACATGGGTATCATTGACGAGGACGGCTATCTGTTCCTGCGCGGCCGCTCCAAGTGCATGATCCTGGGCCCTTCCGGCCAGAATATCTATCCGGAGGAGCTCGAGGCCGTGATCAACAACTACACCTACGTCGTGGACTCCCTCGTCGTGGAGGATGACGGCGGACTGACCGCCCTCATCTATCCCGACTGGCATCAGGGCGAGCTGGACGGCATGACCCGTGACGCGCTCAAGGAGCGCCTCCTCAGCGTCCTCCCGGATATCAATTCCGAGCTCCCGAAATATGCGCAGATCCGCAAGGTCGAGTTCATGCCCGAGGACTTCGAGCGCACCCCCAAGAAGAGCATCAAGCGTTACCTGTACCAGCGCAACTAATGGAAAAATTCGACCACAGCTATCTGGAAATGGCGGCCATCTGGGCGCAGAACTCCTATTGCAAGCGCCGCAAGGTGGGCGCCCTCCTCGTGAAGGACCGGATGATCATTTCAGACGGGTACAACGGCACCCCTTCCGGCTTCGAGAATATCTGCGAGGAAGACGGCGTGACCAAACCTTATGTCCTGCACGCGGAGGCCAATGCCATCACCAAGGTGGCGAAGTCCGGCAACAGCAGCGAGGGCGCCACGCTTTACGTGACGGCGTCGCCCTGCCTGGAATGCTCCAAGTTGATCATCCAGTCCGGCATCAAGCGCGTGGTCTACCGGGACGAGTACCGGCTGACGGACGGGATCGACCTGCTCCGCCGGGCCGGTATCGAGGTGGAAAGAGTGGACTGACGCCGGTATGGAGAACAAAAAGCAAAGCTGGATCCGCATCGTGGAGGTCCTGCTGGGCGTGTTGCTCGGCGTGGTCCTCACGCTCACGGTCGTCCGTTACCGGGAGAGCCGCCGCATCCTCAGCGCCAAGTACATCGAGTGGCGGAAACTGAACCTCATCCTGGACGAGATCGAGAAGAACTATGTCGATACCATCGACCAGGCCGGGGTGACGGACGCCGCCATCGCCGGGGCCCTGGCGCAGCTGGACCCGCACTCGGTGTACTTGCCGCCCGTGAAACGGCAGCAGGCCGACGAGGAGCTGGCCGGCAATTTCGAGGGGATCGGCATTCAGTTCAACGTGCCGAACGACACGGCCATCGTGCTGGAGGTGATTGCCGGCGGTCCGGCCGAAAAGGCGGGCATGCTGCCCGGCGACCGGCTCCTGAAGGTGGACGACAAGGTCATTGCCGGCGTGAAGTTCCCGCAGGACAGCATGGTCCGGCGGATGAAAGGCCCGTCCGGGACCAAGGTCCTCGTGACCGTGGGCCGCGGCCGGGACGTCATCCCCTTCGAGATCGTCCGCGGCAAGATTCCGCTGCACAGCATCGACGCCGCCTTCATGGTGGATGACACCATCGGTTACGTGCGGCTCGCGAAGTTCTCTTCCGCCACACGGAAGGATTTCATCGAGGCCTACACGGGCCTGTTGGGGCAGGGCATGAAGCATCTGATGATGGACCTTCGGGACAATTCCGGCGGATTCCTGGAACAGGCGCTGTTGCTGTCCAACGAATTCCTGTCCAAGGGCGATACCATTGTCTATATGGAAGGCCTGCACCGGCCGCGCGAGGTGTTCCGGGCCGACGGCCGGGGCAAACTCAAGGACATCGGCCTGACTGTCCTCATCAGCGAGAACTCGGCCTCCTCCAGCGAAATCTTCGCCGGGGCCATCCAGGACAATGACCGTGGCACCATTGTCGGCCGCCGGTCCTTCGGCAAGGGCCTCGTGCAGGAGCAGTTCGCCTTCACGGACGAATCCGGCCTGCGGCTCACCGTGGCGCGGTTCTACACGCCTTCCGGCCGCTGTATCCAGAAGCCGTATGACGACTACGAGTACGACATCTACAACCGGTACACGGGCGGTGAAGTCTTCTCGGCCGACAGCGTGAAACTGAATACCGAGGATGTCCACCACACCCGGAGCGGTCGTGTCGTGTACGGCGGTGGCGGCATCATGCCGGATGTGTTCGTGCCTGTGGACACGACCCGCGCATCGGCCTTCTATATCGCCTGCAACCGGAAAACCACGCAAATGCGCTTCGCCGCCGCGATGTTCGACAAGTATTCGAAACGGCTCCTCGCCATCGACAACTATCCGGATATGGACGCTTTCCTGAAACGGATCGACATTCCCGGCGAGTTCCGCCGCTTCGCGCTGAACCGTGACGGAATTACGGTCTCCGACGCGGAATACGCGGAGACGCTCGAGTACCTGCAGCCTCAGTTGAACGCCCTCGTCGCCCGTTACTCGAAGCTGAACGAAAACGCGTTCTACAAGTACTATCTGCCCGTGGACACCACCGTGGAGGCGGCCCTCAAGTCCATCCGGGAATGATGATCGCCCTCACAGGCTTCATGGGAAGCGGAAAGACAACAGTCGGGAAGGTCCTCGCGGACTTTCTCGGCTGTCCTTTTATGGACCTGGACGACCTGGTCGTGAAGAAAGTGGGGAAGAGTATTCCCGATATCTTTGCGCAGGACGGGGAACCGGCTTTCCGCCAGTTGGAGGCCCAGGTACTGCGGAAAACCGTAGAGAAATACGCGGAAAGCACGGCCGTGCTGGCCCTCGGCGGCGGCGCCGTCCTGGCGCCCGCCTCGGCCGCCCTCCTGCACGAAAAAACCGTCTGCATCTACCTCAGAGCCTCCCTGGAAACCCTGCTGGCCCGGTTGGAAGGTGAGACCGCCGGCCGCCCGCTCGCGGATGCTTCTCTCGCCGACCGCCTCGCTGCACGCGAGCCCATCTACGAAAAAACCGCCCATGTCGTGATCGACACGGACGGTCTGTCTCCGGACGAGGTCGCGGACGAGATCATCATCTCGGCCCTCTAGAACAACGTCCAATCGGTAAAGTCAGAGGCGGGCTCTTCGGGCTCGTCTTTCTTTTTCAGCAACGCCGCGGCTTCGCCGCCTTCGGTGGCGGTGTCGGTGTCGGCAGCCGGCGCCGGTGTCTCGGGCAGCTCCGGAATCTCTTCGTCCAGCTCGATGTCGATGGGCTCTTCCTCCTCGGGGACAAGGTCGTCCTCAGGCTTGTGGAGCGGTTCGATGAACTCGACGGACTTGAGGTCCAGGCTGCTGCACTTCTTGCCCTTGGCCGCGAGGCCCTTCTTGGCGATGAACTCCTCGGCGTCGATCACTTCCGCTTCGCGACCTTCCTGGCGTCCGCCGAAAGTGAGTTTCACCTGCGGGTGGAGGTCGTCGGACAGGTCAATGAGCTTGGATCCCTTGGAATCGGAGATGAAGGAGACGGGCGTGTTGTTGCTCTCGACGAAGCTGAACCGCTTGATATAGTAGGCCTTTGCGGCATTGTCCCAGTAGAGGACCGTATAGGTGCGGTTCGGGTCCAGCTTGCCGATGCGGATCACGTCACCCTGATACTTGTTTACCAGCTCGTAGTTGGTGGTGTAGTAAGAGCCGTTGGAGAAGATCGCCAGGACGCGGTCGTTGCCGCTGTACTGTCCGATGTGCTCGCCGCGGCCGTCTTCGTTGAGGCGCTGGATGTCCGGATCGTACCAGATGTCCTTCCCTTCGAGGGTGGTGACGCCCTTGGACTTGAGCTGGATCTTCTGGACGGGATACTTCGTGACCAGGTTGCCCCGGGAGGTGCGGCCCTTGATGGCGAGGGTGGAGAAGTCGTACTCAAGCTGGGACTTCTTGATGCCCTTCTTCGGACGCAGGCTGATCTTGACCGTCTCCGCCTCGCCGTTGTGGTTCACGCTGAACCACAGGATTTTGGACCCTTCGGCGCCGGTGGTGATGTCATACTCCTTGTCGCGGGTGATGGAGGTGATGGCAAAGCGCTTGGCGTAATGGACAGAACCTTTGCCGTCGCGGTAAATGACGTTGTAAATGGTGCGGGCGTCGTTCCGGTTGAACACGCCGGCCCATAGGAGGTCCTTCCCGAAGAAGGCCTTGTCGGCCACCTTGGTCACCCGGTACTTGCCATCCTTGCCGATGACGATGATCTCCGACAGGTCGGAGCAGTCGGCGATGAACTCGGCTCCCTCGGAATTCTTGAGGCCGATGCCCACGAAGCCTTCCGCGAGGTTCGCGTACAGCTTCGCGTTGTTGTTCACGACCTTGGTCGCAGCGATGGTTTCGAAAGAGGTAATCTCCGTGAGGCGCGGATGGTCCTTGCCGTACTTTTTCTTGAGGGAACGGAACCAGTCGATGGTGTACTGGGTCAGGTGCTCGAGCTTGTCCCGCACGTCCTTCATTTCGTCCTCCAGGGCGTAGATCTTCTCGTCCAGGGCCTTGGTGTCGAACTTGGAGATCTTGCGGACCGGTTTCTCCACGAGCTTCAGGATGTCATCCATCACGATTTCGCGGTGGAGGAGGTCCTGGTACTGCTTCATCTGCTGGAAGATATCATCGAGCTGCTCTTCCCAGTCGCGCTGGTTCTGCTCCAGCACCTTGTAGATGCGGTTCTCGAAGAAAATGCGCTCCAGGGAGTCGTAGTGCCACTGGTCCTCCAGTTCGCCGAGTTTGATCTCCAGTTCGCGGCCCAGAAGCTCGCGGGTGTGGTACGTGTCGTACTCGAGGATGTCGTTGACAGACAGGAACTGCGGCTTGTCTTCCTTGATGACGCAGGCGTTCGGGTTGATGGTGGTCTCGCAGTCCGTGAAGGCGTACAGGGCGTCGATGGTCTTGTCCGGGGACACGTCGGCCGGGAGGTGGATGATGATCTCCACCTGGTCCGTGGTCATGTCCTCGATCTTCTTGATCTTGATCTTGCCCTTGTCCTTCGCCTTCAGGATGCTGTCGATGATCATGTGGGAGGTTTTCCCGTAGGGGATCTCCGTGATGGTGACCGTGCTCTTGTCGATCTTCTCGATACGGGCGCGGATCTTCACCTGGCCGCCCCGGCGGCCGTGGTTGTACTTCGAGCAGTCCGCGAGGCCTCCGGTGGGGAAGTCGGGATACAGCTCGTAGTCTTCCTCCTTCAGGATGGCGATGGAGGCGTCGATGAGTTCGTTGAAATTATGGGGAAGGATGCGGGACTGCATGCCCACGGCGATGCCTTCGGTGCCCTGCGCGAGCAGGAGCGGGAAGCGCACCGGGAGCTCGGTCGGCTCCTGGTTGCGGCCGTCGTAGGAAGTCATCCAGTTGGTGACCTTCGGGTCGAAGATCACTTCCTTGGCGAACTTGGAGAGCCGCGCCTCGATGTATCGGGCCGCGGCGTTGGAGTCGCCGGTGAGGATGTTACCCCAGTTTCCCTGGCAATCCACCGCGAAGCCCTTCTGGCCCAGTTGCACGAGGGCGCCCAGGATAGATGCGTCGCCGTGCGGGTGGTACTGCATCGCCTGGCCGACAATGTTCGCCACCTTGGTGTACCGGCCGTCGTCCATCTTGTACATCGCGTGCAGGACGCGGCGCTGGACAGGCTTCAGGCCGTCCACGATGTGCGGGACGGCACGCTGGAGGATCACGTAGGACGAGTAGTCCAGGAACCAGTCCTTGAACATGCCGGACAGCTTGTACTTCCGGCTGTCGCTACCCAGCAGGCGGGTGAACTTGCCCGTCGGCTGCGCGTTTTCATCAAGGGCCTGCTCCTCTTCGAGGTTCTGTTCTTCGTCGAGGGGTTCTTCCTGGATATCGTCGAATTCTTCGCTCATGGTAGGTTTCGGTTTAGAACTCATACCCGAAACGGCGGAGCTCCTTGCGGGACTCGCGCCAGTCCGGATCCACTTTCACAAACGTGGAGAGGAAGACCTTCTTCTGGAAGAAATCCTCCATCTCTAGGCGGGCTTCAGTGCCCACCTTCTTCAGGGCCGCGCCCTTCTTGCCGATGATGATGCCTTTCTGGGACTCGCGCATCACATAGATGACGGCGCTGATCTCGTAGCGCTCCTCGCCCTCATGGAAAGCTTCGATCTCCACCTGGCAGCTGTAGGGAATCTCCTCGCCGTAGTTGAGGAAGATCTTCTCCCGCAGGATCTCCGAAGCGAAGAAGCGGAGGTTCTTGTCGGTGAACTGGTCCTTGTCGAACCAGGCCGGGGCTTCCGGAAGACGGCTGGAAACCGCCTCCAGGATGCTTTCGAGGTTGAACTTCTCCTGGGCCGAAGCCGGAATGATTTCCGCCTTGGGGAGCTTCTCGTGCCACCACTGCATCAGTTCGACGACCTTCTCCTGCGAGGAAATGTCGATCTTGTTGATGACGAGGACCACGGGGCATTCCACCTTCGCAAGCTTCTCGATGTAGGCCTCGTTCTTGTCGCCCTTCTCCACCGTGTCGGTGACGTACAGGATGATGTCCGCGTCGCCGATGGCGGTGTCCACGAAGTCCAGCATGCTCTGCTGGAGCCGGTAGTTGGGCTTCAGGATGCCGGGCGTGTCGGAGTAGACGATCTGGTAGTCCTCGCCGTTGACGATGCCCATGATGCGGTGGCGCGTGGTCTGCGCCTTGGCGGTCACGATGGACAACTTCTCCCCGACGAGCGCGTTCATCAGGGTGGACTTCCCGACGTTCGGGTTGCCGATGATGTTGACGAATCCTGCCTTGTGTGCCATTATACGTACGCCCCCATCTTCAGGATGTTCACCTCGCCCTCGGTCAGGTAGCGCCAGTCGCCCTTCTTGAGGCCCTTCTTGGTGAGGCCGGCGAAATAGACGCGGTCCAGGGCCTTCACTTCATAGCCCATGGACTCGAAGATGCGGCGGACGATCCGGTTCTTGCCGGAGTGGATCTCAATGCCCAGCTGGCGGTGGTCGCGGGCATCGATGTACTCGAGCTCATCGGCGGCGACGACGCCGTCCGTCAGCTCGATGCCGGCCAGCACCTTCTCCTTGTCCTCCTCGGCGAGGGGGTGGTCCAGGACGACCTGGTAGATCTTCTTCTTGTTGTAGGACGGGTGGGTCAGGCGCTCGGCCATCTCGCCGTCATTGGTGAACATCAGCACGCCGGTGGTGTTCTTGTCCAGGCGGCCGACCGGGAATACACGCGTCGGGCAGCCCTTGAGAATGTCCATGACGGTCTTTTCAGCGTGCGGGTCGCTGGCGGTGGTGACGTAACCCTTGGGCTTGTTCATCACGATGTACACTTTCTCCTCGCCCTTGAGACGCTCGCCGTTGAAGCGGATGTCGTCGGTGAGGACGTTGACTTTGGTGCCGAGTTCGGTGACGACCTCGCCGTTTACGGTGACGACACCGCTCTGGATGAGCGTGTCGGCCTCTCTGCGGGAGCAGACGCCGGAATTGGCGATGTACTTGTTCAGGCGGACGACCTCCTTGATCGGGGTCTTCGCGGTATCGTCGTCAGACCAGGCGTTGCCGCTCACCTGCGGCTTGCGGCTGAGCATGGCGCTCATACCGGCGTCGGCCTCGGAACGCTTGCCCATGGGTTTGCGGCCGCGGGCCGGACCCGGCTTCGCGCCGAAAGACGGCTTGCCGTAACCGGACTTGCGGGGCTGTTCGCCATAAGGCTTCTCGCCGTACGGCCTGTCACTGCGCGGCTTGCTGCCATACGGCTTGCGCTCGCCGTACGGGCGCTCGCCCTGCGGACGGTCACCGTAGGTGCGGTGCTCGCCCTGCGGGCGGCCCTCGCCGTACGCTTTGTGTTCTCCATAGCTCCGGCGTTCACCCTGCGGACGGGCCGGACGGGCGCCATAGGCGCGCTGCGGCTGCTGGTCCGAATCAAAGGAACGGCTGGTGCTGTAATCTTCCCGATGTGGGCGGTATGGTTCTAAAGTGATAAAAATCAATGACTCACGTCATTGTTGGGATAAGGTGTTGCTTTTCTTTACTGCAGTTTGAAAATGTAGGTGATCGTGCCGGTCTGGACAACGGGCGCATCCGCCTTGGTGTTGAAGTGGGCCTTCATCGCCGCATTGCGGGCGGCATTCCAGAGGCCGGTGTCGGTGACCGTGGTCCCTTCCACGCCCGGGACGGCTTCCGTCACGTTGCCGTACTGGTCCACCTTGACCCGGACGACGACGGTGCCTTCGAGCTGGGCGTTGTAGGAGGGCCGGGGCAGGGAGCCGACTACGTTGCGGCCGCTCAGATGCGCGTTGGCATTGCCCTGGGTGCGTCCTTCCTTCGTGTTACCGTCCGGCTCGCCGGCCTTGAAACCTTCGCGGGCCTCGGCCGCGCCGTGCGGCGCCGTAGCCTTGTCGTCCTGCTGGCTCATGCCGGGGAACGAGGCGCGGGGATCCAGTTTCGGCTCTTCCTTCTTCGGAGGCGCGGGAACTTCCACGTCGCCATGGCCGTTCTCCTTCGCCGCCGGCGTGCGGTTGGGCCGGTCGTTCACGTGGGGCGACTCCGCCTTCTGCACCAGCTCGACGGGCTGGGTGGGATCCGTCTCCTCCGCCTGGGGCTGCCGGCCGACCTTGGCGTCGACGGGCGTCTCTTCCTCCAGGATCTCCTCCTCGAAGTCGATGAGGAAACTGGTCTCCGGCGGCGGGGGATCCAGGTACTTCAGCCCCGCGGTCAGGCAGAAGACGAGGGCCACGACGTGGATGAGCACGGTGGCCGCAAGACCCGTCAGGCGGGCCCGCTTGTCCTCAGTCTGTCTGGAGCGGAGATACGGCTGCATCGCTTATTCGGGCTGGGTCGCCAGGATGACCTTGTAGTGGTTCCGCTTGGCGATGTTCATGATACCGACGATTTCGCCCACAGGGACGCTCTGGTCGGAGAAGATGGAGAAGGTCGGGTCCTCTTCGCCCGACAGGAGCTCGATGAGCCCGTCCTCCACTTCCTCGTAGGAGGCCGGATTCCGGTCTCCGTTGATGTGGTAGGTGTAGGTGTCGTCGCCCCAGTCCTTGATGCTGACGCTCACGGTGGCCTTGGCCCCGATCTGGCCCGTGCTCTTCGGGAGGAGGAGCTTGAGGGCGTTCGGGTTGATCAGGGTTGAGGTCACGAGGAAGAAGATCAGCAGCAGGAACACGATATCCGTCATCGAGGATACCGAGAACGACGCGTCCACCTTCGTGTTTCTCTTGAGTGCCATAGACTATTCTTCTCCGGGTTCGTGAAGGACGATGTCGATGAACTGCATCGTGGAGCTCTCCATCTTGTACACCAGGTTGGAGACCTTGGAGGTGAGCCAGTTGTAGCCGAAGTAAGCGATGATGCCCACGACGAGACCGCCCACGGTGGTGAGCATCGCGGTGTAGATACCGTCGCTGAGGAGGGTGATGTCGATGTTGTTGCCGGCCTTGGACATGTTGAAGAAGGCCTTGACCATACCCAGCACGGTGCCGAGGAAACCGATCATCGGGGCGCCGCCGGCGATGGAGGCGAGGATCGGGAGACCCTTCTCCAGGCGGGAGACCTCCACGTTGCCGGTGTTCTCGATGGCGGACTGGATGTCGGCCATCGGACGGCCCAGGCGGTGGATGCCGGTCTCGACCATGCGGGCGACCGGATTGTCATACTTGCGGCAGAGGGTAACGGCCGACTTGGTCTTGCCCGCGTTCATGTAGTCGCGGATGTCGTTCATGAAGTTGCCGTCGATCTTGGAGGCCTTGTTCAGGGTCCACCACTTCCATCCGATGATGTAGATGGCGACGATCGAGAGGGCGAGGAGGACCCACATCAGGGGACCGCCCATCGTGAACATCGAGAAGAGGCTCTCGCTCATCTGGGTAGGCTGCGCGGCCGGGGTCGCGGTGACCTGCTCCAGGGCCTCTCCGGCGGCCTGGACCAGCGTGTCTGTCTGCAAAAGGTTGAAAAGCATATTCGTTTGTTTTATCGTATTTTCAGGGGTTTTCGCACGCGTTTAGCGCACGCGTACGCAATCAACCTACAAAGATACAAATTTTATTCCGAAAAACCTTGCCATTTCGACCAAGCGAAGCGCGTGGAGAAATCTCTTATTCCGGCAGGTCGGCGAGCTTGAGGAAGGCGGCGCGGAGGGAGCGCACCTCTGCCTGACCGGCCTGTACCGCCCGACCGAGGAAAGTATCATGTTCACGAACAAGGG
Source organism: uncultured Bacteroidia bacterium (assembly GCA_902785065.1). Classification (GTDB taxonomy): domain Bacteria; phylum Bacteroidota; class Bacteroidia; order Bacteroidales; family UBA932; genus Cryptobacteroides. The sequence continues at coordinate 225,412 of CACZXH010000007.1, forward strand.
CCAGTACAACGCCCCGTCCCGCGAAGCCATCTACTACCGTATCCACAAGCTGGCCTACGGAGCCTCCTGGAAATACGACTACGAGACCTTCGTCTCCTGGGACGCGAAGAACCGGTAAAAGTGAATGGGTATCTTGGATCCTACAGCTGTCGCTGGCTGGCTGTGGGATCCAGGCCGGCCGGCGGGCAGTAGATCCGGATCGTCAGGCCGCCGGCGCTGAAGTCGAGCTGGCCGAGGAGGGTGGCTGTGTTCAGGAAGGAGAGGGCCTTGCTGTCCGTGACGATGAACGGGTGCGTGAAGGGCTCGCGCATGTCGCCGTTGTTCTCGATGAAAATGTGGCAGTCGGCGCCGGTCAGGTCCTTGCCCACCAGCATGTAGCGGGCGGATAGCGTCCGGCCGGAAGGCTTGCCCACCTGGGTGTCGACCCCGGTCGGGAGCACCTCGCCCTTGAAATTGGCGCAGTCCACGCTGCCGGCGAAGGGGATCATGGTCACGGACACGGAATCGGCCATCACGGTCTGGGCGCCTTTGATGTCGATCTGGATGGTGAGCACTTCCTGGTAGCCGGGAGGGACTTCCGGCCTACGGAGAGGACCCTGGGCGAGGGCGCAAGCGCACAGCGCGGCGAGCGCAAGAGAAACAATCAGTCTTTTCATAATCTTGGATTTTATTCCGGCAGGTCGGCGAGCTTGAGGAAGGCGGCGCGGAGGGAGCGCACCTTGCCGTCGGCGAATTCGACCTCGAAGGTGGTCCAGTCCTTGTTCGCGGCACGGATGACGCCCTCGCCAAAGACGGTGTGGGTGACGGTGTCGCCGATGTGGAAGGGACTCTTGAGCTCCGCCCGTTCCTCGGTGAAGTCGACGCTATCTAGGTCGATGGGGCGGTGCGGATCGAACTCCTCGTCCAGGACGTGGATGAGGTTCCGGGTGCCGCGCCAGAGCTCCTCGGGGATAAAGCCTTCGGTGACAACCATTTCCCGCTTGATTTCCGCGAGGAAGCGGGAGGGGTACTTGTTCATCTTCGTCGACAGGTTGAAGCCTTCCGACTCGGTGAGGAACAGCGCCTTCTCGGCGCGGGTGACGGCGACGTACATAAGCCGGCGCTCCTCTTCCTCGCCGTTCTTCTTGTATTCGCGGATGGTCCTGAGGTTCGGGAACACGCCCTCGGACAGGCCGATGATGAAGACATACGGGAACTCGAGGCCCTTCGCCTGATGGATGGTCATCAGCTTGAGGGTGGGGACGTCCTTGCGGTGGTCGTCGTTCGTGTATAGGGCGATGTCCTGGAGGTAGTCGGCGAGGGTGGATTCATCCGGGGTGCGGACGGACTCGTAGAAGCGGATGGAGGAGAGGAGTTCGTCCAGGTTCTCCAGCCGGTCTTCGTCCTGGTCCTCGCGGATGTCCTGCTTGAGGCCGGAACGGTCCAGCAGGCGGTTCAGGAGATCGCTCACGCGATGCTCTAGCGCATAGGCCTTGGCGTCCTCGACGAGGTCGACAAAGGCCTGGGCCGTCGGTTTTCCGTAGCCGTCGCGGATCTGGAGGGCGCTGAAGAGGGAGACGCCGTCGCGGTCCGCATCGGCCCTTAAAGTGTCCAGGAACTTCTTGCCGAGCTTGCGGGAGGGGACGTTGACGATGCGCTCAAAGGCGAGGTCGTCGTCCTGGTTGCTGACGAGGCGGAGGTAGGAGAGGGCGTCCTTGATCTCCCTTCTTTCGAAGAAGCGGGTGCCGCCCCAAACGGTGTATTCCAGGCGGGCGTTCAGGAGCGCCTGCTCCAGCGCGCGGGACTGGTAGGTGCTGCGGTACAGGATCGCGATGTCATTGACCTTGGCGTCATGGGCGAGAAGCGTCTTGATCTGCGCGACGATCCAGTCCATCTCCTCCTTCTCGGACTTGCCGTGGTAGTGGATGACCGCGCGGCCTTCGGCCTTCCGGGTGAAGAGGTCCTTCGGGATGCGGTTCTTGTTGTGGGAGATGACCGAGTTGGCGACGTCCAGGATCTTCGGGGTGGAGCGGTAGTTCTCGTCCAGGATGACGGTCCGGTCGGCCGCGAACTGGACGAAGAGGTCCGGCCGCGCGCCGCGCCATTCGTAGATGGCCTGGTCCGGGTCGCCCACGATGAAGAGGTTGCGGTGCTTCGCCGCGAGCCGCTCCACGAGGTCCCAGTCGTCCAGGTTGCAGTCCTGCGCCTCGTCCACCATGATGTAGTTCAGCGTGTTCTGCCACCATTCGCAGGCCTCCGGGAAGCGGTCCAGGATGTATTTCGTGACGTTGATGAGGTCGTCGAAGTCGAGGGCGTAGTTCTTCATCTGCCGGCTCACGTAGCCCGCGAGGCGGTTGCCCTTCCGCATCTCGTCGGTGATCTTCGCCCCCGGGAGCATGAAGGCCGGGATGTACCCGTTCAGGGCCTTGTCGACCGAGACCATGTCCAGGAACTGCTTGACCGTCTTCTCGGTGCGCTTGAGGCCCATCTCGTCCATCGCCTGCTTCGCGATGGACTTGCAGTCCTCCTCGTCCAGGACGGTGAAGCCCTTGGGGAAGCCGAGGCGGTAGATCTCTTTCCGGAGGAACTTGACGCAGAAACCGTGGATGGTGCACACGAAGTCGTTGTAGTCGCCGCTGTGGACCATCCCCGCGATGCGGGCGCGCATCTCCGCGGCCGCCTTGTTCGTGAAGGTGAGGCACAGGATGTTCGCCGGGTCGATGCCGAGGACATTGACCAGGTACGCATACCGGTGGGTCAGCGCCTTCGTCTTGCCCGTACCGGCCCCGGCCACGACGCGGATCCTTCCCTCCGTCGTGGTCACGGCCTCCTTCTGGCGGCTGTTCAGTCCCTCGAAAATATCCATTAAATCAGGTGGATCCCTTCCTCCTCCATCGCCTTCAGCGCCTCCACATGCCCGGCCGCATCGACCCAGGCGAGGGCATCCTTCAGGACGTACACCGCGAAACCGTCCTTCAGGAGGTCCTCCGCGGTGTTGCGGACGCAGTATTCCGTGGCGATGCCGCACACGAGGACGTTCTTGATGTCCAGGAGCTTCAGGACCTCGGCGAGGCTCTGCCCGGCGGCGTTCATCCCCTCGAAGCCGCTGTACTGCTCCTGGGTCGGGTCCTCGCCCTTGAAGAAGGTCAGGTCCTCCTTCACGTAGGGGAGGAGGGCTTCATGGACATCGGCTCCATGGGTGCCCTGGACACAGTGCGGCGGCCAGGGACCGCCCTGCTCGGCGAACGAGCAGTGGTCCGCGGGATGATGGTCCCGGATGAAGAGGATCGGATAGGTGGAAACGACGCCCGTGTCGTCGGCGTCCGTCCCGGCGGTGAGCCGATCGATGGCCTTCAGCGTGCCCTCGATGGCCCCCTCGGCCCCCTGGCACGCCATACTCCCGTCGATGAAGTCGTAGAGCATGTCCACGACCACCAGTGCGCTGTCTTTCAGGTTCTTTGCCATGGCTAGTCGATCTCAAAGGCCTGGATCTGCTTCACGAGGTCGTCGATCAGGCGCATCTTGGTGTCGTAGAGGTCGTCGGAGATGTCCACCTTGTAGTAGTGCGGGTTGATAAGGCGGGATTCCGCGGGCGAGAAGTGGTGCAAGTTGTCCTTGAAGAAGGCTTTCTTCTGCATCAGGGTGTGCTGCGGGCAGACGCGCTTGCCGTTCGCGATGGCCTGGTGCTGGAGCGGACGGGCCTCGTAGGTGCCGGCCTCGAAGGTCTTGTATTTGAAGGAGTCGTACTCGTCGCGGACGGTGATGGTCTCGCCTTTCTGGATGGCAAGGTCCATCTTGTCGCCGCGGAGGCAGGTGACATCGGCCTTGAACACGTAGCCATCGATCTTGTTGCCCTTGGAGGAGTCCAGGGCGCTGATGCGCCAGGTGATCTGGAAGCCCGGGTTGATGAGCTTGATCTTATCCTCGGAACGCTTCAGGACGGGCTGGTCGCCGATCTGCACGAGTTTGTACACGTTGCCGAAGCAGGGGGCGGCCTTGGAGGTGGCGATCGCATCGCCCACGCCGTAACTGTCGATGCAGGCGCCCTGGCGCTCGAGGTCCGTGATCAGGTACTCGTCCAGGCTGTTGGTCGCGAAGATCTTGCACTTTTTCAGGCCGTGCTCGTCCAGGATGGAGCGGACTTCCTGCGAGAGGTACGCGAGGTCGCCGCTGTCCAGCCGGACGCCGTAGCCTCCGGGATAGCTGTCGTCGATGCCGTTCTCGCGGAAGGCGCGGATGGCGTTCTTGACACCGCACTTGAGGGTGTCGTACGTGTCGATGAGGAGGATGATGTTCTCGCCCCGGTGCGTGCGGATGTAGTCGCAGAAGGCCTGGTGCTCGCCCTCGACGGTGCTGCCGTAGGCGGTCACGAAGCTGTGCGCCATCGTGCCGGTGGAGGGGACGTTGTTCATTGCGCCGGTGAGGATGTTGGAGGAGGAGGCGCAGCCGGCGATCTGCGCGGCTTTGCCGCCGTACACGGCGGCCCAGGGGCCGTGTGCCCGCCGGGAGCCGAACTCCGAGACCGGCTTGTCCGTCGCGCGGCACACGCGGGAGGCCTTCGTCGCGACGGCCATCTGGTGGTTCAGGATGCACAGCATCGGGGTCTCCAGGACCTGGGCCTCGATCATGGGTGCGACAACGGTGACGATGGGCTGCGTGGGGAAGGCGATCTCGCCTTCGCGCATGCAGTACACCGCGCCGGTGAACTTCATGGTGCTCAGATACTTGCGGAACTCCTTGTAGTCGTCCCCGGGGAGGAACTTCTCATAGAATTCCTCCGGCTCGGTGCCCAGCTTCTGGACCATCTGGATGACTTCCTCCGTGCCGCTCACGACGGCCCAGTTGTTGTTCTCCGGCGCCTTCCGGTAAAACAGGTTGAAGGTGGCGATTTCCTTGTCCTTCCCGCATTCCAGGTACGACTTTCCCATCGTGTACTGGTACTTGTCGGAGCAATAGGCAGTGTTCAGTTTGTCCATGATGTTTGTGTTTGTAGATGCCGCAGCGGGCGGTATCCACAAAGATAAGAAAAATACCGATAGGGTGTTACCGGAAGAGGATGACTTTCACATACTCGTTCGTCAGGCCGCCGGAGCCCTTCTGGGAGTCGGCGATGAGGACGAGCGTGCGCCGGCCGTCCGGAAGGACGGGGCCGAGGCACATGCCTTCGAAATTGGCGAGGTTCAGGGCACCGGTGGTGAAGGTGCACAGGAGGGACTTGCGGAGGATGCCGGCGGTATCGTTGACCGGGTCCACGACATAGATGTGGATGTCCGTGAAAGCTCCTTGCAGCTTCTCCCACAGGCTTCCCTGGGGCACATAGACTTCCCGCTCCAGCACGAGCAGTCGGCCGTCGTCCAAGGCGGTGAGGGCAGGGACGCCGAACACGTAGGCGACGGTCCTCTGGCCGGTCTGCGTCGGTTCGCCGGTCTGGTAGAAATAGCGTCTGGCGGGCTTCCCTTCGCGGTCGAAGCTCTGCAGGCGGAGGATTCCCGGGAGGAAGGTATCGGTCTTCAGCGGCGCTTCCGTCGTGGTCCAGAACAGGCCGGTGCTCTCGTTGTAGGTAAGGGCCTCGAAGCCTTGGTTATCGACGATTCCCTTCAGGTCTTTCGGTACCTTCAGGCTGACGCCGGCATCGTTCCCGTTGAGGTCGTAGCCGCGGATTTCCTGGTTCTTCTCGGAGGAAACGTACAGCCGGTTCTCGGAGGCGACGAAGGCGACGCCCTCGGTGTCCCGCTTCTTGCCGTCAGCCGCCGCTGTTCCGGGCGCGACTTGCCGCAGGACCGTACCGACGTTGCCATAATCGTCGATGGGAATCGCGAACCGCAGGATGCCGCCGCCTTTCAGGTTGTCGTCCACGACCGCATACTGGTTCCCGCCCAGCCAGGTGATGCCGGAGTATTCGCCGGGTTCGATGTCCAGGAGCGTGGCCGGCAGGGGTGTGGCCCGGAGGCCGGTATCAGGGGCCTCAGGCGGAAGGAGGGTCCCGTTCCACCGGTATGCGGTGCCGGGCTCGATGTTCCTGCCGGAGAGACGGGCGGACCAGAGGCGGCCGTCCGGCGCCTCGGCGACGGCGGCGACCGCCGTGAGGATGCCCGGCTCCTTCGCCATCCACAGGACCATCGGCCCCGTTCCCGTCACCGGAAGGGTCCGGACTTCGCCCACCACGGGCACCAGCAGGACCTTGTCAATGCCTGCCGGCAGGCCGTCCAGTTGCATCCGGACATAGGCGCTGGCGTGCCGGACGGTAAAGAGCGAATCGCCTTTCTCCGTGACGGTGGTGTCCGTCACGAAATGGTCCTGCGCGAACAGACTGTCGGCCTCCACATCGCCCGCCACGGGTGTCCCGTCCTCGAACCGGACGGGTTCGTAAACGACCTTCCCCTTCGGTTGCGCACTGCAACCCAAGGCTATGAAACTTGCCGCGAGGAGGCTGGAGAGAACCCTTTTCATCGTACCGTCATTTGCTTGCAAAGATAAGAATAATTAATTTTGCATTATGTCACTGGAATCCTTGTTCGAACAGTATACCGGGGCGGCGCCCGTCGCCAGCGTGGCGCTCACCGGGTCGGCCTCGCACCGGCGGTACTATCGCCTGACGGGGGCCGACGGGCGGACGCTCATCGGCGTGGAAGGCACCGACGCCGACGAGAACCGCGCCTTCCTCACGATCGACCGTCACTTCGCCGCTAAGGGCATCAACGTGCCGAAGGTGGTCGCTGTTGACGGCCTTTGCTATTTGCAGGAGGACCTGGGCACGACCGTCCTGTACGACGCGCTCGCTGCCGGCCGCGCCTCGGGGAACTATGGGCCGGATGAGGTCGCGCTGCTGCGCAAGACCCTCGCCGCCCTCCCGAAGATCCAGGTCGAGGGCGCCCGCGGACTGGATTTCTCGGTGTGCTACCCACAGCCGTCCTTCGACGCCCGGATGGTGGACTTCGACCTGAACTATTTCAAGTACGACTTCCTGAAACTCGTCGGTGTGGAGTTCAACGAGGTCTTCCTGCAGGACGACTTCGACCGCCTGAAGGCGGACCTCCTGGCCGAACCTTCCGACACCTTCCTGTACCGGGACTTCAACGCCCGGAACGTGATGCTGGTGGACGGGGAACCCTGGTTCATTGACTTCCAGGGCGGACGCCGCGGCCCCGTCTATTACGACGTGGCCTCCTTCCTCTGGCAGGCCCGCGCCAAGTATCCGGAAGCCCTGCGCGAAGAACTGCTGCAAGTGTACCTGGACGCGCTGAAGGCCTATTTGCCCGTGGATGAAGCCCATTTTCGGGAACGCCTCCGCCTCTTTATCCTCTTCCGGATGCTCCAGGTCCTCGGCTGCTACGGTTACCGTGGCCTCTGGGAAGGCAACAAAGCCTTCTCCTCCAGCATCCCCCCGGCCCTGGCGATCGTCAAGTCCCTTCTGCCGTTCAGCGACTATCCCTACCTGTCTGATGTCCTCGCCAAGCTTTGCGGGGGCGACCCGGAGGAGGGAGTGTTATTTCCCGAACCTGTGCCCACCCTCGGGCACATTAGAGGGAGGGGCCCGCAGGCCCGGAACGGGACTGTGGGAGGGACGGAGCAATCTTTGATTGCGGAGGGTTCGGGAAATAACACTCCCTCCGGAGAAAGGGCGCCCCTGACCGTGACCGTGTACAGTTTTTCCTTCAGGAAGGGCATACCCGAGGATACGTCCGGGAACGGGGGCGGGTATGTGTTCGACTGCCGGTCGGTGCATAATCCCGGGAAATATGAGCGATTCAAGCAGTTGACCGGCCTGGATGAACCCGTCATACGGTTCCTGGAGGAGGACGGCGAAATCCTCCGCTTCCTGGACCACGTCTATGCCTTGGTCGATGCGCACGTGGAGCGCTTCCTCGAGCGCGGCTTCATGCACCTGCAGGTCAGTTTCGGATGCACTGGCGGCCAGCACCGCTCCGCCTACAGCGCCCAGCACCTCGCCGAGCACCTGGTCGCCAAGTATCCCGTCCGCGTGCACCTGATCCACCGCGAGCGGGGCATCGAGCGCTGGTTACCCGAAGAGTGTGTCGAATGTAAGTGATTGACAGTGATTGGCTTAACGATTTTTGAGTGCGCAAAATGGAGCACTCATCATTACGTAAGGTGTTGATAATAAACAAGTTCCATTCGACGGCCGTCAGACGATGAAAGCGATGATCTTTGCCGCGGGGCTGGGGACCCGCCTGAAACCGATTACGGACACGATGCCGAAGGCGCTCGTGCCCGTGTGCGGGCAACCGTTGCTTTACCACGTCATCAACAAGCTTGTTGCGGCGGGGTATGACGACCTTGTGGTGAATGTCCATCACTTCCCGGACCAGATCATCCACTATCTCCACTCCCACGATTTCGGCGCCCGCATCGCCGTCTCCGACGAAAGGGATTTCCTGCGGGAGACTGGCGGGGGTATCCGCTATGCGAAGCACCTGCTGACAGAGGATGAGATTCCCGGTCTGGCCGGGAATGACGGAATCGAGCCCTTCCTCGTCCATAACGTGGACATTGTCAGTAACTTGGACCTCAACTGGCTGCGGGAGCAGCACCGGGAAGAGGCGCTGGCGACGCTGGTGGCGAGCGAACGGAAGACGCAGCGGTATTTCCTGTTTGACGAAGACAACCGGCTGAAAGGATGGACCAACATCGCGACCGGGGAAGTCCGCAGCCCGTTCCCGGACATCGACCCGGACCGGTGCCGCAAGCTCGCCTTCGCCGGCATCCACCTGATGTCGCCGGCCATCTTCGACGCCTTCGACCGGTACGGCTTCGGCGACCGTTTCTCCATCGTGGACTTCTACCTCCGCGCCTGCGCCGAGTATCCCATCTTCGCCGCCGTCCCGCCGGACTTCCAATTGGTTGATGTGGGCAAAAAAGAAACCCTCTCCGAAGCGGAAAGGGTTTGTGAAGCTATTCTGAAGTAAAAACCGATTATTCAGCCGGTGTTTCAGCCGGAGTCTCTTCGACCACCACCTCGTCAGCCGGCGGGATGCGGTCGATGTTGCCCCAGGGATTCTCGACTTTGATGCGGGAGAAGGCCCAGAGGCAGGCGGCGAGGATGATGCAGCTGACCACGAAGAGGATCGTATAGGTGGACTTGTCCATGATTTCGATCCAGTAGAGATCCTCATAGTCCTTGAATCGCTCGATGTTGGAGAGGATGACGGAGGTGCCGTTGTTCACGAAATGGATGATCATCGTGAGGATCAGGGAGCCGGTCTTGTAGTAGACATAGCCCATCATGAGGCCGATCAGGAAGGCGTTCAGGGCCTGCCAGGGGTTCGCGTGGATGACGGCGAAGAAGAGGGCGGAGACGATGATAGCCCAGCCGGGCTTCATCTTCGTCAGCAGGCCGCGGAGCACCATGCCCCGGCAAAGCCATTCCTCGAAGATCGGGGCGAAAATGGCCACGACCAGGAAGGAGGACCAGAGCGGGCCGCCGGTCATCTGCTTCATGATTTCAGTGAACAGTTCATAGAACCGGGCCAGGATGGATGACTTGTTCGTCAGCTGCATGTTCCAGTAGTTGGGCAGGTCGAAGACGAACATCGAGGTGAAGGTCATCAGCACGGTGATGAGGATGAGCAGGACCATGCCGTAGGGCTCGAAATGCCTGTTGTCCAGCACATAACCCGGGTCGAACAGCATGTTCTTGCGGCTCTGGTTCGCCGCATAGACCATGGCGGGGAGGAACTGGAGGGGGTAGACGACGATCATCCCGTAGTCCAGGATGGCTTGCTGGGACAGGAACAGGCCCAGGATGGCCTGGACGATGCCGCCCAGCAGGCCGCCCAGCAGGAACCAGCCGATAAAGCCGAACATTCCCTTGACACCGGGCACGTACCAGGCGTGGCCCGAGTAGAGGTCATAATCCTTGACCTTGCGTGCGGAGAAAGCAGCCATATCAATACAGGGGGCTGGGATAGACACCTTCTTCCACGAGGGAAGCGAACTTGGCGACGACGCCGGGGCGGTCCTCCTTGAAGGTCACGCCGAACCAGCGGGACGGGGTGGAGAGCACCTCGCAGGAACCCTGGCCGGACTTGACGATGCAGTCCACGGCGAAGGGAATGTAGTATTCCTTCTTGGGCTCGTTGGCATTGACCTCCAGGAACTGCTCGAAGATGGCCTCGCTCTTGGCGAAGTAGTCGGGCGTGAAGCCCCACATGTTCATCGAGCACAGCGCCTTGGCGTCCAGGACGACATGCTTTTCGCCGGTGACGGAGTTGTTCCCGTACACGATGCCGTCGGCTTCCTGGCCGATTTCCAGATGTTCGGCGATATCGGTGAGGTTGCCGGCCTTGTCATAGGCGCAGATTCCGCGGGAGACGGTGCCGTTCTCGGACAGGGTGTTGTCCAGTTCGAAGCCGACGATGCAGTACTGGCCGGTCGTTTCGGCGTGCGCGCGGCACCAGTCGCCGAGGATGCGGAAGGATTCCTTGCCGTAGAAGTCGTCGCCGTTGATGACGGCGAACGGCTCGTGGATGACGTCCTTCGCCATCAGGACGGCGTGGGCGGTGCCCCAGGGCTTCACGCGCTCGGGATTGAGCGGGAAGCGGGCGGGAATCTTGTTCAGCTCCTGGGTGACGAAAACGAATTGGAGGGGCTCTCCGTCGACGGTCTTGACACCGGCGTACTTGGCCTGGACAGCCTTTTCCATATCGGCCTTGAAGGACTCGCGGACAATGTAGACGACCTTGCCGAAGCCGGCTTCCACGGCGTCGTGGATGGAATAGTCGATAATGGTCTCACCGTGGGGGCCGAGGCCGTCCATCTGCTTGAGTCCGCCGTAGCGGCTGCCCATGCCGGCGGCGAGGACGAGAAGGGTAGGTTTCATAGCGTATACGTTTTTTAAATTTGTTGTCGCGTAATTCATGCAAATTTACTAATTTCGCAGAAAAGTCGGACAACAATCTCCCGGATTTATGGCAGACCAGAAGCAGAAGGGCAGCCTGCTGACGCGCAGCGACCACAATTACTTCCTCCCGTTCGTGATCGTCATCACGGCGGTGGCGGCGCTGTGGCTGCTGTTCTTCTCCCACAGCAGCGTCTTGAACTGGGTCCGCGCGAACCTGGAGATCCAGCGCCAGGAGCGCCAGATGGAAAGGCTCCGCAACGACATCGACGCGATGGACGCCGAGATCCAGGCCCTCACGAACAGCCGGGATTCCCTGGAAAAGTTCGCCCGGGAAACCTACCACTTCGCCGCTCCGGGCGAAGATGTCTACATCATTGAATAGAGATTCCCGGTCAGGCCGGGAATGACGAAAAGATCTCCACCGTGCGGCGCGCTTCGGCGACGTCGTGCACGCGGAGCCAGGTGGCGCCGCGCTGGAGCGCCAGCAAGTGCGCGACCTGCGTCGCGGGAAGCGATTCCTCAGGCGTAATGCCGAACCGCTTGTAAATCATGCTTTTACGGGAGACGCCCACGAGGATGGGCATCTGCAGGACCTGCAGGAGGTCCAGTTCTTCCAGCAAGGTCCAGTTCTGTTCCACCGTCTTGGCGAAGCCGAAGCCCGGGTCCAGGATCCAGTCCGTGACACCGGCCTTCGCAGCCCGCTTGGCAAACGCCTTGAAATACCGCAGGACCTCCGCCGTCACCCCGTGGGGATAGTCGGTCATCGACTGCATCGTTTCCGGCGTTCCGCGCATATGCATGGCGATGTAGGGGAGGGCGAGCCGGCCCACGAGCGGCAGCATCTGCGCATCGAACGTCCCGGCCGAAATGTCATTGACCATAAACGGGCCGATGAGGTCGTACGCCCGCTCGACGACGGATGACCAGTAAGTGTCGATGGAAACGCGGGCGTCCGGGAACGCCTGCCGGAGGGCCTGCAGGGCCGGTTCCAGCCGCCGCCACTCCTCGTCCGCCCCGACGGGCTGCGCCCCGGGCCGGGTGGAACAGGCGCCGATGTCGATCCAGTCCGCCCCTTCCGCGAGCATCGTTCCGACGCGTGATAGGAAGGCGTCCGGGTCCTGCGCCCGGCTCGCGGCGTAATACGAGTCGTCCGTGAGGTTTACGATGCCGAGGAGGTGGATTTTCGGTTTCATAACGCAAAAATAGTTATATTTGTGAGATTAAACGAAAAATCATGCTCATCGTGCTGGAGGGCCTGGACGGGGCGGGGAAGTCCACCCAGGTCAAGAAACTGAAGGAATACCTCACCGAACGCTGCGGAGCGCTGGAATACATCCATTTCCCGCGCTACGACGCCCCCGTGTACGGCGACCTCATCGGCCGTTTCCTCAAGGGCGAATTCGGCAGCATCGAGGCCGTGCATCCGCAGCTTGTGGCCCTGCTCTTCGCGGAGGACCGGCATCGGGCTGCGCCGATGATGCGCGAGGCCCTGGATGCCGGCAAGGTGGTCCTGCTGGACCGCTACGTGTATTCCAACATCGCCTACCAGTGCGCGAAGCTTCCCCAGGGCCCCGAGCGGATCCGCCTCCGCAACTGGATCTTCGACACGGAGTATGGTGATTTCGACCTGCCGGAACCGGACCTGAACCTGTTCCTGGACGTTCCCATCGGTTTTGTCGAGCAGAGCCTCGCGGCGCACCGCCAGGGCGATGACCGTTCCTACCTGCATGGCGCACAGGACATCCATGAGGCGGACATCCGCTTCCAGGAGGCCGTCCGGGACATGTACCGCGCCGAGGCCGCCCGCGATGCGCATTTCCTGCGCATTGACTGCGGCGACGCCGAGGGCCGGATGCTCCCTCCGGACGACATTTTCACCAAGGTCCGCGCGGCCGTCGACCCGTATCTCGTATGAAAAAGGCACATCATAGAATCCGGCGTTTCTGCGCCATCATCATCGGCCTGGTGTTCCTCGCCTCGGGCCTGCTGAAACTGCTGGACCCGGTGGGGACCGGCCTCATCGTCAGCGAATACTTCAAGTTTTTCCACCTGGGCTTCCTGCAGGGGACCGCGAAGGCCCTCGGCATGGTCCTGTCCCTCGTGGAGGCCACGACCGGCGCGGCGCTTATCAGCGGCGTCTTCCGCAAGACAACGGCGGTTATCACGTCCATCCTCGTGGTATTCTTTACGATCGTCACCCTGATCCTCTGGATTGCGAATCCGGAAATGGACTGCGGCTGCTTCGGCGAGGCCATCCACCTCTCCCACGGGCAGACGCTCCTGAAGAACGTCGTCCTGCTGGCGTTGGCCGCCATCGCCTTCATCCCGTTCCAGAACTTCGGCGTGCCCCGGAAGGGAAAGTACGTGGCCTTCTTCCTGGCCGTTCCTTCCCTCGTCTTCGCCCTCTGCCACAACGCCCGGCACCTGCCGATGATCGACTTTACGGAGTTCGCTCCCGGCACGGAACTCTTTGCTTCGCTGGACAATGATTATCAGGAAATGGACGGTAAGGTCCCGACCTTCATTTACGAGCGGAACGGGCAGCGCGGGTCTTTCACCCTGGACGCCCTGCCGGATTCCACCTGGACTTTCGTCGGTGTGGACACCCTCAGCCGCAGCGGGATGTACAAGAACGCCGCCAAGCCGGTCCTCTCCTTCCGGGATGCGGAGGGCGAGTACCAGGACGAGCTGGCCGTGCTCGGGAAAGTGATGGTATTCTCCGTGTATGATCCGGAGGAGGCCGATTGGGACTGCATCCGCTCACAGGCCGCCGAGGCCCGCGTCTGCGGCGCGACGCCCCTCATCCTCGCCGTCCCGGGCGAATACACCCCGGAAGATGTGTATCTGGCTGATTACAAGCCGCTTATCACGCTGAACCGTGCCAACGGCGGCGCGACCTACTTCAACGACGGGGAACTGATCTCGAAATGGAGTCCCCGCGACGTTCCCGAAGCGGAGGAACTCAAGAACCTGCTCGACCGCGAGCCCGTGGGCCTCTCCACCGATTTCATCACCGGACGCCGCATCCGGGCGCAGGGTTTCACGCTCTACCTGCTGGCCATGCTTCTCCTTCTGTAATACAAGAAACGCCCGCTCTTGGAAGCGGGCGTTTTCGTTCATGGGCGGGTCCTGTTTACAGGCTTCGCTTGATTTCCACGACCGTGAAGGCCTCGATGATATCTCCGATGTGGATATCGTTGAAGCGTTCCAGGGCGCAGCCGCACTCGAAGCCGGTGGCGACTTCCTTGGCGTCGTCCTTGCCGCGCTGGAGCGAGGCGAGGGCGCCGGTGTACACCACGATGCCGTCGCGGATCAGGCGCACCTGGGCCTTGGCCGTGAGCTTGCCTTCCTTGACCTGGCAGCCGGCGATGGTGCCGACCTTGGAGATCTTGAAGGTCTGCTTGACCTCGGCGGTAGCGGTGACCTCTTCCTTCTTCTCCGGTTCGAGCATACCCTCGATACCCTCTTTGACTTCGTTGATACAGTCGTAGATGACGGAGTAGAGGCGGATTTCGATGCCCTCCTTCTCCGCGGCACGGCGCGCTTCGGCGGAAGGACGGACCTGGAAGCCGATGATCACGGCATCGGAGGCCTCGGCCAGCAGGACGTCGCTCTCGGAGATGGCGCCCACGGCCTTGTGGATCACGTTCACGCGCACTTCCTCGGTGCTGAGCTTGATGAGGGAGTCGGACAGGGCTTCGACGGAACCGTCCACGTCGCCCTTGACGATGATGTTGAGTTCCTTGAAGTTGCCGATGGCGATACGGCGGCCGATCTCCTCGAGGGTGAGGTGCTTCTGGGTCTTGATGCCCTGGATGCGGATGAGCTGCTCGCGGCGGTTGGCGATGGACTTGGCTTCCTTCTCGTCGGTCATCACGTTGAACTTCTCACCGGCGGCGGGAGCGCCGTTGAGGCCGAGGATGGACACCGGCGTGGAAGGGCCGGCTTCCTGGACCTTCTGTCCGCGTTCGTTGAACATCGCCTTGACACGGCCGTAGTAGCTGCCGGAGATGATCACGTCGCCCACATGCATTGTGCCGTCCTGCACGAGGACGGTGGCGAGGTAGCCACGGCCCTTGTCCAGGGAGGACTCGATGACGGCGCCGCTGCCGAGCTTGTTCGGATTGGCCTTGAGTTCCAGGAGGTCGGTCTCGAAGAGGACCTTCTCCAGGAGCTTGTCCACGTTGATACCCTTCTTGGCGGAGATTTCCTGGCACTGGTACTTGCCGCCCCAGTCTTCCACGAGGATGTTCATCTCGGAGAGCTGGCGGCGGATGGTGTCGGGATTCGCACCGGGCTTGTCGATCTTGTTGATGGCGAACACCATCGGGACGCCGGCGGCCTGCGCGTGGGCGATGGCCTCCTTGGTCTGGGGCATCACGGCGTCGTCGGCCGCGACGATGATGATGGCGAGGTCGGTCATCTGGGCGCCGCGGGCGCGCATGGCGGTGAAGGCCTCGTGGCCCGGGGTGTCCAGGAAGGTGATGCGGCGGCCGCTGGCGAGCTTCACGTTGTACGCGCCGATGTGCTGGGTGATACCGCCCGCCTCGCCGGCGATGACGTTCGTGTTGCGGATGTTGTCCAGGAGGGAGGTCTTACCGTGGTCGACGTGACCCATCACGGTGATCACCGGAGGACGCTCGACGAGGTCTTCCTCCTTGTCCGGTTCCTGCTGCTCGATCTCCTCGGTCAGCTCGGCGGTGACGAATTCCACCTTGTAGCCGAACTCCTCGGCCACCAGGACGAGGGTCTCGGCGTCCAGACGCTGGTTGATGGACACCATCATACCCAGGGACATGCAGGCGCCGATGACCTTCACCACGGGGGTGTTGTTCATCAGGGTGGCGAGGTCGTTGACCGTTACGAACTCGGTGACTTTCAGTACCTTGTTCTCGGCCATCGCCTGCTCCATCTCCTCCTGCGAACGGATGGCGGCCAGTTCGCGCTTCTCCTTGCGGTGCTTCGCGCCGAAGTTGTTCTTGGTCTCGTTCATCCGCGCGTAGGTCTCCTTGACCTGCTTCTGGATCTCCTTCTGCATCTCCTCCTGCTCGGCCTCGGTGAGGACCGGCTTGGAGAAACGGTCGTTGCCGCGCTTGCGGCCCTTGCCGGCGGCTGCAGGTTCCTGCTTCTTGCCGCCCTTGTTGGGCTCGTTCTTCTTCGGGGTCTTGTCGGCCTGCACCTTGGTGACGTCCACTTTCTGGGAGCCGCCGCCCTTGATGCGTTCGCGCTTCTTGCCCTTCTTCGGGTCGAACTGCGTCAGGTCGATCTTGCCGACGACCTTGAGCTGGGTGGCGGGCTGGGCCGGGGCCTCCGGGGCGGGAGTTTCCGCTGGGGTCTGGGCGGAAGGGGTCTCCTCGACGGGGGCGGCAGGCTCAGGCTCTTGCTCATCATTCCCGGCTTGACCGGGAATCTCTTCTTCCGGCTCGGATGCAACGACCGGCTCCGGTTCGGGCTCGACTACGGGCTCCGGCTCCACGACGGGCTCCGGTTCGGGTTCCGGTTCGGGTTCGACCACGGGCTCCGGCTCCACAATCGGCTCCGGTCCGGGTTCGACCACGGGTTCAGGCTCCACGACGGGCTCCGGTTCCGGTTCCACGACGGGCTCCGGCTCCGGTTCCTTCACCGGTTCCGGCTCCACGGTGGCGCGGGACAGGTTGTTGCTCTTGATCACGGTGACGCGCTCCGGCTCGTACTCGTCCTCTTCCTCGCGGGAGCCGGACGGGCGGCGGGAAGCCTTGTCCAGGATCTCGGTGAGCTTCACGTCCACCTTCTCGGCGGCTTCCTTGAGCTCGAGGTCCTTGCCGAACTTCTTGTGCAGCTCGGGCAGGAACTATCCAGCCCGATGTTGAATTGCTTGATAAGTTTGTTCAGTCTGATTTCTGCCATATAGTAACCCCAGTTTTTTCAGTTTATTCTTCCTCGAATTCGGACTTCAGGATGGAGAAGACCTCTTCCACGGTCTCGTCTTCCAGGTCGGCGCGGCTGGCGATGTCGGCCGGCGAGAGGGCGAGGACGCTCTTCGCGGTGTCGCAGCCGATGGCCTGCAGGCGCTCGATGACCCAAGGGTCGATCACGTCGGTGAACTCGCTCAGGAGGACGTCTTCCTCTTCGGCCTCGTCCTGCGGGAGTTCGCGCCAGACCTCGATCTCGCGGCCGACGAGCATGCCGGCGAGCTTGATGTTGCAGCCGCCCTTGCCGATGCCCTTCTTCACTTCCTCGGCCTGCATGTAGACCTTGATCTTGTCCTCGGGACCTTCGCCCAGGTCGATGCGGGAAATGCGGGCCGGGTTGAGGGCGCGGGTGATCATGAGCTGCGTGTTCGCGGTCCACTGGATCACGTCGATGTTCTCGTTGCGGAGCTCGCGGACGATGCCCATGATGCGGGAACCCTTGACACCGATGCAGGCGCCGATCGGGTCGATGCGGTCGTCATAGGACTCCACGGCCACCTTGGCGCGCTCGCCCGGGATGCGGACGACCTTCTTCACGGTGATCAGGCCGTCGTAGATTTCCGGAACCTCCATCTCGAACAGCTTCTCGAGGAAGGAGTCGGTGGTGCGGGACAGGACGATGTACGGTGTCGTGTTGTTCTTCATCTCCACGCTCTTGATGATGGCGCGGATGGTGTCGTTCTTCTTGAAGCGCTCGCCCGGGATCTGTTCGGACTTGGGCATGCGGAGCTCGTTGCCGTCCTCGTCGAGGATGAGGACCTCGTTCTTCCAGGTCTGGTACACCTCGCCGGTGAAGATCTCGCCCACCTTGCCGGAGTACTTCTTGAAGACATTGGCCTTCTCGATGTCCATGATCCGGCCCTGCAGGTTCTGGCGGATGTTCAGGATGCCGCGGCGGCCGAAGGAGGAGAGGCTGAGCTTGCGGGTGTAGGTGTCGCCGATCTCGTAGTCGTCGTCACCGGTCTCCTCGGCGATCTCTTCCACGGTGATCTCCGTGGCGGGATTCTCGACTTCCTCGACCACCTCGAAGTTCTGGTAGATCTCGCAGTCGCCCTTGTCCACGTTGATGATCACGTCGAAGTTGTCGGCGCTGCCGTAGGTCTTGGCGAGCTGGGTGAGGAACACATCCTTCAGGACACCGAGCATCACGGGACGGTCGATGCTTTTCTCTTCCTTGAAATCCTTGAACGCGTCGATCAAGGTGATTTCTTTTTCTTTGTCTTTTGCCATTGTGGTTATCTTGTATTATTTGAAATCGATGTAGGGGGTGACGGAATTGATCTCGGCGAGCGGGCAGGTTTCCTCGTGCTCCACCTTCTCTTTCTTTTTCTTGCCTTCCACGGCCTCCAGGGCGGTGTACTGCAGGGTGACGGCTTCCTCGGTCGCCGCCTTGAGGAGGGCGACGAGCCGGCGCCCGCCCTTGAACTTCACGTCCACCTTGGAGCCCACGGCCTTCAGGTACTGCTTAAGTACCTTGAAGGGCCGGTCCAGTCCGGCGGAGGAGACGGTGAGGGAATAGTCCTCCACGTCCTGGTCGAACGCTTCGTGCACGACCTTGTCGATGGCGGCGCAGTCGTCCCAATCCACGATGCCGTCCTCCTTCTCGAGGACGATTTCCACGTCGTTCATGGCGTTCACCGTGACATCCACGATGAAGCATCCTCTTTCAGCGACCGCCGCTTCCACGGCCTGGATGATCTCTTCCTTTTTCATTTTTCCTTCCGTCATTCCCGGCTTGACCGGGAATCTCATATAACAAAAAATAGGGGACCGTCCGTCCTCTATCTCATTCACGGCGGCAAAGATAGCAATTCTTTGCGGAATAACCAAATTTTCCTAACTTTGAACATCGTCCAGACATGATTCCGTTCCGTTTTCATATCGCGATTCTCCTAGCCCTTCTAACAGCCGTTCCTATGTCCCGTTATCCCGAAAACCAGAAAGTCCGGAAGCCCGCCGTCGCCGGCTCCTTCTATCCCGCCTCCGCCCGGGAAATCAAGTCCATGGCGGGGCCGTGGCTGCATCCCGCCGCCGGGGGCGACGCCCCGCAGGCGGTCATCGTCCCGCACGCCGGCTATGTGTTCAGTGGCGAGGTGGCCGCATCGGCCTTGAACCGTATCCCGCGGGGACACGCGTACAAGCGGATTTTCCTGCTCGGGCCGAGCCACCGCGTGGCCTTCACGGGCGCGAGCGTACAAACCGCTTGCGCATGGGCGGAAACCCCGCTGGGGAAGGTCTCGGTTGATGTGGCCGTGGGTGAGGAACTCATCCGGGCGGGGGAGGGCGTGTTCACCTACCGGAGCGACGCGCACGACCGGGAGCACTGCCTGGAGGTCCAGCTGCCGCTGCTGCAACTGTCGCTTGGCGAGGTGCCGCCCATCGTCCCGATCGTTATCAGCACGGAGCGGCTCGGCGTATTGGAGCGGATCGCGGAGGTGCTGGAACCGTATTTCACGCCCGAAAACCTTTTTGTCATCAGCTCGGATTTCTCCCACTATCCGTCCTATGAGGACGCGAAGAAGTCGGATCTGTTCATGGCGGAAACCATCGTCTCCGGCGGGCTCAACGAGTTCTTGAAAGCGCTCTCGGATGTCCACAAGCGGGGTTTCGTGGGCCAGGACACCGCCGCATGCGGTGCCTGTGCCATCGCTGTCTTGCTGTCCTTGATGGACGGGCAGGGGAGGAACCGCTTTGTCGTGGACCACGTGATGTACCGGAACTCCGGGGATTCGGTCTATGGGGACAAGGACCGGGTGGTGGGGTACAATGCGCTTGCCATCACCCGAGAACCAGGGAAACCCGCGGAGGACGACCATCTGTTCCATTTCACGGAGGCTGAAAAACGGGCGATGCTCGCTGCCGCGCGGGCATCCATCTATTCCGCGCTGCGGCTGGACCATGATATCGACGACACCCCCGTCGGCATCCTGAAGGAGAAGGGGTACGGCGTGTTCGTGACGCTGCACATGGACGGCCGCCTGCGGGGCTGTATCGGCAGGTTCACCTCTTCCAGCACTTTGCACGCCACGATCCGGGAGATGGCCCGGAGCGCTGCGTTCTCCGACCCGCGCTTCCCGGCCCTGTCCCGGAATGAGGCGCATAAAATTAAGATCGAGGTCTCCGTCCTATCCCCGCTCAAGCGGATCCATTCCATCGACGAGTTCAAATTGGGACGGGACGGCATCTATATGATCAAGGGCCCCTATCACGGGACATTCCTGCCGCAAGTTGCGACGGAAACCGGCTGGACTACGGAGGAATTCCTGGGCCATTGCGCCCGTGACAAGGCCGGCATCGGCTGGAACGGCTGGAAGGATGCCGAGTTGTACACCTATCAGACGGAGATCGTGGAGGAATGAAAGAGGCCCGGTTCTATATTCCGGTCGAGGGCGGCGTGGAATGTCGGCTCTGCCCCCATCACTGCCGGATCCAGGAAGGAGGCCGTGGCCGATGCCGAAGCCGCGAATGCCGGGATGGGAAGCTATGGGCTTTGTCCTATGGCGCGCCTTGCGCCCTGGCCATCGATCCGGTTGAAAAGAAGCCCCTGAACAACTTCCTGCCGGGTACCTGGTGCCTCTCCCTGAGCTGCACCGGCTGCAACCTTTCCTGTCGATGGTGTCAGAACAGCGAGATTTCGCAGGTGGCGCCGGAGGGGGTGGATTGCACGGCGATGACGCCTGAGGAGGTGGTGGATTTGTGCGTCCGGCGCGGGTTACCCTCGATGGCCTATACCTATACGGAGCCGTTTACCTGGTGGGAGTTTATGTATGATATGGCAGTTCTTGCGCACGAACGGGGCTTGAAGAACATCCTGGTTTCGGCGGGGTTTGTGGAGAAAGAGCCTTTGCGGGAGCTGCTGCCGTATCTGGATGCGGCGAACATCGATATCAAGGCTTTTAACGATACGTTTTACCGCAGCTGGTGCGGGGCGCGGCTGTCGCCTGTGCTGGAAAACATCCTGGCGATGGATGCCGCCGGGGTGCACGTGGAGATTACGAACCTGCTGATTCCGGGCCTGAACGATTCCGAAGAGCAGGTGCAGGCGTTATGTGGTTGGATGGTGGAAAACGGCCTCCAGCGCGTCCCGCTGCACTTCAGCCGCTACTTCCCGCGGTACAAGATGGCCACCCCGGGGCCGACGCCGAAGCAATCTTTGGCCCGGGCGCGCGAGGTGGCTTTGGCGCTGGGAATCGAGACCGTGTTTCTGGGGAATGTGTAGGGTTTAGTCCTTATCGTCGGCCTTGTCTTGGGGCTCGTCCCTCTCCAGGAGGATGAGGCCGCGTTTCATGCGGCCGAGGAAGGTGTCGGCCGCGTCGTCGGCCGTCTCGCTGGCCTCATAGACCTTCTCCTCCAGCTTTTTCCCGATTTCCTTTTCCTGCTCGGGGGTGAGCTTGGATGTGTCCAGGCCGTCGAAGGTCTTGTCCACCTCGTCGAATACGTTTTCGGCGGTGGAGGAGATGGTGTCGCCGAAGTTCTTCAGGGTTTCTATGAATTTCTTGATGCCCATAGGGATTTATTCGATTGGATCGTCATCATATTTTTCGGCCAGGTCCATGTATTCCTGCCTTTTCTGGTAGTCTCCGAGCATGTCGTAGGCCCGCGCGATGGTGTGGCTCGTCCAGAACAGGAGCTCACGGTACTTGCCGGGGTACTGCTCGTAGTAAGAGAACGCTTCCAGGAGCAGGGGCAGGGCCTCGGCCGGCCGATCCAGCCCTATCAGGCAGATGCCCGCGCTGCGGCGGGCCTCGGCGAGGAACTCCCGATCGGATCTGGGGGACTTTTCCAGGATCCGGATAAGCTTGTTGTACTTCTCCAGGGCCTCCGCGTGGCGGCCGCCCATGAACAGGATATCGGCCTGCAGCTCCCAGGCAAGGGCGTTTTCCTTGCTGTAGGTGCCATACAGGTATTCGGAGAGCTCCTGGTCATCCCAGGCCGCATCGAGGGCCTCTTCCGTGTACTCCGGGTGTTCCGTCATCTGGTCCCGGAGGAACCGGGCTTGTTCGTAAAGGGCCTTCCGGAGCGTCTCCTTGTCGGCCCCGATCGTCCGGAGCAGGAGGACGGTTTCCCGGTGGGTTTCCGCTGTCATCCGGTACCATTCATCGAGTTCGAGGTCGCAGCTTTCGCCGAGCGCATGGATCTTTTCCTTGGCCTGTTTCCGGATGGACTCCGCCGGCTGCCGCTCCAGTTCCTCCCAGGAGAACGTCTGTTTCCGGGTGAAGCCCTTCTCTTCCAGCCGGAGTCCGCCTTCGCGGAGGAAATCGACCACCGCCCGGACATCGGCTTCCGTGACGCCGGCCAGGCTGGAGAGTTCCTGCAGGGAAACCTGCATCAGGAAGGCGACGGAATCGATCTCATGGGCCAGGAGGATGTCCACGGTATGCCCGGGCAGGTCCGTGTCGATGAACTTCCGTCCCAGGAACGGGTTCTCCCGGATGGCGGCCTGGACGGAGGAATCGATCAGGAACCCGAACCATGTCCGGTCCGGATCGGTTTCCCGGAGCCGATAGTACGCCTCCCGCAGCTCCGCATCGGCATGCGCAGCCTTGTACAGCCGGATCTGCTCGGTCAGCCAGGGGTTGATGGGATGGTCGGCAGGCATCGTCAGTTGCCGAGGTTTACTTTCTCATACCTGTACCCGAGCCGGCCCAGTTCGATGGCGGCTCCGATCTTGAACATCACTTCGACTGTCACGAGGAAGAACTGGTAGGCCTCTGCCGTGCCTGGCTCCATGCATTCCCGCATCAGGAAGTGGTAGGCATTGGCAGAACAGGTCTGCATGGCAGGCACACTGTGCTTGCGGTCCTTTAGGATGCTGTCGGTGATATAGTCGTCCATGTCGTCGAACCCCCGTTCGCCCTGGAAGAACGAGTAAGGGAAATCTTGGTACTTCGCCCAGTCCTTGTCCCAGAGGTATGCGATGGCCATCCCGAGGTAGCCGGCGCAGGCGAGGCAGTACTCCGGATAGGCGTTGAAGTTCCGCACGGCGTCCCCGTAGAAAGACGGGGCGAGGCGCATCCAGGCATCGTCGATGTCCGGCGATGCGAGCAGCGTCCCCTTCAGCAGGCCGCTGCCCGTGCAAGTCTCGAGGAGATTGGCGGTGAGGTCGTCCTTGTATTTTTCGACGGTGGTTTCTGTTGGCATGATTGGTGGGTGTTACGGGTACGAAGATAGGGATTTTTGGCGGGAATGGCAATTGGGGGGCAATACCGTCATGCCCGAATAACGCGAATTGGCAGAGCCGACGAATAACCATCAAATAATCATAGCATGCCGGCCAATTCATCTCTCCGTTCCCATTGCCCTGAGGGCCGTTAGGGTAAGAGGGATGGACAGGAGGAAAGCGCAGAGGTCAGATGCGGTCTGTGCAATCTCTATCCCTAAGAACCCCAGGAGGGCTCGCCCTATGAAAAGGGCCGGGATAAAGAAAAGCCCCTGGCGGGCCGTGGCCATGATGACGGCAGGGATGGTCTTCCGGATATTCTGGAGGTACATGTTCGACATCACGACCATCCCGGTGAGCGGGAAGGAAAGGCATTGGTAACGGAGGATTCTCGTGCCGATGCGGATGACTTCAAGGTCATCGGCTCGGAAAACCCGAACGATACCCGGGGCGAAGATGAATCCCAGGATCGCGAGGATGAGACAATAGACCGTGGAGACGGTCAGGCTATGGCGGAAAGCCGCCCTCACCCTGTCGTAGCGCCCTGCCCCATAATTGAATCCGCAAACAGGTTGGAAGCCTTGCCCGTATCCGATCATCGCGGCTCCAGCCAACATGGCGATCCTGCTGACGACCGAAAAGGCCGCAACGGCTTCATCGCCGTAAGCGGCGGCTGTCTGGTTCAGGCAAATGGCTGCGACGCTCATCAATCCCTGCCGGGCTAGGGAAGGGAGGCCACCGGCGTTGATTTCCCGGTACGTATTCCAGGATGGACGGAAGTTCCCAAAGCGGATTTTGATACCCCCTTTCTTTCCGCAGATGGACAGCATGATAGTGAAACTCACCGCCTGTGAGATGGCCGTCGCCAGACCGGCGCCCCGGATGCCCAGACCGAAGCCGAAAATCAGAATCGGGTCCAGGGCTACGTTGAGAATGGCTCCGGAAGCTATGCCGATCATGGACAGGAGGGCATTTCCCTGGTGCCGCATCTGGTTGTTCATCGTGAAGCAACACATGATGAACGGCGTGCCCAAAAGGATGAAGCGGTAATAATCCTTGGCATAGGGGAGAATGGTATCCGTCGACCCGAAGAAGCGGAGCAGGGGATCCATCAGGAAGAAACCGGCCACGGCAATCAAGCAGCCCGTGATGAACGAAGAGAAGAAACCTACAGCGGCCATTCTTTCCGCCTCGTCCGTGTGGCGGCTCCCAAGCGCCCGGGAGATGAAATTTCCTGAACCCTGGCCGAAATAGAAAGCGATGGCCTGAATGAGGGCCATGTAGGAGAAGACGATGCCGAGGGCGGCCACGGACTGCGTATTGATCTGCCCCACGAAGAACGTGTCCGCCAGGTTGTAAATGCCGGAGACCAGCATGCTGATGATGGACGGAACGGCCAACGAGGACACGAGATGCCCTACAGGAGCCGTAGTCATCCGGATGAACTTCTCTTTCTGAAGGTCGGCGGTCATAAGCTTCTCTTTGCAAAGGTAAGCAAATTTGACGGACCGGTTGTTTTTCGGTGCTTGGTTTCCAGACTGCCGAGGCTGTGCAGGGCATTGTGCGTGGAAATGCGGCGGGACCGTTATGCCCGAGTTGCCACCGTCATGCCCGACTTGATCGGGCATCTTTCAATGATCACAGAGAGAAACAAAAGAAGGCATCTCGCTTGGGTTGAGATGCCTTTGATGTGTATTAGTACATGTAATTTCACATGACGCAACAAAGTTACGAATTATAATGATTCCCGCAAGAATAAACCGAGAAAAAGGGAAAGATGTCGCTGTAACCCTCCATCGGGGGCCGATGCACTCCTGCGTCATGACGGATTTCAGCTATTCGCGTAGGCGGGAAGGCGCTTGACGCCGAACTCGCTCAGTTAGTCCCGCGGGGCGGGCCTAACTAGCGCTCAAACAAACGGCGTCATCCCGTTCCGGGACCGCACCTTCCCGCCTGCTCACTAGCAGCTGAAATCCGAAATCCGCAGGAGCACACCGGCCCCCGACGAAGAGTTACAGCGGAAAAGATAGGAAGGACAGGTTCTGCAAGTCACTTTGTTATGGGGCGACTTGAAGTGTGTTGCACATCTAATTAGAATTCACCATCTTTGATTATAACGGCTATAATCATTATTTTTGCGGAGCGTCTGTTGGATGGGAGGAAATTCCATTGGATGCAGCTCCCGCGGCAGCAGGCGTATGGCTCTTGCTGGCTGGGATAGAACTTCGCTACCCGTAACGACTGGAGCCATTTGTTATTGTAGGGATCGTCGTTTAATGTTTTCCTTTTGAGTCGAGCGGGTACCATAAGGGGAGAAGACGAAGTCACCTAAAACAAAGCATCCCTATAAGTGTATTCCAAGGTCGCTCTATTCTCTTCTGGATAGAGCTTAATGTACCCTGCCCACTCGTCAGGGGATTCTTTTTCTATCTTGTAAGTGTTTCCCTCGCGAGTGCAATTCATGAGTTTTTCAACCTTCCGAAGGAAGTTTTCTGACAGAGGCTCCTTGAACTCAATTTCGTAGTAATAGTCCGACCACGAAGATGCCGTCCTGTCCATGTTGTCATCCGCATTTGTAATCTGGTAGGCGGGTAGTTTCAACCCCACCTTCTTTGCAATCGCGTCCGGGGTGGAGGCCTGGTTGCTGAAGAGGAGGAGATATAGACCTAAAAGCAATGCTAAGAGGAAGCCAACGATAACAAATATGAGAATGGTTCGCTTTTTCATGATACTTCATCTGTGGATTACTTTCAAAAATAAGCAATCTCCCCCACACCACCAAGATTATCTCTCGACAACCGAATGCATCGAGCTGAAAAAGGACAAACCTGAGATTAGGTTCATTCTCTCCGTATGGGCGTGCCCAGCCTGACCGGGTATCTCTTGTGCGACAGCCCGATTTCATTGTCCTTCGGTTATACTTTCTTTATCGGCTAAAAATTGCTACTTTTGTAATACAAACCTTGGCGCAGATAACTATGCTGTAAGGTATTGTATACCGCTTCCGTCCGTACGATGCGGTCAGTAATAGCGAATCATGTTTTCGCGGAAAGGAGATACCTTTGCGTTTGAAAAGAGTTTGATCTTTTCGAAACTTACAGACAACCATTCGCCATCGTTTCATAGTATGAAGAGTATCGGTTTTAAGAATTTCAAGAGATTTGCCGAGTGTCCTGACCTCGAGCTGTCGGGTGTCACATTCCTGGTCGGAAAGAACAATTCCGGGAAGACCACTTTCACCCATGCTGCCCGGCTTGCGGCCGATTTCATCGATCACACCTCAAGGGGCGGTGATCTGCAGTCCATCTTTTCATTTGAGGTTGGCAACAATACTGACAGCAAATACCGCGGGTACAACAGTGTCCTCCATCGTAACGGCGGAATCGAAACAGGAAAGAACAACAGGGTGATAGAATTCTGCATCGACTATGGCGAGTTCATTCTCCAATTCGGAGTGGACAAGAAGTATAATCCTTTCGGATTCATCGAGGCGGAGATTCGAGACTGGATCGACGACTCCTACTACAGTCAGTATCCGGATGCAACTGAGCCGCCGATCGTCGATGGAGAATGGCTCCGTGCCGAGATTGACAAACGGATGGATGAACTCAAGAAGAATCATCCGGACCGATTCAAAGCGTTGAAGAAGCAAGATCAGGACGGGAAAGGCCGTCTCAAGTATATCTATTATTACGACAAGACCAACAGGATCGGCGGACTCCTTGACGGAGGATTGACGAAACTGGTCTTTAACGATTTCCCGGAAGAGGAAGCACAGGAACAGGAGAGACTGTCCCGGTTGCTTGAGACTCTCTCCGAAGAAGACCGTCCGTCCGTTCAGGACCGGGTTGACGAACTCTTTGAAAAAGAGTCGGAAAGCAAAATTCAAATCGTCAGGAACGGGGTCATTTCCCTCGGCCTCGAAAAGAATTCAGGTCATACGCTTCCGGAATTCTACTCTATTGACTGTCTTGCCGGCCACTGTCTCGCCGGGGAATCGGATCTCCCCGATGACGGAATGCCTTATGACAGGATAACCGAATTTCTTGATGAAGCCGATCATCGGAAGCGGTTGGAAGGCTTCAAGGAGATGTTCTCAGTCCGACTTTACCACCAGCTTCCTTCCTGTGCCAGGCACATCGGCCATTATACGGATGATGAGCAGTTACGCGGCAAGCTTTTCAGGCAGTTCCGGAACAATAATGTCCACGGGGAGACTGATCTGATGGCTTGTGTCTCAAAGTGGGTCAAGGAACTGGAGATAGGGGATGGCATAGACATGCGCCCTGATACGGAGGCGGAGGAGGCCGATGCCGAAAACCGGGTCGGGACGAAGTACTTCGAGTGTTTCGTCCGGAAAACGGCTCTTATGAATGGTAAGAAGCTGACTTACGAGGTCCCGTTTGATTCCCTTGGCGTAGGGTCGAGACAGCTGATCATCCTGCTTGTGACGATGGCCCTCGTCATCACCGAGGCGAGACATAAGTCGTATCCGACTCTCGTCACCGTCGAGGAGCCCGAACAGAACCTTCACCCTGCGATACAAAGCCGGCTGGCCGACATGTTCCTGGACTTCTACGAACAGTTCAAGTGCCAGTGCATCATTGAAACCCACTCCGAGTACATCATCCGTCGTTCCCAGGTCCTGGTCGCGGAAGGCATCAAGAACAAAGCCTTTACCCTCGAGGATAATCCTTTCAAGGTCTATTATTTCCCGGACGACGAGACCAGTCCCTATGATATGGAATACAAGGAAAACGGTCGGTTCGGAAGGGCCTTCGGTCCCGGTTTCCTGGACGTTGCGGGCAATTCGAATCTGGCTTTGCTTGATCTCTCCAATTTAACCGGACGTAGGAAATGAATGACGAAATCACCTTCTCGCTGTTCCTTTCCATCAGGGCGTTGAACTCAATCTTGAGAAGTCGCTCCTACAGGAACATGATACTGAACCGGAACGTCAGTATTTTCCTTGACGCATCCGCGGAGGAACTCTCTGCGGCCCTGGGAGACAACATTGAGGAATCCTATATTGGTGATTTCCTTGTATCGAAGTGCTGCAGCCGGTTCTACCTGGCGAATGAGATGATTGCCGGAATCTTGGACAACCCGGCCCTTTTCTGTCGCTTCCCATTCTCGTTGTTTGTACTCGCCATATCCCGTGTCGATGCGAAACGGATCCGTGACTTGTACGGTGTACTCTGCTACTCGGACCAAACGAAGCTTCGCTTGAGCCCGCTCCGGTTCCAAAAGACCACTTTCTGTCAGAGGGGTGCCGTTGGCCGGTCTTGGGCCTCTATTCTTGAGGAACTTTCCTCGTTTCCCAAAAACACCATCATCGTCAATGATCGTTACTTGATGTTAGGAAAGGAGGAACAGGCCGAACAGAATATTGCGGATATAGCATCGGCACTGATGCCGTCCGCGGAGTATGACGGTGAGCTGAAGATGTTTGTCTATTTCGATGCAGTGAACGAGAAATGGGCGAAGGATTTCGTCCACGGCCATGGCGGCGGGGGATTAAAGGAGATGAATGCGGTTTTTTGTGAAGCCGTCCAGGAAGAGTTCCAGAAGAAGGCGACGAAAATCCGAAACGCCATCCACTCTGCCGTCAATGGGGATTACAAGGTGAAGACCATCTGCACCACATATGTCCGGCCGCTCGAGAAAGCCCGGAATGGGGACGTCTTGATGAGTACTTGGGTAGAAGGATACGACCTCACGCACAACAGACGGATCATTACAGATTACTTCGAGGTCTCCGCCGACTATGGACTCATTGCCTTCGATAAGGCTGGGAGGGCGGAGAAGGAACAGACCATCGTCACGAAAGGACTCTACTGCGAGGGCCTGAACGACTCCTCCGACATTCCCGAGGAACGGCACCGTGTGATGCTCTCCAATTACGCATTCAATATGAATTACGACCGTATGCTTCTCGCAGTCGACGGAACTGTGGTTAAGGATTCGGATCAGGTCCAAGAATACCTTCAGCAAATCCCGCTTTTCACTCCGTCGGGAGAGTTCTCCGGGACGGCGCGGATCAAGTAACCGGCCGGGCGCAGTCATTCTGCGGAGTGTCCCCTGTCAGTAAAACCATCATAGTGCGTTTTCAGTGAACCATCAGCACGTTCACGAACTGTCCTTATGTGCTATGAAACAAAAACTTATGGCAATGAACGACCCAATTCGTACTTCCTTCCGTACATTTGCCTCTGGCCTTTCCGTTCTGTACTCCCGATGTCTTATTGTCATCCTCTTTCAGTAGGCCGCTTTTGTCCTTCCAGTGACTATAATGGCCAGCTGCGGTATTGCTACGATGCTTATCAGGCTGGGGATTCAGACTGCCGGATGGGTACGAATAGAGATGCTGGCCAGAAATCGACTTACCTTGACTGGAATTGAGAACACTCTCAGGCTAATGGGAATGTGCCCGGAGAGATCATGAGATGTGCAGATTCGGTTTCATTACCATTTCAATTGCGTGAACTTGACTCTCCAGTATGAGGACGCGACGGGTACGCCTCGTCATAGGTATTATCATTCTTTCCATTGGGACGTGTCGAAGACGCGGAGGTAGTCAAGCATGTCGTCTCCACACCACGGGGTGATACAAGATGGTCCAGATGTTCGTGAAGACCATCAGCCGCAGCATTTCTTCTTTGTTGTAGTCATGGCTCGTTTTGGATGCTTTGCTGCCTATGTTTGATTGCGGCGTCAAAATAGTTGAAAAAAAAAGTAAGGAAAAAGGAACAATCGTGTATTACTATCGCAAGCTCTGAGAGTCGTGGCAAAAAAGTGATACAAAATGGGAGATGCTTCAAGGCGAACATACAGTTCGCAGGTGTCCCCGAAATATGCCACCGAAAGGACGCGAAACTAACAACCAAAACAACAGTACCATGAACCAAAACATGAAAAAGCACTACAACGGAAGCATGAACGGCAGAAACAACAACACCGGTGGCCCGGCTATCTGGGGGATCCTCGGAGTCGTCGTGATAACCTGTTTCGACCTCGCCACCCGGCGCGGGTACATTGTGAAGGGCGGCGGCTCCATCGGAACCGGGAAGCGCAAGAAGTCCGGCTGGTTTGATTGTAAGCCTGGAAAGGGAGGACGGAATTAAGTCAGTTTCCCTTTCAGGGGATCGGCATAACAACGTAGTACAAACGATTAAACCAAGAATCTGAACGATGAAAATCGCAAGCAGAAACACAGAACTGGTCCTTCCGATGGACCGTCTGTTCCCCAGGTTCGGGGAGAAGGCCCTTGACATCCCCTCCTGGGATGAGGGCAAGGGCATGTACCTAGTTGAACAGTACCAGGCGGCCTCCGGCAACCGCTCCCTAACCTATGTCGGGGTCAGTGACCAGCTGCTTCTGGAGATGACTCTCGGACACTACCACTCCTGGGAGTTCGTGAACAAGGTCCGAGCGATGGTGTACGATGGCGAGGAGTTCCGCGTCATCTGCAGCCATGACTGGCCGCAGAGCACCCACTTCCGCAAGGAGGAGGTGCTGCCGGTAATAGCCGCATCCCTGACGGAGTATGTCCTTGAAAGCGGAAATCCCGAAGGGATGGGTGAGGCTGAGGTCTCTGCCGAAATCGACCGTATCCTCTCTGATCTCTTCACGCGGAAGGTGACCGACTTGGATCGTCGGGGCATCCGCCGCATCCTC
The DNA here is from genome assembly GCA_902785065.1 of uncultured Bacteroidia bacterium. GTDB lineage: Bacteria > Bacteroidota > Bacteroidia > Bacteroidales > UBA932 > Cryptobacteroides. The sequence goes on from CACZXH010000007.1 coordinate 256,040, forward strand.
GCCTCCTACTGCAGGAGGAAGGAGATTTGCGTTGATTTCACCCGCGAATACAACAACGATATCCTTTAACCTTAAACACAGAAAACTATGGAAAACGCCATGATCCTCTCCAGCGTCAATGCCGCGCTGCCCTCCCTGATGAAGAACTTCTCCTATGACGAGTTCGACAAGATGTTCCAGACCCCCACCTACGTGACCGATAGGGCGGCCTACTACCAGGGGGCTCGCATCTCCGACAAGATCGCCGTCGTATTCAACCTTGCGAACGGGTACTGCCGTCGTTTCTTGAACGGAGTGAAGATCTATGGTGGCGACGGGCAGGGCAGGACGAAGCTACTCGCAGAGATGTCCTATCCAATGTGCGGAGGCGCTTTCTGGTCGGAAGCGACCGGCAGGCAAGTAGCAGAGTCTCTCCTTACCACATACATCCAGAATCAGTGCGTGATCCTCGGACTCCCGCGCCCCTCCCAGGAGCAAGCTCGGAAGGTCGCGTCGGTAATGATTGGGGAGACCTTGCTGGTGACAGAAAGAATCGGCACACAGATCAGGTCCGGACAGGCGCCAGCTATCACCGGATAAGAAAAAACGGTTCCGAATGTAAGAAAAACGCTGCCAAGCGTTACAACGATAGAAACCAAAACGAAAACCAGAAAAACAAGACCATGAAAGCTCAGTTCGACAGCACCAACCACGAGCAGCAGCTCGCTTTTGACATGATCGCGAAGACCAACAACTCCTTCTTTCTGACCGGCCGCGCCGGAACGGGTAAGACTACGTTCCTCAAGACGGTTCAGGAAGCTGTCGACAAGAATTTCATCGTCGTGGCTCCGACGGGTGTCGCGGCTGTCAACGCGGGTGGCAAGACCATCCACTCTTTCTTTGGACTTCCCCTGGGCGTCCTCAGCCCGTGGGACATCGGCGTGCTGAATGGGGACAAGGTGTCACTTGTGAGACACATCGACACGATCATAGTGGATGAGGTGTCGATGGTCCGATGCGATGTCATCGACGCGATGGATCGCACGCTCAGGCAGTACCGTCGCAGCTCGGCCCCCTTCGGCGGAGTCCAGATGGTCTTTGTGGGGGACATGTTCCAACTCGAACCGGTGGTGACGCGCGAGGACCGCACCATCCTCTACGAGAGCTATGGCGCTGGGCCCTACTACTTTTACAAAGCGGCGGCCATCGAACGGATGGGACTTCCGAAGATCGAGTTCCTTAAGATCTATCGACAGACCGATCCCGCCTTCATCGAAATCTTGGAACATGTTCGCACCGGCAGCATGACTATGCGTGACCTGATGCGGATCAATAGCCGGGTCCAAGTGCCTGGAGAGGGGAGCGACAAGATTCACATCATCCTCACGTCGACCCGGAAAGAGGCGATGCTTATCAACGACTCCCGGCTGTCCGCCATTGCATCCGAGCCTGTGACCTTCGATGCAGAGTACGAGGGGCAGATGAGCAAGGCAACTCCCGGTGCAGACGTCGCTGAAGACAAGCTTGTCCTCAAGGAAGGGGCGCAGGTGATGTTCACTCGCAACAATAGCTTCGGATACTGGGTGAACGGCACCCTCGGGGTGGTCGAGTCTCTCAAGGACGACTGCATTCGGGTGAAGGTCGAGGATGGCTCCGTCTACGAGGTGGGGAAGGTCAAGTGGGAGACCATCGAGTACGAGTACGACAAGGCGATGCGTTCCTGTAACAAGAAAGTCGTCGGCAGCGTAACCCAGTACCCGCTCCGTCTGGCATGGGCAATCACTATCCACAAAAGCCAGTCCCTGACCTTCGACCGCGTGGCGGTGGACTTCGGCCGAAGCGCTTTCTGCAATGGGCAGGCCTATGTGGCGCTCAGCCGTGCGAGATCGCTGGAAGGTCTTGAACTCCTGCGCCCGATGAGTCCAGCCTCTGTGCTGGTGTCTCACGATGTCATCGCTTTCTCCTCCAACGTCAACGACGAACAGACGATCCAACGCGAACTTGAGATAGGTGAGGCGGTGGGTTCCTTCGTTCGGACGCGTGATTACGATGCGGCTGCGTCGATGCTCTTCGGGATGGCATCGGAGGCTGTTGAGGCTGGAGACACCGCATCGGCATACGACCTGATGACTCGCTGCTTTGCGATGGTAGCCGATGATAAGTGTCTCTTCGGTACGCCCTGGAGTGGCATCCCTGATAGAAGTTACCGTTCCCGCGTGATGAATGCTGCAGGGCTTTACTATGGCGGTCATGCTGCCGAGGCGGAGGAACTTCTCGAAGGTATGCGTCCTGTAATCTCCTCCGATGTGGATGCACTGTACCTGCTTTCCAGATGCAAGGAGGATCGGCAGGCATGGGACGAAGTGGAAACCGTTTATATGGAGATGATCCACCTATATGACGCCTTGCGCGATCGTGGACTCGATGCCGAGGCCTTCCGAAAGGTGCGATATCGTCTTGCAATCTTGAACGAACGGCAGTACGGCGATCCCGGTGCCGGTCTGATGCGGCAGCTCATCGCCGAGAACCCGGCCTATGCGCCCTACCACGCCGCGCTCCGCTGGATGTTGCGCTCCAGTGAGGAGGCTCGTGCCGAAGCGGCCGAGGAGGAAGATAACACGCTTGTGGAGAAGCTTTTCTCGGATGAAGTGTCCGAGGAGGATTTCCTCAAGGTCGTCCTGTCTGCACAGGCAGAGAGGAACGTCGAGTGGAGCGCCTACAGGCGGTTCATCAACAACCTCAAACTGGCTATGCCGTGCTAAGGCGGAGGGTCGGCTTGGGATGACTGAAAATAACGACAGACGGATGTAAGAAAAACCGAGAATTCGGGTATCATGAAAAGAAGCTGAAACCAGTAACCGAAGACACCATGAGAAACAACAAGTACAACCACGAAGAGAGAAAGCATGTATGGAAGCAGAGCCGCGCCCTGTCCGGCGAGAAGTTGTCCTTTCTGGATGGCAGGCGGCTCGGAGATGTGGACATTCGCATTGAGAGCAACGCGACCGTCCGCAAGGTGCGCCGCATCATGGAAAAGCGTATCTGCCAGGAGTACTGGCGGACCCATTCCGGCGGAAGGGGCAACGGCGACCGCCAGCTGATGCGGCAGCGGATGACCGGCTCCATGAAGAAGATCTACGGTATGGTGCCTGAGGGCTTTCAGTACTGTGCTTGATTGTTGGGATTGGGGGCAATTCTGGAAGTGACGAATCCCGAATGATTCCCTACGCTTTTGATAAAGCCGGGTACATAAAAGAAGAACCGCGGAGCCCTCTCGGGTTCCGCGGTCCCTTGTGCGTCGTACCGGGCCTTCCATGTAGCCATTCTTCCGCAAGGTGGAAGTGACTTCGTTTCGGATGCGGAACGTATGGGCGTACAACGCGCCATCCGTTATCTGCAACCGCTCCGTCATTTCCTCCGTAGTGCGGCCTTCCTGCATCATGTCGGCCACCTGGCGAGCCTTGCGAGGCAACGAGTTCAGCGTCGTTCTCACGAGTTCGCGGACTTCGTTCGTCTCGACATCGTCCGGCTCTTCGTCAGGAAGCAGCTTCCCGATTGGGCTGTCGATGTCAATCCGGTTGACTGCCGTGTAGAACTGACGCCTCTTCAGACTTTCAGTCCGATTGAGGATGAATCGTTCCACGACCTTGTAAGCCCAGGTTGTCACCTTGGCTCCGCGGTTGGGGTCGAACCGGTGAAGCTTGCCAAGTACATCAACCGCGGCGTCTTCCGCGATTTCGTCCCGCTCCCAGAGCGGAATCGTGTCGAACGTCGACAGCATCTGACAAGCGGTACGCTTGGCAAAAGAGTAGACGTCGCCGAGGAAATCGTCGTTACGGCCGTTGTTGACGAGGGGAGTGTTGAGTTCGTTTCTCATAGTCCTATGGGGTTTAGGGTTAGATGCTTCGGCAACCGTTGCCTCGGCGGATTTATAGATCGGGCATGAGCCGCGAACCCAAAACCAGTGGACAAGGAAAAAGGTGAACTGAACCACCCACTCTTGCACATATATTTCCATTGCTCCCCGGAGGGGGATCAAAGGAGATCTTTCAATGAACTTTCATTACGCCTTTCATTGGAAGGCGGACTACAAATATACGGCAATCTTTCTGATTTGCAATAGCTTTGCTGAAAAATAGCTCCAATAAGACCAAAATGTAAGAACGAGCAGGATTGTCTGTATTATAAGTGCAAGCGATCAAAAGAAAAAAGTGATATCGAATGTAAGAAAAGGTTCGATTACCTGTTCAACAAGTATAAAGGAATTACAAAAGACTATGACCATGAAAGAAATTGCATCTTATGCAAACCGCTACAGCCCTTCCGCCTTCCTCGCAAAGGTAAAGGAGAACTCCCGGCAGATGGGCGCTACACTGACCTATAAGGCGTATCTGCTCTACTACCTGATGACCGACAAGGATACGCCCGTGGGAGCGAAGGCCGTCATCGCCGGTGCCCTGGCCTATCTGGTCCTGCCCCTGGATTTCGTCCCGGATTTCCTGCCGGTCGGCTATGCGGATGACTTCGCGGCAGTCCTGACTGCTCTCAAAACAGTGCGTGGATGCATTTCCCCGTATGTGGAGGCGAAGGCGATGGCGAAGACTGAGGCTATCTTCGGTCCGGTCGCCGTAAGAAAAGCTGCATCCAAATGAAAAAACAATAACTGTAACCATGAAAAACAAACGTGAAACCAAGAACCGTATGAAAAACAACCGCAACATATCGGCCCTGGCCGGAAACTACGACGAGAAGTCGTTCTGGAAGAAACTCCGTGAGAAAGCCTGCGACATGGGCCTCGCCCTGGTGTACAAGGCCCTCCAGCTGTACTATGCGATGATCGATCGCGACACGCCGCTCCAGGCGAAACTTGTCATCGCCGGTGCGTTGGCTTACCTGGTGTGCCCCGTGGACCTCATCCCGGATATCCTGCCGGCCGGCTATGCCGATGACATGTCTGCTATCCTGGCGGCCTACAAGATGGCCGAGGCCTACGTGACGCCGAAGATCAAGGCCCGGGCTCGCAAGAAGATCGCCGACCTGTTCGGGGTCGAGGTCTTCGACGAGGTCTGCGAGGAGGAGACAAAAACCAAGAACTGATTCTGCAATGGTAAGAGGATATCACCGGGTAACCTGCCCGCACTGCGGCCATTCTTTCACAGCCCTTGACATAGAGGACAACGCGACCGTGTCTTCCATGCCCGTCACATGTCCGAAATGCAAGTGGATATTTGTTCCTGTCTGGGGACTTGCCGGCCTGCTTTCTCGGATTGTGCGAGTTCTGTCGGGCGCGATGAGTAACAAAAGATGCTGATCAGACCGCTACACAGATAACCAGGCACAGACAAGTCTGTCAACTTCTTGTGCTGCGAGTTGCGCCTTACTCAAAAAACTATCTGATAACTCCGCATCATTGTAATGGTTGGCCGCATTCCTCCAATCCAAGATGTACTTGAAAACAGCTCGATACCAAGTGAGACTATTGCCATGGGATTTATTCTCAGGATCAAGAATAGAAGCAAAATACTCTCGCCATTGGTCTTTGATGAAAATATACCACAGGTTACCAAGCGTTGCGCTGCTCAGCATGTTTATCCTCTTCCTATCGAAAGTTGCTTTACAGTCGTTGTTTCGACGATTATTTCGGCTATTTTTCATTTCAATGATAGCTTTGTCGAACTTGGACTTGGCCGTATTATTCATGTGGTCATATTGGATTCTATCTTCCTGATATTGAACCCATTTCTCCTCTCCATTGGGCATCTCAACAAATGGATTCGAGCAGATACCATCAAGATACTTTTCAATCAACTGCCGAAGGTCTAGTTCCGTCTTTCTAAGCAGGTCATATCCCTCGACATTGGAATCGAAAATGTCTTTCATAAGGTGGCTTGCCAAAGCGGAAAAACAGATGTACCTGTTTTTGGTGTCGGCGGTGGTCGGCCCCAGATCGAAGCCAAAAATATCTTTCTTTACCTTGTTGGTAACGACACGAATGAATTGATATTCCTCCAAGAGATCAATTTCGTCTGAATTTAATTTGCGGCTTGAACCAACTACAAGCTTCACTGCCGTGTCTTTAAGATTCTGCTCTTCCACATACTTCATCTGTTCGATCAGGGCGTCCTTGATTTCAACTCGGATGCTCCGTTCGGCGTCTTCTCGCTGGGAGTCGGGCATGTCGGGATGCCAAAATTTGAAAGGGTCATCACCCTGTTGGAAGAGCCAGTTGTTCATCAGGCTCATTAACATCGGGTGATTTCCGACATACCTATTTACGAGGGCTTTGTATGCGGCATACTGATCCTTGTTGAAAGAAGAGAAATAGACGGAGAATCTGTCCCAGTATTTCTTGATATCTTCATCTGAAAAGAGACCTATAAAGACGGACTTGGCAAATTTCGTGAAATACTCCGTCCCGCACAATTCCTTTTCGATGTTGCCGGGTGTACGCCTCGAGCAAATGACAATCGGACCGAATAGGCTCAAAGATCGCAATTTGTTCAGAATGTCCGTACCTTTAGGGTAGCGCCGGACACCGTCAAACTCATCGAAAATGAAGACGAATTTCTTCCCCGATGTTGAATTTATGTGTCCCAAGGCCATTTTGATGCTCTGGAACTTTGCGTCCAAAGTAGGCATGAGAAGGACACGATCCAGACAATCCATCCTTTCCCCCTGCGCGTCAAGATACATCGCGAGAGCTGTTGAAACGGTGTCCAACAATCCGTTCGGGCTGGAACTCTCTGATACGACGAAATACAACGGAATCAACCCGGCATCATCAAGCCACAGGCGCGGCGTGAAGAACTTGTCTTCGAAAAAGCATTTGGCAATTAGTGACGACTTCCCCATCCGAGGAAGGCCAACAACGAAGGTGGAGTGGTAGTGCAGGGTGTTGTCACGCAGGATTTCGAGTTCCTTGGCCCTGCCAATAAAATCATCTCCGGTCACGACATCCCTGACGAATGCAAAAGGATTGTGCATACAAGCGAATCTATATTCTGAAAGTCACGAATTGGTTGCAGAAATACTCATGCCCGTATTTGTCGTCGCAGAGCTTTCGCAAGTCGGTATGGGTTATGGACAGGATGACGGCATAAGTTGTCATACCTCGGACCTTCATGATATCGAACTCCGCCATCTTCTCGATGACATTCTCAAAATCCTCCATCACTAGAAGAAACATGCAGTCAGATTTTCCTTCGATCAGGCTGAAAATCCTTATGAGATATGATTTGATGACATCCGTCGTGGAAGCTCCTTCAATGGCCATGAAACACCTTGTGGTAATAATGTCTCCGCCATATACGGCAGGCATGGCCTCCTTAATCTTCATCGCGAATTCTTTCCAGAGTGAAACGGCATCAGGAAACTCGCCGCATTTTATCCGCACGGGCATGATTTTGCCTTTTCCAAGCGGCTCCCCATAGGCTTCTAAGAAAGAATCCGTGAAACTGGCGGAGTCGATATCTTGAGGCAGGACAACGGAGCAGGGGGATTTGATCAAGATTCTGTTCAGAACCTGTTCATACTGATTTTGATTCTTCTCCATACGTTATAAAGCTTAACTTTGAGGGTATAGAATTCGTATTCTTTAACGAGAACGCCGCGGTCGTAAAGGTCGTCGATAAGAGCCTCCGAATGTCCGGCGCGTATAAGTTCGCTTTTCCTGCACCCTCGCAGCGGGTCTTCACGTTCAGCATCGGCAACGGCGTCGAGGACGGAGATCGTTTCTGCCATCTTAAACCGCGACCCCTTCTCGGATGTGATGTCGGAGAAGTAAAGCGGGTCGAACAGCGTTTCCAGGTCATCCTCCGAGGCGTTTCGGAGGGCATTCCAGATAGCCGCGTCGACATCGGCTTCGGTGACATACGCCAGCCGCCGGGCGTTCATATAGTTGACCAGATTATAGCAGATCCATTTCGTGTAGTGGGCGCTCGATGCGGAATAGTAGATAATCTTGTCAACGGCCCCGCCGATATAGACGTCCTCCCTCCCGGCTGCTTCGAACAACGGTTCCGTAACTAGCCTCCTTGCAGCTTCCGGCTCCAGATAATTCAGCCTGTCCTTCTCCAGGACGGCGAAGGCGTTCGGGCCGTCCGTCTCCTTGATGAATGCGTGCAAGACATCCTGCCCGATTAGCACGGCCCCGAATAGGCCACGGGCCTGGAGTCCTTTCCATCTCCACATGAACTCCTTCTTGATGATGCCATCCTTGAGCCACTGATAAGCCTTGGTGAACTCGTCCACAAAAAGTACAAGTTTGCATTTCTCCCATCCCCTAGTCCCTTTCATCTCGGCCTGGAGGCGAGTGAGACGCCGGACAAAAAGGTCGAAGGAAAGGTCTTCCGGGGCGGGAAATTCGAGGACGGATTCCCTAAGCATGTCCCTGTCTGGATCACCTTCTGCCAACCAGTTCAAGATCTCAACAGCACCGAAAATCAGGCTCAGGATGTTGAAGTAGATATCTTCCTCCCGCTGAATGTCCAGTTCAAGAAAATTGATGTCGACCGGAATGACCGTGGGCAGTTGTTCGCAGATCCGTTTCTTAATCTGATAAAGGACCGAAGACTTGCCACTGCGCTTCTGTCCGTAGATGAAGAAGTGGGGGGACCTGTCAAGATCCGAGAGGACGTTGGAGACGTTCTTTATGAAATGCTCTCGCCCATAGAACCGTTTATTGTCCTGTCCTCCGAAGTTATAGTCATTTTGAAGATCTTCAAATTGGTCGGCGACGGTAAAGGGGATCTCGAAGGTGGTCTGCTCCGGGGTAGTACGTATCCTGTATGAGAACTGGATTGTGGCGTGCAGTTTGTTCAAGTCCACATCCGGATTCAACTTGAAATGCAGGATGTAGAGGAGGGATTCTCCGCCGTAAACCTTCTCTGTATCAGAGAACGTGGTCACCGGGTCCAAGGAAGCCGGCCGGATGTCATCGCTGCGCTTGAGCTTCAATGCACAATCCCGCATGGCGTCGGCATTTTTATTCGTGTTCTTGATCTCGACCACGAGATACATCGAGCGCTCTACGCCCAAGGATGACGCTGAGACGGCTTCCGCCGAGGGCGTCGGCTTATCAAACTTGTATTCCTCCTCCGTGTTCTGGACGACATCGCGAATATGGACCAGAAGCGGGAAGAAGGCCGTCCTGGAGAGTATGGTCGGATCCTTGCGGATACGATCGGTCCAGTTATCGATATTGCGAGAGATCTTTCGGCTGGTAGACATGATAGTCCTGGCATCTTTGGCCGTGAAGAACAGAGCCAGCATGTCCGGAAGCCGGAAATGGAGTTCATCCACCATGTTGCGGTCATCAGATACCATCCAAGGCTCATAAACCAAATCCCGGAAAAAATCGAGCCCTTCATCGAGATCGAAATGGTTCTTTATTAGGGATAGGTTCTTTACGGCGCGAAGAACGGGAGTATATCTGTTATAGATAGTCCCGCCACGCCACTCTGCGAAACAATTCGAGAAATACTTTCTCTGGGGATTCTCGTAAAGTATCTTAATCCCATCCTTAATCAGAACCTGGGCGGATACCGAAGGGTCAAGATCATACATGATGCTACATAGCCGATAGGCAACATCCACCGAAAGCATGCAGAGCAGGCGTATGTCGGTCCAGTAAGGCCAAGAAGGCCCTCGCTGGAGACAGATGAACACCTGCTGGACGAGGTTGCAGTCATCGGGAACGACGGCCGACGATAAGAGATACTCACGGTATTCGGAATCCGGATGGGTCATCGTGGCGAGAAATCTCGCCAGGTCGCGGAGGACGTTGTCCCCTTTGACGATCCTGCAGAGGAGGGCATACCTTTCATAAACGAGGGACTTCATCGGTCCCGTCCCGCGGTAGACGCGCGACGCCCCTTCGTTCACCCAATCTTCCTCCAAGGCTTCGACCGCCTGGTGGGGGAAAGCAATTTGTTTTCGGATGTCTTTCTCCCCATCACCCCGGCGGAAAAGGACGACCGCGTGACAGATGCGCCCCAAATCGTTCCCGTCGCTCATGGCCCAGGACGCGGACTTCTCTGTGTCATTTGAATTGTCATTCATGACGAGACTGTTCCAGGCGATGTTCGCGTTGACCTGGGCGACGAGTTCCCTGCGTTCATTCTCTTCCATTCTTGTCCCCTTGGTATCCCTCAGCAAGGGCCGCTTCGCCTTGTAGGCTTTCACCAGCTCTGCGGTTTCCCCCATGTCTTCAAAAAACTGGATGGCGCAGTCCAAATCTTCCAGCGACTCGCCGGCGAGAGTGAACGGGGATCCGTGAAGGCCTTTTATGTACTTCTCGCCCGCCCTCTTGTACTCGTTCTTCAATCGCCCATCGGCGGGGTTACGGTGGTACAACTCGCTGAACAAACGCATAAGTCGGTAGACGCAGGGCGTCTTCCTCTTGGGATTATCATCCTGGCTGGAAAGAATCTTCTCATAGAGACTGATCGCCTCCCCAGGCTTTCCATCAATTGCTACAATCTGGGCTTTGGCGAAGAGGTCCTCCCTGAGAACCTTCTGCCGTTCGTCGACAATCGCCTTCTCTACACGTGGTTGACATCGCTTGGACAAGGAGATTGCGTACGAATGCCCCGGCTCGGAATCCAGGATGTTCATCGCAATGCCCCAGGCCTTTTCATATTCGCCCCGTTCTTCAAACTGCTCGGCCATCTTGATGAGTTCGCTGGCCGGTCGGGCCAGGCAGACATACTGGGCGACGGGAACCCCTCGCATGCGGAAAACAGAGTAGACCAGCTCGTCTCCCTTCCTAATTTTGGCGTAATCCGTGTCGATGATGTTCTCGATTGGCAAGTGGAGAGACTTGGCGAAATGAGGGTCTTCCACCTCAGCTCTGCCCTTTTTCATGAAAACGAACTTGATCACGCCACAAGGCCTCACGGCATTGAAAGGGGCCTTGTAGCAGTTGTCGCTATATTTGGCGACGGCTTTCTCGGCGATGTCTTTCAGGGTAAGGGCCACCGGGTTGGCGGGCACCAGGTCGAGGACATTGTCGATGAAGCCTTCGGCTTTTATGTAAAGGGGAAGCATCTGATCCTTGTCCACGGCAGGATCCATCCCGCGCGCTTCCTGTATGCAATCTTCCGCCAGTGTCAGCATCTCCATCACGGTCTTTGGACAGCAAATGTTGGTAGCTTTCCGGTCGGTGTAAGAGAGTTGGGCGACAACCTTCTCGTCCTTGACATAATTCGTGGACAACATTTCCGCCCTGCTGTGCAGGTCCGGGTCGATGACGTCTTCGGGCCGGAACGAGAATGGCCTCTTCTCCCCTTCGACAAAAAGGCTACCAGAACGGAGCCGGATGGTGACGGTCGCGTTCGCCACCAAATGGCGTTCGCCATCGGGGCAGTCTATGAGCGAAGGAAGTTCGAGCAGGTCAAGTGTGGACACCTCGGCGACGGGTCCGTCAGTCTCTATGTCCGGCATCTCTTCTATGGGTGCCGTGGACTCTATTCGCTCCGCAAGGGCCGCTTCGCGAACGGATGCCGTAAGTGCGGCAAGTTCGCTCTTCGACATGATTGTGGGGACTTCGGGGACACCGGTCAGGCCGGTTTCGACCACCATGTGCGAAGACTGCCGCTTGAGTACAACCGGATCTCCTGTCTCCGGAGCAGGTAGTCGGAGCGATTCCTCGGGTCCGGTATAGTTGGGCAGTTCCTCGTTCTTCCATAAGCCATCCCTGACCTGGCTGTTCTTCGACCATGACCTCAAGTCGGAGTCGTAATCAGGGTCGTCAACCTGATCGGTTATGAGCCGGAGTATGTCACAGGCGCTGATCGGCTGCCAAAGATTGTAGTACAGGTCTTCCGCAATGTCATAAGCGGCACTGAAAGTCATAGGTTTGATAATCGACCGCGCTTGATAGGAACCGGCCCTATCCCCGCGCTTAACGGAATAGAGCACCGGCTGCCCGATCAAGTCCTTTGCCTTGAAAGTCGCCAGCTGGCCGAAAAGTTGCTGACGGAAGAAGAATAACTTTTTGTGGCTGTAGGCATCGATGATAGTCCCGTTCTCGCTATTGATTTCGTATATGCGGCCATAGGGTTCAAGCATGTTGCGTGGAGTGTCCGGGAATCCCTCGTAGAAGTCGATGCCAAGTCTCTTTTTCTTCTCTTCCTCAAGTCTCATGGAAAAGGCTTCTACGTCTTCGTCACCGGCAAACTGCGCTTTGACAAGGTTGCAAAAATCCAGCGCAAGGGAGACCTTCCCTTCTCCTGCGATTTCAGAAATGGCGTCAAGCGCATCGTCAAGCGAGGTTGCCTCGATGATGGTGCCCACGTGAGGCTGGCTCTTCTTGTCGATTAAACACAGAACGTCCTCGCCGCCAAGGGTTCCATTGCTCGCTAGTTCCCTCATCAACTTGGATGCCAAGGACTTCTTCTGCAGGACACATAATCCCTCGTCGCTCTTGACCATTCCCCTATCGCCGCCGAAGTATTGTACCTTGCCGTTGGGACGAATCTTCAAGGAAACATTTTTCTCTTCGATTGTGGGAACACCAATATAACATGAGGCGACGTGGGAGAGCGCTTCCGGGGAAAGTGTTTCAATCGAGCCGCTTTCAAACTTGACGCGAATTCCGTCATCGGTCACGTCAAGAACCGTCCCCTGCTGCACTTGCCCATCTTCATTCTTGATGATTATTAGAGTGTAGGGTTTGAAAAGAATATTGGTTATGTCCAGCATAGTGATAGTGAGTGAAATGTGCTTGATTCTTCAAATATAAAGAATCTTGGCGGAAATCGCAAGCGGCCTTGCCAGTCGCCCAAATCCGCGAATTGGTCCGATTTTTGGAAAGAATTAGGAGAATTGTAGGTGTTTTCAAATAATATGACTATATTTGCATCCGTATTTTCAACGGAAACTCTTAATTTGACATTTAGATTTACGGGTCAATCCGTGAGAACGTTTTTTATATTATGACATTTAGGGCCCCAAATAGTGTTTTGGGGCCTATTTTTTAACATTATTATTGCCATGGCTACTAAAACTAAGGACTTCGCCTCGACGCAGCAGTTACTCGCATTTGCCTACCTCCCCAAGTATGATGAAGCCGTTGCCGCGTTGGCGAGAATGGCAGACCCAGAAGAGTGGGACTTCTCTGATGCCCCCCATAGGAAATACTCGATTCTTAAGAATTATCTCGAGCATACCTTCCGGAAGGTGAAGAGCGAGGGAAAAGTTGCGTATTCAGCCGACAATGACTATGCCTGTTTCAATACCGGTCTGGTGACCAAGAACCTGGAGGAGATATTCGCCCTCTTCGGAAAGAACGGCATTCCTGGAAGACAGCCCTTCTATCTCAAGTGTTTCTGCCGAAAGAGTGACAACCTTCTTCTCCGTGTCTTCAAGTCCAATCTCCCATTGATCGCAGATTACTTCCAGAAGCCCGAAGATCTGCTATTTAACCCCAACTGCAACTTGATTCCCCAGATTGATCATATCATCGAAGACAATATCGACCGCTTCCCCGCCTCGATGCACAACCTGGGCGAGGCGGAGGTTCGGAGGAAACTCGAGGGCGCCATCGATGAAGTACGAAAGCGCGTTAGGACGAACTACAAGATAGCCATTCCGCAGTACTTCGGAAACCGGATCCAGCTTCTTCTCCCACTGAACCTTACCCCGAACTCCCCGAATGCCGACCTCGCGTTGGTCGTTCACAAGATCGACAACGACACATATACCGCCAGGACCTGTTTGACGCTTAAAATGGCCTACAACAACGCACGGCTTATCGTCAAGCCTCAGAGTTCCTGGCTGAAGCCTTAAAACCAAAATAGTCTTATAGAACATAGCAGGAGGAAAACCTTGATTTCCCTCCTGCTATGTTCCGTAAATGGAGAGACTACTCCTGCTACAACTTCAGCGTTCCCTGATCGGGGCTGATATACTCCTCGATACTGAAGCGATAGCACTTGCTTATAATGTCTTTGGACATCTTCTCGAATTCGTCGATTCCGAAAAAAGGAACGAACCCGAGCCCCTTGGCCAGTTTGATGCCGAAGCGGCCGTTGCCATAGGTGTTGCAATATCCAATAAGGTAATACCGCTTCCCGCCGACAAGAGAGTCAAGACTGATGACACTTTCCAGATCTCGCCTAAAGATATTGATGTGGTCGCAAATCGTGAAGGCTTTAACACCTTCGATATAAGGTTGGATTGCAATGAATGTCACATGCTGGTCCCATACCTTCACAAATACACCAGAGACGATGATGGGACGGCGACCACATTTCCGTAACTTCTCCCGGATGTAATTCTTCAATTGAAAGTCCATGTCTTCTGGGTGAATCTCGAAATCGTTGACTTTCAATAATTTGCCATCCTTGAACAAATACGAGCCATTACGGTATAGGGCGAGTTCTTCGGAAATCTTTTCTTTCAAGTCATTGTCCCCTAAGGTCTTATTGGAAAGATAGGGACTCTCGAAAGCAAACTGAAAAATGGTTTTGGCATAGGGTTGTTTCCTTAACCCGTCCCATGTGTCGCCCATCGTGCCCTGAATCATCTTGATTTGATCCGAGTACCTGATGGATTTATAACTGAACTGAAAGTCCCATATGGAAATAAGCAGGACGGCGTTCCCTTCGCTGTTGTCATAGCCAACGACAATCGTCCCCGGCTCTCTGATGTCCTCTATTCCCTTCAGCAAGTTAATGATATGGCGTTTGAACTGATAGTTCAACTTGCAATTCTGCTGCTTTACATACCTGTTGATGAGATTGATGGCAGCGCACCCAAGAAAAACATCGGCGATCTGATGATACGCCAATAGATTGAGGACGATCAATGCGCTCACAATCTCTTCTTCCTCGATAATCTCGGGGGGACGTGACGCATTCTGCATCCCAAGGATTCTCTCCCTGAAGGCGTGGACATCATCTTTATATCCCATTGTGGCGGACGACTTTCAGTATTCCACAAAGAGCCACTACAAAACCCAATTCTTTTTGAAGACCTCCAGAAGGAACGCTTGCCGCTTTTCAACGACTTCAGGAGTCCATTCCTTTTCGGCTAAGACCTGTGTCGTCAACGCATAGGCGCTCGTCCCATTCTTGCCGGTAAAGTACTTTACCTTCTTTTCCTCGAATTCATAGTTTTGTGCCTCGGAATTCTTCCTTCTAGCTAGTGGAACCAGGTTACCAATCTTGTTGAGCCACATTTTCTGTTGCTCGGCCGTCCACAACTTATTCCATTCACTATCTTCCTTCGGTGTTTGCGGAAGCACATGCTCGATAGTGAATATCTGAGTTTTGTACGTGGCGGCGTTGTCGGACACGAACGAATCCAGGCGGAGAATCAGATAATTCCGCTTGTTGGAAGTCATCGTGTAAATATCGGAGTTTAGCTGCTTGATGAACTGCGTTTTTTCATCTTCAGAGAGTTCAATCTCTTGGCCATATTCAGCACATCCATTTCCCTCCAGTTCAGTCAAAATCCGGGCATAGCGTTGCACACGAGAATGAATGTCCCAAGACGTTGCCCGCATGGATGCCGCAAGTCGCTCAAGTTTTTTGAAGAATCCCGCTAGAAGCTCTGTCTCATCTTTATGATGGCTGAAATAGTACATGGCAACGGGGACCCAATCCGTATTGTCAATCCGATTGAGCCAACGAAGTGTACCATTTACGCTATCTGCTTCATCGGTAGAGGAATACACCGCATTCTTGATAACATAGTAAGCTTCTGCATAGGGGTCCAATGTGTTGTCAATGAACTTTGTCGCCTCTTTGTGGTCCAGTTTGGGAAGGACCTCTTTCAGGAACTCTTCTTGAAGAGTCTTCTTCTGATTCTTCTTCAAGGCAATCATTCGCATCTGGCCAAAAAGGTCATTGAAACCATCTCGTCCCAGGTCGGTCTCCAAATCTTCCCATTTCTTCGTATAAGCATCCCTTATTACGTCATTGATGGCCCCGATCACGGTCGCCTTGATGATGTCGGTCGCCAATAGGCTGAGGCCTCTGCTATTCATGACAGAGAATACTCGATAAGCAGACTGAGCTGAGGACGTTGAGACCGCCACAAGGAAACACTTGGTCATCAAGAAGGTGCAGAAATCATCAATTTCGTCGGTTGAAGCAAACTTCTGATCGATTCTTTCCGACAAAAGCTTGGCATTCAGGATGATATTACCCTTGGCTTCAGTATCTTGCTTTGTCGGGTCGAGCGTTATGAGCTCATCGATCTTGATTCCTTGAACATATTTCTCAAAGAAATCATTATCGCGCTCTCGAATCCGGAGGCGGGGACGAGACTTGAGACCTTCGTATTTCTTCCCTTTCTCAAGGATGTAATCACGTAACTCCGCAGCACTTTTTTCCGGCAATTTGGAAGCAAGGACGGCTAAAAAGATTGTGAGTGTTGTTAAACGCTGCTGACCGTCGATAACATCGGCATGCGGAATGTTCTCGTCTTTAATCAGGACAATACTCCCCAAGAAATAGTTGTCTTCAGATAATTCACGGTCCCTGTACGCATCCGAGAGGTCCTCAAACAGCTTTCCGGTTTGCTCTTCAGTCCAAGCATATGGCCTCTGATAAGGAGGAATATCGAAATCAAAATCCGAGCTGAAGATTTTGAAGAGGGGGTACTCTTTGCCTTTGATTGTTGCGCTCATAATGCTTTTATTATTCGGTGTCCACATCCAGCTTCTCCAACTGATCCGCCCTAATGACCTTGCTGCTTGCACTCTGGTAATTTATCTCCTTGTATTCCAATGAGATACTGCGGCCAAGCTGTCGTATCATGGTGATGACAACGGGCTCTCCAGGAATCAAGTTATTTACGATGCTTCCTATCTGGACCATTTGGGCGTTCGTGGTTTAGTACAACTTTCAAAGTTACAATTTTTACGCCGCAAATCCTGTATGCTGAGCCATTATTTCTGAAACTCTCGGTTTATAAAGTCACAATCAAAGGATCGTCATTCATTATCCAGTACTTCCAGTTGCCCAGAGATAGGTATTGACTTGTTCTTCCACAGAGCATTCCGGAACGCTGTGGAAGACCCAATAGAGCACGAAACAGAAAACAGATCGCATAAGGTTTAGCCTATGCGCTCCGATGAAATGAGTCAGGGATGATGGAATGTGACCGGCGTTGGCCAGTTCACGGTCGGGGCCTAGTCGATGTTCCAGTAGGCATCCGGGTCACCGTCGAACACATCATCGATATCCTGGTCGCTCCAGCCCTCGACGTCCTGGGCATAGGATCCGTTGTAACGCTCGTAGGTGCGCTCCTCCTCGTAATAGTCTTCCTCGTACATGTTGCGTGCGATTAAGGGTTCCGGGATTCTCCGCAGGACCGCCCTGTTTCGTTTCCCAAGAGCAAAGGTAGGGAGCTGGGACGAACTGATTGTTCGCGAACGGTCTTTTAGGGAAGATTTCGCTATGGTTCAACGCATCAGTTTGGCGATGGCCTTCGTGGCGTCATCGAAGCTGATACCGGTGTGCGGATTGATTCTTATCCAGCAAGTCTTCTGCTCTTCTAGGGCTTCCTTGTCACCCATGTCGTCTATGATGACATA
Organism: uncultured Bacteroidia bacterium; assembly: GCA_902785065.1. Taxonomy (GTDB): domain Bacteria; phylum Bacteroidota; class Bacteroidia; order Bacteroidales; family UBA932; genus Cryptobacteroides. The sequence goes on from CACZXH010000007.1 coordinate 273,564, forward strand.
GGCATCGTCCGTATCCGCATTCTCGGCCAGCCACTGCCAGATCTCCTCGCCCCTGCAGCCAAAAACGCGTCCGGACCCCCAGGCTCCTGGCGTACAGCCGGCGATTTCACCGGGGAGCCCCCACGCTTTCCAGATTTCGCGGATTCTCTCGACCCCCATATGCCTCCAAGACGAGGAGACCACGATTCTGGCCCCGGTCTCTTCCACGATCCATCGCAGGTTCCGGACCGCCACGTCATCGAAATGATGTCCGTAACGGTCCGTATCCAGATAGTCGTTGCGGCCCGTGTTCAGCGGACCGTCTATGTCAAGGAACAGAAATCGCATGGTCCATCCAGGCTGTTCAGAAGACGATTCCGCAGTTATACTCAAAGAGAGTTTCACGGTCGAATTCAAAGAACTCGTCGAGCCGGCCATCCTTCAGGGTGAGCTTGACATACTCCCGTTCAAGTCCTCCGAAGTCGGTCCAAAAACAGCAGGATACATAGTATATCCCGTTGTCCCGGACTATCTCCGGGGAGAGGTCGAGGGCGTCCACGTCCAGGGAATCGATGTCGCACCGCAACAAGGTCATGTACCCCCTCGCCCCCGGGTCTACCATCGCCTTTCCCAGGAAAGTCCGGGACAGGTCTTCCTTCGAATAGACAGAGGCCCTTTCATTGTAGTTCGCGTGCCACCAAAGGGGAAGATATTGCCACAATTGTTGGAGAAGGAAAGCCTGCCACGCGCCCATCGGCGAATCGTCGAAGCGAAAGAAATCGAAGATGGATTTGTCTCGCGTACCGTCGGGCGTTTGGATGAACGGCTCACTCCAATCCCCGAGGCTCTCACTATCCATTTCGCAGAGCTTGATGCCGAACGAGTGCCCGGCGGGAAGGACGGCCTTGTCAAGTATTCCCGGGATGGAGTCATACTCTTTTTTGTCCACGACCTCGCGGAGGGACCGTGCGGTATGGAGCATGGAGAGATCCATCCCGTTCCCGCCGGTCGAGACCGCCTGCAGGTATTCCCTCTTCACGGCGTCCTTGCGCTCCTGCAACTCCTTCTTCTTCCGCTCCCGCTCCTCCATCTCGGCCGCGACCTCCTCCAGGAGGGCTTTATCGGGAAAGCTCGTCATAGTTCTTGACCATGAAGTACAACATGCCCCGCATCGTCTCCCGGATGTCATCCGGCTCGACGATGATGACCTTGTCCCGGTACGATGCGAATAGCGCATACATCTCCACGTTCGGGCGACAGGAGATGAAGAAGAACTTGCAGTCCCTTAGGGAAGGATACTTCCTGATGAACTCCTTCTCGGTCTCGGGATTCACCTCGTCCTGGGAAGAGTGGATGTACTTGGTACGGACGTAATCCACCGCCTCCGGCTTTACCGCGAAGTAGGTGTCCCGGGTTTCCACGTCCTTCCTGTAGGTCACTCCCACGATCTCCCCGAAACGCGCGTCTATATCGACGGGCGTGTCGATGTAGGGCAAGTCTTCAACATACTCCACCTTCCCGTCCATTCGGTCCAGGGCGTAGTTGTAGATCAAGTTCGGATCGAATGGGTACTCCTCATTCCCCACGGGGTTGCAGATGAGGAACCAACGATTGTTGTACTGCCGGAGCTGGTAGGGATGAACCGTCACCTGGGAGAAAGGCTGCCCGGCGTCCTGGAACTTCCGGTAGCCGAAGCGGATCACCTTCTTGCGGGCGATGGCGGAGTACAGATGGCCGAGGAGGTTCTCGGGAATCTGGAGGACGTTGTTCCTGGCAAAGGAGATGACGGGGCGTTCCTTCTTTCCTGAGGGCATGTCGAGCCTCTTCTTGAGGTTCTCCAGCCATTTGAAGTTCTCCAGGCCCTCGAACTGTCCGAGACTGCCGAGTGCCTCCCGGAGAATCTCCTCCTCGTCGGCGGTGATCTCCTGGTAGAAGAGGGGAATGGACTGGTCTTCATAGCGGACTGTTCCCCGCCCGCCCATGCCGCGGAGCATCTTCTTGCTGAAAGGTGCTTCTTCCAGTGCCTTGATGTCCTTCTGGATCATCCTCGTGGTCACCTTGGGGCATTCGCGGGCTACGGCCTTCTCGATGTCCTTGGTGGTATAGTCCTTATGGGGGTCGGCCAGCATCCGGTCGATGATGCGGTAGCGGGCCATGGCGTCTTTGTTTACGGGCATAGTGTCGTGTGGTAAGTGATGCAAATGTAGGGATAAATCGCGAAACCTATGTTCGTTTTGTAGGCAAAATTGGCTTATTCCTCCTCGGGGAGGAGCCTCGGATGGATGAACATGTTGTAGGAAAGCATCGCGCTGTCGTTGAAACTGCTGTTTCCCGCTATTGACCCCATCCGGTGGATGATTTCGCAGAAGAGCAGGTTCTCGAGGAGCACTTCCGCATTCTTGTCTTCGGACTCCAGGCAGTGCCGGACCATCGTGTCCAGGCAGATCGTTCTCACCTTGTCATAGTAGTTGTTGACAATGACACTGAAAGACGAGGGGCTGAGGTTCATCTGGGCGTTGGCCCGCCAGGAGATCCAGGCTTCCAGCAGGTATTTCGTGTAGATGCGGGATTCAATGATCTCACCCAGCAGGGGCACGCCATCCCATGTACTGAACTTCACGTATTCGAGGGCGAGGATGGTCCGGCGGTCGATGTCTCTTTCCGCCTCGATGGCCCGTTTCAGGTTCTCCAACTGTTCATCGGAGGGCTTCGGTCCCTCGTATTCGTACATGTTCATCCTGACCAGCGTATCGATCTCCGGCACGACATTCCTCTTGTCGTACCAGTCCCAGAACCGCTCCTCGAAGCGGTCGGTCTCCTCTTTGCTGACCAGTTCCGGAAGTTCCGACAGGGCTTCTGTGTACCTTTTGACTGCGACACTGAAAGGTGAGCCGGCACTGTCGTTCCCGTCGAAACGATCGTACGCCTGCAAGAGCCTCTTCGCCCGAGCCTGTGCCCCGGCATCCGGAAGGGCCGCCCGGATGACCGATTCGGAGACCTTCGGCCTGGCGTAACGGATCCACTCCAGCGTATCCTTCCTGGTGGTGGTCTCATCAGCTATCCCCGTGGACGCCCGCTGGAACCACTCGTAGGAGTGGATCACCCGGTTGAAAAGGGCCACGTAGTTGTAACGGAGCTGGACAGTCCGGACTAGTGACTCGTCCTTGATGTCGGCCGCGGGGAAATAGAAGGCCTCCGCCTCCGGCGTGGTCTCCTCAAAGAAACTGTCCGTCTCATCCGGGAATGCAGATTCCATCCCCTCCTGACTGGTCAGGACGGCGTCGCAAAGCCGGTACGGCTCCAGGCCGGCATTGGCATCACTGAAGAACGAAAGAGGAGCATCGGCCTCAGTCGGGGCCGCTTTCTTGTTCCTGCTCTCGCCGCAGGAGCAGAGGAGAAGCGCCGTCAGGGCGCAGAGGAGTGCATAAATCTGTCTAGTCATATGAATCGTGTTGTTCTATAATTGCTACAAAGGTGGCGTGTTTTGACGAAGCGTATTTTCGTCGAGGACTTGTGGACAAGAGGTCTGTTTTTCTTCGGTGTTAGTATTCAACAATGCCCGCTCGATGACTCGGGGAAAGTCGCAAAGCACTTCATAGGGATCTTTCCCCTCGCAGGCTTGGTTGAATCCATCTTTGAGGGACCTGGCGATCAAGATATAGCTTTCACCAACGATTCCCTTATACCACAGCCAGCCCTCAGGGAACGTCGGACAGGGCATCTCGTGGTTATGGAAATGATTCCAGCCTGTCATGATTTGATGATATCCGTTCTTCCAAGCCAGGAACTCTAGAATCGGAATGTATTGGTCCAGTATCTCATCCGGACTGGGGTAATAATACAAAGTGGCGTCAGAGCCCATCAAGTAGACGGGCCTGTTTTTCTCAAGGTAGACTGCCATGATTTCAACGTCTCCCGCATGCAGGAGATCATTGGCGGCCACGATCAGTCTTAAACCGTACTCGTCGGTTTCAAAGAGTTCCCAGTCATACACCTGGTATTTCTCCCGATCTCAGATTGTCAGTCCCATCATCCTATGCTATTTCATCATAAACGAATATCGGTCGGACCCCTTCAGCGCCAGGCACGTCCCCCTGGCCAACTCCTGTCTCAGAAACGCCATGATTCGATTTCTTTTGCGTAGAGTTCCTTAATTCCGTCGTAATTGATACGTTCCCCGTTTTGCTTCATCTCCTCCAGCATCCTGTTCAGGCTGAGGAGGTGGAGTTCGCATGCGGGGCACGTGCCCCTGCAGCCGGGGTGTTCCTTTTGGCACTCCTCCTCAGTGAAGAAGAGCCCGTTGTCATCGCACAGCCGCTCCCGGATCTGCCGGAGCAGCCGGCATTTCTTAATCCCATTCATTGTCATCGCCCTCCGTCATATTAAAATCGATAATGCCCATCAACGGCATTTCCTGATTGATCCGTTCCACAAATTTCTTCCAGAACATCTTCCTTTCACCCTCCGGATGCGTGTCGGTGATGGCTTTTGGATCGACCAGGTCTCCGAGAAGGTCGATGTACTCCGGCTTCCCGTCTCCTGGCGATTGCTCCGGCTCCGTCACATAGGTGAAGGTCTCGGTCTTGAAGCCCATCTCCTCGACGACCTTTATGGACGCCTGCACGTCGGCCGGCGTGTTATACCAGGGGATGAGCGGGACCCGGACGAGAACCCTCTCCTTCGGAACGTGCTCCGCCAGGTACCGCAGGTTCTCGAGGACTCTCCTGTTGGCGACGCCCGTGTACTCATGGTAGATTTCCCCGTCCAAATCCTTGATGTCGACGATCCAGAGGTCTATGCACCCGGCGAGCTGTTCGACATGCTCCGGCAGGACGTTCAGGGAAGTCTCGATGGCTATCGTCCAGTGTTCCGGGCAGATGCTGCGGAACTGCTCGATGAAGTCGCTCCTGCAGGCGGGCTCGCCGCCGCTGAAGGTCACTCCGCCGTTCGACGCGCGGAAATAGACGTCGTCGCACTCCAGTTCCTTCAGCAGCTGTTCCGTCGTGAATGGCTTGCCGATCCGGCCGGACCGCAGCTCAGGGTTCAGGCAGTATCGGCACAGGAGCGGGCAGCGGCTCAGATGGACCAGCGTCCGTATGCCGGGGCCGTCCGTCTCCATGCGAAGCCGGGAGATGCCGGCTATCTTGGCAGTGATAGGGTTTGTCATTGTGTCGGTAGGCATTAAATCTTGAGCACATCTTTCCATACCGGCCCGCCCTTTGCCAGCCCCATGACAATCCTGACGAGGGCGACTACGAGGTATACCGATATTGGCTGGACGAGGAGCTGGATCAGGCGTGCGGTTTCCCAGGATAGGTCCAGGGCGATTCCCCATGGACGGTGAAACCAAGCCCCCAGGAAACTGATGAGTGCCGCAGCGACTGCCATCCAGAGGAACCACTTGCGAGACCCGAGCCACTGACCCGCCTTCGAGAAGGAGAACTCGGTGGCGAACAGGAGCGGTGGAACCATGGCCAGGGGAAGCATGTTCGTCGCGAGGACGAGAAGGAACTGCCGCATGTCTTCACATTCGGGGACCATCACCGGTCCGATGATGAGCCTATGCCACACTACGTATATCGCCGTGTAGGTGAGGGCGGTCATCGCGCACAGGACGGCGGATTTCGCCCCGAGATGGTCTCCGTTCTCCCGAAGGTGGTCCCACGGCAGGGCGATGCCCAGGAAGAAGGCGAAAAGGTAGGTCGGTGCGATTTCGCTCAAGCTGGGAGCATTGACGGTATGCCGGGCGAGATAGAACATATAGGCCGCGGCGAGTCCGGCAGCAGCCTGAAGCCAGACCCTTGCCTTTCCGCCGGCACGGTAGTGCAGCAGCATCCCGCACCAGAAGCAGAGCAGTGGAATGACGAGCATCGAGGCCAGCCAGGCACCCCGTATGGGCAGCAAGCCGTAAGGGCTAAAAATCCGAGTCAGGATCGGGACGAGGCAAGCACCTCCGGCAAGGAGCACGGAGGCATTTCTGAGGGATGGATCAATGGATTTCATTAATGATTCGAGTTATGACATGACTTTCTTGGTTTCCACACCGGAACGGACCTGGCTGATCACCCGGTCCACCTGGTCCAGTTCCTTCTTCTTCTCCTCCTTGAGGTTCTCGTAGGTCTCGTAGAAACGCTTGTGGGTCTCGATGACGATGTTCAGGTACTCCTTGAAGTTGTCCCTGAAGTAAAGGTAGGAGTCGGCGATGAACTCCGCCTGGAAGACGACGGCCGATTCCTCCTCGCCCCGGAGGACGTTCGCCTTCCCGACGAAGATGCCCGTGGTCACCTCCCGCGCGGCGCGCTCCATCAGTTCGACGTCCTCCTCCTTGTCCATCCGGAACCCCGTCTCCAGCGTCAGGAGCGGGAGTCGAGACGTGTCGATGCGGAAGAATGTCTCCTCCACCTTGAACCGTATCGCCTGCCAGTCGTCCAGGTTGGTGTCGATGATCTCCGGGGAGAAGCCGTTATACCGGAGAGCGATCCGGACGGATTCCGCAGTCAAGGGTTTCTTGATGATTTCCTTCTCCTCCTTCCTGTCGGATCCGGCCTTCGCCTTGTCCTCGAGGAACATGATCCTGACGAGGGAATCGTCCATCTTCTTCTGGAGGGAATCCACCTTCTGCTGCAACCCGATATCGACGGGCTGTTCCTTGTCCTTGGGGCGACCGTCCTTCCAGATCGCGAAGGAGAAACCGACAAGGACGACCAATAGAATGATGATGATAGCTTCCATATGCGTTATCGTTTATGCAGTATATTCTCAAAGACGGGGGCGGCCGCTTCGAAAAGCCGGCGCTGCACCCGCGCTTCAAACTCGGCCCGGATGACATCCATCCTGTCCATGCCGCCCAGCAGGGCGGACTCGTAGCCGTTTGCATCGGCACAGGGGACCCAGAGCCGGATCCTTGCGCAGTTGCAGTCGGAGAAAAGGCACTGGAGGTCTGGGTTCGTGCCCATCACCTCGTCGCCGGCCTTCATCACCGCTTCATACTCTTCGAAGGAGTAGATATCCCTCCTGAGCCCGAGGCACGCGCGGCCTTCCATCCGCGCGGTCTCGAAGACCTCCCCGCAAAACCGGAACGACACATACGCGTCCTCCCGGATCTCCAGTCCGTCGAAGCCCATCAGGCTCAGCAGGGCGAGGGTGTTCTGGGCCTGGTACATTTTCATGTCACTGTATTCTCTGCTCATAGTCTGTATAGCTTGCTTTCCTTTTTGCCAACGGATCATGCGGTATCCCCGGCTGACACGGGGTGGCGTCTCTACTTCTCCCTGCATCCGAACCGGGACGTCGGGAGGCGTGGTCTTTATGTACCCCCGAAAGGGTCCATAAACGAAAAATGCCTCAGAAACAAAAAAGTACACTCATCCCTGTCAAGAAATAAGCATACTATTTTAAATCTGAGGCATTCAGTCGGCGGAAGCTCTTCGCATCCTTGGCCCTTTGCTCCTGCGCCTGGACTGCTGCGGTCTCTGTTACAAAGGAAAGCTTTTTTTTCAGAATTACAAGTGCTATTAGGTCAAAAAATGTGCTCAGCGCCTTCGGTTCTTCGGAGACGGAGATGAACCAGTCACCTTTTTTATGGACGATGGTGACGCTGTCCGTGTTGAATACAGACATGGGCATTATAGGTTTTTAGGGTTGAGAGAGAGTGGGCGACACCCCCCGGACGCAAGGTCCGGAGAGATGACTCTTTCAGGGACTGTTTCCAGGGGGATGTCGGTTACAAATATAGCAGGGAATCGCGAACTGGAAATTCGTTTTCCGAGTCCCGCGAAAAAGTTATCAACACCCCTTATTGAACAGCGTCGGAAGCACTTTCCGCTGTCTGCAGGGAAGATCCTTATGATGTCCTTTAGCACGGCACAAAGTAACACCCATCTTGCGAACTGATGGTTCGCATTCTTCGGATTCGATGCCCTAACACGAACCTCACTCCCCGAATCCTCGGGAGCAAAATAGTGCTTCTGTGCACGAAAACGCGGCAGACCCCGGTTTGCATGATCTGCACCCCAAAAGTTGGACACAACACGAAGGTGCATGAAAAAGAATGAAAACTATCCAAAGTACGTCCAGGCGATGCGCCTGATGGATGAAG